>CAWATJ010000009.1:0-293099 GCA_963784965.1 uncultured Thermoleophilia bacterium
CCCATCTAAAAAGACCTGCAAATCGGCAGTTTTTGCTGGAGCCGTTCCCACACTCACGAGGTCCGACGCGTCAAATGGGCCCCGAAACCCGCCTTTTAGGAGGCGGGGCATTGCCCGACGGACACGTACATCCACTGGCTCGCCCCGACGAACGCCGTCAGCAGCAGCCACCACGGCGATCCGAGCGCGGCGAGCGCGACGGTCACGAGCGTCATCGTGCCCGCCATAGCGAAGAGCACGCGCTCGAGCGGCCAGCCGCCGCTCATCTTCCAACCCCTTCCAGGATCGCGTTCAGTTCCAGCACCTGTCGCTGCACGCTGCCGCACACGGACTCGCACAGCTCGAACACCCCTTCGTCGACGACCCGGTAGAAGACCTGGGTTCCTTCCTTGCGCCGGGCCACGATCCCGGCCTCGTGCAGCACAGCGAGGTGCTTCGAGACGTTCTGCTGCGAAGCACCCGTGCCCTCGGCGAGCTCGTGCACCGATGCCTCGCCGCCGCGCAGACGGTCGAGCAGCCTGATCCGCATCGGCTCACCGATCACGTGGAAGCGCCGCGCAATCAGCTCCACGAGCATCTCGGGCAGCGGGTGCGGCAACCCGCCTGTCGACTGGTCGCTCATGCCGCCTCGTCCACGATCGCGTCGAGGAAGCCGCTGACCACTGCGGGCGGCATCGCGCCGACGAACTGGTTGACAACAGCGCCGTCGGAGAACGCTTTCACGCTCGGGATGCCGCTGACCGCGAAGCGGCTCGCAAGCTCGGGGCTCTCGTCGACGTTGACCTTGACGAGCTCGACTGCCCCACGGCGGCGCTCCACTTCCTGCTCGAGCACCGGGGCCAGGGCGTGGCAGGGGCCACACCAGGGTGCCCAGAAGTCGACGATCACGGGCAGCTCACGGGAGCGCTCGATCACAGCGGTCTGGAAGGATTCGGCTGAAACATCCATCAGGTCTCCTTGTCTGTTTGACGCCGGTCGAGGTCGGGAAGAGTTCTCGTCGTCCGGCGGTCTAGCGAGGCGGGACGGTCTGCCGCTCGGTCGAAATGCCGAGCAGTTTGTAGAGCGCGCAGAAGCCGACGGCGGCGGTGACCGCCATCACGAGGGCGACGAGAGCGAGGATCACCCCGGCGACCGTGCCGATCCCGACCGCGAACGCGAGGATCAAGGCCATGATCGCTACAACACCTCGCGTGAGTCGATCGAGAGTTCCTTCGTTCCGGGTCATCTCAGGCTCCTTTCGTTGTTAACGGTTCAGACGTGCTCGTTGGAGACGACGCGGTCGACGACGGCACCGAGCCGGGCGCGAACGTCCTCGGCAACGCCCGCGAGCTGGTCGTTCTCGACGATCGAGAGCATCCGCTCCGCGTCGACGGCCGAGACGTGGGTGACGCCGCCGCGTTCGTAGACGACGACGTTGCAGGGGAGCAGGACGCCGAGGTCGGGCTCGGCCTCGAGCGCCTGGTGGGCGAGCGGCGGGTTGCATGCGCCGAGGATCACGTAGGGCTCGACGTCGATGTCGAGCTTCTCCTTCAGCGTTGCCTTCACGTCGATTTCGGTCAGGACGCCGAAGCCCTCGACCTTGAGCTCCTCGCGGACACGTTCCACAGTGTCCGCGAGAGCGAGTGTTGTCTCGCCGGTCAGTGCGTAGCTGGTTCCAAGCATCGTGTTGCCTCCTCGAGTTCGCGTTTGCGCGCCTTGACGGCTTTCAGTCGGTGAGCTTCGGCGCCGGCCGGCTCGGGGAAGCGCTCGTCTAGGTAGGCGAGGATCTCCTCCTCCCCGACGAGCACAGCGCCGTCCTCGCAGACGAGTGCGGGGATCGAGTCGGTATCGATCCGCGTGAGGAGTTCGAGACGCTCCTCCCGCTCGACCGGCACCTGCCGGCTCACATAGGTCACGTCCAGCTCGGTCAGTCGCTGACGTACCCGCCGCGACGCCGGGCACCACTCGGTCTGGTACAGCTCGAGCAGCTTCCAGGACGGTCTTATGTCCGTGTTCATACGTTCTACTTTACACAACTATGTGATTGTAGAATGTCCGTAGTTGTTACTGATCTGGACTCAGTGGCCCACCCGATGCCCGGTCGGTCCAAAGGAACAACACTCGGTTGTGACGGAGACCCGACCAGAGGAGAGCAGCAATGGCCCGCCCCAAGCACTTCGAGTTCCCGGCAAGCATCGAATGGGAAGGCGGCTCGACCACCGTCGCCTCCGTCGCCGGCAAACACGATCTCGACGTCGCCACGCCACCGGACTTCGGCGGCGAAGCCGAGGGAGTCTGGAGCCCCGAAGACCTCCTTGTCGCCTCCGCCGCCACCTGCTTCGCAGTCACCCTCGCCGCGATCCTCCGACGCCGTACCATCCCCCTTCTGTCGTTGCACGTCGACGGCAACGGCCACGTTGGCCCCCGCGACGACGGTCAGCTCGGCTTCACCTCGATCGACCTCCAGGTGAGCGCCGAGACCGACTCGCCCGACGCCATCACGCACCTCGAGGCGGCGATCGAACGCGCCGAAAACGGCTGCCTTGTCGCAATGGCCCTCAGCATCCCCGTCAACGTCAAGGCAACCGTCAGGCTCGCCGGCGACGCCCCCCTAATCCACGCCGCCCCGTCCGTCGGCTGATGCCACGACGACGACGCCGCCGACGAAAATTCACATGGGCATAGCCGCCCTCATCATCCTGGTCGTAGCCGTCATCGTCCTCGGCTGGAAACGACCACCCGGCGGCGGCTGACGCCTCTGACAAGCCGGCAGGTCTGCCGGCGCGAAGCGAACACGAAGCTCGGTAGTTCGAGATGAGACGCACCCCGGCCGACGATCGTCACCCTGATCTGCTGCCCGGCTCGACCACGTTCGGCGCAGAGGGCAACCGTGCCCACGCGTACGACGCCTGGTACGAGTCCGACCTCGGTGCTGGGCTGCGAATGTCAGGTCGGTATCCCCCTGCTGGGATCACCTCGAGCCGCGCATCCGGCATCGCAGAGGCTCATCGTCCAAGCGCGTCTGACGGGCCGTTCCTTGCCCTGATCGATCGTGTCGGTGATACTCGCGCGGCCAGGATGACCGAGGAGGTTGGAACATGCGGTGGTGGCTTCGCAATCTCGCGATCGGCGCCGGGGTCGGCTTCGCCGTAGGTGTTGTTGTCGGCGGCACGCTCGGGCGGGTCTTCATGCGGATCGTGTTCCTCGCCGAGCACGATGCGCTCGGCATCCAGACAGCTATGGGCGCGATCGTCGGCGAGTTCACCCGAGGAGGAACCGCAGCTATCTACGTCTTCGCTGCATTCGCCGGCGTTGCACTCGGCCTCGCCTACGCGATCGGACGCACACTGCTACCTCCGAGAACGCGCCTACGGACGATCGTGTTCACGCTCGGCACGACCGCCTTCATGCTCGGCCAAATCGTACGCGGCAACCGCGAGGACTTCACTTTCCTGCCGGTGACCCTCAGCCTCCTGCTCGTCGTCGGCTCCGTCGCCCTGACCGCCGCGCCCGTACCCATCCTCGTCGAGCGGTTGGCCCCGGACGACAACCGGCAACCCGGTCTCCTCGCATACAGCGTCGTAGCGCTCGGGATGACCGGGTTCGCTGTGTTCGCGCTGACGGGCATCATGATCGCCTACGCCCCGTAGCCCCCGCCCCTCGCTGACCTCAGCGGACGAACCGCGGACTACCTCCTTCCCGGCGGTGTGTAACGCTGTGTGGTGGCCCTGGACTACAGGCGATCTGTTAGTCGTCAATCGCAAGGAGGCGAAGATGGCATTTGCTCGCGCAGTCACCTTTGAAGGTGTCGATGGCAAGCGCATGGCCGAGCTGTCGAAGGAGATCGAGAATGACCCGCGGCCCGACGACATCCCGGCCACCGAGATCCTGATGCTCCACGACGAGGCCGCAAACACCTCGCTCGTGATTCTGTTCTTCGAGAACGAGGACGACTACGCCCGAGGTGACGCTGCCCTGAATGCGATGACGCCCGGTGACACTCCCGGTCGAAGGACGTCGGTCACCAAGTACACGGTGGCCGGTCGCATGACCGCCTGAAGCGCTGCTACTTCTCGGGATCGGGTTCGCGGGATTCCCCCGCGCAACCCGCTCTCACGGGCGCGGCCTGCTACACAGACAGCATGTCGACTGAACTTGTCGCATCTGCTCGCGTGATCGATGCGATTCGCGAGCGGGGCGGCGTCCTCTACGTGTGGCCGCGCAAGGCGCGTTGCTGCGGCGGCACGATCACGCTCGAAGCCGCGACGGAGCCTCCGGACAAGGTGTTCCGGCGTGTCGAAGCCGAGGGGATCAACCTCTTTGTACCGGCGGGGATGATGCTGCCCGACTCGCTCCACGTCGAGATCAGCCGCCGAGGACGGATCCGAGCGTACTGGAACGGACTGGCATGGGTTGAGACCACGCCCGGCACCACCGACCCGAGCTCCTTGCAGCCGACTCCGCCGCCGCAGAACTTCTCGCTCAAACCCCCGACCCTCGGCTGAGAAGAGCGTCGTGGCCTACGATCGAAACGCTCGCCGATCGGGTGCGTGACATCCTCGAAGGCGACCCCGGCGTCAGCGAGCGCAAGATGTTCGGCGGTCTCGCGTTCATGGTCGATGGGCACATGGCGTGCGGAATCGCCGGAGACGATCTCATGCTCCGACTCGGAGCCGAGGGCGCCGAGTCGGCGCTGCGGAAGCCGCACGTCCGGCCGATGGACTTCACTGGCCGGCCGATGACGGGAATGGTGTTCGTCGAGAAGGCGGGCCTGAACGGCGCTTCGCTGAAACGCTGGGTGACAGCAGCGACCAGCTTCGCCCGCACGCTGCCGCCGAAGCAGTAGCGACGCGCGCACCCACCTCCGGCGGCTCGACCCGTCGGTGTCCATCGGCTTGTGATATTGCACTCTCGAGCCGCCCTCCCCCGTCGGCGTTTTCCAGGTCACCACGATCCCTGAACACCTACTCGCACCTCTTCAACCCGAGATGAGACCCACGACCGGATCGACGCCGCGCGTTGAGTCTCACGGCTCTCGGCACACCACCCTCGAGATCGTCCGGTCGTACGCACCGGACGATCTCGGGTGGCATTCGCTTCCGCCGTGCGCGACCTGGGGCCACTCTTCGATGCAACCCAGAGACTGACCGGTTTCCCTCCAGCACAGCGGCAAGGTGCTTCGGACGCGAGGGTCCCCGCATGACGGTGTATGGGATGCCCTGGTGATCGAGCGCTTTCTGCACCCTCCAGGAGCGAGTACCCTACTCGCGGTCGAAGCGGCGCTGGGCGCGGGGATCGCAATCGGACTCGCCCGTGCGCTCGCTTGGGGGATCGAGCCGCGCCTACGGCGTGCGCTCGGCGCCCTCGACTGCGCGCGCCAGTTCGACGCGAGATGCGACGCCGAGCTTCCGGAAGGTGTTGCGCAGATGGCTTTCGACCGTCTTTGAGCTGAGGAAAAGTTCAGCCGCGATCTGAGGGTTGGTCTTGCGGTCGACGACGAGCCGAGCGATCTGGAGCTCGCGTTCGGTGAGGGAGTCGATGCCGGTTCCGTCTGCCACACCTGGCCGTGTGCGCCGGTGGACGGGGCGTCCCAGCTTCCGGAGCTCTTTTTCCGCCTGCAGCCGGTAGCGGATCGAGCCGAACGACTCGAACGCCGCGGCCGCGTGTTCCAGTTCGGCTGTCGCCCGGTCTTGCTCGCCCGCGGCGGCCAGCGCCTGGCCGGCGACCAGCCGCGATGTTGCGGCGTCGAAGGCGTTCCCGTTCTCCTCGAGCGCCGCTGCAGCGCTCAGCGCGAGCTCGGCGGCGGTCGACGGCTCGCCGGAGTCGAGATCGAGCGCGGCGGCGGCCAGGGCTGCCATCGCGCCTGCCATCGGGAGTCCCACGGTATCGGCGCAGGCTCGGGCAGCCGCCGCAGCCTGCTCGGCTTCGTTGCGGCGGCCCGCAGCGAGCAGAGAGCGGGTGAGTAGCTCGAGGTATCTGGCCCGCCAACCTCCCCCGATCAGCCGTAGCTCGTGCCCACCCGCGAACTCGACCAGCAGCTGCGCACACCGCTCTGGATGGCCGGTTTCGAAGCGGGCATAGGCGAGTGCAACGGCGGCGTGAGCGGGGACGGGGCCGGGATCGAGCTGTCGAGCGAGGTCGAAGGCTTCGATTGCGGTCGCGAGTGCGAGGTCGATGTCGCCGGCGGCGAACGCGGCGTAGGAGCGGTTGAAGAGGTTCCAGGACAGCCCTTGCGGGTTGTCCACCAGCCGCGCGGCTGCGATAGCGTCGTCGAGCACCTCGCCGGCCTCCGCCATCCTGCCTCGAACCCAGAGGCTGCCTCCGAGCATCGGGACGACAAGCGGGAAGAGATCGCCCTTTCCGATCGCTCGGCCGATCTTCAGCGCCCGCTCGGCGTGAGACCCTGCTCCCGCGAAGTTCTCCAGGTAGAAATCGGCGGTGGCGAGATGGGCGAGCGCGTCGAGCCGGGCGCCGAGCTCGTCGTCGGCGAGGCTGTCGATCAGGGTGGCGGCGTCAGCGGAGAATGCCTGTCCCTCGGCTGCGCGACCGGCAACTGCGCTTGCGAGCGCACGGGCGGCGAGCGCCGATGCGATCAGGGGCTGGCTGTCGAGCAGCACTGCCGCATCGACCGCGCGGCTCGCCCAGGCGCGCATCGCCTTGTAGTCGCCGAGATAAAGGCTGTCGCCCGCGAGCTCGATCATGAGCTCGACCCCCTGTACGGAGGTTGGATCTTGGAGGTCGGATAGCGCGTTCTCGAGGTGGGCGTGCGCATCGTTGTATCTGCCGAGGAGGTGCTCGACGCGCGCGCAGGCGGTGGTGAGGCGGACGCGCAAGGACTCGGCCTCTTGAGGGACGATCTTCATGCTTTCGAGGAGTGCCGCGTGGCTCTCGCCGAGTTGGCCGGTGGCGGCTAGCGCTTCGGAACGTGCGAGCAGCAGCTCGACACGGAGGCTGCTGGGCGCGGTCGCGGGTAGAAGACGAAGGGCGGCCGCGAACCAGCGTGCGGCGCTTGCGGGTGCGCGGGGGGCCGCAGCATCTCCTGCCACTTGCAGTAGCGCAATTGCGGCCTCGTCGCCCTGACGGGCGGAACGTTCGACGTGGTGTGCGATCGTCGTGGGCAGGGAGCCGCGGAGGGCAAGGGCGTCAGCGCAGCGTTCGTGCGCGCCGAGCCGCCAGCCGCCGGGCATCGACTCGTAGACCGCGTGACGGACGAGCGGGTGACGGAACCGGAAGCGCCTGGGAACGTCGGTCGGACGGATGAGATCCAGGCGGAGCAGGTCGTCGAGAGCCTCGACCGCTGCCGCGTCGGAGGCTCCGGCGGCCGCGGCTGCAAGCTCCGGGTCGAAAGGGTCTCCCGCGACGGCGGCGCCCTCGAGGATGAGCCGTGCCGGCTTGGAGAGTAGAGCGAGCTCCTCGGTGAGTGCGGCGGCGACCGCAGCCGGAACGTCCACGCCTATGAACGAAGGCTCGTCGGCCGCGCCTGGAGGGTCGGGACGGTCGCTGGACCGCGCGAGCTGCTCGAGGTAGAACGGATTGCCGCCGCTTTCCTCGTAGAGGCTGGTTGCGTCTGCTCGGTCGCCGACGAGCTCGCGGGCATCATCCGGGCTGAGTGCCCCGAGTTCGATACGCGTGATTGCGCCGTCACGGTGCGCTCGTTCGATCGTGGCAGTGAGCCGCTCACCCATCTGACGGGGTCGCACGGCGAGTACGACGAATACTCGGGCGGTCGGCGGTCGGTGGAGCAGCGCGCCGAGCAGCTCGACTGATGCGGGATCCGCCCAGTGGAAGTCGTCGAGCACGAGAACCACTGGCTGCGTCTGCGCCAGCGTTTCGAGCAGTGTGCAGACGGCGCGGTGGCTGCGGTATCGCTCGTGTTGCATGGCTGTGGTGCGTCCCGATGCGAGGCCCGTCAGTGAGGGGAAGACGGTGGCCAGCTCGGCTCGAACATCGTCGTCGAGGCTGTCGAGGCGGTGTGGGTCGAGGCCGTGGACATATTCGTCGAGCGCGTCGACGAAGACCCAGAACGGCAAGTCGAGCTCGAGCTCACCGGCCCGACCCGAAAGGGCGAGAAAGGCCCGTGCGTCTGCACGGGCGGCCAGCTCGGCGAGAAGGCGCGTCTTGCCGATCCCTGGTTCGCCGACGAGCTCGAGCGCCGCGGACTGTCCCTCGCCGGCCTGTGTGAGGAGACGTTCGACCGCGTCGAGCTCCGACGCGCGGCCAACCAGGTGGGTGGCAAGTGTCATCTGTCGTTTTCCGGACTCCACCCTAAAGCAGGGCGGATCTATCGAGAAATCAGGGTGGTCGATTCAGGGTGTCCGCCTGATGTCAGGGCGCCGCCGGTGTCGCAGGGTTGGCGCATGCCCCGTTACCTACTTCACCACCACCATGAGCCGAATCAGTGCGGTGTCGTTTTCGCCGCCTTCCGCGGCTTCGAGAGCCCGCTTCGCCGTCAGGCGGCGCTGGCGTCGTGTGGTTCCGGCGGTCATTCGATCTGGTGGACGGTGGAATCCGCAAGCGAGGAGACCGCGCTCGCGCTGCTTCCGTTCTTCGTCGCCGAGCGCACGACGGCTGTTCCGGTCAGCGAGGTGCAGATCCCGTGACCTGCCCGGCCACCCCCTACCCAGACGGAGGAGTCATGAGTGCTTCCTTTCGGTACGACACTTGGCGCGAGCTCGCCGTCCGTGAGAAGGACGGTCTCGCCGTTTCGCTTCTCTGGAACAACGGCACGGGCCGCGTAAAAGTCGCGGTCGTCGACGCTCACCTCGATGAGCAGTTCGATGTCCACGTTTCGGGCGCGGACGCGCTCGACGCCTTCCACCATCCGTTCGCCTACGCGGCGGGGCTGGGCGCCTCCTTCGGCGACGCCGGCTCGAGCCGCGGTCCCCTCGCACCCGAAAGGAGCACGGTCTCATGACCATCGATTCCGTCCAGTACGCGCGCCGTTGGAAGACGCTCGGCGTGCTCTCGTTGAGCCTCGTGATTATCGGGCTCGACAACACGATCCTCAACGTCGCCCTGCCGACGCTGCAGGACGAGTTCCACGCCTCCCCTTCCAAGTTGCAATGGATGGTCGACTCGTACCTGCTCGTGTTCGCGGGCCTTCTGCTCGTCTTCGGGACGCTCGGTGACCGTTTCGGGCGCAAGCTCGCGCTTCAGGCAGGCATCTCGATTTTCGGCCTTGCGAGCCTCGGCGCCCTCGTCGCCGATTCCGCCAACCAGGTGATCGGTGTGCGCGCCTTGATGGGTATCGGCGCCGCGCTGATCATGCCGGCCACGCTCTCGATCATCGCCAATGTCTTCACGGGAGAGGAGCGCGGCAAGGCGATCGCCATCTGGGCTGCTCTGGCGGCGGTCGGGATCGGACTCGGCCCGCTAGCGGGTGGGCTCTTGCTGGAGTGGTTCGCGTGGCCGTCGGTGTTCCTGGTCAACGTTCCGTTCGCAGCGGTTGCGCTGTTGCTCGGCATTCGCTACGTGCCTGAAAGTCGTGACCCCAGGCCTGGGTCGTTCGACGTCCTGGGAGCGGCGCTCTCCGCCGTCGGCTTCAGCATCCTCGTCTACGCGATCATCGAGGCGCCCGACCGGGGTTGGACATCCGGCATCGTCGTCGGCGCGCTCGCCGCGAGCATCGCGCTGCTCGGGACATTCGTCTGGTGGGAAGGGCACACGAAGGAGCCGATGCTCAACCTGGGCTTCTTCCGGAGCGCACGCTTCAGCGTGGGAACGGCGGCAGTCAGCGTCGCCTTCTTCGCGCTCCTCGGCGCGATCTTCGCGTTGACCCAGTACTTGCAGTTCGCCCACGGGTACAGCGCGATCGAGGCCGGCGCGATCATGAGCCCGATAGCGCTGGGGCTGATGATGGGCGCCGGCTCGTCGAGCAAGGCAGTACGGAGGCTCGGGACCTCACGCGTCGTCGGAGCGGGCCTGGCCGGTCTCGCACTGGTTCTGGCAGTGACCATGTTCTGGAGCCCGAGCACGAACGCGCTCCTGCTCGCGGCCTGGTTCTTCGGGCTTGCGCTCGCGATGGGCTGGGTGATGGCGCCGGCGACCGAGGCAGTGATTGGCGCTGTTCCGGCTGCCAAGACCGGCGTCGCCTCGGCTACGAACACCGTGGCCAGGATGGTCTCGGGAGCGCTCGGCGTTGCCGTTGTTGGTTCACTCGTCAGCTCCCTCTATTCCACTGATGTTGAGGGCTCCCTCGGCGCGCTGCCCGCCAGCGCCCAGGCGGCGGCCCAGTCCTCAGTCGGGGCAGCCAGTGCGATCTCGGCTCAGCTTCCACCCAATGCGGCCTCTGCCTTACTCGCATCGACCGGCGACGCCTTTACGCAGGCGATGGGTACCGGGCTTTTCGTAGCCGCGGCATTGGCCGGCGCGATGGCCGTGATCGTGATCCGCTTCCTGCCGCCGCGCGAGTATGTCGAAGCGACAGCCACGAACCGCGGCCCTCGCCCCGCCGCCAGCAGGCGCGAGCGACCAGTCCGACGGAAGGCCGGCGTATGGATGATCCTCTTCGCGCTGGTTCTCGGTGCGGCCTACCTCGCGAGCAGGCCGGGCTCTGATGCTCCCGCTACCAACGGGCAGGGGTCTGCAGCGAAGTTCGCGGCGATCGAGCGCTTCGTCCGAGGAGAGATGGCGGCCCAGCGGATCCCCGGACTCGCGCTCGGTATCAGCGAGAACGACCGGATCACCTACCTCCGCGGCTTCGGCAAAGCGGATGACTCCGGGCGACCGGTGACGCCGCAGACACCCTTCATCATCGGCTCGCTCAGCAAATCGTTCACCGCACTGGCCATCATGCAGCTGGTCGAAGCCGGGAAGATCGAACTCGACGCGCCCGTGCAGCGCTACCTGCCGTGGTTCCGCGTCGGAGACGAGGCAGCGTCCACGCGGATCACCGTTCGCCACCTCCTGAACCACACAAGCGGCCTATCGACCAAGACCGGCCGCACGTTCCAGGGAAACGGCGACATAAGCGATGCCGCCCTCGAGAAGACAGTAAGAAGGCTCAGCAGCGTCGAGCTGACGGCCCCGGTCGGAAAGACCCATCAGTACAGCACCGTCAATTACGCGGTCCTCGGCCTGATCGTGCAGACGGTCGCAGGGCGGAGCTACGAGGACTACGTCCAGACGGAGATCTTTGACCCGCTACAGATGCGCGGCTCGTTCACCTCGGCCGCGGCGGCCGAGCAGCGCGGACTCGCGACCGGCTACCACTACTGGTTCGGCCGGCCTAGAGCGGCTGACCTGCCTTACAACCGTGGGCTCGTCCCGGCCGGCTATTTGATCTCCAACGCCGAGGACATGACCCACTACCTGATCGCCCAGTTGAACAACGGCCGCTACCGCTCGGCCTCCGTGCTCTCACCTGACGGAGTGGCGGAGCTCCACCGACCCGCCGTCCCAACACCGAAAGCTGGCACCTCGTATGGGATGGGCTGGTTCGTCGGGCCGATTAACGGAATCCCGGCCATCCACCACCAGGGCGAGACGTTCAACTTCCACGCAAACGCAGTCCTCGTGCCCGGCACCGGGACGGGGGTTGTCGTGCTGATGAACGCCGAGAACTCCATCGACCTGTTCCTCAACGGTCGCATGGGCACCATCTCGGAGGGGGTGACGAGCCTCCTCGAAGGGCGCGATCCCGCTCCACCACCGTCGATCAGCGCCACCTTCGTCCTCTGGGCCTTGCTCTTCGGAGTCGTCACCCTTCAGCTCCGAGGCATCGTGCGCTGGATCGCGGCTCTGCGTCGCGGCCACCTTCCAGCTGGTCGCGTACGTCCGCGCTTGCGCATCTGGCTCTGGCTCGCCGGCAGCCTCGGTTGGGCGGCTCTCGTTCTGGTCCTCGTGCCGAAGCAGCTCGGCTTGTCACTCTTCGTCGCCGCTCAGGGGCTGCCCGATCTCATGTACGTCCTTCTGCTCAGCGGCCTCATCGCTCTTTGTTGGGGGATCATCAGAACGATCTGGGCGTACTCGACGCTCCGAGCAGCGGCACGCAGTCACGGCGCTTCCCGGACCGCAACGACCTGCGCCGTCGCGAATCAGTCATGAGCACCCTCGCCTCCCGACTCCGGGTCCCAGCAGTCGGACGTGGTACGTGCGCAAGCACCGTCCGCCGGGGCACCGCCGTCTTTCTGATCGCGGTAGGAGTCGTCGGGCTCCATATCGTCGACGACAACTTCCTCCAGCCTGAGCCGGGTACTTCCGCGGGCGACCACCTCGCAAGTGGGCTGATTCCCATCGCCTTTCTGGCGATCCTCGCGGCCGGATACCCGCGCCTGCGCGCCGGCTTGCGGGCAATCACGGCCATGACCTTTGGTGCGCTCGCCGTCACCGTCGGCGTGCCGGCGGCCTACTACCTCCGCGACGGCAGCGCCGCCGGCGACCACTTCACAGGCCTGCTCGCGATCGTCGCAGGAGTCTCGCTGCTCCTTCTCGGTCCGGTCACGCTCTGGAAGGCACGGCGCACCGACGGAAGCAGACGGCGTCGCTACCTTCGCCGCGCGCTCATCGTCGTGGCAACGCCGGTCCTGGCATGGGCGATCGTCTGGTTCATCGTCTTCCCGATCGGCTTCGCCTACATCTACGTGCACACGGGACGCTCCGCGGTGACCCCCGACCTCGGCGTCCCCTACGAAACCGTCACCGTGGTCACCGACGATTCGCTCAACCTGGCTGCGTCGTATGTCCCCTCGAGGAATCGCGCCGCGGTCGTCCTGTTCCCGGGCGCCACACGCTCCCGGGAAGCGAGGATGCTGATCCGACACGGCTACGGCGTTCTACTACTCGACCCCCGCGGGCAGGGCTCAAGCGAGGGCGACATCGTGCGCTGGGCGGGCGATCGTGACCTTCTGGCGGCTGCCGAGTATCTCCGTCATCGTCCCGATGTCGACCCCGGTCGTATCGGCGGCTTCGGCTTCTCGATCGGCGGCGAAATCCTCATCGAAGCCGCCGCGCAGTCGACCGCGTTCAAGGCGATCGTTGCAGAAGGCGCGGGAAGTCGCGTCGGCGACGAGGACGTCACCGGCCCCGCCCGCCTGCTGGCAGAGCCCAACCTGGCGCTCATGACCGCCGCGTTGAGCATTTTCTCGAACCACGGCCCGCCGCCACCGATCGAGAGCCGCATCGCGCAGATCGCACCCCGCTCGGTCTTCCTGATCCACGCCGACCCCGGCCTGGGCGGAGAAAACACGCGAGGCCCGATCTACTACGCAGCGGCAGGTGAGCCAAAGCAGATCTGGAAGGTGTCCGGCTCAAAACACACCGGCGGCATACAGGCTCGCCCCGACGAGTACGAGCGCCGGGTCATCAACTTCTTCAACCGCTTCCTTCGCGACCAGCGGACCGGCTGATGACCCGCGAAGAAGATCCACAACCTCTCGCAGCTCCTGTGCCGTGGGGGCCAAGCCTCTCCTCGAGACCTGAGCGACGACCCCGGTGTTCCAGTGGAACGCCTGACCCCGATCTACATGGGGCTTGTATTTCGTAACGTTTCTGTTACGTTACGTAAATAGGACCTTGTGTCGCTTGGGATCCGACTATTCGAGCGGCTCCCCCGGCATCACTTCCTCCCGACGACCGCCACGCTGTCGCCCGCCCGCATCGACTGACCATTAGAAGGAGATCCCGATGCTGCTCGTCCTCCGCGTAATCAACGTCGTCCTGCTGTTGGCGCTCGCTGCGTGTTTCGCCGGGGCCATCGCAGGGCTGATCATCTTTGCGCCGTTCGTAGCCGGCGCATGGTTCCTCAACCTGATGGCGTTACTCGGGTGCGAGCGGCTCGAGCCGGCTTCGAGCGAGGCGGTTCCCGTCGTCGAGTCCGGCCGGGACATCTCTCCCGTAGCCGCTTCTCATTACGTGACGTCATAGTTCCGTCATGGCCAGGCCACTCGATCCCGATGTCGACGACGCAATCGTCACTGCCACGCTCGCGCTGCTCGCCGAGCGCGGGTTCGCCCGCATGAACATGGAAGCCGTCGCGACCACCGCCGGCGTTGGGAAGCCCGCTATCTATCGTCGTTACTCCGATAAGGCGGCGCTCGTCGCCGCCGTCATCTCACGCCAGCTGCCCCCTATGGATCCGCCCGATCTCGGGAACACGAAGGCAGAGCTCTGGCAAGCAGTCGAGGCCGGCTTTCCCCAAGATGGGGCCGCCTACGTCGGCCTGATCGGCGGCCTGATTGCAGAACACGAACGGCATCCCGAGCTGATCGAGGCGTTCCGAAAAAGCGTCCTGCTCCCCCGCAGGGCCGTCGCGCGGGCGCTGATCGAGCGCGGCCAGGAGCGGGGTGATCTCCGCCGCGACATCGACCCCGAGGCCGCGCTCGACCTCTTCGCCGGCCCCTTCCTCTCCCGCATCTTCGCCGGACTCGACACCGGCCCACGCTGGCGGAGACGCGCATTCGACACCTGGTGGAACCTCATCGAGGAAAGGACGCAGCCATGATCGACTTCACGATCGTGACCGAGATCAACCGTCCCGTCGCGGACGTCTTCGCCTACGCCACCGATCCCGGGAAGCTCGCCATCTGGCAGGCGAGCACCGTCTCCGTCACGCCCGAAGATGACGAAAGGCTCCGCGTAGGATCGCGCCTGCGCGAGGTGCACCGCGGCGGCGGCAAAGAGCACGCCTCTCTCGTCGAGGTATCCGAGTACGAACCCGACCGCCGCTTCGCCCTCCACGTACTCGAAGGCCCGCTGCCGATCGGCGGGTTCTCGCTCTGGGTGGACGAGAAGGGCTTGCTCAACCACACCTACCAAGTTCCTTAGGCCACAAACAGAGCAATCAGGTTTAGAACGGGTGGTCTTGACGTCACTCGTAATTGAAGGGTCGTCCGCGGCTCGAATCCGTGCCGGCGGCTTTCGCAGGATTTAGCACGAATCTTGTCTTCTGCAGGTCGGTGACGTTCAGCACATGCGCCCTGTGCGGGACTCCGCTCACCAATTCGGGATCTCCGGTCTTCGCGCACGCCTCCGGCGGGTCTCACGGCCAGGGCGTCCGGAGGTCGGGCAAGGTTTTTGTTCTTGGCAGGGAGGCTTCGCGATGGGTCGGGAGTTCGATAGGGGCTATTACCGGCAGCCGTAAGGATTTCCATCCCTTAGTCACCCACGTCGAGCAGTCCTTCTGTCCCGTCGGGCCAATGCAAATCCAGGAAGGTCGACGGCGTCACGATCGAACACGAGATCTGACTCGCCCCTCGGCCACAACAACTGAAGCGCAGACGGCGCTGCCAGCGAGGTGACCACGGGACGCCGGCGTTCGAGATTGGCCCTTGAGAGCACTTGACGCATTTGTAACGAGCGAGATATAAGCGCCTGTGAGATGCGCGAACGTCGAGGATTTGTTGCGACGACCGCCCCGGTTGCAGCTGCCGTTGCCTTAGTCGCGTCCGCGGCTGCGGCTGCGGGATCGGCTTCGCCGAGCCTCGACTCCCTTCCCGCAGACAGCGGCATCGTGATGGCCTTCGCATTCGACGCCCGTGCGCCGGGCAGCGTGTACGCCGCGATGCTCGGCGGACGCGTCTACAAGACATTGGACGATGGGCGTCACTGGCAGTCGACGACGACGGCCCCGATCTCGTCGCGCGTTGACGCGCTCATCGCCGACCCGCAGCGTCCAGCGACGCTGTTTGCGGGCACCGGCGTCGCCGTCTACAAGACGGTGAACGGCGGTCGCAGCTGGAAGGGCTTCAACCGCGGACTCTTGCCGCCGCCTCCCGTAATCGCGCCCGGACAGGTGACTGCAACCCCCGGCCACCGCGAGGCCGAAGGATGGGTGGACGCTCTTGTGGTCGACCCGACCGACAGCAACATCGTGTATGCGGGCACAGGCGGGGGCGTCAAGAAGAGCACCGATGGCGGCCGCAGTTGGCGAACGGTGTTGTGGCGTGGCAGGTACATGGGCGTCTCCGCGCTCCTGATTGCACGTACGACTCCGCAGGTCGTGTACGCGGCCGCGTTCACCAGCGAGCCCGCCGATTGCGGTATCGGGGGGACAACGCCATGCCGTCAGAGAGAGCTGCTGGTCAAGACGACGAACGGCGGCAAGACGTGGCAACAAACCGGTCTCCCGGCACCCAATCCGGAGGGATACCCCGAGATCTTGGCGCTCGACCCGCGCCGTCCGACCACCCTCTACGCAGCCGCGGGAAAGGCCGTCCTCACGAGCACCGACGCCGGCAGCAGCTGGCAGCCGATCACCGACGGACTCCCGCCGAAGCGCCAAGTCACCTCGCTGGTGGTCGATCCACGACAGCCAGGAACCGTCTACGTCGGCTTGTGGTCGCGGAGCACCGCCAAAGGCGTCTTCAAGACGACGGACGGGGGCCTTACCTGGAGCCAGGCTCTCGCGGGCTTCCCTGTCACGGCGCTCGCGGTCAACCCCGTACATCCAGCAACGATCTACGCAGGCGTAGGAGACAACCCTGAACCCCGGATCTTCAGGAGCACCGACAGCGGCCGAACCTGGGCCACCGCAGGCTGAATGACCACCGCAATCGATCAGACGACGACCAACGACGACTCGAACTTCGGTCAGCGCTGCCAGGTGTCCTCCTGCGCGGGGTGATTTTCGCGGCGCTAGTTGCGTATGTCGAAGAGAGCCTTGTAGCGATCGACCGAGATCCCGCGCCCTTCCTGAGTGGGAAGGCCAACCTCCGCGAGGAGCAGATCTTCGCGCTACGGAGCAGCACTCGCGGCGACGGACGCTCGAAGAGCCGACCTGTACCGCACCTGCATCACGCGCAAGGGCCTTCGCGAGTCCTCCCTTCGATCCTTCCGATAGTCGACCTCACGAAGCGACCGACACGAACCGCGACATGCGCCGCATCCTGCTCATCACCTCAGCGACATGCCGCGCGACGGCCGGCCCCTACCGCGCGATCAGCGCGGTGTGGACGTACATGCGTCCGCTTGACGTGCCTTGCAGTCGTGCCACCGAACGTTGCCGCGCCAGACCTGTGCCCCCTGCCGGCGGTGTGGTCACATGCTCGCGGCCTCGTAGATCCTGACGGAATGAATGATCGGGCAGCCTTCGAGTAGCTTCTGTGCGTCGTCGATGCTCTCGGCGTTGACGATGCAGTAGCCGGTGATGGATGTCGGCTCCCGGGGAAGGTCGCGGCTGCCTTTCTCGGTGACTTCGCGGCCCATGCTGAAGGGGTTTCCGCTGTCGACCATGCGGTCGCCAACGGAGGCGAACCAGTCCGTCCACGCCTTGATGACCTCCGGCGTCGGCATCTCGAAGCCGTAGTTGAGGAACATGTACTTCTTCATCGCTTGCCCCGTTTCTCTCGTGGGTTCGGGTGTTTCCGGCTCAGGAACTTTTCGTAGTTCTCGAGCGTCTCTTCCTCGGTGCCCCAGTAGGCGTGGTACTGGCCGAGCCAGTCTTGGAGGGCTCGCAGGGTGGCGCGGTCGAGGGTGAGGAAGTTGGTGCGGCCGATCTTGCGGCGCTTGACGATGCCTGCGCTCTCGAGAAGCTTGATGTGCTTGTGGATTGCCGGTAGCGAGAGACCGCGGATCTCGGCCAGGTGATGGATCGCGTAGGGCTGGAGGCCGAGGAGGTAGATGATCTCTCGGCGGTGAGCATTCGCCAGCGCAGCGAACACGTTGTCCAGATCGTCCGGGATCTCGCTCACGGGCCTCGTCCCCGAGTTGGTCGACCGCAACCGCGCGTGATGATCTGTTGGGGCGCGGGCACTCCTCTCAATAGTTAACTTATTGGGGAAGTATATACGTCGGCCTGGCGAGGCGCGTCAAGCAGCGCCCATCCTGGCCAGGCCCCAGCCGCCCACGCCACGCGCACGTCTACGGCTTCGGCGGCAGGGTGCGAGCGAACGTTGTGGCCGCCGAAACCCACCCACCGAGCGCCGCGCCGCGAAGGCCAGACGGTTCGACGAAGACCATTCCCGTCATCGGCCGGCCGGTGAAGTCCATCGGCCGGACGTGCGGCTTTTGCAGCGCTGCCTCGGCGCCCTCTGCTCCGAGTCGGAGCATGAGATCGTCTCCCGCGATTCCACACGCCATGTGCCCGTCGACCATGAACGCGAGACCGCCGAACATCTTTCGCTCGCTGACACCCGGGTCGCCTTCGAGGATGTCACGCACTCGATCGGCGAGCTTCTCGTCGTAGGCCACGATGCTCCTTTCAGACCTGGATTGCGGGGTCGAGCTCGGTCGGGAGACCGAGTCGCGTGAACAGATCCGGCTGCCGCGGGAACCCTGTGATCCCACTAATCCGGTCGCCGTCGATCGCGAAGACCATCACGCCGTATGCATCGAAGGCCCCTCCCTGGTCTTCCGCGGCGTAGGCGGCGAGCGCCGGCTGGCCGTTTGCCTTGGTGGGTACGAGCCTGATCTGGTCGAGGTTTCCGTCCATCGGAACGGTGGCAAAGAACGCGCCGATCGCGGCGCTGCCCTCAAATCGCGCAGCCTCCGGCGGCATCGTCAAGAGAGCGTCATCGACGAGGAGCGCGACGAGCGCCTCGATGTCGACCCGGGCCCACGCCTCCCGGAAGCGGCGCATCACCTGCTCCTCGATCCGACGATCGGTGGGCGCGTGGGCTCGGGCGAATGCACCCTCCTTCTGTTCTTGCTCCAGCCTGGCGCGGCCCCGCTGAAGAGCGCTGTTCACAGCTGGAACGGTGTCGTCGAGAAGGTCCGCAACCTCCCTGGCCGACCATCCGAGCGCGTCTCTGAGCACGACCACGACACGTTGCTTGGGCGGCAGGAGCTGCATCGCGGTCACGAACGCAAGACCTACGCTCTCGGATTCGACGAGCGTTGCCTCTGGCCCTGGCTCGGACGCCGGGACCAGTTCCAGCAGCCGATCCGGGTACGGCTCGAGGTGCGCGTCGACGGCGACGGTCGACCGCCGGATGCGCTGCTCCAGCATTCGCAGGCAGACGTTCGTCGTTATCCGATACAGCCAGGCGTTGAGCGAGGAGCGAGGCTCGAAGCGGTCGATGCTCCGCCAGGCTCGGAGCATCGTCTCTTGAACGGCATCGTCGGCGTCGTGAAGCGAGCCCAGAATCCGGTAGCAATGAACGTGGAGCGGGCGTCGGAATGGGCCGGTGAGCCGATCGAATGCCTGTTCGTCCCCGTCCCTGACGGCGACGAGCAACGCGGCCTCGGAAGTCGCGTTGCCGGGCGAGGGGATTTCAGACGCCGTCACGGGGAACCGGAAGAGGGCCGCCAAGCTCTGACCAGGGTGACGGATCAAAGCTGCCTGGAACGGCGCCGAGGGCGATGAACTGAATTCCTGCGCCGCCTGGCTCGATCTTTCGCAACTGCTCGGGTCCGACGCGGGCCATCATCCCGGGCCGCAGCTCGAACACCTCGTCGTCGACACGAAGCAGGCCAGACCCTTGCAGAGGGATGTAGACCTCCTCCTGATTTGCGTCGTCGACACTCGCGCCGTGGTTGTGATTCGGGTAACCGTCCCAGTTCGGCGGGAGAGTCATCAGCTGCATTCCCCACCCCGTCACGCCCAGCGACGCTCGCGCCCGGCGCGCAATCCCGTCGAAGATCGGCTCCATCTCCTCGAACGATGTCACGGTCACGTCCACCATGATCTCACCTCCTATCCGGGGGCCTCGGCGAGGCCTACTCCCCTTTCAATCCGACGGACGGAACAAACTCATCGGCGATCAGCTCATCCACGGTTGGCTGAACAGTCTCTTAAGACCGCGCTTCCACCCTTGCCGGCGGGCACGGCGGGCAGCAACCCTGAAGCGAACGTTCACTCGCACCCGACTGCGAGGAGCTCCACGTGCCAGCTCGTCTCTCGCGTTTCCTGCTTCCATCGCACTCGTCGCCGCGATGCTTCTACCCGCCGGCGCGCTCGCCGCGTCTCACACGTCCTCGGCGAAGGCGACGATCGAGATGACCACCAGGAACCGCAGCTCACCGTCAACGGTCTTCCCGCCTACACCTACCACGGCGACGCCTCAGGCGTCGTCAAATACGACAACGTCGACGGTTGGCACGCCGTCCGCGCGCACTAGCGCCCGACGGTCCGGCCGAGCTCAGGGTTCTCGGAGGGGCGCGCCCTGTAGGCGCGCTTCTCCGTCAGGGCCTTGGGCGCGCCTCGAGAATCGTCTTGAGGAGCGCGAGGTCTTTCTTGTTCGCTCGACGCACCGCCGCTGCCATGAACGGCGCGGCGATTTTCGAGAAGCCGGCGGGTTCGCCGCGATTGCGGAGGCTCATCACAGTGCCGCCGCCCGGAGCGTCGTTCCATCGGTAGGACGTCTCCATCGGAAAGGGCCCCTCTGCTGTGCGCATCACGAGTTTCTCGTCGGGATCGTAGGCCGTGATCTCATAGGTGTATTCGAGCTTGCGACCGAGGAACCGGGCGACGAACGCGATCCGCGATCCGACTGCGACCGGCTTCTCGGTGACCCAGGCGACGCTCTCGATGTTCTCGTACCAGGACGGCACGTTGTCGGGGTCGGCGGCGTAGCCGGCGACCTCTCGTCGGGGGCGTTCGATCGTGACCTCGGTCTGTACGTCGACGGCCATCTAGCTACGCGAGCACCGGATTTGGCGTGCCAGTTTCCGCGTATTCCGTAAGCCGGGTCATGATCTGCCCCCAGGTGTAGGCCACGCGTCCCGCCTCCTCGTCATCGCCGAAGCCTTCGTGTCGGAAGCTCACCGTCGACCCATCGTCACTCGCCTCGACATCCCAGCGTACGGTCGTCCCGACCCAGTGCGGCGAGTACGAGCAATCGTTGCAGCCGATCGGACGAGGTGCCTATCTCGGCCCACCGGGCGACATGCGGGTGCATCTCAAGTCGCACGGCTGCCTCGAGCGCCTTGACCACGGCTTTCTCGATGCAGCCCGTTGACGAGCTCGGTCATGTAGGTCGCGACCCACTCCTCGGCATTGCGTTGTCGTAGGCGTCCCCCTTCGGGCCGACCGAGGGTGCGGCGCCGAGGTCGTGGAGGCGGGCGGCGTAGACGAGGCTTCGTTGGTTTGGGAGCCGCTGCCAGAGTGCGCCACGAGCCCCGCCCGCGGCCGGCGGAGCGCGGTGGCCATCTCGCATCCAGGACGGGCTCGGCTCGCAGGTGCGTCGCGAGCTGGGTACGCTCGGGCCAAACGACACCTCTGCCACCCCGATGTCGGACCTGTCCAGGGGCGGAATCCCTCAGGACTTCGCTTTCTTCGAGGGTTTCGACTTGCCAGCACTGTTGAGGGCGACCGCTTGGCGAACGAGCGCCTTGAAGGCAGACTCGTCAACTTCTTCTCCTTCGTGGATGTCGATCGCGCGGCGTACGTTTCCGTCGAGACTCGAGTTGAAGAGACGGGCCGGATCCTTCAGAGACGCGCCCTTCGCGAAGGTGAGCTTCACGACAGTCTTGTAGGATTCGCCAGTGCAGATGATGCCGTCGTGCTCCCAAATCGGAGTGCCCATCCACTTCCACTCCTCGACGGCGTCCGGGTCTGCTTCCTTGATGAGCTTGCGCATTCTGCTGAGGGTTTCCCCGCGCCAGTCCCCGAGTTCGGCGATTCTCTTCGAGATGAGCTCCGATGCCGACTGGCCTGCGCTCGCGCCCGACTTTTTCATATTCTCATCCTAGACGTTCCAGATATGGCTCCTCAGGCGATCGTCGAGTTCACTCGCCGTGCAGGGTCTAGTAGCGGTAGTCGCCTTCATCGTGGGTGCGCACGAAGCCGCATTTCTCGTAGAGTCGGCCGGGTTGTCTCGGTGGACGCCCAACGCGAGATCGGCGAAGCCGTGCGTCCTGGCGTCGCCGATGACGGTACGCAGCAGAGGAGCGCCCCGACCAGCTCGCCGGTACCCGTCGAACACGTGGATCGTCGTGAGCACGTCGCGGAAGCCGAGCGTCACGCGCCCGAGGGCTGAGTCGGAGCGAAGGTTGCAGGTCAGGACATCAGGGGAACACGTAGGGCAGGGTCAGCGTGCCGGCCGCTAGCAGGAGCACGGAACCGAGTCGGATCGCCCGATCGCGACGCGCGGATGTGGCGACCGCTGCGAGACCCCAGTACAGCGCTGGCGCGAGCATGCCGAACCGGGCCTCGGACTCGATGGAGCCGCTCGTCAAGGGTACGAGGAGGACGAGCAGCCCCGCGACGATCCAGGGACGAGGGGTGCCGGCGCGCGCAGCGAGAACCAGGAGGACTGTGTAGAGAACGATGGCCACGGCGTCGCGGGCGAGCCAAGGGTCGTGCTGGAGGGTCGGGATAAGCTGGTCGATGGCGTGCGGTACACCGGTGGGGGAGAAAGAGCGTCCCCACGCCCGCTGGGCGGCACCCCATGCTCCGAAGTCGTGCAGCGCCCACTGGAGGTAGAGGGGGTAGGTCAGCAGAGCCACGGGCGCGGCGCCGACGGCGGCGATGGCGCGGCCACGTGAGACCGGGTCGAGGCGCGGCCACGCCGCGATCGCGCAGGCTGCGAGTGGCAGCACCAGGAACACACCTTCGGGACGGGATAGCGTGGCGGCGGCGGCGAACATCGCTGCAGCGCCGAAGCGGTCGTGCAGTGCAAGCAGTGCCGTGAGCCCGATCGCGAGGAGAACCAGGCTCTGCGGGTAGACCATGGAGAAGACGAAGCCCATGGGGGACACCGCTGCGTAGATCGCCGCACGACGGGCGACCGGCTCGGCGAAATGACGCCGCCCGAGCTCGTAGAGCGCCAGCAGCGCTGCGGGAAGGGCGAGGTTGGAGAGGATGATCCCGCTCGCCATCAGGCTGATTCCGGCATGGTGGGCAAGCCGGAGAATCAGCGGGTAGAGCGGGAAGAAGGCGGGGTCGGACTGCCGTCCGGGCACGAGGAGGTAGCCGTGCCGCGCCACCGTCGTGTACCAGCGGCTGTCCCACGACTCTATCGTCCCGAATGGGCGCGAAACGGTATCGACGCCGAAGAAGCCGATAGCGCCGCCGCGCAGGTAGAGCGCCACAGCAGCGACGAAGACAACGACGCGAGAGAGGAGCCACCAGCAGAGCACCTCGACGTAGGCCGCAGGGAGCCTCCGCCCGACGGGGAGAGCGAGCGCCGAGCTCACGCGTGGCGCCCTTCTGCCTCGATCGTCGATGCGAGGGTCTCGCGGCTCTGGATCGACGTGATCACGTTGGAGCCCACGTTCCGTCCGACCCGTACGCGCAGTATCAGCGGCAGCAACGAGCGACGGGAGACGTACAGCGTCAGACGCCGGGACGGCCACCCGACCAGGAGCTCGTATGCAGGCGTGCCGTGGACTCGGCTCGCGGTGACGTCGACCACGCGACGGTCGAGCCAGTTGCCAATCATGTCGCTCAGGGGCATCGGGCAAGCCGCCGCCATGAACGTCGTGAGCCGCAGAGGAGGACCGTGCACCCGGGCCAGCTCGGACGCGCTGCTGACGAGTCTCTCGTGACCGAAGACGAGGTTCTCCGTCGGCGCCGGCCGGCGATGAGGTCCCTTCCGAAACGTCGACTGCGTGCACACCGAGCGCGCGGCTCGCCCGTTCAGTTGCTCGCGCCCCCCTACCGATCGAAAGGTGAGGAGCTCGCTCATGATCGTGCCGGCCACGAGCTCGTGATTCGTCGGCCGAGGTAGGCCGATCGCCTGAACCGAGAAGCCCACCGCGCCGACCGCAGCCATTGAGCACACCGCAACCCCGAGCACCTGCATCCACGATCGCACCCTGCTCACCCGCGACAACGAGAACGCATGGGGCCTGTCGGGCGTCGCCTTCGAGCGCCAGCGGGACGCTCGGCCGCGAGCGGCTGCTTGAAGCGTGGGACGAGCTCCCGGAGGACGGACGTCACTCGACGAATGTTGACCGGCCCTGCCTGAACGAGGCCTGAGCGCAAACTCGGCGAAACTCGCGCTTCAAAGGCGGAGTCCTCACGAACGACGTGCGTCGGTAGTTCGGAGTGCTCTCCGCCCCGGAAGAACGCGTGGACAGAGTGCGTGAGGACTGCTGGAAGCACCGTCAACGCGCACACGAAGGCAACGGTGCTCCTGCCGCCGCGAGAAGCCGACCGGGCGGCGGGTCAGGAATGCCGGCGCCTCCAGAACAGAACGAGCGTAGCCAGCACGCCGACAATCACCACGGCCGCCCCGACTCCTACGAACAGTGGCGATCGGGAACTGGACGAGTTCGATGCGGCGATGGTGTGCGGGATGAACGGGTGCCCGGCCTGCCGGGCGAGTGCGGCGACCGAGTCTGTCGCCGCGCGGGCGAGGTGGTTACCGCTGCCGCTCTGAATCGTCTTCAGCGCCGTGTAGGCCGCCGTCGAGTCGTGGTTGGCGTGGTAGTAGCCGACGCCGTTCGGCATGACAATCAGGACGGGGCCTTTGTAGACGATGCTCAGCTCGGTGCCTAGGAAGCGCGCGTAGTCGTTTGGCTTGGCCCAGAGGGAGCTGACGGAGCCGAGGTCGTCCGGTTTCGCGATTACCGCGACGCGGATCTCGTAGCCGGCTCTCTTGGAGTCGTCGAGTGTCGCTTTCAGGGCCTCCAGGTTGGCCGCCGAGATGCCGCTGTCGTAGGAGGGGAAGAGATTGCTGCCGTACAGGACGTCGCTTGCCGGGTCGCCGTCTGCTCGTGCGAGCGGCACCGCAGCAAGCGCGAACGCCATGCCGAGAACGGCTATCGCCACCCACACTGAGGTGCGCTGGCTAGCCAAGGACGTTCACCGCCAGTAGGGCCACGGTGATGACTGCGCCAACCCCGCAGCCGACTGCGGCAAAGGCGAGAAGAAGTCGGAGGAGCGCTGGGTTCGATTCGGTGTTCATCCATTTGCCTTGTCTATGAGGAGGACGGTGAACGGGCCGGTTCCGGGAGGTCGGATGTCGAACGAGAGACCCCAGTGGCCGACCATCACGAGCACGGGCGCGGAACGTGCGTACAGCCCAGGCGATGCCTCCGGGAGGTGGTACGCAACGTTGCCCATCTGCATGTCGAGCATCATGAACGTGGCCGTGACGTCCGCACCCCGGACGGGCGCGCCATCTTTCGCGATTCGGACGGCGACCGTGTTCGGTGCTGCTGCTCTGTTCGGGGCGACGGTGAAATGGAGGACGTATCCGTTCTTGACCACGAGTTGGGAGACGGCGCCCGGACCGACGTGGGCACTCGCCGAGCCCACCGTCCCGAGCGCCTTCGCGGGCGGTGCCAGGCTGGAAAGGACGCCCGCGGCGAAGATCGCCGCAATGACGAGCAGCACCTCTCCGCTGACAAGGAGACGGAGTAGGCGCACTGCTTCGCTGGCCGGCTTCGGCTTTTCGCCGGCAGCGGCGAGGCGTGGCTTCGTACGCGCCATGTTCACGGCGGCAAGCACCATCGCTGCCGCGAGGAGAGCGACTTTGACCAGGATCGCGACGCCGTAGGAGGTCTGCCACAGCGACGCGAGCGTGGGCAGGTGGAGAACCGACGCCCAGGTGCCGGACGCGATGAGAACCATCACGGCCAGAAATGCGACCCGCGAGAAGCGGGGCACTACGGTCGCAAGGGCGGTGGTGCGACGATCCGAGCCGAGGCTTGACCAGAGGACGAGGAGGCCGATGAGGCCGCCGATCCAGACCGAGCCGGCGGCGAGGTGGAGCCAGTCGAGCGCGAGCGCGAGCCCGCGCGGGGCTGTCTGGGCGGCATGGCCGGAGAGGCCAGGGATCAGGAGTGTGGCAGCGGCTGCCGCCAGAGCGGCGGTCAGCGCGAGGAGTTCGGCGATGGAGCGTTGCCGGCGTTCTGGCCGATCGACGAAGATTGCGATCGCCCCGGCGATCGTGAACAGGAAGAAGGTGAGCTCGAGGTCGAGGTAGCCGCGTCCGAACGCCGAGGCGCGCGCGAGCGGCACGAGGCTCGAGACGTCGAAGACCGAGCGGAGCGCAAACTGCGCGGTCGCGGTGAGGACGAAGATCGGAATGCTGACGAGCGCGACCGCCGCGGCTACGACAAAGGCGATCGAGGCAGCCCGGAGTGACGGTCGACCTTGTCCGCGGCCGATCGGGCGTGCAATCAGAAGACGCATCAGGAGGAGGCCGACAGCGGACATCAGCGAGAGGAACACGATCCACCGTTCCACGAGCAGCCGCGGAGTTGTGGCGGTCTCGCTGATCGAGGGGATCGTGAACTGCGGTGCCGGTCCGGGGTTCGGGCCGACGGCGAACGTGTACGCGCCGCGGACGGGGTGACCGTCAGCGGAAATGACGCGCCAGAAGACGAGGTACCAGCCCTGGTCGAGGTGATCGAGCGGCTGCACGAGCTCGTTCGGGTTCGTGGGGCTCCGATACGGCCGGCCGGCCGCGTGTTGGTGGCCGGCCGCATCGGAGACGGAGACGATCGCAAAGCGTGGTTCCACGGCCTCGCTGTAGGTGAGCGTGAGCTGCGCGGGCGGAGTGTTGACGACGCTGGTGGGGGCCGGCGAGGTACTCAGGAGTGCCGCGTGCGCCCAAGCTGACGCCGGAGCCGCGAGCGTCACGGTGGCCACGGCCAGGATCGCCAGGCGTCTCCGCCCGCGTCGAGTCATGCCAGGGACCGGCCTCGACCGGAGACCAGCGCCACGATCGCAAGGACGAGCGCGAGACCGCCGAGCGCGATCCCCACGATCGCGAGCGTGGAGTTGCTGCTGCCGCCTCCGAAGGAGGAGAGCGACTCGACGGTCGGTGCGGGGTTGTCCGATGCTTCAGGGCCGTTCCAGTCGACAACCGAGCCGTCGGAGTAGGTCTGCCGCACGTCGAAGGTGTACGTCTTGGACGCGTCGGTGCTGGCGTTGAAACGGAAGACGGAGTCCTCGCCGGTCGGGACGCTACCGCCGGTCCAGGTCACCTTCTGCACGACAGCGGATTCGCCCGAGCCGGTCGATTGGATTTGCTGTTTCCACCCGTCGGGAGCGGGCTCGAACGAGTCGATCGCGAATCCGGCAGGGACGGTCATCTCGACCTGGGTCGTCTTCGCGTTCTCCTTCTCGGTTGGGACCGAGAGCGTGAACTGCTGCAGCACCTTCGCTTTCGCGACGGGCGGGCTGACGATCGCGTGCGCTGACGCGCCTGCCACAAGGACGAGCGCGCCCACCGCCGCGAGCGCGAGCGCCGGCAGCCGGCGGGGCCTGAATGCGTGAGTCATCGGAGTCGTGTTCCCTTTCGCTCGGTGAGCGGACGGCAAGGGCCGCCCGCAGGTCGGGAGCGAAGGAGGCGGTGGGCCACGGGCGCCGAGTCGGACGCATTCGATCAGGCGGCAAGGCTCCGAGCGCAGACCCGGACGCCGCAACGCCGTCGGGGCGCGAGTCGCACGGATTCGGCCGGCGAGCTGCCGGATGACCCGGCGCATCCAGGCGAGCAGGTGCGAGCCGGCCCGCAGAATGGCCGCGGCCGCGAGCGAGAGACCGGCTAGAAGCGGAATGGCGTCCCGATGGACGGGCCCCGTCAGGCAGTGGATGCCGTGCCAGCCGAGTCCGGCCTGCCAGTGAACGACCGACTCGAGCAGGACGAACGTGACAGAGCTTGCGGCGAAGAGCGGGCCTGCCCTCGCGGCGACGGCTCTGATCGAGATGCTTGGGGACGCGGTCACGGCTTCCGGTTCGAGTTGCTGCCGCTCGCTGACCGCGAGCGAGGCGAGCCAGACGACGGTCACGGTCGTCAGTACGGCGAGCGCGACGGCTGTCGCTGCAACCGCCCAGACGGAGGGGCCGCCGGTCACAGCTGCGAGCTCGCGCCCGTCGGACGAGAGACCCGGCTGCAGCGCGTAGGCGAGCGTGCGGCCAGAGAGGGTGACGACGAGCGTTGCCGCCGCCCAACCCGCCGTGCGGGCGATCGTGTGTCTGCGTCGGCTCACGCGACCTTCAGCGTGAACGGCGCAGTGAGCACGTGCCCGTCCACCTGGGTCTGGAGGAACAGCCGCCAGGTACCGGCGACGGGCACGAGCACCCCGACGGTGAGCTTGCCGGGTGTCGTGGATGTCCCGGTTACCTTCGCCGCTCCGACGAGGCTCGTGCATCCGGTGGCGCCGGGGCTGCAGACGTGGGTGTGGAAGTAGTCGAGCGAGCCGGCGCGGAAGAAGATCGCGTGCGCCAGCGCCCCGTACCAGGGGCTGAAGACCGCCGGGTTGCCGTGAGGCCCGGTCACCCGGACGGTGAGGAGCGCCGGCTCGATCGCCTTCAAGTTCCGTCCGCCCGCGAGGGTGAAGCGATAGCCGTCAACGACGACCGAGCGGGCCGAGCCAAGAGGCGCGGGCGGCTTCTTCGTGCCTCCGACGGTGATCCAGCGAAAGAGCTGGAAGTTCGGCTGCGGCCCGGACGCGGGGTAGGCGTCGGCGACGAGGCGGTAGCGGCCCGCCGAGGGGAATGTGACCTTCGTCGAGATCGTGCCGTCGGAAGAGATCGGCGGGTGCCGGTGGACGATGCTCGAGAGGTCGTCGCGAACGACGATCACGTGCACGCCCACGTGCGGGCCCGAACCCGCGCGAAAAGCCGTCAACGGCGTCCCCGAGGGCTGCATGATCTTGAACGAGAGCGTCGTCGGCTGACCGGCCTGGGGAACGCCGGTCGGCTGGAAGCCGGCGAGCTCATAGGTCTTTGCAGCGGCGGCCGTAGGCGTCGCAGGGCCCGACGAGGAGCCGCCACACGCGGACAGACACAGCACCGCTGCACCAATCGTCAGCAACGAAAGCGCACGAGGACCAAGAAGGGCAATGGGAGGGCGACGCACGTCAGAGTCCTTTCTCGAACCGATAGGTGATGTGAGGTGGAACGAACCTCCCGAGCTCGAGCACGATCTCTGAGTGCCTAAGCAGCGGGATCGAACGGGGATCACCACGCCAGGCACGCCCGTCTACCCACGCACGAACGCGCTCATCGCCGACAGCGCGGAATCCAGCCACCGAGCGCCGGCCGAGCGGCTGGCCCCAGACCGCGAAGAAGTCTCCGAGCGTCATCCTGGGGCCCGGCACAACTTCGACGACCCCGGTTGGCTCGCGGGTCCGCGCCGGGTAGGAGCATCCGCCGGCGACCTTGATCCCTCCCGTCGTGTGCAGCGGTGGCACGATGCCGATGCCCGCGGGGACGAGCACGACGAGACCACGAGCGAACAGCTCGAGATGGGCACCGACACGGCTCTCGGTGGAGCGTGAGCAGGCGAGTCCGGCGATCGCGCGACCCGCGACGAGTAGCGGTCCGCGCGGCCCTGGGTGATAGAGCGCTCCGGACCCGATCGGTGTCGGCACGACAGCGCTCGATGCCTGCGCACCCGCCGTGGTGGTGAGCAGCACCACGACGACGACGGCGAGGTGAACAGCACCTCTCATCGTCTGCGGCCCTTCGGGATCGCCAGCTTCGGGGGCTGTTTGACCGGCATGCGGACCGCCCGTTTCGAGCGATCGGTGAACAGCCCCGTCAGCACGATGATCGAGGCAATGAGGCCGCCGAGAAGTGCGACCGCGACGGCGCCGCGCGCCACGGGCGCAGCGAACACCGAGATCACGTACCCGTGCACGAACACACTCAGCTGGCCGATGCTCTCCGCGACAACGAGGAAACCCACGCCCGCGGCGATCGCATAGCGCAGCTCCGGACGCAGTAGAAAGACCACTGTCGCGATCGCCGCGATCACGAACGGCAGGGCGACGCTAACCCGCGTTCCGGGTGTCGAGTGAGCGAGCGAGAATCCCGACGACGCGAAAAGAAACGACGTCCCCGCCACCAAGGCGCAGATGTACACAGAGGTTCGTCGCAGGCGCAAGCTCCCTCGCGCGGCCACAGCGACAGCGGCTCCCACGGCGGCGACAAGAGCGATCAGCCACGGCCACACGGGCGCCCCCGGGGCGTGCCACAGCCCACCCTGGACACGAAGCCGCGCACCGTCGACCCGGACAGGGATCGCCCATGTGCCGATGCGACCCGTTCCCGCCATCGAGCCCGGCACGAGCGCGAGCCGGTGGTCGTGCCACGCGAACTGGTGGCTCCGGCTGATCGGCTGCCATCGCGGGGTCACCGCCTCGTCGAGACCGGGAGTAGCGCCTTTCTGCGTGAGCTTGTTCGTTACCGCCGTCAGAGACCGCTCGTTCACCGACACGCCGGTACCGTCGAACCGAAGAAACGGCTCGCCGCCGTAGCCCTCCACCACGACCGTGTGCGGCGGACGAACCGTGAGCTCCAGCTTCCGGTTTCCGTCGATCACCCGCACCGTCACACCCGGGACGAACGCGGACTGGGCCAGCCTCGCCTCATAGTCGACCGCGATCACCGGCGCGCTGTTGTGCGCCTCAGCCACCCCAGGAAGAGCAAGCGTGCCAAGAGCAGCAGCGACCGCCACCAGACGCAGGCGACGGAACGGCAACGCAAGAACACGTGGGAATGGCAAGCTCAGCGAACTCCCTCTCAAGTCTCGGGCAGAAAACGGCGCCCACCTCGGGCGCGGGAGATCAGGTCACGAGAGGAGGCGCACGCAAACCTGCGTGCAATCCCAGCAGAGCAGACTTCCGAACCACACCACGGCCACTGCCGACACGCGACAGCACCCTGGTCATCCGAACCCGCAGCCGGCGCGCGCTGAACACCCGCTCGCTCAACACGACTGCCGTCCGGCCAACGGCGAGCACCACCGCCGCCGCCAAGACCATGACCACCAACAAGACAGGCCACATCGACGCGTTGAACGTCACGGGTGAGAACTCGCCTGCGGCAAGAGACCTCTCCAACGACTCCTGTACCACCAGGAACGCAAGCCCGCCCGACGCGAGACAGGCGACAGTGCCGACTCGACCCGCAGTCGAGCGCGCTGGCAGACAAGACCGGATCAACCGTGCCGCGCGACTTCGTGGGCACAGACCGCCGACGACCACCGCGACCAGCGAGCACACGGACGCCACCGCGACAAGCGGCACGTACCAACCGAAGTACCCGTGTAGTCCGTCATCCGGGACGAGCGAGCGATACACGGCGGCGTGAGCGACCAGCGCGCACACCATCGCCGCAGCAAACCAGCGGCCGACGGTCGCCGAACCTCGGACCGCGGCCGTCACCTGGATCCCTCAGCTCCGCTCGGCGTCAACACCACGTCGATCTTAACCCAGAGGCTGAGAGGGAGAGCACCGCGCTACCCTGGCAACAGGCTCAGACGAGGCACCCGCACACTCACAGCGGGAGTCACCTGACGAGTGGCGGCGCCGCGCGAGCCGGAGACACCGGCGTGCTCTCGCGTTGATCGGTGTGTGGTCCCATTCGAGGAACGGCTCCGATGACCGTGGAGTTACCCCGACCAATTGGACAGACCGGCGTCTGGGAGGAGACGGTTTGCGGTATCGGCCGACCTCGTCCACGCTGGCCCCAGGTGGCGATCGAACCGGGCTGCTCCTTGTTGCGAACAAGTCGCGTCAAGCGTGGAGCGACCAGGAGGAGCGGGGAGATGTCTGAAGCACATGCTGGTGGGCAGGTCAGGACCGAGAGTGATGCTGGTCGAAAGCGAGGCTGGCGCGGACAATCGTTGACCGGGGCCGAGTGGGCGCGCCTTGGTGGCTTCGCCGGCGGAGTCGTCTTCCTGCATCTGCTCGGCTGGGGGCTGTTCCTCTATTTCGCTCGCAGCAATCCGGCGCTCGCGGGTCTCGGCTCGCTCGCCTACACGTTCGGTCTCCGGCACGCGTTCGATGCCGATCACATCGCCGCGATCGACAACACGACCCGGAAGCTCTTGCAGGACGGAAAGCGATCGATGGGTGTCGGCTTCTTCTTCTCGCTCGGCCACTCCACGATCGTGTTCTCCCTAGCCGCCGGCCTTGCGGTCGCGGCGAAGACGGTCAACTCGAAGATCCCCGGCTTCCAGGACATCGGCGGCTACATCGGCGCCTCCGTTTCCGGCACCTTCCTGATCGTGATCGGCCTGATCAACCTGGTCGTCCTGCTCGATATCCTCGGCGTCTTCAGGCAGATGAAGCGGGGCGTCTACAACGAGCAGAAACTCGAAGAGGCGCTGCAGAGCCAGGGTCTGATGAGCCGTTTCTTCCTCAAGCGGGTCGGCGACAGGATCGACGCCAGCTGGAAGATGTACCCGCTCGGAATCCTGTTCGGGCTCGGCTTCGACACCGCCACCGAGATCGGGCTGCTCGCGATCGCAGCCGGGGTCGCGACCCACAACGTGCCCTTCCTCGCGATCATCTCGCTACCCCTGATCTTCGCCGCCGGGATGAGCCTGATGGACACCGCCGACGGCGCCTTCATGAGCCAGGCCTACGGCTGGGCGTTCTCGAACCCGATCCGCAAGGTCTACTACAACATCACCGTCACAAGCCTCTCCGTCGCGGTGGCGCTGATCATCGGCACGATCGAACTGCTCCAGGTGCTGGCCGCCAAGTTCTCGCTCTCAGGAGGCTTCTGGGCATTCCTCGACAACCTCGACTTCGGCAACATCGGCTACGTCGTCGTGGCCCTCTTCGTCGTCACCTGGGCCTTCTCCGTCATCCTCTGGAAAACCCGCCGCATCGAAGACCGCTGGGGCGCACTGGTGGAGCGCAGCTGAATGCTTTCAGTCCTTGGCACTGCGGAGTACCTACACGCCCGGCGTCATGATCGGAACCACGCTCGTTCCTGCGCTTCTTCTCATCGCGCTCCACTGAGGTAGCCAGAATCGTGTCGGTCTGCTGTTCTCGCCGCCCCGGCATCTGTCCCATCGCGGGTACTGCTAATCCGGCGCGACGAGCTCGCCTCCCCATGCTTCAGGGGCGACGTCGGCAAGCGTCTCGGAAAACGTCCACTGGTGACCCGCGTGGTCCTCGGCTGTGTACTGACGCTCGCCGTACTCGAAGTCGATCGGCTCCATGAGAATGCGCGCGCCGTTCGTCCGGGCACGCTTGCAATGGGCATGCACGTCGTCCACGCGAACCATTACCGAGTGCGTGACTTCCCCGGGCCGAGGCGGCCGACGCTCGCCGCGCACGTCGCCCACGATGACCGCGCCGTCACCGAACCTGAGCTGCGAGCGGTGGTTCTCGCCGATCCGCACTCGTTCGACGAAACCGAACACTGTCGTCAGCCACGCAACCGCCTCTCGCACGTCCGGGTAGATGAGGACGGGGACGACGTCGCTGCGGGGTATGGAGCGATTGGGCTTCACACTCCCGTAGCCTAGACACGGGAGGCCCCCGGCCACATCCGGCCGGGCGGCCGATCGGGCTGGGTAAGGTCGGGACGATGCTCCCTCTCTCGATCCTCGACCTCGCGCCCATCGTCGAGGGCGGCTCAGCGGCTGAGGCGCTGCGGAACTCGCAAGACCTGGCACAGCACGCCGAACGCTGGGGATACAACCGCTACTGGGTCGCCGAGCATCACAACGCGGCCGGGATCGCCAGCGCCGCTACCGCTGTCGTGATCGCGCACATCGCCGCCGGGACGACGACGATCAGAGTCGGCGCCGGTGGGATCATGCTGCCCAACCACTCACCTCTCGTGATCGCCGAGCAGTTCGGCACGCTCGCGGCGCTGTATCCAGAGAGGATCGACCTCGGGCTCGGCCGCGCGCCGGGAACCGATCAGCTGACGCTGCTCGCACTGCGGCGGACGCCCGCGAGCGCCGACACCTTCCCACAGGATGTCCTCGAGCTCCAGGCTCTGCTCGGCGATCCGGCCCCCGGGCAGTCGGTGCAGGCGATCCCCGGCACAGGCTCGCATGTGCCGCTCTGGATTCTCGGCTCGAGCCTCTTCGGCGCCCAGTTGGCCGCCCTGCTCGGACTGCCGTACGCGTTCGCCTCGCACTTCGCGCCGGACGAGCTCCTGCCCGCGCTCGACATCTACCGCTCCGAATTCCGCCCATCCCCGCAGCTGCAACACCCCTACGCCATGGTCGCGGCCAACGTGATCGTCGCCGACAGCGACAAGGAAGCGCAACGACTGTTCACTTCGCAACAGCAGTCGTTCACGAATATCTTCCGAGCCAGACGGGGCCGGCTGCCACCGCCGATCGACGACATCGAGACCTACTGGTCCCCCGCCGAAAGGGCACGCGTCACCAGCATGATGCGCCGATCATTCGTCGGCTCGGCAGACACGGTGAGAGAGGGCGTTCTGGGCTTCGTGGATGAAACCGGCGCCGACGAGTTGATCGTCGCAGCCGCGATCCACAACCACGGAGCTCGACTCAGATCCTACGAGCTCCTCGCCGGCATCCGGAAAGCGCCGGCATGAGCTGTCGCTGCCTCGAGCCGCGGTGTGGCCGGCATCACCATGCCCGGGCAGGTGACAACGATCACGACGCGACCGCGAGCGCGGGAGTCGAAGGATGCTCATCGTGGCCAAGCTGATCTACTCGTCGATCGCGTCGCTCGACGGCTACGTCGCGGACGAGAACGGCAACTTCGACTGGGCTGCGCCGGACGAAGAGGTGCACACCTTCGTCAACGACCTCGAGCGGCAGGTCGGCACCTACCTCTACGGGCGCCGGATGTACGAGGTGATGCTCGGCTGGGAGACCGTCGACGCGCGCGCCGACCGGCCGCCCTTCAGACACGGACTTCGCAGAGATCTGGCAGGCGGCCGACAAGATCGTGTACTCGAAGACGCTGGAGAGGGTGTCCAGCGCCAGGACTCGGATCGAGCGAGACTTCGACCCCGAAGCGGTGCGGCGGCTGAAAGGGCAGGCGGAACGCGACATCAGCGTCGGCGGTCCCGGACTTGCGGCTCACGCGATCGAGGCCGGGTTGGTCGACGAGTGCCACCAGTTCGTCGTACCCATCGTGGTGGGAGGCGGCAAGCGATCTCTCCCCGACGATGTCCGCCTCGAGCTCGAATTGCTGGACGAACGCCGTTTCGGCAACGGCATGGTTCACCTCCACTACCGCACCGGGCGTTGAGGAGGTTCGGCTCGACCCCGGCCGTCGGCCGCCGATCTAGACTCTCGCCGTGAACCCGATCGAACCGCCGCTAGCGGTGTCCGATCCGCTCTAGTCACGTCCCGCGGCGACGTCGACGTTCCGGGTTGCGTCCCAACCGTCGCTTGTCGGCTCATCGGGCCATCGTCCGACCGACGATTGCCACATGCAGCCCGCAAGGAAGCCGAGGCTGACACTCAAGGTGCTTGCAAGAAGCAACACCATCGGCCACCACCACCACAACATCGAGATCCTCCGGTCCGCAGCTACTTCGAATCATCGTTCTCCACCGGCTCCCGTCAACCTCCCCGCACACATCCGAGACCTGAAGGTGCCGGTGCGGCTACTGAAAATCCGCAACCCGTCGACGCCACCTAGAGGTATGGCCGCAGCCATCGCTCCGTCTCGTCCGGGGTCATCTTCTTTCTGTCGGCGTAGTCCCCGAGCTGATCTGGACCAATGCGGCCGACGGCAAAGTAGCGTGCCTCGGGGTGGGCGAGGTAGAGGCCGCTCACCGCAGCCGCCGGGCTCATGGCGCAGGATTCGGTCAGTTCCAGTCCGGCTCGGCCGGCGTCGAGAAGCGCGAACAGCGTCCGCTTTTCCGAGTGGTCGGGGCACGCCGGGTAGCCGAAGGCCGGCCGGATGCCCCGGTAGCGCTCCCCGATCAGATCTGCCGCGTCCAAGTCCTCGTCGGGGGCGTACCAGCTTCGGCGCACTTGCTGATGCAGCCATTCCGCAAATGCTTCGGCGAGCCGGTCGGCCAGCGCCTTGACGATGATGGCCGAGTAGTCGTCGTGCTCGGCCTCGTGCCGGTGGGCCAGTTCGTCCGCTCCGTGGATGGCGACTGCGAAGGCGCCGAGGTGGTCGTCGAGGCCGCTGTCCGTTGGGGCTATGTAGTCGGCGAGTGAGCGGTTGGGGCGGGAGTCGCCGTAGTCGGTCTGTTGGCGCAGCATCGGAAAACGGCTGCCGTTTGCGAGCACGATGTCGTCCCGCTCGGCAAGGGCCGGCCAGAAGCCGTAGACGCCGCGTGCCTGCAGCGCCGCGTCGGCTTCGATGCCGTCGAGAAGCGTCATGGCCGCCGCGTAGAGATCGCGTGCAGCCGCGCCCTGGCGGGGATCGTCGAGGATGGCGGGGAAGCGGCCCTTCAGCTCCCAGGCGTGGAAGAAGAACGTCCAGTCGATGGCGCCACGCAGCTCCGTGATCGAGGGTGCGATCTCGCGACTGCCGACGAACGGGGGCGCGGCGAGGTCATCTTCTTGCCAGGTGATCGGCGTCCCGTTGTCGCGTGCAACCTCGAGCGGGAGAAGCGGTTTCCGCTGTTTGTCCTCGTGAAGCGTGCGAAGACGCTGCTGGTCGGCACGGTTGTCGGCGTCGAGCACCTTGCGCCCGTCGGGGTCGAGGAGGTTGTTGAGGACGCCGACGACGCGAGAGGCGTCGAGGACGTGCACGGTCGGCTGCTCGTAGGCAGGCGCGATCTTCACGGCGGTGTGCTGCCGGGAGGTCGTGGCGCCGCCGATCAGCAACGGCAGGTCGAGCTCACGCCGTTGCATCTCGGTCGCAACCGACACCATCTCGTCGAGTGACGGTGTGATCAGCCCGGAGAGGCCTACCGCGTCACAGCCCTCCTCGACGGCGGTATCGAGAATCGTGTCGCCGGGCACCATCACCCCGAGGTCGATCACCTGATAGCCGTTGCAGCCGAGCACGACGCCCACGATGTTCTTGCCGATGTCGTGGACATCCCCTTTGACCGTGGCGAGGACGATCTTCCCGGCCTGGCCGCTACCGGTTTCCTCGGCCTCCATGAACGGTTGCAGGTAGGCGACTGCGCGTTTCATCACGCGGGCGCTCTTCACGACCTGCGGTAGGAACATCCTCCCGTCGCCGAACAGGTCGCCCACGATCTTCATCCCGTCCATCAAAGGGCCCTCGATCACCTCCAACGGCCGGCCCGTCGCGAGTCGTGCTTCTTCGGTGTCGTCTTCGATGAAGTCGGCGATGCCGTGCACGAGCGCGTGCGAGAGCCGCTCTCCCACGGGAGCCTGCCGCCAGGCGAGGTCGAGCTCGCGTTTGGTGCCGTCTCCGCTGACAGAGCCGGCGAGCGTCACGAGCCGCTCGGTCGCATCGGCTCTCCGCGCCAAGATCACGTCCTCCACGTGCTCCAGGAGATCGGGCGGGAGGTCCTGGTAGACGGCGAGCTGGCCGGCGTTGACGATCGCCATGTCGAGACCGGCATGGATCGCGTGGTAGAGAAACGCGGCGTGCATCGCCTCCCGCACTACGTCGTTGCCGCGGAACGCGAACGACAGGTTCGAGACGCCGCCGCTCGTCAGAGAGCCCGGGCAGCGTTGTTTGATCAGCGGCAGCGATTCGATGAAGTTGCGGGCGAACAGATCGTGCTCCTCGATCCCGGTCGCGACCGCGAGGATGTTCGGATCGAAGATGAGGTCCTCGGGGGCGAAGCCGGCCTCGGCGGTCAGGAGGTCGTAGGCTCGTCCGCAGATCGCGACCTTGCGCTCCACCGACTCCGCCTGGCCCAGCTCGTCGAACGCCATCACGACCGCCGCCGCTCCGAACCGACGGATTTCGCGTGCTTTGGCGAGGAAGTCGACCTCGCCCTCCTTGAGCGAGATCGAGTTGACGATGCCCTTCCCCTGCAGGCACTTCAGACCGGCCTGGATCACCGACCACTTGGAGCTGTCGACCATCACGGGCACCCGAGCGACGTCCGGCTCGGTCGCGATCAGGTTCAAGAACCTGGTCATCGCGGCCTCCGAGTCGAGCATCCCCTCGTCCATGTTCACGTCGAGGACGTTGGCACCGCCGCGTACCTGCTCCAGTGCGACGTCGACTGCACCGACGTAGTCGTCGGCCTCGATCAACCGTCGAAAGCGTGCCGACCCGGTCACGTTCGTCCGTTCCCCCACCAGCACGAACCCCGTCTCCGCCTCGACCGTAAACGGCTCCAGCCCCGCCCAGCACGGCCGGCTCCGACGAGCCGGCACAACCCGCGGCACAACGCCCGCGACTGCTTCGCCGATCGCTTGGATGTGTTCCGGCGCCGTGCCGCAACAACCCCCCACGCCGTTCACCAACCCGCTGTCTGCGAACTCCCTCAGGAGCGATGCGGTCTCCGCCGGAGACTCGTCATACCCGCCGAACGCGTTCGGCAATCCTGCGTTCGGGTAACACCACACAGGCACGTCAGCCACCCGCGCGAGCTCCGACAGCCACGGGCGCATTTCCCTGCCGCCCAGGGAGCAGTTCATCCCCACCGCCAACAGGCCGGCATGCTCGACCGACGCCCAGAACGCCTCCACCGTCTGCCCCGACAACGTCCGGCCACTGCGGTCGACCACCGTCAACGACACGACCAACGGCAACTCCGGAGCGACTGCCTGGGCTGCCACGATCGCTGCCTTCGCGTTCAACGTGTCGAAGACCGTCTCCAGCAGCAACAGATCCACGCCGCCATCGGCGAGACCCCGGATCTGTTCCGCATATGCGTCGCGCACCTGGTCGAAGCTCGCCGCCCGAAACGACGGATCGTCCACGCGCGCCGACATCGAGAGCGTCACATTCAGCGGGCCCACCGAACCTGCCACGAGCCGCGGCCACGCCCTCGTACCAACTTCGTCGGCCGCAGCCCGGGCCAGACGTGCCCCCTCGAGGTTCAACTCGTACACGCAATCCTCGAGCCCGTAGTCCGCCTGCCCGATCGCGGTGGCCGTGAACGTGTTCGTCGTCGTCACATCCGCACCGGCAGCCAGGTACGCGCGATGGATCCCCGACACCACGTCCGGACGCGTCAGATTCAGGAGATCCGGATCGCCGGCGACATCCCACGGATGATCGGCAAACCGAGCACCGCGATAATCAGATGCCGCCAGCCCACTCTGCTGCAGCATCGTGCCCCACGCACCGTCGAGCACGACAACGCGCTCACCCAGCAACCGCTGCAACTCCGCTTTCTTCGAACTCACGAACCCGCCCCCTCGGCCGCATCAACCGCCCACGCAACCAACAGGAACCCTACGGGCCCACGGGCTGTTTAGGCGTTTTTTCCTCTGGTCGCCAAGCCGCCACAAAGCTCTCCAGACACCCCACACGCTACCAGTCGTTCGGGTCTCGTCACCGGAACGCCGCGAGGATGCCACGACGTTCGCCACCCTACCCTCCTCGGCGACCGGCGGGTCCGCGCTCACCGCCCGCCGGCCGTCACGCATCCGGATTGAAGCCCGCCCTCGAGCCACTGTCGCGAACAGAGGCGCCGACCGGCGGGTACGCCGTTCGCTATTTTCCTCGGGTGACCCTTCCCGAGAGCGCGCGCGAGCTGATCGAGTCCGGGGCCCTGGCGCACCTCGTGACGGTCGGCCGTGACGGCGCGCCGCAGGTGACATGCATCTGGGTTGGCCTCGACGGCGATCACATCGTCTCCGGTCATCTCTTCGAGCAGCAAAAGCTGCGCAACGTCCGCCGCGACCCGAGGGTCGTGCTCTCACTCGAAGGGGCACGCATCCGGCCGCCGGGCCTCAGGGAATACCTCGTCGTGCACGGAACCGCGGAACTGGTGGAAGGTGGCGCACCCGAGCTCCTGCAGCGGCTCGCGCATGTCTACCTCGGGCCCGACGCGCGATTCCCGCCGATGGACGACCCGCCGCCCGGCCACACCATGCGGATCGCCGTAGACCGCGTCGGCGGCGTCGGCCCATGGTCGTCGTAGTGTGTCGCATCCATTCGTAGAACCGGGGTCGGCCGCGTCCGGGCGACTTTCGAGGCAGATGCCGGCGCTCAACGCGCGGTCACGGCGATGCGGTACGTCGCGTCGAGAATTCCCTTCTGCATTGTCACCGCCAGATATGCCGTCTTCGCCGCCCCCGGGTTCTTGTACGTCAGGCTCTCGATCGCGCCCGACGCTGTGCTGCGGGCAAGCCTGTCCTTGGCGAGGCCATGGGTCACGCTCGTCGTCGCCGGAGCCCAGAGGCCGAGGTCGACGCCTGCGGCGGCAGTCGTCTTCACGGTGACACGCCCCTGCGCGGGAACGAAGATGCGATAGACGTCGCGCGGATCCTCGGCGACGGCGAGCCGTCCGACCAAGGTCGTCGACGGCTTCGCGCGTGAAGTCAGTACCGGAATACCGTTGTAGTACATTCCGCCCGGACGGACGTAGTTCACGTCGTCGTTCGGCTCGAACGGGTCGCTCACCGGTTCCTGATAGGTGAGCGCTGCCGGAACGTTGAGCACGCCGAAGCCGCTGGCGTCGTCGCGGCCCGGCGGCCCGATATCCGTGGCCGAGCGGCGCATCACCTCGAACAACTGGCTGGCGTCGAGCCCGGGCCGAGTCGTCCAGACCCAGGCAGCCGCACCTGATACGAGGGGCGCCGCGAAGCTCGTGCCGTCTTCGGAGGCCCAACTCTGATCGAGAGCTGAGGCGACCATCATGTCCTGCCCCGGCGCGGCGAGGTCGACGAAGCGCGACTGGCTCGAGAACGACGCCACCTCGTTCTGCTCGTCGGTCGCGCCGACCGTGAGCACGTGCGGAAAGCTCGCTGGATAGGTCAGAGGGTTTCCGGTCTCTCCATCGTTCCCCGCAGCGGCGACGACGAGCACTCCTTTCCTCACGGCTGTCGCGATCGCTTGCTGGATCGGGACTTCAGGCCCGTTTCCGCCGAGGCTCAGGTTGATCACACCGGCTCCGCGCCCGGCGGCGTCGAGCACCCCTGCGACGATGTCGCTCGTTGCGAGGCGAGTCCCCTCGCCGAGCGCCGAATCCCACGACCGAAGGAGCGACTGAGGGTAGACCCCGACTATTCCGACGCCGTTCACGGGCGCGCCTACGAGCGATGCGACGGCCGTCCCGTGGACACCGCCGACCGGCTGCGGCTCCTGCGTGTTGAGGGTGACGAGATCGGGGCGGCCGACGAACTCGGGATGGGACACGTCGATCCCCGAGTCGACGATCGTCACGGCCTTACCGGGGCCCGGCGGGGTGAGGTCGGCGATGCCGATCGTCTCACGCCACCACTCGGTGGGCACGAGCGGGTCGGAGGCGTCGGCCACGGTCAACGTCCCGGCGGGGCGATCGGGGACGGCAAAGCGCACGGAGCGACATGCCCGCAGCCGGGGCAACACTCGCGCTGCCGCGTCGTCATCGAGGCGATAGAGGCGCAACGTGCTCGAGATCCGAGTAGCCCCTGCACGCTCGAGGGCTCCCTCTGCTCCGCACGCCGAGCCGGGCGTGAGCTCGACCAGTGTTCTCCCGACGTCGACCTGCGCAGCGGGAGAGCGCACGACAACAACCAACGCGAGCGTAGCCAGCACGGCGCAGATAGCGCCGAGCGCGGGCCAACGCACGTGTGACCTCACGCCGGGGCCCACCGGCGCGGTCGATGCGTACCGGGACGAGCTCGGCCACCGTTCCCGTGGCGGGGCTTGCATCGTGTCACCGTACCGGCGTCCCGATGTCGCCGACGGCATCCATCTCGGGATTAGCGACACGGAGATCGTCACCTATCGCAAGCCTTCTCGGCGCCCCGCGCGGCGAGCTCTGAGTCACGTGTCGCGACGATCGTCGTGTCGTGGCTCGTCGCGAGCCCGGCGAGCATGTCGATCACGTCAGCGCGGTCGCGGTGTCGAGGTTCCCGTCGGCTCGTCGCGAGAATGACGCGGGGGCCGACGACCAGCGCCCGGGCGATCGCCACACGCTGCTGCTCCCTGCCCGGGAAGAGCGAGCTAGATGGAGATCACGACCTCGCCGGCCGACACGTGCGGCGGACTGATCGCGAGATCGGGCAGGTTCTCGCGAATCCACTCGGCGGCCACCCGGTTGGATTCCTCGGCACCGCTCCGGTCGTCGTAGACGCTGACCGAAACCGCCTCGCCGCCGTCGGCGCGAACCAGGTAGTAGGCGCGGAATCCGCCGATCTCGGAGATCAGCCGTCGCACCGCGTTCTCGTTCTCGACGAGTGCGTCGACGAGGTCGCCGCTTCCCGCATAGCTTCGGACAGTCGCGTACATTCGTACCTCGCTCCGTCTGGCGCCGCCATGAAGAAACCCAGGGGTGATTGCCCCGTTCCGTTACGTTCGGCGGATCTCGCTCGAGTCTCGCAGATCGCCGGCGTGAAGTCTGCTGCTCTCTGCGAGCCAGGGATGTTCCTCGACCAGCGCGCAGCCTCTACATCTGTTGCTCGACGACCGCCGTGCCGACGTGTGCACGAATGAGCGAATGGGTGAACGTCGCACCGACATCATCCCCGTATCACGGCTCTGACTTCGGCCGAGGCGGCGGGCCATGCGATTCGTTACAGGGAACGTCCGGCGCGCGGCGTATGTATGCCCATTCAACGGAAGGGTGGTGAGGAATGGGCTTTCTCTGCCGCATCGGCCTTCATCGCTGGTCATTCAACACCGAGATCCTGCGCGAGTCGGAGCACGGCTCGCACATCGAGATCGTCAGCGCAAGGTGCACGCGCGAGGACTGCCCCCGCTACGGCGCGTGGACTCTCGTGCACCGGGAGACGCAGGGCAGCGCGCCGGCCACACCCGACTCGCCGATCAGCATCGCCTGATCGGCGGGCCCGGCTCGGTCGATCGTGGCCCGTGCGAACCGCAGCCCGACCGCGCTGGGTCGATCCCGCTCCACCTCACAGATCACCGCCGTCGCTCGTTGAAGATGGCATGACGACAATCATGACTTCGACCTCCTTCGCCACCCAAAGGGTCGATAGCCCATTCGGCCCGCTGACGATCGTCGGTTCGAGGGCCGGGATCCGGGCGATCCTCTGGCCGAGCGACGACCCGGCGCGAGCCGGCCTCACCGGCGCCGCATTGCGCCCTCTGTCGACCGACGTGCTCGACGAGACGGCGCGACAACTCGCCGCGTACTTCGCAGGCAACCGCACCAGCTTCGACCTGCCGCTCGACCTCGACGGGACCGAGTTCCAGCTCGCCGCCTGGCGGGCGCTCGCCGAGATCCCCTACGGCGAGACCCGCTCGTATGCCGAACAGGCAGCGCTGCTCGGCAGACCGGCTGCCGTGCGGGCGGTCGGCACGGCAAATGGGCGCAACCCGATCTCGATCGTCCTCCCTTGCCATCGCGTCGTCGGGAGCGACGGCTCCCTGCGCGGGTTCGCGGGCGGGCTCGACGCCAAGGCAGCTCTACTCACTTTCGAGCGCGGAGGTGGATTGCCAATCGGAGCAACGTCGGATCGAGGCTGAAGCCAGGTCGACACCCGGCTTTGACCGGCACCCTGGTACGCTCTTTCGGCCCGGTCGCGCTAGGTGGGGAGGTAGCGGTTCCCTGAACCCGAAATCCGCTCCAGCGGGACCGAACGCCGTCCGAGAGGCGGTTTCACCGGGATTGGGTCTGCGCACGAGGTGTTGACAGGTCGGGTCCCGCGCACTGGGAGCGTTCGAACCGCGTCAGGTCCGGAAGGAAGCAGCGCTAAGGACTCCCTCTCAGGTGCCGCGGTTCCGCCCGGCCCGAGCCGGCGACGCAGATTCCTCCGGAGAAGCTCGTTTCGACGACGGAGCGCGTGACCGGGCCTGGTCCGTCCGCGGAATCCCCGATGCCCGAGATGACGCGAGCGGATATCACCACCTCATGTTCACAACCATCATCGAGCCGTTTCGGATCCACTCGGTCGAGCCTCTCCGACTGACGACACCGGAGTACCGCGCGGCGGCGATCCGCGACGCCGGATACAACGTCTTCGGCCTCCACTCCGCCGATGTGCTCATCGATCTCCTCACCGATTCGGGCACCGGCGCGATGTCCCGCGACCAGTGGGCCGCGATTCAGCGTGGCGACGAGAGCTACGCCGGCTCCCCGTCCTGGTTCGTCTTCCTCGATGCCGTCCGCACGCTCTTCCCATTCGAACACGTGATTCCAACGCATCAAGGCCGTGCCGCCGAGAAGATCCTGTTCACGGCGATCGGCGGCCCGGGCAAGGTCGTACCCAACAACACGCATTTCGACACGACCCGTGCGAACATCGAGTTCACAGGGGCCGAGGCGGTCGATCTCGTCATCGCCGAGGGTCGCGACCCGGGGTTGGTCCATCCCTTCAAAGGAAACATGGACACAGCGGCGCTCGACCGCCTGATCTCGGAGCGGGGTGCCGAGAACGTGCCCGTCGTGATGATCACGATCACGAACAACTCCGGGGGCGGCCAGCCGGTTTCGCTCGAAAACCTCCACGCGGTCCGCGCCGTCTGCGATCGGCACGGTGTGCCGCTGTACCTCGACGCGTGCCGGTTCGCAGAGAACGCCTGGTTCATCCGCGAGCGAGAGGACGGCCAGGGCGACCGCGAAGTCGCGGACATCGTGCGGGAGATGGCCCGCCTCGCGGACGGGATGACGATCAGCGCCAAGAAGGACCCGCTGGCGAACATCGGCGGCTGGCTCGCGACGAACGACGACCGGCTCGCCGAGCGATGCCGTGCACTGCTCGTATTGACAGAAGGCTTCCCGACGTACGGGGGCCTCGCCGGACGCGATCTGGAGGCCATCGCGCAGGGGCTCCGGGAGGCGGTCGACCACGACTACCTGCGCTACCGCACGCGTTCCACCGCGTATCTCGGCGACAGGCTCCTGCAGGCTGGGATCCCGATCGTCAGGCCGGTGGGCGGCCACGCCGTCTATGTTGACGCGCGCGGCTTGCTCCCCCACGTGCCGCCCCTTCAGTACCCGGGGCAGGCGCTCGTCGTTGCCCTCTACGAATCCGGCGGGGTGCGCGGCTGCGAGATCGGCACGGTCATGTTCGGACGCCAGGCAGACGGGTCGGAGGCTCAGGCGGCCATGGATCTCGTCCGCCTGGCGATTCCGCGTCGTACCTACACTCAGAGCCACATCGATTACGTGATCGAGGTGTGCCTCGAGGTAGCGGAACGGGCGCAGGAGCTCACCGGCTACCGCATCGTCGAGGAGCCGCCCCAGCTTCGGCACTTCACGGCGCGATTCGAACCCACGCCCTGACGGGCCCGTGCACCACGGCGTCGTCTGCGACAATCGCCCTGTGGCCGCTCTCTATCGCACGTACCGACCGCTCGACTTCGGTCATGTGATCGGCCAGGAGGCGGTCGTCCGCACTCTCCGCAATGCGATCGAGCACGCTCAGGTTCGGCAGGCGTACCTGTTCGCCGGCCCCCGCGGGACCGGCAAGACGTCGATGGCACGGATTCTCGCCAAGGCCTTGAACGCCGAGGGTGGCCCGAACGCCGACTTCGACCCGGGCCACCCGGTCGCGCAGGCGATCGCCAACGGGAGCTCGCTCGATGTGATCGAGATGGACGCAGCGTCGCAACGCGGCATCGACGACGTCCGCGAGATTCGCGAACGCGCCGTCCTCCAGCCGGTCGAAGGTGGCTACAAGGTCTACATCATCGACGAGGCCCACCAGCTCACGCCACAGGCCTGGAACGCCCTTCTGAAACTGATCGAGGAGCCCCCTCCCCACCTCGTCTTCGTCTTCTGCACCACCGACCTGGCGAGCGTCCTTCCCACCGTTCGCTCGCGGTGCCAGACGTTCGTCTTCCAACGGCCACGACTCCAGGAGCTCGTTGCCGTGCTGCGCCGCGTGTGCGAGGGCGAGCGCATCGACGCACCCGATGCCGCCCTCGCGCTGATCGCCCGTGGCGCCCACGGCTCGTTCCGCGATGCTGTCTCGACCCTCGACCAGCTCGCCGCCGCCACCGGCAGCACGATCTCCGTCCAGGACGTGCTCCAACTGGTCGGCGGGATCGAGGAAGACTCCCTCTTCCGCCTCTGCGACACCATCGTCGACAGAGACACCGCCGGATCACTCGTCCAGATCGAGGAGCTCGCCGAACAGGGGCAGGACATCGGTCGGCTGGTCACCGAGTTGATCGAGCATCTCCGTCAGCTCCTGCTCGTTCAGCATGTCGGCCATGTGCCCGAGTCGCTGCCGGTCACCGAGGAGACCCGCGAGCGCCTCCGTGAGCAGGCGAACCAGCTACCCGAACCGACCGTTCTCCGCCTGATCGACCTGCTCGCGGTCGCGGTCGACGACATGCGCCAGGGCGGCGATCCCCGTCTGCCACTCGAGCTCGCGCTCGTCAAGATCACCCGCCCCCAGTCCGACCTGTCGCGCGATTCACTCGCCCACCGGTTGGAGGTGCTCGAGGCACGCCCTCACGCCGCACCCGTCACCGCCGAGCGCCGCGCCGTCCCACCCGTCGCGATCCCGGCCGAAACGCCGGCGGAGCTCCCGGCCGCTTCGGACGAGCCGCTCTCGGCGCTGCCGCCGCTCGAGCTCGACCAGCTTCGAGATGCCTGGCAGCGAGATGTCGTCGACGCCGTCAAGGACCGGTCGATACCGGTCTCGACACTGGTCGCCGAGGCTCGACCGGTCGAGATCCGCGGCGACACCGTAACGATCGAATTCGCGCCGGCCGCAGGATTCCACCGGACGCAGATCGAAGATCCGAAGAACCTCGCACTGCTTGGCGAGGCGCTCTACGAGGTCACCGGCCGGCGGCTGAGGGTCGAGTCGATCGTCGGCGCACCAACGGAACCGGCCGAGCCGGACGAGGCGCATGAGCTCTCCGAGGAGGACGTGATCTCGCTGCTCAAAGACACCTTCGACGCCGAGGAAGTGGAGGAGCACTGATGGCAAAGTTCGACATGAACGCGATGCTGAAACAGGCCCAACAGATGCAGGCTCAGATGATGGAGGCACAGGAGCAGGCCCGCCGGGAGGTCGTCGAGGCGTCCGCGGGCGGCGGCATGGTGACCGTGAAGGCAAACGGGGGCGGCGAGATCGTCGAGATCCGGATCGACGCGAAAGCGATCGACCCCGACGACCCGGAGATGCTCGCGGACATCGTGATGGCAGCCGCGAACGAGGCGCTGCGCTCCGCGAGCGAGTTGGTCGAGTCGAAGATCCGCGGCCAGATGCCAGACCTCGGGGCGCTCGGGCTGCCCGGGATGTAAAACCCGGGAGATGGGCTGCGGCCTGTCACCGGGCGTCGAGTGCCCACTTCACGCGGGCGATGTCCTCTCGCTCGCGCTCGTCGAGCGCGAGCTCGATCCGCTGGAGCGCCGCCTCGTGCTCGGGGATCCAGCGCCGCTCGATCGCCCGCTGGCGCCGGGCCGTGGCGGCAAGCTCCGCGGTGATGGCCTCGTGGGCGGCCCGGGCCGCCGCGTAGCCGGCGGCTGCGGCCACGGCTTCGGCGTGCGCCTGCGCGGCGAACGCCACGGCGGAGCCGCCCCCGAGTGCCACGAAGTCGCGCTCGGGGCCGAGGTGCACAGAAGCGACGGCGGGAAAGGCGGTACCGAGGGCGTTCCGCCACTCGACCTCTACCTCGCAGCAGTCGGAGCCGGCTGCGGCGGCGAGCCGTAGCCGGCGTTCTCCGGCGATCGCGAGCGCACGGTCGTTCCACTCTGCCGCAGCGCGCGCCTTCAGCTCCCAGTCCCGAGCGGCGGCGACGAGCACCTCCGACAGCCGCAGCTGCTCGCTCAGGAGCGTCTGCCGTTTCTGGTCGAGGACCTCGACCCCACGTCGCGCAAGCTCGAGGCGTCGCACGAGCCAGAGTCGGCCTGCCCTACCGGGTGGCGCCCTGAGCGGCATCGTTTCCTTCCCTGTACCGTGCAGCGAGCGTCGCTGCGGAGACCATCGGCAACGCGGCCCGCGGCATGACGGAGGCCACCTGCCAGCCACGGTCGAGCGTCTCGTCGAGCGAGCGGTACTCGTCGAGCCCCTGCTGCACGAAACCGGCCTCGAACGCCTCTGCGAAGCCGAGGTACCGCGCCTCGCCCGGGCTGAGAGCATCGGCGCCGACGACCTCCGCGAGGTCGGCCACACGCCGGGCCTGCGCCACGAGGGCGTAGACCTGGGCCGAGAGCTCGAGGTGGTCGCCGCGGGTCTTCCCGTCGCCGGCACCGAGCCGCATCAGGCGCGAGAGGGAGCGAAGGGGATCGAAGGGCGGGTAGACGCCGCGCACGTGAAGGTCGTGCGAGAGCACGATCTGGCCCTCCGTGATGTAGCCGGTGAGATCGGGCACCGGGTGGGTGATGTCCTCGCCGGGCATCGTCAGCACCGGGATCTGGGTGAGCGAACCGCTTTTCCCGTGGATCCGCCCTGCACGCTCGTAGAGGCTCGCGAGATCGCTGTAGAGGTAGCCGGGGTAGCCGCGTCGGCTCGGGATCTCCCCTCGGGACGATGCCACCTCCCGCACCGCCTCGCAGTAGCTCGTCATGTCGGCCATCACGACGAGCACGTGCCGGCCCCGGTCGAAGGCGAGGTGCTCGGCAACGGTGAGCGCGAGCCGCGGCGTGACGATCCGCTCGACGAGCGGATCGTCTGCGGTATTGAGGAACACGACCAGGTCGTCGGTCGTCGCCCGTGTCTCGAGCCGCTCGCGCATCGCCTCCGCGTCGGCGTTCGTCACGCCCATCGCGGCGAAGACGACCGCGAAGGGCTCGTCCCGCACCGTGGCCTGGGCGGCGATCTGAGCGGCCAGCTCGAGGTGCGGGAGGCCCCCGACGGAGAAGATCGGGAGCTTCTGGCCGCGCACCAGCGTCGCCAGCCCGTCCACGACCGAGACGCCGGTCAGGATCGGGTCGGACGGCGTAGCCCGATAGGCCGGGTTGATCGGCCGGCCGCCGATCTCGCGCAGGTCGGCCTCGCGGACGAGAGGCCCGCCGTCGAGCGGTGCCCCACGCCCGCTGCAGACACGTCCGAGCCACGATTCGCCGACCGCGATGCGCATCGGGCTCCCCTGAAACGCGACCCGGGTGCCGCTCAGCGACAGTCCGCTCGTGCCCTCGAACACCTGGACGACCGCGATGTCACGGTCGACCTCGAGCACGACGCCGTGCCGGGTCTCGCCCGATGTGAGGCGCACCTCGACGACCTCGTCCCACCCGACGTCGCGAACGCCCTCGACGACGAGCAACGGGCCCTTGATGGACGTCGTCGTCTCGTACTCGATCCGGGCCGTGTAGCTCATGCGAGCCCCCGGAGCAGCTCGAGCACCTCCGCGCCGATCGCGTCGACACCGGCGGCGTCGTCCGGGGCCGTCGTGTCGCGGGCCCGGCTCGCAGCGGAGAGATCGACCTGCTCGATCGACGCGGCGGCGACCCCGCGGCCGACGAGGTCGAGGCAGCAGTCGCGGACGTCCAGGACGAGCCCGAGAAGCGCCTCCTGCTTGGCAGGCGAGCAGGTGCCGTCGTTCGGGCTCAGGCTGTTCTGCTGGAGCACGACCTCCCGCAGCAGGCGGCCGGCCAGAAGCCCGATCCGCTCCGCGTCGGGAAGGGAGGTCGCCCCGACGAGCTGTGCGACGGATTCGAGGTGGTCGGCCTCGGCGAGGAGCCGCAGCGCCCGCTCGCGCCTGGCTCCCCACAACGGCTCGTGACCGGCGACGTGCCACTCGGCGATCCGCTCGGCGTCGCGCGACGACGAGTCGCGCCAGCTCACCGCGGGGTAGTGCCGCGCGTAGGCGAGGTCGGTGTCGAGCGACCAGATGCAGCGCGCGAACCGCCGCGTATGCGCGCTGACGGGCTCGGTCATGTCGCCCCCGGGCGGCGAGACCGCGCCCAGGATCGTCACGGATGCGTCGTCGCCGCCCAGCGTCCGCATTCGACCCGCCCGCTCGTAGAACGCCGCGAGTGCGGAGGCGAGGCCCGCGGGATAGCCCTCCTCGGCGGGGAGCTCGCCGGTGCGCGAGGCGACCTCGCGCAGCGCTTCGGCCCAGCGGGAGGTGGAGTCGGCGATCAGCACCGTGTCGTACCCCATGTCCCGGTAGAGCTCCGCCACGGTGACGCCGGTGTAGATGCTCGCCTCCCGGGCCAGCACGGGCATGTTCGACGTGTTCGCGATGAGGACGGTGCGGTCGAGGAGTGCCCTGCCGGTCCGTGGGTCGTCGAGCTGCGACATCTCCTCCAGGACATCGGCCATCTCGTTGCCACGCTCGCCGCAGCCGACGTAGACGATCACGTCGGCGTCGCACCACTTCGCGATCTGCTGCAGGAGCACGGTCTTGCCCGTGCCGAAGCCCCCCGGCACGGCGGCGCTGCTGCCGCGGGCGATCGGGAAGAACAGATCGAGAGCGCGCTGCCCGGTGAGCAGCGGCACGTCGGCCCGCAGGCGCTCGCGCACGGGGCGGGCGCGACGAACCGGCCAGTGGTGCGCCAGGGCGATCTCCGCGTCGCCGACGCGTGCGACGGGGTCATCGACCGTGAGCTCGCCGGCAGGAGCAATCCAGTCGATCGTGCCGCCGCTGCCCGGCGGGACGCTCACCCTGTACGTGATCGCCGCAGTCTCGGGCACCTCGCCCAGAATCGATCCTGCTTCGACTCTGTCGCCGACGGAGGCGAGCGGCGTGAAGGGCCAGCGCCGCTCGCGTTCGAGCGTTACTCCCCGCCCCCCGTCGTGCAGCGTCTCGCCCGCGCCGGAGAGCCGGCGCAGCATGCCGTCGAAGACGCCCCCCAGAAGTCCCGGCCCGAGCTCGGCCCGCAGGGGATGGCCGGTGCGCGTCACAGGGTCTCCGGGTCTGACTCCGCCCGTGTACGCATATACCTGAACGGTCGCGACGCGTCCGGCGAGGGCGATCACCTCGCCTGGCAGGCGGTCGTCGCCCACCTCGACGAGCTCAAGCATGCCGGCATCGAGATCGTCGACCTCGACCACGGGCCCGTTGACGCGGCGGACACGCCCGGTGCTCATCGCCACAGCCCTTCCAGCTCGTCGCCCAGGGACGCGATCGTGCGGTCAGCGAGCGCCGCCAGCGTGTAGTCGACCGACGTCCTGCCCGCCCGGCCGATCACGCCTCCGAGCCCGGGTGGATCGACCTCCACCTCGGCATCGGGGCCGAGCTGTTCGCGTGCCGCCCGGGCCAGCCGCTCGAGCAGCGCCGGGTAGCCGCCGGCTCCCTGCAGGCCCGGGATCGCCTCTCGCGACCTTCGCTGCAGCTCGTCGACCTGCCGCCGCTGCGCCCGGAGGCGGATCTCGCGAGCGCGGCGTGTTGCCGTCGCGCGTCGTCGCACGGCCTCCTTCGCGGCTGCGCCTTCGCCTTCGAGGCGGCCCTGTCGCACGAGCTCCCGGGCCGTCGTCTCGGCGTCGGCGAGCGTGCGAGCGCACTCGGCGTCGACCTCTGCGAGGCGCTCACGCACCTCCGCGTCGACCTCGGCCCGGAGCGCGTGACGCAGCGGCTCGAGATTCACTCCGGAACCACCGCCCGGAGCCGGTCGAGCGGGAGGAGCGGATCAGGAAGCGAACGGCGCGCCTCGCCGGTCATCAGCACGATGGCGACGTCGTCCTCGAGACCGTCCCAGGCAAGGCGCACCGCCCCCGGGTCGCGCGCGTCGACGACCTCGACACCGGCGAGCGCGTAGCCCGCGAGCTCCGTCCATCGGCCGATTGCGGCGATCCTGCTCATGCCTGGCCGATCAGGATGATCGCGACAACGAGGCCGTAGATCGCGATGCCCTCGGCGAGGCCCACGATCACGAGCGAGCGGCCGAACATCTCCGGCTTCTCGCTCACGGCCGCGAGGGCTGCGGCGCCCGTGTAGGCGACCGCGAATCCCGCACCGATCGTCGAGCCGGCAACGGCGATCCCGGCTCCGAGCAAAGCTGCCCAGGAGTCACTCGACGTGCCGGCACCGGCCGCTTGCGCCGGCTCGACGACACCGAGCAGAAGCAGGACACCGAGTGCAGCACCGCCCAGCAGAAGCGCGGCGTTGACGGCGAGCAGCCGCCGGAAGCCACGGGCAGGTGCCCTCCGCAGGGCCGCGGTCGTGACGGCGAACACGATGACGAGCACGGGCAGGGCCCACAGGATCGAAGTGATCATGACGCCTCCTTGAGAGAACGAACGGGCATGCTCCAGGGTGCGAACGCGTGGCCCTCGCCGGAGAAGATCCTCGAGTAGAGCTCGTAGTACTCGAGTCGCAGCGCCTGCACCCCCGTGACGAGCGCCTCGAGTGCGAAGGCCACGGCGTTGCCGCCCACGAACACGAGCGTGGCCGCGACGACGCCGACCGGGCCGCCCCAGAGGGCGCTCGCGGCCTCGAACACGACGAGCCCGAGCGCGGCGTGCATGAGGCCGAAGGCCGCGAGCCTCGTGAACGAGACGAGGTTCGAGAAGAGCCGGATGACCGCGTCAACGAACTCGACGCCGGCCTGGGTCAAAGCCGCAGCGCCGTACCCGGCCTCGAGCACGAGGCCGATCGCGAGCAGCGATAGGCCGATCCCCGCAACGACGGCGCCGGAGGCCTCCAGCACGAGGAGTTCGGCCGCCACACCGCCCGCCAGGAGAAGGCCGCCGACGAAGACCATCAGCCCCGCGACGCCGAACTGAGCGAGGAGCGCCTTCTCGAATCCACCCTGCCGCCAGCGGTTCACGATGCCAAGCAGGTAGCTGATCGTCAGCAAGACGGCCCCGACCCCGAGGGCTGCGAGGAGCAGCGTCACCGGCTCGTCGAGCGGACTCAGCCACAATGTCGGCACGATGCCCGTGGGGCCGAACGCCTCGCCGTAGGCGAAGCCGAAGACCATCCCGGCGAGGCCGGCAGCGAGGAGAATCACCCACAGGCTCCGGAAGCCCGCCAATCGACCGCCCGTGCGACGACGCAGCCAGAGAGCCAGCAGGACGAGCATGAGGCCGTGCCCGACGTCGCCGAACATGATCCCGAACATGACGACGAACGAGACGACCGTGAACAGCGTCGGGTCGATGTCGCCGTAGCGTGTCGTCCCGTAGCTCTGGACGAGCGGCCGGAAGGGCTGTTCCACCTTGACCGGGTTCAGCAGCGTCGGCGGCTCGACCCATGATGGTCGCGGCAGCTCGACCACGGCCGACCCGGTCTCGGCGAGCCGCTCGTTCAGAGAGCTGATCGCGTCCGTCGGCGCCCAGCCGGCCCAGACGCTGAAACTGCCGTGCGGGAAGGCAAGGCGGGCGTGGCGGACGAGCTCGACCTCGCCTTCGAGCAGACCGCTCTCCCCTGCCCGCTCGAGCGCGGAGATGTCCGGGCGCCGGTCGAGCAGGGCTGCCCCGCTCTCGGTCGTACCGCCCGCGCGATGGACGCGCCGCAGCGCCTCGACCTCCTCGCCCTCGGGTGGAGCCAGGCTGCCGACGAGCTCGACCGCGCCGCACAGGGCGAGCGCCACGAGCGTCTCACGCACCCGGGCCTTCGGCGCGACGACCGCGACCCGGCTCATCCTCTTCGGCAGGACGAGGTCAGCAGAGGGCATCGAAGACCTCCTGTGCCGTAGCGCTGCCGCCCGTCGCGGCCACCGCCAGCGCGACGGTGAGAAGCATGGCGTCGAACGCGAGGAGTGCGACGGCTCCGATCACGACATCGCTGCTGTCGAGACGGCTACGGGTCATGAGCTCGGCATCGGCGGCGACCCGGCGCCACCATGCGAGCTCCGCCCGCCAGATGTCGGCAGGGTCGTCGACACCGGCCAGCGCCCATGCCCCGGCGTGGGGGAGCAGCCCTCGCAACTCGGCGAGCGTGCCCGCCTGGGGCCACGACCTACCGAGCCTCACGCGCCGCACGAGCTCGTCGTCGACCCCCCGCCCGGCGACAAACAGCTCCGCGGCGAGGAGGAGCGCCACCGCCCCAGCGGCCCAGGGGCGCGCCGCCGGCACCTGTGCCGCGACCCTGCGAGCCCACGCGAGGCGGAGCGCGAGGTGGATGTTTTCCGGATCGTCGCTGCCCGGATCGCCCCAGCTCGAGCCGGCGAGCAGACTGCCGCAACTCGTCCGCGCTCTGGGTCGCGGCTGCTCCGGCCCAGACGGTGGAGAGGATCCCGAGCTCGTAGGGGGCACGGAGGTCAGCGCCCCCGAAGTAGGCGAGCCGGTCCTCGATGTTCACGAGCTCGAACCACGAGGCGAGGGGACGGAGCCCGCCGGCTGCGTCCCGCGGCAGCCAGGCCGCGAGCAGGCGGATCCGAAGGGTCAACAGCGCCGCAACCCCGCGCTGTGCGGCCTCGAGGCTCGGCCCGCGCGCGTCGGGGACGGAGCCGGAGGCGGAGAGGAGCCCGATCGCGCTCTCGAGCGAGCCCGCCTGGGCTACGAGTCGTGCCGTCTCGGTACCGACGCGATGCTGGAGCAGCAGCCGCGCCCGGACGCTTCCTGCGACCCAGCCGGCGCTCATCAGGGTGCCTCGAGCACGCGTGCGACGACCTCGTCGACGAGCCCGGGAAGCCGCTCCCGGCCCATCTCGTCGATCCGGCGCGCGTCGGCTTCGGCACGCGCGACGATCTGCGACGCCTCGACGTCGGCGGCGCGCAGCCCCGCCTTCAGGGCGTCACCGCGCTCGGAGTCTGCAATTCCCAGTGCGGCAGCCACGATCTCCTTGGCGCCTTCCTCCGCCGTGTGGAGACGGTGCGCTGCCACCACCTCGACGTGCCTTCGCACCTCGGCAGCCTCCAGCTCGATGGCATCGAGCGCCGCGAAGACGGGCACGAGCTCCCGCGCCGGCTCCTCGCCCACGGCCGCCGGTACTCCTCCGGTGCCGTGGAACCGCTCGAGGATCCCCCCGATCGACCCCGGCGGGCCACGGCGGGCGACGGATCCGGAAGTCGTTCTCTCAACCACTTCGTGAAGAATGTGACACAGCCCACCTCCCAGCGAATCGGGGCGTCCACGGTCGCGGCTGTGGGGTTCCCGCACGCCAATCAGCGGGACACCGGCTCCGCGGGCGCCCACTCAGGCGGCGATTCGCCCGCTGAGGTAGTCGACGAGCTCGTCGATCGTCATCAACCGCGCCCAGTCGGCCTCCGGGATGTCGACCTGCAGCAGCTCGTGCACGGCGATCAGGAAGTTGAGCGAGTCCATCGAATCGATGTCGAGCTGGTCTCGTAGGTTCAGATCGGTCCTGAATGTCGTGAGGTCGGTTTCGGGTGCGACGTCGGTGAGCGCCTGCAACACCGACTGCGTGATCTCTTCCTGCGTCATAGCTCCTCCGGCTCCTGCAGTAGACGGCCGACGGCCGCGAGGAACTGGCTCGCCCGGTGGCCGTCGGTGACTCGGTGGTCCGCGGATAGGCTCGCGTTCACGACCGGGCACGGGAGGATCTGTCCCTCCGAGATCCAGGGCCGCTCGACGAGCGTGCCGAACCCGACGATCGCGACCTGCGGCGGGAAGATGACCCCGAAGATGCTCTCGACGCCCCGCTCGCCGATGCTCGTGACGGTGATCGTCGGATCGGACATCTCGGAACTCCGGAGCGACCCGGCACGCGCGCGCGAGACGAGGTCGCGGAACGCGTGCATCAGCTCCTCGAGCGACAACTCGTCCGTGTGGTGCAGGGCCGGCGCAACGAGGCCGCCGCCGCGGAGCGAGATCGCGACTCCCACGTTCACGTCGTCGCGGCGGACGAGCTCGTCGCCGTTCCAGGTGGCGTTCAGCTCCGGCACCTCCCGCAGCGCCAGGGCGACCGCCTTGATCAGCAGGACGCCGTGCAGCAGCCGCTCCGTCACCGGATGACGCAGGTTCTCCTGGCCGAGCCAGGCGAGTGACCTACTCATGTCGATCGTCTGCCCGAGGTAGAAGTGAGGGATCTCGCGCTTCGACCGGCTCATCGACGCGGCGATCGCGCGACGCATGGCAGCGCTGCGCTCTGCGGCCGGCGAGAGCGGGGCCGCAGCCGGAGCGGCAGGGCCGGCGGCCGGCGGCGGGGCAGCGACCGGCGCGGCCTCCTTCGGCGCGGCATCGCGCGCGGCCGCCGCCTCGACGTCGCGACGCTGAATGCGAGCGCCCGGACCCGATCCCACGAGCGCGCCGGTCTCGATCCCGAGCTCGTGCGCGAGCTGCCGGGCCGACGGCGAGATCAGGAGGTGGTGCTCGGCCGGGACGCGGGGCGCCGCGCCGGCCGGAGCTTCGGGCTGAACCGTGGGTTGGGCGAGAGCCGCGGCCGCCGGAGCGGGAGCCGCGGAGCCGGGGCCCACCGGAGCCGCGGCCTCGCCTTCCTCGGAGATGACGGCGAGCGGCGTGCCGACCGGCACTTCCGCGCCCGGCTCGACCAGCATCCGCTCGATGACGCCGCTCGCGAAGACCTCGACCTCGACGTCCGCCTTGTCGGTGTGGACGACTGCGATGATCTCGCCGCGCTGGACGGCGTCGCCGGGCTGCTTCAGCCACGCTGCGAGCGTGCCGGCGCTCATGTCGGCGCCCAGCGAGGGCATCACGAAGTCGGCCATCAGAAGGCCATCTCCGTCACGGCCGCGACGACGCGCTCGGGGCTCGGCAGCGCCGCTTCTTCGAGGTGCTTCGCGTACGGCATCGGTACCTCGACCCCGCACACGCGCTGCACGGGCCAGTCGAGGAGGTCGAAGCCCTGTTCCATGATCTGCGCGCTGATCTCCCCGGCCAGCCCTCCCGTCTTCCAGCCCTCGTCGACGATCACGGCCCGATGCGTCTTCTCGAGGGAGGCGAGGATGGTGTCGGTGTCGAGCGGACGCAACGTCCGCAGGTCGATCACCTCCGCTGCGAGGCCATGCTCTTCCTCGAGCCGAGATGCTGCGACGAGGCACTTGCCGAGTGAGCCGCCGTACGTGACGAGGGTGACGTCGGAGCCGTCGCGGCGCACTGCCGCGTGCGTGATGTCGACGGCGCGCGGCTCCTCGTCGATCTCGTCCTCGAGCGGGTAGAGCAGGGCGTGCTCGAAGATGAAGACGGGATCCGGTTCCTGCAGTGCCGCCAGCAGCATGCCGCGCGCATCTTCGACGGTTGCCGGCGCGAGTGCCTTGATCCCGGGGATATGGGCATACCAGGCCTCCAGGCTGTGCTCGTGCTGCGCGGCCATCTGACGGCCTCCCCCCGTCGCCATGCGAACGATGAGAGGGACGCTCAGCTGGCCACCCGACATGTAGCGCAGCGTGGCGGCGTTGTTGACCACCTGATCGAGTGCGAGCAGGCTGAAGTTGATCGTCATCACCTCGACGATGGGCCGCATGCCGCCCAGGGCCGCTCCGATCCCCGCGCCGACGAAGCCCGACTCCGAGAGCGGTGCGTTGCGGACGCGCTCAGGGCCGAAATCGTCGAGGAGGCCGAGGCTGACGGCGAAGGCACCGCCATAGCCGCCGACGTCCTCCCCCATCAGGAAGACGCGCTCGTCGGTGGCGAGCGCGTGGCGCAGCGCCGCGCGCACGGCCTCGCGGTAGGTGAGCTTGACGGTGCTCACCCGGCCACCGCGACGCGCGCCGACGGGGTATAGACGTCCTTCGTCAGGTCCTCGAGAGGCTCGAGCGGCGCGGCCTCGGCTGCGGCGACGGCCTGATCGAGCTCTGCGGCGATCTCGGCCTCGATGGCGGTGAGCTCGTCGTCCGTGAGGAGCTTCGCCTTACGGAGGCGTGCCTCGAAGAGCGAAATCGGGTCTCGCTCCTTCCAGTGCTCGATCTCGGCCTTCGCCCGGTAGAGGTCGGGATCGGCCATCGAGTGGGCGCGGAACCGGTAGGTGTGCAGCTCGAGGAAGCGTGGTCCGGGTCCGGTACGTACCGCCTCGGCGGCGAGTCTCGCGGCCGCTTCGACTGCGAGCACGTCCATCCCGTCGACCTCCTCCGCCGGGATGCCGTAGCTCCGGGCGCGGAGGTGGATGTCGGGCTGCGCGAGCTCTTGCAGGATCGACGTGCCCATGGCGTACTCGTTGTTCTCGCAGAGGAAGAGCACGGGCAGCCGCCAGAGCGCGGCGAGGTTGAGCGACTCGTGGAACTCGCCCTCGGCGACGGCGCCGTCCCCGAAGAAGCACGCGGTCACCCGCTTGCGTCCCTGAAGCCTGTCGGCGAGGGCGAGCCCAACGGCGATCGGGAGCCCTCCGCCCACGATCGCGTTCCCGCCGTAGAAGCGACGGGAGCTGTCGAAGAAGTGCATCGAGCCGCCGTGCCCCCGGCTGCAGCCGGTCGCCTTGCCGAACATCTCCGCCATCAGCGATGCGGCAGGCAGACCTCGGGCGAGCGCCTGCCCGTGCTCGCGGTAGGTCGCGACGATCGCGTCGTCGGGCGTGAGCGCCTGCATCACTCCGACGCCGACCGCCTCCTCACCGATGTACAGGTGGAGAAAGCCACGGATCCGGGTGAGGCTGTACTGCTCGGCTGCGCGCTCCTCGAAGCGCCTGACCCGAAGCATCTCGCGCAGAAGGTGCAAGGAATGCTCGCGTTCGAGCGCCGGCGGCCTCGGCGGACGCTTTCGGGCTGTCGGCTTTCCGGCCGGCGGGCTCACGTGGCCTCCTCCAGCGTCGACACGTCGCCTTCGGGCAGTCCGAGCTCACGCGCCTTGAGCAGACGGCGCATGATCTTCCCGCTCCGCGTCGTCGGGACACTCTCGACGAAAGAGATCTCCTTTGGCGCAACAACCGCGCCGAGCCTGACCCGCGCGTGAGCGAGCAGTTCCTTTTCGAGCTCCCGCGAGGCCTCGTAGCCGGGCTTCAGCGTCACGAAGGCCTTCACCACTTCGCCGGCGACGGGATCGGGCTTGCCGATCACGCCGGCCTGGGCGACGGACGGGTGCTCGAGCAGGACGCTCTCGACCTCGAACGGCCCGATCAGGTGGCCGGAGCTCTTGATCACGTCGTCGGCGCGACCGACGAACCAGAAGTAGCCTTCCTCGTCGCGTCGCACGAGGTCGCCGGTCAGGTACCAGCCGGCTTGGAAGGCCCCGGCGTAGCGGTCGGGCTCGTCGAGGTAGGTGCGGAACATGGACGGCCAGCCGGGCCGCAGCGCCAGCTCGCCCTCCTCGCCCGCCTCGGTCACCTCGTCGACGCCTCCGCCTTCGCGGCGGTGCACCACACCGGCCTCGACGCCGGGCAGCGGGCGGCCCATCGACCCGGGTCGGATATCCATCGCGGCCAGGTTCGCGACCATGATGCCCCCGGTTTCCGTCTGCCACCAGTTGTCGTGGAACGGGAGGCCGAACGCATCCTTCCCGAAGACGACCCCCGACGGGTTCAGCGGCTCGCCGACGCTCGCGAGGAAGCGCAGGGAAGGGAAGTCGTGCTCGCGTACGAGGTCGATGCCCGTCTTCATCATCATCCGGATCGCTGTCGGCGCCGTGTACCAGACGGAGACGCCCTCGGCCTCGAGGATCCCGTACCAGCGCTCGGCGTCGAAGTCGGCCTCGTCCACGATCATCGTGACACCGTTCGACAGCGGCGAGATGATCCCGTAGGACGTACCCGTCACCCAGCCGGGATCGGCCGTGCACCAGAAGACGTCCTCGGGGTGGAGGTCGAGCGCCAGCCTGCCGGTAACGTGGTGGGAGACGATCGCGGCGTGCACGTGGACGGCGCCCTTCGGCTTGCCCGTGGTGCCGCTCGTGAAGTGGACGAGCGCAGCGTCCTCCGGGTCTGTGGGCCCGATCGTGTACGTATCGTCGACGGCGGCCATCAGCCGCCGGTAATCGTGAGTACCGGGAACGTTGGTCTCCGCGCCGCCCTCGCCGACGAGGATGACGTGCTCGAGATGCGGCAGCGTCGACCGGATGCCGGCGATCTTGCGCTGGTAGAGCAGCTCAGTCGTCAGCAGCGCCCTCGCGTGGCCGAGCGCGAGCCGCGTGCGGATCGGCTCCGGGCCGAACGCCGAGAAGAGGGGGCTGAAGACGCAGCGGTGCTTGAGCGTCCCGAGAGCTCCGATGTAAAGCTCGGGAATCCGCCCCGCGAGCCCGCCGAGCAGGTCGCCCGCCCCGAGTCCGAGCCCCTCGAGCATGTTGGCGAAGCGACTCGTCTCGCGACCGAGGTCGGCGTAGGTAAAGTCGCGCTCCTCCCCGTTCCTGCCGAGCCAGCGCAGTGCCAGGTGCTCCGCGCGCGCTCCCGCGGCGTGCCGGTCGACGGCCTCGTAGGCGATGTTCAGCCCTGCCCCACCGGGCAAGCCGTCCAACTCGGCTCGGGCGTGATCCCAGAAGCCGGGGCCGCACGCCGCTTCGTAGTCCAGAAGGTTCGGCGTGACCTGCAGCGTGCTGATGTCCTTGACGATCGTCTCGAATGTCACTGCGTTGCTCGCCTCGGTACGTGCGCTTGTGAGCCCTCGTCAGCATCTTCCGACCGACGGGCTGCCGCGGGCATCGGACAATGCGCCGATCTCCCGTTCGGGCAATTACGGAGCGCGGAACTTCCCTGAGCGAGATCAGGGTGTGGACGGATGCGCTGCGCGGCGGCATCGCCGACGATAGGCAGTGATCGATCGTCCCGAAGAGGAACGAATCATGGAGATCAGGCGCAAGTTCTGGGTCGAGCAGCGCTCACAAGCGATCTGGGCCGTCGAGTTGCACGACCACACGCTGGTGGCGTGCTACGGGCCGCTCACGTCTGACGAAGTCGACGACGACCTGATCGACAGCTTCGACTACGCGGTCGGCGGGGTGGCATGGATCCGGGAGAACGAGGAGCACTTCACGCCGCTCGTGCCGAGGGTGCCGGACATCCCGGGCATGTAGAGGCAGCGGCGCGGCAGACCGAGCGACCAGGCCTACGCGGCGAGCTGGTCGTTCGGCTCGACCGGTAGCGCCAACGGGCCAGCCCGGGAGACCGGACGAATTCGGGCACCTCGGCGCAGCTGCATCACCACGATCGCGGCAACGACGAGCCCCGCGCCGGCGAGTTGGGGCGAGGTCAGGTGTTGCTTCAGGACCACCGCGGCAAGCGCGATCGTCATCGGCACCTCGACGGTCACGAGCAACGATGCGGTGGCTGGGCCGACGAGTCGTACTCCCCTGAGGAACGAGGTGACCGCGAACACCGAGCCGACGAGCGCGGCCCCGACGAGGCAGGCGAGGCCGGCCGGCCCACCGACGGTGCCGAGTGATCCGAGCATGCCGCCCGCGACGAGGAACGACGTCGCCGCGCCTGCGGTCAGGAAGGCGGCGAGCGCCATCGGATCCGCGTCGCGCAGCAGCCGATCCGAGAGCAGGATGTAGACGGCGTACGCGGCGGCAGAGCCCAGTGCCATCGCGATCCCCACCGGGTCAGGATTCACCGCGGCGCCGCCGACGAGGGCGACGCCCGCGAAGATTCCCACAAGAGCCAGGAGACGACGCCGCGTGAGGCGCTCGCGGCCGATCATCGCCGCCGCGCCGACGACCAGCACGAGGTGCGCATAGTGCACGAGAGAGGCCAGCGGCGCCGACGTACGCTCGAGCGAGCCGAAGAAGAGCGCGGAGTCGAGCGCATAGACGACGGCACCGAGCACGAAGGCGCCGAGAGCGGCCCGAACCGGGACGCGGAGCATCTTGCGGCGGGCGATCCCCACGAGCAGAAGCGCCGCCACGAGATATCGCCAGGCGAGTACGCCGCTGACCGCGGCGCCGTGTCTGTAGGCGACTTGGATCAGGACAGGAGAGGCGGAAAACGCCAAGCCAGCAGCAAGGCAGAGGATCGTGCCGCGGAGATGGGGAGCGCGAAGCCGAGCCATGCACTAAATGTACGGGTGGTTGAACAAAAAGCCCTCCCTGAGTTATCTTTTCTTTACCAAGGTTTTCCCTATATGACATTCCAGCAGCTCACCTACTTCCTCGCGACCGTCGAGCATGGCTCGTTCAGCGGTGCCGCCCGCTCGCTCTATCTCACGCAACCGTCGATCTCGGAGCAGGTGCGTCAGCTCGAGAGTGAGCTCGGGATTGCCCTCTTCGCCCGAGCCGGACGCGGCCTCGTCCTGACCGAGGCCGGCCGTCGCTTCCGTCCCGAGGCCGAAAGCATCCTCGCGAACGTGGACCGGGCGCGCGACGCGGTCGCCGAGGTGCGCGACCTTCGCGGCGGCACCCTCGGCTTCGGGATGTTCGGGACGGCGTCTGCCTACCTGATCGCCGACCTCGCAGCCGACTTCCGCCGAAAATACCCCGACGTCCGCCTCCGGCTCGTCGGGTTGAACTCGTCCGAAGTAGCAGACCAGGTCCGCGACGCGACGCTGGAGGCCGGCCTCATCGTGCTTCCTGTCGACGACGCCGGACTCGACCTCCGTGTGGCACGACTCGAGGAACTCGTCGTCGTCAGTCGAGAGGCCTCACGCGCCGGCGAGCCGGTGACCATCGAGGCGCTCGCGGCAGCGCCACTGATCCTCTACGACGCGCAATACGGGGCCGCACGACCCGATGCGACGGCAACTCGTCGACCGTGCTCAGCGCGCGGGCGTGATCCTGCGACCGGTGATCGAGGTCGAGGGAATCGAAGCCGCGGTCGGGCTGGTTCGCCGGGGACTCGGGGACACGATCGTGCCGCGAGCGGCAATCAGCCGCCAGGGCTCACGGGGTCTCCATTTCGCCTCGTTCGCCGAGCCGCTGTACGACACGTTCGCGTTCATCGCCCGCTCGGACGCTCCACTTTCACCCGCGGCCCGGGCGTTCGTCGAGATCGTCGAGCGTCGGCTCGAACGCGTGTCCGAGGCAGCGCTGTACGCAGCGGGCACGTCCGAGACGGACGAGTAACCTCACCACATGCTGAGTCCTGCCGTCGACAACCTCGTAGCGCAACTCACCCGGCTCCCCGGGATCGGCACCCGTACTGCCCAGCGCCTGACGTTCCATTTACTGTCGGTCTCGCAGGAGGAGGCCTTTGCGCTCGGAGCGGCGATCACCGACGTCAAGGAGCGCGTGCACTTCTGCCGTGACTGCGGCAACCTGACCGAAGAGGATCTCTGTGTCGTCTGCACGGATCCACGGCGAGACCGCACGATCGTCTGCGTCGTCGAACAGCCCGTCGACGTCGTCTCCCTCGAGCGGACGCACGAGTACCGCGGGCTGTATCACGTCCTCGGCGGCTCCCTCTCACCGTTGGACGGCGTCGAGCCGTCGGATCTCAGGGTCGGCCAGCTGCTCTATCGCGTCGAGCAAGGCGGCATCGAGGAGGTCGTGCTCGCCACGAACCCGAACATGACGGGCGAGGCGACGGCTGCATACCTCGCCGATCGTCTTCGGGATCGCGTTCGCGTAACCCGGCTCGCCAGCGGACTCCCGGTGGGTGGTGACCTCGAGTACGCCGACGAGGTCACCCTGGGGCGGGCTCTCTCCGGCAGGCGGCCGGCCTAGAGCGGTATCCTCGCGCGATGCGCGTTCTCATCACCGGATCGAGCGGCCAGATCGGCACGAACCTCGCGCTTCGACTGCTTGGCGAAGGGCATCAGGTCTTCGGCGTCGACAAGCGCCTGAACGGGTGGACGGACGACTTTCGCTACCTGTTGCAGGATCTGTCCGGACACTACGCGGCGATGCAGGGAGGCATCGGCGGCGTGGAGTACCCGGCCGCGGACGTCGTCGTCCACCTCGCCGCCCACGCCAAGGTGCACCAGCTGGTGCGCGAGCCCGCCCGAGCGCTCGAGAACATGACGATGACGTTCAACGTGCTCGAGTACTGCCGACAGACACAGACACCGATCATCTTCAGCTCGAGTCGGGAGGTGTACGGGGACGTCCACCGTTTTCAGACCGAGGAAGGCGACCGCCGATTTCGCATACGCGGAGAGTACGTACTCCGCCTCGAAGATCGCCGGCGAGGCTCTCATCTACTCCTACGCGCGCTGCTATCAGCTGCCGTACATCGTGTTCCGCTTCTCGAACGTCTACGGCCGGTTCGACAACGACCTCGGGCGGATGATCCGCGTGATCCCCCTCTTCACTCACCGGATCCTGCGCGGCGAGCCGATCACCGTCTTCGGCGGCGACGACAAGGTGCTCGACTTCACCTATGTCGACGACTGTGTCGAGGGAATCGTCAGGGGCATCACCGGCCTGACCAGGGGCAGTGTGCGCAACGAGACGATCAACCTCGCCTACGGACAGGGGAACACGCTCGTCCGCGTGGCCGAGTTGATCGGCGAGGCGACGGGGAAGGAACCGGACGTGACGCTTGCACCACCCCTGCTGGGCGAGGTGACCCGGTACGTGGCCGACATCGGACGGGCCCGAGGGCTGCTCGACTGGGAACCGACCGTGCCGCTCGACACCGGGATCGCCCGCAGCGTCGCCTGGTTCAGCGAATGGCGGCAGGCTCATCCCGAGGAGGACAGGCCGCTGGAGCTCGACGGCTCGGAGCTGGCGCCCGAGGAGGCCTCACAGTACTTCAAGGCGTGAGCGCGGCCTCCGTGCCTACACTTCGGCCATGGCCGCTCCGCGCATCGGTGTCGTCGGCGCTACGGGCGCGGTCGGCGCGATCACGCTCGAACTGCTCGCCGAGCGAGGCTACGACGTCCGCGCATTCGCGTCGGCGCGGTCGGCCGGGTCGCGACTCCCGTTCGGCGACGAGGAGCTCGTCGTCGAGGAAGCGACGCCCGAGGCTCTGTCTGCAGGCGACGTCGATCTCTTTCTCTTCTCGGTCGGTACCGGGGCGAGCCGCGAGCTCGTTCCGATCGCTTCCGCCGCCGGGGCGATCTGTATCGACAAGTCCTCCGCCTATCGCCTCGTCGACGGCTACCCGCTCGTCGTTCCGGAGGTGAACGCAGCGCGCGCGCTCGAGGCATTGGATCGGGACCGCATCGTGGCCAACCCGAACTGCTGCACGATTCCTCTCACCTGTGTGCTCAAGCCGCTTCACGACGCCGTGCCTTTGAGAGGGGTTCACGTTGCCACGTACCAGTCGGTGTCCGGGGCCGGCGCCCAGCGAATGGAGCAGCTTCGCGCGGAGCCCTCGGCCGAGCACAACCTGGTGATGGACTGGTCGTGGGAAGGCGACGAGTCCGACGAGGAGTCGAAGCTTCGGGCCGAGACCCGCAAGATCCTCGAGTTGCCCGATCTCGCGATCAGCGCCACCTGTGTTCGCGTGCCGGTGCTCGTGGGGCACTCGGAGGCGATCTGGGTCGAGTTCGAAGAGCGCCTCTCGGCAGGGGACGCGACCGCGATCCTGAGCGAGGCGCCGAGCGTTCGCGTCCTGCGACTGCCCGAGTTCCCGACGCCGAAGGACGCTGCCGGCGGCGACGAGGTGCTCGTGGGCCGGATTCGCGAGGACGAGGGCTCGGTGAACGGTCTGGCGCTCTTCCTCGCGAACGACAACCTCAGGAAGGGAGCGGCGCTGAACGCCATCCAGATCGCCGAGGTGCTGCTGGCAGGTGTCGCGGCTGCGTAGTACCCGATTCGAGGCGCAGCCGCCTTGTGCCGAGGGTGTGTCGTTCTGACTCGAGTCCAGGGAGCAGTTGCTGTCGTGCTCTCGTGCGCGTTCGCTTTCGCGTGGGGTGTCGACACTGCGGCTGCCGAGCGGGCACCGACTCTGATCGCCGTCGGCGACATCGCCTCGTGCTCCTCCTCTGGGGACGAGCGGACCGCAGCCCTCGTCTCGAGGATCCCCGGGACGATTGCCGTGCTGGGTGACATCGCCTACGAGAACGGCACAGCAGAAGACTTCGCCAACTGCTTCGACCCGAGCTGGGGGCGATTCGTCCCGCGGATTCGGGCTGCGCTCGGCAACCACGAGTACAACACCGGTACGGCGGCTGTGGCAATCGACCTCTTCGGGCTGCCGCCGCAGGGGTGGTACAGCTACTCGATCGGCGCCTGGCACGTCGTCGTGCTGAACTCGAACTGTGACAAGGTCGGCGGCTGCGGGGTGGGATCGCCGCAATGGCGGTGGCTCCGGGCCGATCTCGCCGTGCACCGGAACAGATGCACCCTCGCCTACTGGCACCACCCCCGCTATAGCTCGGGCCCTCACGGCTCCAACGCGGCGTATGCGCCGTTCTGGGACCTCCTGGCGCACGCGGGGGCCGACGTCGTTCTCGAGGGGCACGACCATGACTACGAGCGCTTTGCACCGGTGCAGGGAATCCGGTCGTTCGTCGTCGGCACCGGAGGCAGGAGCCTCTACCCTCTCCTGTGGCCGCGCCCCGGGAGTGTCGTGCGCAACAACGACACGTTCGGAGTCCTGAAGCTCACGCTTCGCGCCGCCAGCTACGACTGGCGGTTCCTGCCCGTGCAAGGCAGCACGTTCACCGACGCCGGCACGGCACGCTGCCGCTGAGGGACGGCGAGAGAGACCTCAGCCTTTCGGGGCCGGAACAGAAGCGCCTGCGGGGACGAACGCCTCCTGCACGACGCGAAGCACCTTCGCGCGACGACCCTCCTCGACGGGCGCGAGGCCGGCGAGCTCGAGGCGGCACAGGTCCACCCGTCCCTGTGAACGGACGGTGGTAAAGCCGAAATCCTCGAGAAAGTCGCGGGGAAACACCGTGCGGTGCACGAGAAAGCGGCGAGTCGTCGTCTCACTCTCGGGATAGCGGTAGGCAAACGCCTCGAGCGCCTTCGCGCCCTGGTCGCGGGCTTCCCCGATCGCGGCCAGGAACAAGGACTTCTCGACCCACTCGGTCCCCTCTCCGGTCAGGTACGCGCAGGTGACGAGCACCGCGTCGTCCGAGGGAGGGCCTGCCGGGAGATCGGCGGCACGGGGGAAGAACCCGGCCGGGCCGTACTGCATCGACCCGAGCACCGAGCCGTCGTCGTCGTAGTAGATCGTCCCCCACTCGCCAAACTCCTCCTCGGCCCGTTCGATCCAACGCTCCTTCGACGCCGTCCGGTTTCCCCGCGACTGCCACCACACACAGTCGCGGCAGATCGACGGGGCCGTCGCGATCGTGCCGCGTGTGAGCCCTGCGACCCGCGACGGCATCGCGTCAGTTCCCTTCCGGCGGCGGGCCGATGTCGTCGACGATCACATCCACCGTCGCCGGCGTCAGATCGGCCATCCGCCCGAGATACTCGGCCACACGCTCCTGCACGGCACCGCCCACCGCCGGTACCTTCACGCCCCAGTCGACGGCGAGGTGGAGTTCGATGGCGACGACGCCGTCGTCGTTGACGACTTTGACGCCCTGGTGCCGCGGCCGCACACCGTCGGCGAGCCCGCGGACGCCGTCGATTTCCAGAGCCGCATCGGCTGCATAGCTCGCCAGGATGTCCGTCGAGATGAGGGAATGTCCTTCCATCAGCTGGATTCTTGCAGCCCGGCGACGGCGGGGTGGAGAACGAGCTCCGTCACCTCCGGGCGAGCGAAGAAGCGCAACGGCACGAACGTGGTGCCGGTGCCCGGCGAGATGTGCAGTATTCCGCCCGCCGCGGGATACAAGCCCGACACGAACTGCGCGCCCGGATGCGCGAGCGTCACCTTTCCGCCCGGGTATGGGAGGACGATCTGGCCCGCGTGCAGGTGCCCTGCGAGCACGAGGTGGAAGGCGCCGAACGGGAGACTGCGCTCGATCCGGGGGAAGTGGCAGAGCAGAATGCGGAGGTCGGCATCTACGTCGAGAAGCTCCCAGGGGCGGGCAGTTCCCTTCGGATAGCTCTCGGCGTCGACACCCACGATCTGGATTCGCTGCCCGGCTCGCTCGACCACTGCCGCGTCGTCACGGAGCAGCAGCGCAACGTCGTGCAGGCCGTCGAGTTCCGCGGCGCGCGAGAACGGATCGCGGGTGACCGCAACATCGTGATTGCCGAGGACGACCAAGGGGCGCTCGAGGGTGCGCAGCAATCGAACGAGCAGGGGCACCCCGCGCGGATGGGAGACCAGATCTCCGGTGATGCAGACGAGATCCGGCCGCCTCTCGGCTACCCAGGCGACGGCCCTCTCCGTCGCCACCCGCCCACGCGACGGCACCCCGAGATGGAAATCGGACAGATGGGCGACCCTGAGGCCGTCGAGAGTCTCGGGTAGGCCCTCGACCTCGACCTCGAGCACGCGGTAGCGAAGCCAGCCCGCCTCGAACCAGCCGTAGGCGAGTAGGGCAAGGGCGAGAGCGACGACGAGAGCGGCCCAGATCATCTTGCGAGCCTACGGATGATCGACGGAGGCGAGCGCGAGGGTACGGCCCGGCGCCGCGGCCTCGCGCCGTCAGACAGACAGCTTCTCGGTGACCGGGCCTACCGACACGACGTGACGCTTGAACTTCAGCTCGGAGTCGGTCAATCCCGCGGCGACGCCGACGAGTTGCGAAAGGTGCAGGATCGGCATCGCGAAGTCCCTGCCCGTCTGCTTCCTGAGCTTCGACTGCCAGGCGTCGAGCGACAGGTGGCAGAGCGGGCACGGGGTCACCATCGCGTCTGCGCCGGCCTCCATCGCCTGCTCGATCGGTTGGATCAGCTCGGCCAGGGCGGTGTCCTCACGAGCCTGGATGATCGGAAAGCCGCAGCACTTGATCTTGGCCGGGTAGTCGATCGCCTCACCGCCGCACGCCTCGATGATCCGCTCGAGCGAGCTCGGCTTGTCGGGATCCTCGAAGCCCATCAGCTTCGACGGGCGCAGGATCTGACAGCCGTAGAACGGCGCAATCTTGAGGCCTTTGAGCCCCTTGTGGGCGACCGTCTGCAACGTTCCGAACGACTCACCCGCGATCAGCCAGAGGAAGTGCTTGACCTCGACCGTTCCGGCGTACCGTGGAACGCCGACCTGCTCGAGATTGTCGTTCACCCGCTCGCGGAGATCATCGTCGATCTGAAGCTGGTGGTTCGCCTGACGCAGGTTGAGGGTGCATACGTTGCACACCGTCATCAGGGTGTCACAGCCGGTCGCCTCGGCGTAGGAGAGGATGCGGGCGTTCAGGTGGAGGTAGTAGTCGGGCTCGGCCTCGTGGATGTCACCGGCACCGCAGCAGGTGACCGACTCGAGCTCGATCAGCTCGTAGCCGACCTTCGGCGCGAGCGCTCGCGTCGAGATGTCGAGCTCCTTCGCCGAGAGCGAGGCGAGGCAGCCCTTGTAGTAGGCGAGCTTCTTCACGTCGTGGCCTCCTCGGCCTCTTCACGTTCGCTGGGCAGGAACGGGCGGGGTGCGGAGTCGGCCTCGGTGTACGGATCGCGCCCCTCCGACGCCTCGTGGTGCGTTTCGATCCGTCCGAGTGCCTTCTCGCCCTGGACGATTCCGGCGGCGCCGTCACGGCCCTGCGTCTTGACGAGATCGAAGAGTGCGCGAGACTCGTGCACTTCGGCCGCGACATGTGGTGGAAACGGCGGCGGCACCTTGCCTTTGACGGCGAGCCCCATCGCGAACTTCATCTCCTTGATCGACGAAACGATCCCCTGCGTCTTCGGCACGAGCTCGGTCTCACGCAGCCAGCCCGTCGTCTTGGCCGAGGTGACGAACCATTTCGCGTGCTTGGCGCCCATGTCGCGGTCGATGCCGTTCTTCATTGCCTCGGCGCCGAGCTTCGCGATGGCATCGCGGGGGTCGACACCTTTCGGGCAGCGCTCGGTGCAGAAATAGCAGCGGGTGCAGTCCCAGAGCCCATGCGGCTCCGAGTACTTCTCCAGCCGCTCGATGGTGGCGCCGTCGCGCGGGTCGCCGACGAACCGCATGCCCTTCGCGAGCGCGGCAGGGCCGAGGAAGTCCGGGTCGGATTCCATCGAGTTGCACTCCGAGACGCAGCAGCCGCAGTTGATGCAGAGCGACTCCTTGTGGATGACGTCCATCTTGGCTTGCGAGACGACGTTCTCACGCTCCTGCGCCTGGTCGTAGCGTGGCTGGAGATACGGGTCGACGGCACGCATCTTCTGCCAGAACGGAGCCATGTCGACGACGAGATCCTTGACGATCGGGAGGTTCCCCATCGCCGAGATCACCGGCACTCGACCCTCCTGGGCGATGTCGTACATACGCACCTTGCAGGCGAGCACTGCACCGCCGTCCATGCGCATGCCGCAGGAACCGCAGATCATCATCCGGCAGCTCTTCCGATAGGCGAGCGAGCCGTCGTGCTTGTCCTTGACGAGGTCGAGGCAGTCGAGCAGCGTCGCCTCCTCCTGAGCGTCGACCTCGTACTCCCTGAGCGCGCGGTCACCCGTCTTCGAGTCGTACCGCCAGATCTTCAGGCCAACCTGCATCAGTACGTCCTCTCCATCGGCTCCCACTGGGTCATTCGGACCTCACGGTACGAGAGCTCGGGCTCGCCGTCGACCCACCTCGTGATCGAGTGCTTGAGGAAGTTCTCGTCGTCGCGATCCGGGAAATCATAGGGTCGCGAGTGGGCTCCCCTGCTCTCCTTGCGGGCAACGCCGGCCTGGAGCATGCAGGAGGCAACGTCGAGCAGATAGCCGAGCTCGATCGCCTGGGTCAGATCGCTGTTGAACACGTCGCCCTTGTCCTCGACGACGACGCCGCGGTCGTACCGTTCGCGCAACGCCTCGATCACCTCGACCTGCTTCTGCATTTTCTCGGCGCGCCTGAAGACACCGAAATTATCGAGCATCGTTTGCCCGAGCTCGTCGCGGATCGCCCAGGGACGCTCGCCTGCAGTGTTCGCGAGCAGCGCGGTGACCGACTTCTCTGCGTCGGCCCGGGCGGCCTCGCCACCCCCGTTGCCCGCGGTAGTGCCGAGCGCGTACTCCGCGGCGGCCTCGCCCGAACGGCGGCCGAATGTAATCGTCTCCATCAGCGAGTTGCCCCCGAGGCGATTGGCGCCGTGAACCGACACGCAGGCGACCTCGCCGGCCGCGTACAGGCCTTCGACCTCGGTGAGTCCCCAGTTGTCGGTCTCGACCCCGCCCATGTGGTAGTGAGCGCCGGGCCGTACGGGGATCGGTGCGTAGATCGGGTCGACGCCGGCGTAGGTCATCGCCAGCTCTCGCGATCCAGGCAGCTTCGTCAGGATCTTTTCGGGACCGAGGTGGCGCAGATCGAGGTACACGGAGCCGTTGACGCCGCGGCCCGCCTCGATCTCGGTCGTCTCCGACCGCGAGACGACGTCGCGGGAGGCGAGCTCGAGTGCGTTGGGGGCGTAGCGCTGCATGAAGCGCTCACCCTCCTTGTTGATCAGGTACCCCCCCTCGCCCCGGCAGCCCTCCGTGATCAGAATCCCGCTCGGGTACATCGTGGTCGGGTGGAACTGCATGAACTCGATGTCCTTCAACGGCAATCCTTCGCGCAGCGCCATCGACATCCCGTCGCCCGTGCAGGCGTAGGCATTCGTCGTGGCCCGGTACAGCCGGCCGACTCCCCCTGTAGCGAGGATCACCGACTTGCCGCTGACGAGTTCGACGCCGCCGTTCATCAGATCCCAGGAGATGACGCCGGTGCAGCGTCCATCATCGATCACGAGCCTGAACGCGAAGAACTCCTCGTACACAGTCATGCCCTCGGCCATTCTCCGCTGCAACTGCTCGTACAGCACCTGGATCAGCACATGGCCGGTGATGTCGGCCGCGTACACGGTGCGAGGGGAGCCCGCTGCCCCGAACGGGCGCTGGTCGAGCCGGCCGTCGGCGTTGCGGGAGAACACCGCGCCCCAGTGCTCGAGCTGGTAGATGTCGCCCGGCGCCTCGGCCGTGAAGATCTCGATCGCATCCTGGTCGCCGAGGTAGTCGGAGCCCTTCACCGTGTCGAACGCGTGCTTCTCAGGGCTGTCATCGGCGGTGTTGCCGAGCGCGGCGTTGATGCCTCCCTCGGCGGCGCCGGAATGGCTCCGCGTCGGGTGCAGCTTCGAGATCACCGCGACCTTCGCGCCTCGATCGTGCGCCTCGATGGCCGCACGCATGCCGGCGCACCCGGCGCCGACGACGAGGACGTCGTATGAAGGCTCCATTGGTCGGAACCTACCCGATGCCGGAGCCGTGAGGCCCGTTCAAGGTGTGGCAGGCCCGGCCGCCGTCACGGCCTCGCCTGCGTCGGCCGCGAACCTCTCGAAGTTCGCCTTGAACTTTCCTGCCAGTTCGCGCGCCTTCGTGTCAAAGGCGGAGTGGTCGTGCCAGGTGGAGCGCGGCTCGAGGAGGGACTTCTCGACGCCGGGGACCTCGACCGGCACCTCGAAGCCGAACACGTCGTCGGTGCGATAGTCGACCCCGTCGAGCTCGCCGGAGAGGGCGGCGTGCAGCAGTCGCCGGGTCGCCTGGATCGGCATCCGGTGCCCCTCGCCGTATGGGCCGCCTGTCCAGCCGGTGTTCACGAGCCAGACCGTGGCGCCGTGCTCGTCGAGCTTCTCGCCGAGCATCCGCGCGTAGACGTCCGGCGGCTGGGGCAGAAACGGTGCCGCGAAGCACGTCGAAAACGTCGGCTGCGGCTCCTGGACGCCGATCTCGGTACCGGCGAGCTTGGCGGTGAAGCCCGAGAGGAAGTAGTAGAGCGCCTGGTCGCGGGTGAGGCGTGCGATCGGCGGCAGGATGCCGAAGGCGTCCGCGGTCAGCATCACGACCGCGCTCGGGTGCCCCGCCATCTTTGTGCGCAATGCGTTCGAGATCCGCTCGATCTTGTACGCGGCACGGGTGTTTTCGGTCTTCGACTCGTCGTTCAGGTCGATCGCGCCGCGCTCGTCGACGGCGACGTTCTCGAGCACGGTGCCGTACGTTCTCGTCGTCTGGAAGATCTCGGGCTCGGCTTCGGCGGAGAGCCGGATCACCTTGGCGTAGCAGCCGCCTTCGATGTTGAAGACTCCGCTCACGCCCCACCCGTGCTCGTCGTCACCGATCAGGGAGCGTTCGGGATCGGCGGAGAGCGTTGTCTTCCCCGTGCCGGAGAGGCCGAAGAAGACCGCGACCTTCCCGTCCTCGCCGACGTTGGCAGAGCAGTGCATCGGCAAGACGCCTTCGAGCGGAAGCCTGTCGTTCATGACCGTGAAAATCGCCTTCTTGATCTCGCCCGCGTAGAAGGTGCCTCCGATCAGGACCTCGCCGCGCGTCGGGTGCAGGACGACGAACGTGCCGGAGCGGGTGCCGTCCACCTCCGGATCGGCCTCGACCCCGGGGGCGTGCAGGACGACGACGTCGGGCACGAGCGAATGCCTCTCCTCGGCCGTCGGCGTGATGAACATCGTCTTTGCGAAGAGCGCGTGGTAGGGGCTCGCGGTGATGACGCGCACACCGATGCGGTGGGCGTCGTCCGCACCGGCGAAGGCGTCGACGACGTAGAGCGGCTCCTGTGCCGCGAGATGCGCGACGACCTTCGAGCGCAGGCCGTCGAACCGGTCTTCCGAGAGCGGCTGGTTGATCTCGCCCCACCAGATCCGATCCTCGGAGCCGCGCTCCGCGACGACGAACTTGTCCTTTGGCGAGCGGCCGGTGTGCGCCCCGGTGTCCACGACCAGTGGACCGCCGTGAGCGAGCTTCCCGTGCCCGCGTCTCAGCGCGTCGGTGTACAGCTGCGAGGTCGACGGGCCCCAGACGACCGTGCCGACCGCGTCGATCCCGTGCTCGGCAAGGCCGACGTGGCCCCTCGTAGGGGTTGTCGTCATCTCAGCGCCTCCGGTGAACGTGTCGGTGAGCGAATCCACGGTGTCAGATCGCCAGTCGAACCCTGCAACCGGCGTATAGTACGTCCCCCTCGGCCTCCGCGGTCAGATCCCCGACACGTCACGCGATTCCGGCCACCGCTCCCTGAGACTCCGGCTCGACGTCTGCGTCTCTCGCCACCAGCACCGCGTAGCGAGCGCCGGCGGCGAGCAACTCATCGTGGGTGCCGGTCTCTGCGACCCGGCCCCGGTCGAGGACGACTATCTGCTCAGCGTCCCGCACCGTCGAGAGTCGATGCGCGATCGCAATCGTCGTGCGACCCTCGGCGAGACTCTCGAGCGCCTCCTGGACGAGGCGCTCGGTCTGGGTGTCGAGCGCCGACGTCGCCTCGTCGAGGACGAGAATCGGCGGGTTCCGCAGCACGGTGCGCGCGATCGCCATGCGTTGCTTTTCGCCGCCCGAGAAGCGATATCCGCGCTCTCCGACGACGGTGTCGTAGCCGTCCGGGAGCGAAGCGATCAGATCGTGGATCTGTGCCGCGCGGGCTGCTTCCTCGACCTCTTCGTCGCTTGCCTCGGGCTTCGCAAAGCGAAGGTTCTCCCGCACCGTCGAGTGGAAGAGGTACGTCTCCTGAGAGACGACTCCGACGGCCGCTGCGAGCGACTCGAAGGTCAACTCGCGAACATCGATGCCGTCGATCGACACCGTTCCGTCGGTCGCGTCGTACAGCCGCGCGACGAGATAACCGCACGTGGTCTTGCCGGAGCCCGTCTCGCCGACGAGAGCGGTCTTCGTTCCAGCAGGAACGGTGAACGAAACATCCTCGAGCGTCCAGGTGTCCTCGTCGTAGCGGAAGCAAACCCGATCGAACGCCACGACCCCCTGAGGACGGTCGAGCGTCCGCGTCCCTTCGACGATGTCGATGGGCTGGTCGAGATAGTCGAAGATGCGATCGAACAACGCCAGAGAGCTCTGCACCTCGAGCTGGACGCCGAGCAGGCTGCCGATGGGAAAGAACAACCTCGTCTGCAGCGTGGTGAAGGAGACGAGAGTGCCGATCGAGATGACTGCGGTGCCGCGAGCCTGCGACCAGCCGGCGAACCAGTAGACGAGGGCGGGCATGACGGCGAATGTCATCTGGATCGCAGCCATCATCCAACGGCCGGTCATGCGGCTCCGCACCTCGAGATCGGCCAGCCGCCTCGACTCGCCGGAGAACCTCTCGGCGAGGTCATCGGAGCGCCCCATCGTCTTGCCGAGCAGGATCCCAGAGACCGAGAGCGACTCCTGCACGATCGACGAGACGTCGGCGAGCGACACCTGACGTTCGGCGGTCACCTTCTTGCGCTCGTCACCGACCCGCTTCGTCAGCCACACGAACAGCGGCAGGAGGATGAGGGCGAACACGGCGAGGCGCCAGTCGAGCAGGATCATCGCGGCGACGGTGGCAATCACCGTCGTCACGTTCGAGAGCACCGACGTCGCGGTGGAGGTTACGACCGTGTCGATGCCCCCGATATCGTTGGCAATTCGGCTCTGCACGTCGCCCGTCCGGGTTCTCGTGAAGAAGGCGAGCGAGAGACGCTGGAGGTGCCGGTAAACCGACGTGCGGAGGTCGTGCATGACCGCCTGGCCGACCCGGTTCGAGAGCAGCGTCTGATAGACGCCGATCGCGCCCGTAACGATGGGGATGAGGATCATCCCGGCGACGAGAGCAGTGAGCAGGCGTACGTTGTTGTCGGGGATCGCCGTGTCGAGCACGCCCTTCAGCAGGAACGCCGGGACGACACCGAGAGCTGCCGAGAACACGATCAGGGTGAAGACGATCGCGAGCTGCGGCCTGTATTCCCGGAAGAGCGGGAAGATCCGGCGCAGGTTCGCCTTCCGGACCGCGGGATCGGCCGGACGCTCGGGTGGCCCCGTCAGATTGTCCTGTCCGAATCTGCGACCGGGCATCTGCCTAGAGTGCCTGCCGCAGCCGTGTCCAGGCCGGGTTCGACCCGGCAGGGGCGGCCGCCGCCCCTCGTCCTATCGCGACGATGCGGTATCTCAGGTGCCGAGGTTCTCGACGGCGACCTGCAACCTGTCCGTCAACGCCCGCGCGAGCTCGACCGTCGGCGCGACGCGAGCGACGGCGATCGGCTCACCGATCAGCGCTGCGAGCGGTGGGAACCCTACGCCGCTCCGCCCGAGAGCCTTCCGCGTGTCGAGCAGCCGGACGGGCAGCAGCGGGGCGCCCGTGGCCAGCGCCAACCGCGCGGCACCGCGAAGCCACGGGCCTTCGCGCTTCACGCCGCCTTCCGGGAAGATGCCGACGACTTCGCCCGCCTCGAGCGCGGCGATCGCCGATGCGATCGCGCCGATGTCGTTGCGCTTCCGTTGCACCGGGATCGCCTCGACGCTACGGAGCCACCACCGGAGCAGCGGCACGGCCCACAGCTCGGACTTGCCGAGATAGCGGATCGGCCGCGAGATCGCAGCCGCCAGCACGAACGGGTCGAGCATCGAGTCGTGATTCGCCGCTATGACGAGCGCACCGGAGCACGGCACGTGCTCCTGCCCGCGCACCTCGAGCCGGTACGCCGCCCGGACGACCGGCGTCAACGAGCGTCGGTAGACCTCGTAGCTCACCCGACCTCCGCCGTCGCTGCGCGGGACCCCGTCCGGGACGAACTCGCATCCCGGACGCCGTGGACGTCGTTGTGATCCACCACGAGCTTCACCGACAGTCGATCGGCCCGGACAGGCGGGGTGCGAACCGCCGCGAGGAAGATTCCACTAGAGGGTTGATCCGGAGTAGCATCACGTCTGGATGCGGCCCGGCACGCTGCTAGTGCAGAGCCGCCCCGGCCACACTCCCAATCCACATCAAACCTCTAGAAGCTGGGGCGGACGGAGGGGAACTCGGGGAGCGCGTCGTTCGCGGCACGGGTCAGCAGGATCTGCATGTCGCGCAGTGAACGGATCGCGAAACCCGCCTCGGAGAAGGCGAGGTAGAACGTCCAGATCCGCAGGAAGCGCTCGTCGTAGCCGAGCTCTCGGATCCTTTCGGCCTTGCGCCAGACGTTCTCGCGCCATTCGCGCAGCGTACGTGCATATCCGAAGCCGATCTCCTCGACACCGTTGATCTGCAGCTGCGTGCCGGCAACCGCCGTCGCTATCGCCGCCAGCGAGGGCAGTAGCGACCCGGGGAAGATCGTCTGCTGGATCCAGTCCGGACGGCGACGGAAGCGCTCGAAGCGCCGATCGGGCACGCCGATCGTCTGGATGCAGGCAATGCCGCGGGGTGTGAGGAGGCGATCGATCGCGCCGAAGTAGTTTTCGTACTCGGCGAGCCCGATCGCCTCGAGCATCTCGATCGATGCAATCTTGGTGAACGAGCCCCTGGTCAGCCGGTAGTCCTGCTCGCGGATCTCGATCCGGTCGCCGAGCCCGGCGGCGGCAATTCGCCGGCGCCCGAGCTCTGCCTGGCTCGGCGACAGCGTCAGCCCCGTGACACGGCAGCCGTATTCCGTGACTGCCTGGATCGCGAACGCTCCCCAGCCGCACCCGATTTCGAGGACGTGATCGTCGGGTCCGAGCGCGAGCTTCTCGCAGACGTGGCGGATCTTGGCGCGCTGCGCCTCCTCGAGCGTCATCCCCGGCCGCTCCCAGTACGCGCACGAGTACGTCATCGTCGGGTCGAGCATCAGCTCGAACAGCTCGTTGCCGAGGTCGTAGTGGGCATGGATGTTGTCCCTCGCAGCTGCGAGCGTCTGACGCGAACGACGGTGGGGACGCAATTCCTGCAGCCGGTAGAGCCGCTTCAGCATCGGGTGCTCCGCTGTCGTCTCGAGGTTGCGCCCGATCAGCGAAAAGAGTCCGACGAGATCGTCGCAATCCCAATCGCCGTCGACGTACGACTCGCCGAATCCGACGCGGGTGCGGGTTCCGAGTCGGCGCCAGAAGGCATCGGGGCGCCGGATATCGACGGTGATCGACGGCCCCTCGCCGTCACCGAGCCGACGCCCACGCCCGTCCGGATAGCGCAAGACGACCTCGCCTCCTTCGAGAGCCGCAAGCGCCCGAAACGCCAGCCGACGGGCGACGTCCGCGGCGAGCCTCATCGCTTCACCGACCCACGTCCCGGCAGGTACGGGGGCTTGCGATGGAAGGGCGTCCGCTTCAGCCAAAGCCTCACGGCCTGCCAGTGGATGAGCCCGATCACGCGCGCAGGCATCAAGGGGTGGCGAAGGAGAGCCGAGCGCAGCGACCGAGCCGTCAGCGGCACGCGACGGGCCGCCAGCGTCGCGTGAAAGTCGCGGCTACCGGTCTCGTGGACGTCCATACGGATGCTGAGCTTCTCCGCCGGATCGGAGAGCCACCAGGAATAGGTCTGATCCATCGACATGAACGGCGACACGTGGAGGCGCTTGTCGGTCGAGAAGGCCTCGCGCCCACCGCTCCCGCGTTCGGCGGCGGGTACGAGCACGTACGGGAGCCGTTCGCCGAACGTATTGCTCACCTCGGCCACGATGCAGGCAAGCGAGCCGTCTCCGCGCCGGCACCACCAGAACGAGACCGGGTTGAACACGTAACCGAGGACACGGAGGTTCGTCAGCACCTGAATCGAGCCGCCTTCGCCGAGCTCGACGTGGTGGTCGGCGAGCGTCGTGTGAATATCGATGTGATCCTCGTCACGAAAGCTCGTGACCGCGCGACGGTTCCAGCCGAACAGCCGCAGGTGCCGGTCGAGAGACGGCAGCTCGTCGAGATCGAGCAGCGCCATGTACACGGGGTAGCGGAAGATGTGGTCGTGGGGCGACCGGCGAGCATGCATGACGGTGCCGACGTAGAGCGCGCTCTTCACCAGGTCACCCCGAATGCCGCGGCAGCTCGCAACCCGGAGACGAGCCCGTCCTCGTGAAAGCCGTTGCCCTGCCACGCTCCTGCAAACGCCGTGTTGCGTACCACTCCGAGCGTTCGGGCTCGATCGGCCGCGGCGAGGCTCGCAAACGTCACGCGTGGATGCTCGTAGTCGATCACTCGGATCACGGCGGAATCGTCGATCTCGTCCGTGCGGTTGAGCGTCACGCAATACTCCAACGCGACATCGAGCCCTTGCAGACGGTTGAGCGAGTAGGTGACCGACGGTTTGTCGGCGTGCACGCCGCAGCCGGGAGATCGGTAGTTCCACGAGGATCGATCCGACGCACGGCGCGGGAGGAGACGTGCGTCAGTGTGCAATACGGTCTCGTTGGCAGTGGTCTCGAAGGCCGACAGGATCTCGCGCTCCTCGGGCGATGAGTCCTCGAGGAGTGCGAGGGCGCGCGGGGCGCTCGTCGCCACGACGACACCGCCGAAGGTCCGCGACGTGCCGTCGGCGGCGCGAACCTCGACCCCGGCGTTCGAGCGGGAGAGCGAACGCACGGGCGTCGCGAGCCGAACCCGAGTGCCGAGACGGTCGAGCAACGCCTGGACGTATTCCCGGCTGCCGCCGGTGACGGTTCGCCAGCGGTCACGGCGCAGGCCGAGCATCGAGTGGTTGCGGAAGAAGTCGATGCCGTAGGCGGCAGGAAAGGCGAGCGCCTCCCCTGGAGCGGTCGACCAGAGGGCCGCCGTCATCGGCACCAGGTAGTGCCAGCGGAACGAGTCGGAATACCCCTCGTCACGGAGAAAACGGTCGAACGACTTGTCACCCGCGGTTGCACTGCCGGCCGTCCGCAGGAAGCGCTGGATCTCGTGCAGGAGGCGGCGGCCGGCGCGCCAGGGGCGACGGCTCGACCACTCGAGCCCGCAGCCGCAGGACATCGCGAAGGACATCTCCGAGGCCTGGGTCACCACACCCAGCTCGCGGAAGAGCCGGGTCAGGCTCGGGTAGTTCGCCCGGTTGTGAACGATGAACCCCGTGTCGAGTTCCAGCGCATCATGCGTGACCGTGTGCGCGTGGCCTCCCGCATACCCGTTCGCCTCGAACAGCTCCACCTCATGGAGCCGCGAGAGCGCGTACGCCGCGCCCAACCCGGCGATGCCGGTACCGATGATCGCTATCTTCATCTCAACGGTGATTCGTCCGAAACCCGCCCACTGGATGACAGATCGTGTCTGAGGCCGTCGAACTCGTCGCCGGCGAGGCGGCGGTCGCGACGGTTCGCGAGCGCACGACTCGGGCGAGTCAGTTCGTGACCCTAGTCGCGATCGTGATCCCGCCGCTCGGACTGATCGCGGCCGCCGTCGGACTGTGGGGGGTCGCATTGTCGTGGGTCGACGTGGTCGTATTCCTCGCGCTGTACGTGCTGACCGGCCTCGGAACGACCGTCGGCTACCACCGGCTCTTCACCCACAGGAGCTTCGAGACCACGAAGACGGTACGCGCGACATTCGCGATTCTCGGCTCGATGACGATCCAGGGGCCTGTCACCCAGTGGGTGACGGACCACCGCAAGCATCACGCGCTCTCGGACCACGACGGTGACCCACACTCGCCGCACGCGGGCTACACGCCGAACGCCTGGGGGGCACTGAGAGGATTCTTCCACGCCCACATGGGCTGGCTGTTCCACCTCAAGGGGATGGAGCGCGGCGACCACTACGGCAAGGACCTCTACGACGACCGATTGATCTCGCGCATCGATCGGATGTACTTCGTCTGGGTCACCCTGAGTTTCGCGGTGCCGTTCGGGATCGGATACGCCGTCGGCGGCGCCAGCTGGAGACTCGGGCTGGAGGTCCTCGTCTGGGGCGGCCTGATCCGGGTCTTCGCCTACCAGCACGCAACGTTCTCGGTGAACTCGATCTGTCACATGTTCGGCCGGCGGAGCTACCGCTCGCGCGACGAAAGCCGTAACAACTGGGTCGTGGCCGCCCTGACGTTCGGTGAGGGGTGGCACAACAACCACCACGCCTTCCCGGCGTCCGCCCGGCACGGTCTCGATCGCCTCCAGCTCGACATCGCCTGGATCACGATCCGCACGCTCGAGAAGCTCGGCCTCGCCTGGAACGTGAGACTTCCGACCGCCGGCCAGCGCGCGCGTCGTCGGCTAGCGGGCTGACGACAGAAATAGCTCGAGCCGCGCTCCGACTCCGTCGATCCACGCGTGCGCCCGCGGGAGCCGCACGATCGCGCCGGACCCACGCCTGACCGCGGCTCCGTGGAGACCCCGTGAAATGAGCGTGTACGTGCCGGCGATGCCCAGCGCCCGGGCCCGCTCGAAACCCCGCCTCGAACTTGCAGCACTCACCCCCGGGATCCCCGGCAGGTACCGATCCCAGGCGCCGTGCAGGACGTCGAGCCGCTTGCCACGGAGACCGTCGAGCGACAGCCGCTCGGGGATCCACGGGGCGAGGCCGAGCACGCCCGTGGCGGCGGGGTGCCCCGCGACCCCGATCGAGACGGCCCCTCCCATCGAGAACCCGACGAGGAGCGAAGGACGGGCGACGAAATCGAGGGTGGCCCGCGCGTCGGCCATGCACGAGTCGAGCTCGTTCCATGTCTTGATCCGGTACCGCACCTCCGCGAACGCCAGGTCGGGAAACCTCGGCGCCAGCTCGGTCGTCAGCAGCTCACTCGTGGCGCTCCATGTTCCGGCCACAGCTCTCGCCGAGCCGCCGTTCACGAGGACAACCGCAAGCCGTGCGCGTTCGTTATGGAGACGCGCATCGGCTCCGGTGCCGAGTTGAACCGTCCGGCTCATCGCTCGGCCACGGTCTGAGTCGGGGCGCAGCCCTTCACCGCCTCGGCAACTGCGCGGGCTCGCTCTCGATAGCCCGCGTCGTTGCCGTGCAGCCCGTCGCTCGCGAGCCAGTCGGGATGCTTCTGGACCATGTCGGCCCATTCGAACGAGCCGGAGACGGCGGTTCGCGGCGGCCGCGTCTCGCAACACGTCGTTGAAGGCTTTGTTCGGAGCTCCATCTCGCCAGATCGTCGCCCAGACGACGCAGCGGTTCGGGCCGACGAGCTCGAGCAGCCTTGCAACATCGGCCCGGAAAGCGGAGACGGCCGCCGGAGGATCGTTCGTGCCGAGACTGACGACGACGTGGGAGGAGAGGCCCGGCCGCCCTGCCTCGAGCTCTGCGATCCCGCCGGGCGTCGATCGTCCGACGCGGTCGTTCGCGACGATCCTCCAACCCGGCAGGGCGTCGGCGAGGTCGCGCTCGACTCCGACGTTCAACGAATCGCCCAGGAGCGTGGCCGTGCCCCGCGCGACCGCGGTGACCGGCTCGTCGCGGTGGCGGGAGACGACCAGGGCAGCGACGGCGACGGCCAAGAGGAGCCCGGCGAAGAAGAAGGTGGATCGCATCGGGAAGGCAGGAGAGGGCAGGGGGCGAATCCGGCCGGATGGATGTGAGCACTGAGATCGATCGGTTCCTCGACAGCCCCGGCCTCGCCGAGTCTACCCGGCGCGCCTACGCCGCCGACCTCGCGGACTTTGCGGGCTGGCTCTCGCGCGGCGGTCGCACGGTCGACGACGTTGACGTCCTGGCGCTCGCAGAGTTCACGGCCGAGCTCGGCCGTGGCCGCCGAGGGCTCGCTCCGTCCACCATCGCGCGACGGCTGGCTGCGGTGAGGTCGTTCATGCGCTTCACGCTCGGGGCAGCGCGGGTGCCGGACATAGCCGTGCCGCCACGCAGGCGACGACGCCTGCCGGACGCACCGAAACTCGCCGACGTGGAGGCTCTCCTCGCGGCCGTTGAAGGTGACGACCCGCTCTCGATCCGGAACACGGCGATCCTCGAGCTGACGTACTCGTGCGGGCTCCGCAGCGCCGAGGCCGTCGGCCTTCGGCTCGCCGACGTCGATTTCGAGCAGGAGGCGGTGCACGTTCTCGGCAAGGGAGGGAAGGAGCGCGTCGTGCCGCTCGGGGAGCGGGCGGCACTCGCGGTGGCCACCTACCTGCGGACGGGACGGCCGGCACTTGCACGCGGGGCGAACGATGCGCTGTTCATCTCCGTCCGCGGCCGCGCTCTCGACACGTCCGTGCTCCGTCGGCTGATGCGCAACCCCCACCGGCTCCGGCACGCCTATGCCACGCACCTCCTCGAAGGAGGCGCCGATCTCCGCACGATCCAGGAGCTGCTCGGGCACGCCTCCCTGTCGACGACGCAGATCTACAGCCATGTCGATGCGCGTCGTCTCCGGCGGGTCTACGACTCGAGCCACCCACGGTCGTAGGCCATAGGCGCACGCCTCGGCTCCTGCGCAAGCTCTGCCGCGCAGGAGCGAGGTAGGTGGCGCCGAATCGGGTCCAGCCGCATGACGACACGCGACCCGACGACAGCCGACCCCGAGGTAGAGCGCTACCTGCTCCTGCTCGCCGCCCAGCGGTCGCCACGCACCGTGGATGCCTATCGCCGCGACCTCACCGCGCTGACGGGCTTCGTCGGCGCACCGGTCGACCGAGCGACGGCGAGCGACCTCGACGGCTGGGTCGCCTCGATGCGTGCCGCGGGCCTCGCACCGTCGACGATCGCACGGCGAATCGCAGCCGTGCGCTCGTATTTCCGCCACCAGGTGCTACTCGGTGCCCGCCGCGACAACCCTGCTGCCGAGATCGCGACGCCCCGGCGCATTCGCAAGCTGCCGCGCACGCTGTCGCCGTCCGAGTCCGAGCGTCTGATCGAGGCGGCCAACGGCACGACACCCCGCGCCATGCGCGACCGCGCCCTCGTCGAGCTCATGTACGGAGCCGGGCTCCGCGTCTCGGAGACGGTCGGTCTCGCACGCACCTCGGTGGACATCGACGCCCGCATCGTGCGCGTCCTCGGCAAGGGGGACAAGGAGCGGATCGTTCCGCTCGGCCGTCCTGCCGCCGAGTCGGTCCGCCGCTACCTGGCTCTCGGCCGACCGCACCTCGACCGTCGCTACCGGCCCGACCTGTTCCTCAACGCACGCGGCGGGGCTCTGACGCGGGCGGGTGCGTTCCTGATCCTGCGAAAGCTCGCGCAGAAGGCCGGACTCGAACCGGAGCGCGTCCATCCCCACCTCCTCCGCCACTCGTTCGCGACCCACCTGCTCGAGGGAGGCGCCGACCTCCGCTCCGTGCAGGAGATGCTCGGCCATGCCGACCTCTCGACGACGGAGCGATACACGCACGTCTCCGATCGCCGTCGCCGCGAGACGTACTTCGACGCGCACCCGCACGCTCGACAGCCGACGCCGGTCCAGGACGACACCGCCTCATAGCCGGGCCTCACGCCCGTGCCGTCTCTTGCCGATAGTGAGCGCATGGCGCTCGATCCACAACTCATCTCCGTCGTGGCCATTGCTGCGGTCGGCTGGACAATGGTCTTCGCGGGCCGCAAGAAGCGAATGCTGGAGCCGAAGTCGCGCCGGCGCCGATGCCCGTCGTGTGGTCGGACGATTGCGGGACGAACCTGCAATCGCCATGGCTGACACGACCGTTCTCTAGCCGTCGCCGGCTGACTCGACCAAGGCGATGGCCTCCGCGACCGTCGCCTCCTCCGCGCCGACAAGCGTCAAATGACCGATCTTGCGCCCCCGGCGCGGCTCCTTCCCGTAGAGATGAAGGTGGGCGCTCCGAAGGCGGAGGAGCTGCTCGAGCTTGGGGGAGCGGCCGACGAGATTCACCATCACCGTCTGCCCGGTCGCCTCGGTCGATCCGAGCGGGAGACCAAGGATTGCTCGTAGGTGGTTCTCGAACTGGCTCGTGACGGCGCCGTCGATCGTCCAGTGGCCCGTGTTGTGGACACGTGGCGCAAACTCGTTGGCAAGCAACCTGCCCTCGACCTCGAACAGCTCGAGCGCAAGGACGCCGACGTATTCGAGCTCATCGAGCAACAGCCGTGCCAGCTCCTCGGCCTCGGCTTGCGGCGCCCCGGCTGCCGGCGCCCGCGAGACGCGGAGAACTCCCTCGCGGTGCACGTTCTCGGCGAGAGGCCAGAAGCGAGTCTCACCGTCTCGCCCGCGGACCGCGATGATCGAGAGCTCGCGCTCGAACGCGACGAGCTCTTCGGCCACCTCGTGCTCGCCGATCGGCTCCGCCGCCTGCACTCTCCGCTGCCCTTTCCCGTCGTACCCGAGTCGCCGGGACTTGACGACGGCCGGCAGCCCCGTCTGATCGAGGGAGCCGAAGCGCACCGTCGGGATCCCGAGCCGCTGGAATACCCGCTTCTCGACGAGGCGGTCCTGGCCCAGCTCGAGCGCCAGGAGCGGCGGCATGGGCGCGACGGCCCGGGAGGCCTCGACGGACACGTTCTCGAACTCGTACGTGACGACGTCGGCACCGGCGGCGAGGCGGGCGAGGGAGGCAGGGTCGTCGAGCCCGCCCACGACCAGTTCCCCCACCGCCGCCGCCGGGGCGGTCGGTGACGGGTCGAGAAACCGGAAGTCGAGCCCGAGTGGAAGCCCCGCCAGCCCGAGCATGCGTCCGAGCTGACCTCCGCCGATGCAGGCGACGAGCGTCAACGCAGCGCGGTCATGCCGCCGGATCAGGGTCGTCGAGCACCGACCTCGTCTGTTCCGCTCGGTATGCCACCAGCCGCTCGCGGATCCCGACATCGCCGCGGGCCAGGATCGCCGCCGCCAGCAGGGCGGCGTTGACGGCCCCGGCACGACCGATCGCGAGCGTCCCGACCGGGACTCCGGCCGGCATCTGGACGATCGAGAGCAGCGAATCCATCCCCTTCAGCGTCTTCGTCTCGATCGGTACACCGAGCACGGGCAGCGACGTCTTCGCGGCCGCCATACCCGGCAGGTGCGCAGCACCGCCGGCGCCGGCGATCAGCACCTGGAGCCCACGGCCCTCCGCCGAGCCCGCGTAGTCGAAGAGAAGGTCGGGCGTCCGGTGGGCCGAGACGACGCGCTGCTCGAACGGGACCTCGAGCGCCTCGAGCGTTTCGGCAGCATGCCGCATCGTCTCCCAGTCGGAGCGAGAGCCCATGATCAGGCCGACGAGTGGCGAACGGGTCATCACGCAACTATTTCTTGTTCGACTTCTTGACGAGGAGCAGTGAAACCGATCGAGCCGTCTTCCTCACCTCGGGATCGGCCTCGTCGTCTCCGGAGATGCCGTCGAGGATCACGATCGTCTCCCTCGCCGGAGTGCCGTTCTTGAAGCAGACGATGGCGAGCCGTCGCACCGCCACGTTCGGGTCACGTGAGGCGAGCTCGTGGAGGAGCGGCCGATAAGCGTTGACATCGCCGGGGTGAGATCGCGAGAGCCCCTCGAGCGCGATCAGGGCGGAGCCCCGCACCGCCGGGCTCTCGTCCTCGAGTCCCCGGCGTAGCAACTCGAGCTTCTGGCGGAACCGGAACTGGGCGATCGATCGGTACGCGAGGGCCCGCACCCGGTAATCGTCGTTCCGGGCAGAGGCTTCGATCTCGTCACCCCATTCGCCACGGAGCGTTGCCAGTTCTCGCTCGAGCCCGCGCTGGGAATACCCGTCTGCGAGCGCTGCGGCCTGCGAGAGATCCATCAGGAGCCCGGGAGCGGCCTCGGGCCCGGGCCGACGTAGCTCGCGGCCGGGCGGACGAGCCGGCCCAGCCGTTTCTGCTCGATGATGTGAGCCGACCAGCCGGCCGTGCGGGAGCACGCGAACATCGCGGGGGCGAGTCTCGGTGGGATGTCGGCGACGTCGAGAACCACCGCCGACCAGAACTCGACGTTCGTCGCGAGGACGCGATCCGGCTTGCGGGCGTGCAGCTCGGCGAGCGCGACGCGTTCGAGCTCCTCGGCGACCTCGAACCTCGGTGAGCCGAGATCCATCGCCGTGCCACGGAGGAGGCGGGCCCTCGGGTCCTCCGCCCGGTACACGCGGTGCCCGAAGCCCATCAGTCGGTCGCCTCCATCGAGCAGATCGTTCACGTAATCCGCGATCGAAGCGGCTGCTGCCGCACCGTCGAGCATCGGCAGGACGCGCGCCGGGGCGCCGCCGTGCAACGGGCCGGAAAGAGCGCCGACCGCCGACGAGAGAGCGGCGGCACAGTCTGCTCCGGTCGAGGCGACGACACGGGCAGTGAACGTCGAGGCGTTGAGACCGTGCTCGGCCGTGCAAATCCAGTACGTGTCGATCGCCTGCACGTGCTTCGGGTCGGCTTCGCCGCGCCACTCGAGCAGGAACCGTGTGGCAGCCGTCGCGCCGGTCGCGACGAGATCGAGGTCGACCGGTGTCGTCTCCCCGTCGGCGAAACGAGCCGACTGCGCGACGACCGAGATCATCGTGGCCGACAGGCGCGCCAGGTCGTCATGGGCCTCTTCGTCCGAGATATCGATCAGCTGCCCGAGGCTCCACTCGCCGGCGAGGTGGGCGGTGACGGCCTGGAGGTCGGCCGGCGTGTTGCCCGTCAGATCGTGGGCGTCGTAGAACGCGGCGGGCTGCAGCCCGGGCTCGGGCCGGTCGTCGACGAGCAGCCCCCACACCTTCTCGAAAGGGACGACGCCGACGAGGTCCTCGATGTCGACGCCGCGGTAGCGAAGCGCCCCGCCGTCGCGATCGGGCTCGGCGATCTCCGTCTCGAAGGCGACGACGCCTTCGAGGCCCGGCTTGAACTCGCTCATCGCTCTCCTCGCTCCACCACGATCGGTCGTCCCGGACGCTACCTGAGCGGGGAGCGTCGACCGTGCCACTATGCTCAGCCGCATGCACACGATCACCCTGATTCCCGGTGACGGCACCGGGCCCGAGCTCACCGAGGCCGCGCGGCGGGTGCTCGACGCGACCGGCGTCGGTTTCGAGTGGGATCTCCGGGAGGCCGGCGTCGACGTGATGGAGACGGCGGGCACTCCGTTGCCGGAGGCCACCTTGGACTCGGTCCGGCAAAACGGAGTCGCGCTCAAGGGCCCGATCACGACCCCGATCGGCACGGGCTTCCGGTCGGTCAACGTCGCCCTCCGCCACGAGCTCGGGTTGTACGCGTGCCTGCGGCCGTGCAAGTCGTACCCCGGCATGCGATCCCGCTATGACAACGTCGACCTCGTCGTCGTCCGCGAGAACACCGAGGACCTCTACGCGGGAATCGAGTACGAAGCAGGCACCCGGGATGCGGCCCGCGTGATCGAGATGCTGAACGGGATGCAGAAGAAACAGATCGCACCGAGCTCCGGGATCTCGATCAAGCCGATGAGCCCGGAGGGCTGCGAACGGATCATCCGCTACGCGTTCGAGTACGCGCGCAAGCACGGCCGCAGGCGCGTCTCCTGCATCACGAAGGCGAACATCATGAAATTCACCGACGGCCTGTTCCTGTCCGTCTTCCGCGAGGTGGCGCCGGATTTCCCCGAGATCGAGCCGTGGGAGACGCTCGTCGACGCTCTTTGCATGGGACTCGTGCAACGCCCTGAGGAGTTCGACGTCCTCGTCCTCCCGAACCTCTACGGCGACATCATCAGCGACCTAACGGCGGGCCTCGTCGGTGGGCTCGGCGTCGCCCCCGGCGGTAACATCGGCCCGGAGACCGCGGTGTTCGAGGCGACACATGGATCGGCTCCGAAGTACAAGGGCATGAACAAGGTGAACCCGACCGCGATGATCCTCTCCGGCAAGCTCATGCTCGATCACCTAGGCGAGACAGAGGCCGCGGCGCGGCTCGAAGCCGCCGTTGCCGCGGTCATCGCCGAGGGGAACCGGGTTACGTACGACCTGAAGCCGTCGCGGGACGACCCAACAGCCGTCGGGACGGCGGAGTACGCCGATGCGATCATCGAGAAACTCGTCGCCTAGAGCGACGTTCCAGACTGCCAAGGAGTGAGACAATGAGGAAGAAGGTCACCGTCGTCGGAGCGGGGAATGTCGGCGCAACCTGCGCTCAAGAGCTTGCCCGCCGCGACTACGCAAACATCGTGCTCGTCGACATCAAGCCGAACTTCCCTCAGGGGAAGGCGCTCGACATCAACCAGGCTGCCTCGGTGCTCGGCTATGAGCCCAACGTGGTCGGGTCGAACGGTTACGAGGAGACCGCGGGCTCGGACGTCGTCGTCATCACGGCCGGCCTCCCGCGCAAGCCGGGCATGAGCCGGGACGACCTCGTGACGACGAACGAGAGCATCGTCGGCTCCGTCACGAAGGAGGTCGTCAAGCGGTCGCCGAAGTCGATCATCGTCGTCGTCTCGAATCCCCTCGACGCAATGTGCCATGTCGCCAAGGCGGTTTCGAAATTCCCGAAGGAACGCGTCGTCGGCATGGCGGGGATCCTCGACACGGCGCGGTTCGCCGCGTCGATCGCCTGGGAGACCGGGATGTCGGTGAAGGACGTCACCGCTATGGTGCTCGGCGGCCACGGCGACCAGATGGTTCCTGTCGTCTCGGCTACGACCGTGGGCGGCGTGCCGCTCGAGCAGCTCGCCAGCAGGGGCCGAATCGCGAGGATGGTCGAACGCACTCGCAAAGGTGGCGGCGAGGTGGTCAACCTTCTCGGCACCTCGGCCTGGTACGCGCCGGGCGCAGCCGCCGCGCAAATGGTCGACGCGATCTGCCTCGACGAGAAGCGGGTGCTGCCCTGCACCGCATTTCTCGAAGGCGAGTACGGGGTCGAGGGGCTCTACATGGGCGTTCCGGTCAAGCTCGGGGCGCGAGGGGTGGAGGAGATCGTGAAGCTCAGGCTCTCCGCCGAAGAGAGGAAGATGGTCAGGGCGTCCGCCGCCGCAGTTCGCGAGGTCGTCGCCGTTCTCGCGAGCGGCTCGTAAGCGCTGCTCGGCTGCCCGTTACACGACGGTCGTCAGCACGGCGCCGGCGGCTTTGCACGTCCTGAACAGTCGCGCCGGGTACGCTTCCGGGCCGATGGATCTAGGGCTTCACGGACGGAGCGCAATCGTGCTCGGCGCCTCGCAGGGCATGGGCCTCGCGATCGCCGAGGCGCTCGCGGCGGAAGGCGCGAGAGTGGCGATGTTCGCGCGTCGAACCGAGGTCGTCGAGCGCGAGGCAGCGAGGATCGGCGCGCTCGCCGTCCCGGGTGACCTCGCGCAGGCGGCCGATCTCGAACGTCTCGTGACGGCAACAGTCGAGGAGTTCGGCGGGGTTGACGTTCTCGTGCTCAACGGCGGCGGGCCTCCGCCGGGGGCTGCCGCAGACGTCACCGCGGCCTCGGTCACGGCGGCGGTCGAGCTCCTGCTCGTGCCCCACGTCCGACTGGTCGGCCTTTGCCTGCCCCACCTCCGCGCAAGCGGCCGTGGGCGCATCGTGGCGATCGAATCGACGTCGGTGAAGGAACCGATCGCCAACCTGGCACTGTCGAACGCAATCCGGCCCGGGGTCGTGGGCTGGCTGAAGACCCTGTCCCGCGAGCTCGGGCCGGACGGCATCACCGTCAACACGATCGCACCCGGCCGGATCGATACCGAGCGCCTCCGTGCCCTCTACGGAGCCGACGGCCCGCCGCCGGAGGCGCTGGCCCTGATCCCGGCGCGCCGGGTCGGCACACCGGCCGAGATCGCAGCCACCGTCTGCTTCCTCGCCTCGGAGCAGGCCGCATACGTCAACGGTGCCGTCGTGCCGGTCGACGGCGGCATGCTGAACGGGCTCTTCTAAGGTGCGGCGGCAACGGGCGACAGTGCTCCTCTGGAGCATTGCAGCCGTGGCTGCAGTTGTCATCGGGCTGGCGTGGTTCTATCCCTCGCGCGACTACCTGTACGTTCCGAACGCCGCCAGTCCCGTCGCCCCCAGAGTGAAAGTCGAGGGCGAAAAGCCGCAGTCGCCGGGCACGGGAGGAGCCATCTACTACGTCGACGTGTCCGTCCGACAGGCGACCTGGGCCGAGCAGCTCCTGCCGTTCGTCCGGCCGGACGGGGCCACGCTCGTGCCGCGCGAGCAAGTCGTTCCGCCCGGATCATCGTTCGAGGACAGTCACGAGGACGGCCTCCGCGAGATGGCACGCTCGGAGAAGGTGGCGGCCGCAGTCGCGCTCAAGCAGGCCGGCTTTCACGTCGCAACGACGCAGCGGGGGGCGCTCGTGGAATCGGTCGCCACCGACGCGCCGGCGGCGGCCATCCTCCGCTCGGGTGACGTGATCATCAAGGCGGGCAGCCACGTGATCCGGACCCCGGGACAGCTTCGCGCTTCGTTCGACGGCGTCCACCCCGGCGAGGACGTCGTCCTCCGCATCCGCCGGGGCGGCGCGCCGAAGGCCGTGACGGTACGAACGGTCGAGTCGCCGGTCGAGAAGGGTCGCGCGATCATCGGGATCCGCGTTGCGCAGGCGGCCGACATCAAGCTGCCGCTCAAAGTCGACATCAACCTGGGCGAGGTCGGCGGGCCGTCCGCGGGGCTGCCGTTCGCACTCGACGTGCTCCAGGAGCTCGGAACGAACGTCGACCACGGCCGACGAGTGGTCGCCACCGGCGAGATCGCACTCGACGGAACGGTCGGGTCGATCGGCGGCGTCAAGCAGAAGACGTTCGGCGCCCGCAGGGCGGGAGCCGATGTGTTTCTCGTCCCTGCTGGGGAAAACGCGGCCGAGGCACGGCGGTATGCAGGGAACCTTCGCATCATCCCGGTGGAGAGTTTTCAACAGGCGTTGTCCGTTCTGCGCACACTCCCTGCGAAATAGTAATTTTGCAGGCATTTTGCCGAGGAGGGCAACAGGCGCTAATTGCGGCACTTTCGTTCCCGAGCCCCTTGCGACCTGGAGATCTGGTGGCCACAATGCCCCCTGTCCCGAAGGCGACACGACAGTTCATGGGGAACACTCTGCATGTCTACTAAAGCATCTTGCAAAGATTGCTACTTCCGCCGCGAGGGTCTTTGCGCCCTGCCGGGTGAGACCCCCTGTCCCACGTTCCGTGCCGTCGCCGCGGGGGGGCAACTTCAACCACCCCGGCAGCCGCGCCTCGTGATCCGTCAGTCGGCACCGCTCGTCTCGGCGTCGGCTGCCTAGAATCGCAGGGTGTCAACGCCACCCACCCCGGACGAGGGGCGAAAGAAGAGCCCCTGGACGCCGCGTCGAATCATCCTCGGCGTCATCGTGCTCTACCTCCTCGTCGTCGTTGTCGCCAACCGGAACCAGGTGGCCGTCAACTTCGTGTTCTTCAAGACCGAGGCGTCCCTCTTCGTGGTGCTTCTGCTCGCAATCGCACTGGGTTTCGTCGCCGGCTGGCTCTTCGACGACATTCGCGAGCGCCGGAAGCGTCGCCTCGCCGACAAGTAGAGGCAAAGGCGACGGTCTACAGCAACGAGGCGAGAAGAGCGACGCCCTCGGCGATTCGCTCGGGCGTCTCGTAGCTGAACGCCAGCCGCGCCGACGAACGGCCGTCCGAGGCGTTCGGGAAGAAGTCCGAGCCCCGCACGAACGTGACGCCGGCCTCGGTCGCGCGGGTCAGTAGCGCTGCCGCATCGGCGCCGCCTGGAAGATCGAGCCACAGGAAGTACCCACCTTCGGGAGAGCTCCAGCTCGTCCCGGCCGGCATCTCGGTCGCAAGCGCCGCGAGCATCGCATCCTTACGCGTCTTGAGCAATCCGCGTATGCGATCGAGGTTCGGCTCGAACCCGCCGCGACGCATGAGCTCGTCTACGGTCGCCTGAGGCAGGAGGCTCGGGGAGATGTATGTCGAGACGGCGCGGTCGTCGTAGGCGGCGGCCAATGCCTGAGGCACGACGAAGTACCCGATCCGCAGGCCTGGAGCGACCGTCTTCGAGAACGACGAGGTGAACGTGACCCGCTCCCCGCCTTCGAGCTCGTGGAGCGAGGGCAACGGCTCGCCGTCGTAGCGGACGCGGCCGTAGGGGTCGTCCTCGAGAATCGCGAGATCGTACTCGGCGGCGATCTCGACGAGCCGTTTGCGGCGCTCGGCCCCGATCGTGCGGCCGGAGGGGTTCTGGAAGGTGGGGATCGTGTAGAGGAACGAGATCTGGCCTCCACGGCGGAGCTCGGTCTCGAGAGCATCGAGATCGAGGCCCTCTTCATCCATTGTCAGCGGGACGACCTCCGCCCCGTCGCGCGCCAGGATCTTCAGCGGCCTGTCGTAGGTCGGCCCTTCGACGAGCACACGACCCGGCCGCGAGGCGAGTTGCACGGCTGCGTAGAACACGAACCCCTGCAGCCCGCCGGTCGTCAGAAAGACGCGGCCCGCCTCGACGCGGTGCCGTTCCGCTAGCAGCTCGCGCAAGGGGCCGTAGCCGCCGCCCGTGCCATACGACAGGATCGTGATCCCGTCGCGCTCGAGTGCCGCACGCGTACAGTCGGCGATCAGCTCCTGGTCGAGGCATTCCGGCGCGGGGGCGCCGCGTGCGAACGAGATCGGTGCCATGCCGAGAGACTAGCCGGAGGCCCGTCGCGACTGGATGAGAACCGACCGCGACGGCGAACTGGAGAACTGGAGAACTGCTGCTACTGTTGTCCACAGGGATCCGGCGCTGTGCCGCCCCGTGAGATCAGCTTCTTTCGACTCTAGGCTCGGATAGACCCGAGTAGATGGTTCGAGGGTAGATGGTCTCGAATCACGACCAAGGAGTCGAAAACCGAATGCCAGAGTCAACCTTTGCCTCGATCGGGCTGAGCACGGACCTTGTCCGCGTACTCACCACCCAGGGAATCGAGTCGCCTTTCCAAATCCAGACCCGCACGATCCCGGCGGCCCTCGCCGGGCACGACGTGCTCGCCAAGGCACCAACGGGCTCGGGCAAGACGCTCGCTTTCGCCATCCCGATCGTCGAGCGGGTGCAACCAGGCGATGGCAGGCCCTCCGCACTCATCCTCGTCCCGACGCGCGAGCTCGCGGTTCAGGTGACCGAGGTGCTGGCCGACCTCGGCAAGGTCCGCGGCCTCCGGGTGGCCTCCGTGTACGGCGGTGTCCCCCTCCCGGCACAGGCCACGAAGGCCAAGGCCGCCCACGTGCTCGTCGCCACCCCCGGCCGGCTGCAGGACCTGATGGACCGTCGTCTCGTCACCCTCGACGCCGTCACGATCCTCGTGCTCGACGAGGCCGACCGGATGCTCGACATGGGCTTCAAGCCGCAGGTCGACAAGATCCTGCGTCGTGTCTCGGACAACCGCCAGACGATGTTCTTCTCGGCGACGCTCGATGGAGCGGTCGGTGAGCTCGCCCGTGCCTACACGAACCAGCCGGTCCGCATCGAGGCCGAGCTTCCGAGCGTGCACAAGTTCGGCGAGATCGACCACCAGTTCGTCTCGGTGACTCCCGAGAACAAGGTCGAAAAGCTCGTCGAACTACTCCAGGAGGAGCGAGGGCTCGCGCTCGTCTTCGTTCGCACGAAGCGCGGAGCCGACCGTCTCGCCCAGCGGCTCGAGCGACACCAGGTTCGGGCCGTCGCGATGCACGGCGACAAGACGCAGGCTGCCCGCGAGAAGGCACTCGCCCACTTCGAGGCAGGCAAGGTGACGACGTTGATCGCGACGGACGTCGCCGCACGAGGACTCGACCTGTCCGACATCACGCACGTGATCAACTTCGATCCACCCGAGGACGAGAAGGCGTACACGCACCGTGTCGGCCGCACAGGCCGTGCGGGCCGATCAGGGACCGGCGTCACGCTCGTACTCCCCGACCAGCAGGCCGAGGTGAGCCGCGTCGCCCGCCTCAACGGCCACCACGAGAAATGGGAGGAGACCGGCATGAAGGTCGCCGCCCCGAAGCTCCTCTACTCGGGCCGCAAGCGAGGCTCCAAGTGGGGCCCCACCCGTCCTCGCCGCAAGATCTAGCAAAGACCAACCCAGGCGGCCGGCATGAACGCCGGTCGCCTGCACCCGCTTCTACGCGAAGTAGGTGTCGTCGTGGCTGTAGGGCGGCACGCAGCAGCAGAGGATCCGCACCCCGTCCGGGCCAGCGAGCAACTCGTGCCAGGCTCCGGGCGGAATCAGGATCGCATCGCCCTCCCCCACCTCGCGCGTCTCACCGTCCAGTTCCATCGTGCCGCCGCCGCCGAGGAGAAGGTAGATCTCCTCGCTCGAGGCGTGATAGTGGCGCCTCGTCGACTGCGCGGGTCCGAGCGTCGCCTCGGCGAGCGACTGCGCAGAGGAGTGGAGGAACTCACGGATCGTCGAGCCGTCCTTCGTCGTGAACGGCTCGAGAGCCTCGTAGGCGACGACGTGCATTCAGCCGGCGGGCGGCTCGTCCTCAGGCGTCGCACCCGCGCGTGGCCTGACAGCCTCCCGAGGCTTCACGGCCGGCTCGAGCTCCCGGCTCGGCGACGGATCGGCCGGATCGTCCTTCGCGTCTAGCAGCGAGCGCGGATCCATCTCCGCCACCGCGTCCTTCATCTCGCGCACACCGGTGCCGAGGCGCCGCGCCATCGCGGGAGCACCCTTGGAACCGAACAGGAGCAGGAGCACCCCGACGAAGATGATGATTTCCCAGATACCGAGACCGAAGGGCACCCAGGGAATGTACCGACCGGCACGGCCGGTGGTCTAGTAATGGCCGACGAACTCCTTCAACGCGACGATGCAGAGGCCGAACGACGCGTTGACCACCACGACCGCGCAGGTCGCCCGGCGCGACAACCCCTCCTTGCGGGCGAAGAGCAGCCCCCACCACACGAGTGCCGCGACGCCGAAGCCGATCGCAAGCCAGTACGCGGTCCTCGAGGCGATGAGACCAAGGCCACCGGCAATGAGCGCGAGCGACGGAACGACGGCAGCCTGCAGAAGCGGCCATTCACGCCGGGCGATCCGGCGCACCCCTCGACGCGAGAACTGCTCATCGCCGTCGAGACTCGACGCGAGCGCCCCGGCGTAGACATGCGCGAGCCAGAAGACGAGGACAGTCACCTCGACGATCCCGAGCGAGCGCCAGATTGCATCGGACCCGTCCGCGGCCGCGACGATCGAGGTGACGAGGATCGTCCCGTAGATCCCACCTGCGAGGTTGTCGCCCCGATCGAACAGCCAGCGGCGGATCCTCACCCGGTCGGCCGCCCTACCGTCGGGCGATGTCGGCGACGAGCTCGGCGGTCTCGGTCGGCGTGGTGCCGACTCGGATTCCCTTCGCCTCGAGCGCCGCCTTCTTGCCCTCGGCAGTGCCCGACGAACCGGAGATGATCGCACCTGCGTGACCCATCGTCTTGCCGGGAGGGGCCGTAAAGCCCGCGATGTAGGCCACCACCGGCTTGGTCAGTTCGGCTTCGATGAAAGCTGCTGCCTTCTCCTCCTCGTCCCCACCGATCTCCCCGACCATGACGACGTACTCGGTCTCCGAGTCCGCCTGGAACTTTGCGAGGATGTCGATGAAGGACGAGCCCACGACGGGATCGCCGCCGATCCCGACGATCGTCGAGTTGCCGAGCCCCATTTGCGTCAGCTCGTGGCCGATCTGGTAGGTGAGCGTCCCGGAGCGCGAGACCAGGCCGATGTTTCCCGCCGTGAAGATCTCGGCCGGGATGATGCCGACGTTGGCCTTCCCGGGCGAGAGGGCCCCCGGGCAGTTAGGCCCGACCAGGGTCACGCCGCGATTGTGCACGTAGGCATGGATCAGAAGCATGTCGTGCGCGGGCACGCCCTCGGTGATGCAGATGACCGTGTCGATGCCCGCATCGACGGCCTCGTAGACGGCGTCGGCGGCAAACGGTGCCGGGACGAAGATCATGGCCGTGTTCGCACCCCGCTCGGAGACTGCGGCGACGACCGTGTCGAAGACCGGGACGCCCTCGACATCCTGACCGCCCTTGCCCGGGGTCACGCCCGCCACGAGGTTGGTGCCGTACGCGCGATTGCGGAGACCGTGGAAGCGGCCCTCGGAGCCCGTCAGGCCCTGGACGACGAGCCGCGTCTCCTTGTCGACGATGATCGCCATCTATCCGGGCACCGCCCGCAGCGCGATCCGATCGAGGGTCACGAGGCCGCCGGCGACGCGGTCGCCGAGAAGCTGCCGCGCTCTCAAGGCCTCGTCGCCGGCACAGCCGCAGCGGTCGAGCCAGGGCTGCAGCTCGATCGGCTTCTCGAAGAAGCGGACCTCCTCGACCTTCAGCCCGGCGCGCTCGGCGAACGCGCGCCACTCGATCTCGCTGTAGTTGCGCACGTGCGAGGGATCGCGCAGCTTCTCGGCCTCCTCGACGTCGTCGCCCATGAAGACGTTGTCGACGATCAGCACAGTGCCCGCGGCGACCCGTGCCATCTCGGCGACCGCCTGCTCGACGTCGTCGAAGTGGTGGGCGGCGACCCGGGTGGCGACAATATCGAAGCTGCCGTCGGCGAACGGAAGGTGCTCGGCGCGGCACACGACGTCCGGCTGCATGCCGGGCGCCGGGTCGCAGCTGACGACCTCGATCCCCGCCTGGCGCAGCCGGCGGGCGACATGTCCGCCGCCGGTGGCGACGTCGAGTGCCGTGCGAGCGCCCGCCGCCCATACGACCAACAGGTCGAGGTCGGGCCCCTCGCGGTGGGCGTCGCTCGTGCGGTACTGCTCCGCCCGCCGGCTCCAGACGTCGGTCATGCCGCCAGCTCCACGGCGCGTTTCGCCGCCTCGAGCATCGTGGGTGAGACGTGAAGGTTCGCGGGGGCCGCCTCGGCGAGGATCTGCCGGCCCTCGTCGGCGTTGGTGCCGTCGAGACGGACGACCATCGGGAGCTCGAGCCCCATCTCGCCAACGGCCTGCAGAATTCCGCGCGCCACCTCGTCGCAGCGGGTGATCCCACCGAAGATGTTGAAGAAGATCGCCTTTACCTGCGGATCCTTCGTGATCACGGAGAGCGCGTCGACAACTCCTTGCGCGTCGCCGCCGCCGCCGAGATCGCAGAAGTTGGCGGGACGGCCGCCGGCGAAGGTGACCACGTCGACCGTCGACATCGTCAAACCCGCGCCGTTCCCGCAGACCCCGATCTCGCCGTCGAGCTTCACGTACGTCACGTGCTTCGCGCGGGCGAGCGCTTCCAGCGGGTCGGCCGCCTCCTCGTCGCGCATCTCGGCGATCGCGGCATGGCGGTAGAGCGCATTGTCGTCCACCGTGAACTTCGAGTCGAGCGCCTTGACGACGCCGGCGGGCGTGACGATGAGTGGATTCACCTCGCAGAGCATCGCGTCGAAGCGCACGAAAGCGTCATAGAGCTGGCCGACGATCCTCGCGATCTGCTTCTGCTCGGACGGATCGATGACGCCCGTGCCGTAGACGAGGCGCCGCGCCTGCCACGGGTGAAAGCCCTCCAGGGGATCGATGTGCAACTTCACGAGCGCCTCCGGGCTCTCGGCGGCAACCTGCTCGATATCGATGCCACCCTGAGTCGTGAACATGAAGAGCGGCTTCTTGACACCCCGGTCGAACGTGAGCGACAGGTAGTACTCCTTCGCGATGTCCGAGGCCTGCTCGACCCAGAGCCGCTTGACGACGTGGCCCTTGATGTCGAGCCCGATGATGTTCTTCGCATGCTCCTCGGCCTCGTGTGCGTTTGCGGCGAGCTTGACGCCGCCGGCCTTGCCGCGGCCTCCGGTCAGCACCTGAGCCTTGACGACGACGGGCCCACCGAGCACCTCGGCCGCCTGACGCGCCTCGCCCGGAGTCGTCGCGAGCCGTCCGTCGCCGACCGGGATCCCGACCTGCCGAAACAGCTCCTTGCCCTGGTACTCGTACAGATCCATTCGCCCGCGAGCCTACCTGCCCGGTTGTGCGAGCATCTTCTCCATGCGCCTCGCACTCGCGCTCTCTCTCGTCGCCGTCACGGTCGCCGGCTGCGGATCGACCAACACCCCGGTTTCCGTTCCCGCAGCGGTCAAGGCGCCGCCGCAAACCGTCCGGCTCGGGTGGGAGGAGCCTTACCCGGCCGGCAAGACGGCGCTCGTCTTCGGCGTCTCGTCCTTCACGGTGACGAGCGGTGGCTGGACCGCCGACCTCTCGGTGGAGAACACGTCGCAGGTCGGCTGGGCGGTCGGAGATCCCCGCGAAGCGGCTTCGAGGGCGTTCGGGGTACTCCTGTTCCCCAACGACGATCTCGGTGAGCTCGACCGCCGCAACCGGAGTGGAGACCTGCCCGCACTCCGGCCTGCGACGAGCTACATACCTGCGCTGCCGCTCGTGCTCCGGCCCGGACAGACATGGAAGGGCACGATTGCGGCGGCGGGCGCTCTTGCCGGCGGCCTCTGGGTCCGGCTCTCCTTCGGTCCCTTCACGAGCGTCGGCAAGCCACCTGAAGGCGCCCAGCCGCAGGTGGTCTGGTTCACGGACCATGCACATCGGCTCGCCGAGGTCGACGCTGAGCCGGCGTAGCGTGGGTTAGAGTCGACCGGTGCGAGCGCTGGCTGCCCCTGATCATCCTCGCTGCGGCGCAGTTCGTGATGGTGCTCGATTCGAGCGTGATGAACGTCTCGATCTCGCAGATCGTGGCCGACCTCGACACGACCGTCACCGGCGTGCAGGGCGCGATCACGATGTACACGCTGGTCATGGCAGCGTTCATGCTGGTAGGGGCGAAGCTCGGCGACATCTGGGGACGCGACCGGGCCTTCGGGATCGGTCTCGCGGTCTACGGGCTCGGCTCGCTGACGACCGCGTTGAGCCCGAACATCTACGTCCTTCTGTTCGGCTGGTCGCTCGTCGAGGGCCTGGGCGCGGTGCTCGTGATCCCCGCCATCGCCGCTCTCACGGCGGCCAACTACGAGGGGAAGGATCGCGCCTTCGCCTACGGGATAATCGGCGGGGTCGCAGGCGCCGCCATCGCCGTCGGACCGGTGATCGGCGGCTGGGTTACGACGTATTACTCATGGCGGTACGTCTTCGTCGGAGAGGTCGTGATCGTGATCGCCGTTCTGCTCGTGCGCAAGCGGATGCAGGCCGCGCCGCGCCCTGAGCACCCGCCGAAGCTCGATTTCGGCGGCGCGGCCCTCTCGGCGGCAGGGCTCGGCCTGATCGTCTTCGGGATCCTGAAGAGCAGCAGTTGGGGCTGGGTGTGGCCCCTCGACGCGCCCACGATCGACGGCCACGAGATCACCCCGCTCGGCTTCTCGCTCGTGCCCTTCCTGATCGTCGGCGGCATTCTCCTCCTCTGGTGCTTCGGCATCTGGGAGGAGCGACGGGCGAGGCTTGGTCTGGACGCACTCCTCGACCGCACGCTCCTGACAATCCAATCGCTCCGCGCGGGCCTGACGACGCTGATGTCGCAGCAGCTCGTGCTGATGGGAACGTTCTTCGTCCTGCCGGTGTACCTGCAGGTCGTGCTCGGATTCGACGCGTTCGAGACCGGCAAGCGGCTGCTGCCGATGTCGATCACGATGCTCGCGGCAGCGCTCACGGGCCCGAAGCTCGTGACCCATCTCCCGCCGCGAGCGATCGTGCGAATCGGGCTCCTCGCGATGGGGATCGCGGCGCTCGTCATGGTCGGCACGATCGACGTGACCCTCAACGAGACGGGGTTCAAGCTCTCGCTCGCGTTGTTCGGCATCGGCGCCGGCCTGCTGATGTCGCAGCTCGGCAACGTGATCATGTCGTCGGCGCCGCAGGACAAGACGAACGAGGCCGGTGGCCTCCAGGGCACCGCCCAGAACCTCGGCGCCTCACTCGGAACGGCGCTGATCGGCTCCGTTCTCCTCACGGGCCTGCTCACCGGCTTCAACGACCGGATCGCCCAGAACCCCGCTCTCTCGGACTCGACGAAGACGCAGATCAGCGCCGCGACCGAGAACGGGATCGAGATCGTCACGACGGAACAGGCGCACGCCGCTGTCCTCGATGCCGGTGCCACACCCGCCGAGGCGGACGCGATCACGGCCGACTACGCCGATGCCGAGCTCGACGCACTGAAGAAGGCGATGCTCGCGGTGGCGCTCCTCGCCCTCGTCTCGATCGTCTTCACCCGGCGGCTGCCGGCCAAGCCCGTGACACCACAGGACCCGGAGCCCGCTGCCTCCGGCTGATCGCAGCTCAGACGGGTACCCTCGCTCGATGGACGCGATCGTCGTCGACGGCCTCGAGAAGACCTACGGCAAGGACATCCGGGCTCTCGACGGGATTCGGTTCTCTGTCCCGGAAGGCGAGGTTTTTGGCCTGCTCGGCCCGAACGGAGCGGGCAAGTCGACGACCGTCCGAATCCTCGCGACGTTGACGAAAGCCGACGCGGGCCGGGCTACCGTGTCCGGCCACGATGTGGCATCCGAGGCGGCGGCTGTCCGGCGGGCGATCGGCTACGTCCCGCAGGCTTCGGGCGTCGACCGTGAGGCGACCGGACGCGAGAACCTCATCCTCCAGGGTCGGCTGCAGGACATGCGGGGTGCCGACCTCGAGGGGAGAGCAAGCGAGCTCCTCGACGTGTTCGGGCTCACCGACAAGGCGAACGCCCTCGTGAAGACCTACTCGGGCGGCATGAAGAGGAGGCTGGACGTCGCGATGGGGCTGGTTCATCGCCCGCACGTCCTCTTCCTCGACGAGCCGACGACCGGCCTCGACCCGGAGGCGCGCGCCGCGATGTGGGAGGAGCTCGAGCGCCTCGCGGCCGGGGAGCGCCTGACGATCCTGCTGACGACGCACTACCTCGAGGAGGCAGACCGGCTCGCCCGGCGCGTCGCGATCGTCTCGCGCGGCCAGATCGTCGTCGCGGGGACCCCGGACGAGCTCAAGCGAGCATTGCGCGGCGACGCCGTCACCGTCGATCTCGACGGGGCCGACACGGCCCTTGCCGTCGAGGTCGCGAGCGGCCTCGACGGGGTCCACGAGGTGACGCCGGACGGACGCAGGCTCCACCTCCGTGTCGACCACGGCGCCCAGGCCGTGCCCGTGATCCTCGGAGCGCTCGACGCCGCAGGAGCCGGGGTGCAGGCGGTGACGGTCTCCCGGCCGTCGCTCGACGACGTCTACCTTCACCACACGGGTCGCGACTTCCGAGCCGACGACGAGGGGGGAACGTGAACGTCATCTCCCAGACGCTGTTCCTGTGCGGTCGCGTCCTGCGGAATCTCTCCCGGCAGCCGATCTGGATCGTCGTCATGATCGTGCAACCGATGTTCTGGCTGCTGCTCTACAGCCAGCTCTTCCGCCGTATCACCGACCTGCCGGGGTTCGGGGCGACCTCGTACATCGACTACTTGACGCCCGGCGTCGCGGTGATGACGGCGTTCTTCTCCGGCTCGTGGGCCGGGATGGGGATGATCGAAGACCTCGATCGCGGCGTCCTCGAGCGCTTCCTCGCAACCCCGGCGAGCCGGGCCGCGATCGTGTTCGGCCGCATCCTCGAGTCGGCGATCGTGGCAACGCTGCAGGGTCTGCTGATCCTGCTCACCGGCCTTCTCCTCGGGGCGACGAACGGGGGCATCGTGGGGTGGCTCGTGATCCTGATCGTCGCATTCCTGACGGCGGCCGGATTCGCCGGCCTCTCGCACGGCATCGCGTTGCGGACGCGCCAGGAGGCGTCGATGATCGCCGTCGCCCAGTTCATCTCGCTGCCGCTCGTCTTCTTCTCCTCGCTCCTGATCGCGCGCGCGCTCATCCCCGGCTGGATGCAGGACTTCTCGCTCCTGAATCCGGTCGAGTGGGCGGTCCGGGCTGCGCGTGGCGAGGCGCTCCCCGGAACCAACTGGAGCGAGATGGGGACGTTCGTACTCCTCCTCGCCGGGTTCGTCGCCCTGACGACATCGTTCGCGACGGCGAGCTTCCGGTCATACCAGCGGACGCTGTGAGGCGTCGCGGGGCCGACGACCGGTTACCTCCGGGCGTCAGGCTTCAACCTCTCAGTACGTCAATGCGGCTGCGCGGTTGGCCGCACGAGGATCTCGTTCACGTCCACGTGCGGCGGCTGTGACACGGCGAACAGAACGGCGCGGGCGACGTCTCCCGGCTCCAGGGGCGCCTCCAGCGGTATCTCGGCGAAGAACGGCGTGTCGACCAGGCCGGGAGCGATCACGGTGACGCGAACCCCGGTACCGTCGAGCTCCTGCCGCACCGATTCTCCCATGGCGTGCACGGCGTGCTTGGTCGCGGAATAGAGCGAGCCCGAAATGGCACGACGCCCGGCGACCGAGCCCGTCAGGAGCAGGTGGCCCCTCGCCTCCTTGAGCGCCGGCATCGCAGCTCTGACCGTGAGAGCAGCGCCGTAGACATTCGTCAGCACCATGTCGCGCCAGTGTCCGACCGTATCCGCGAGGAAGCCTCGCTGGCTGCCGAAGCCGGCGTTCGCCCAGGCCGCGTCGATCCGACCGAAATGCTCGAGGGCGACGGTAACCGCTGCCTGCTGGTCGGCCCATTCGGTTACGTCACACTCGACCGCAATGACGCGGTCCGGACCGCCGAGCTCCTCGGCCAGTGCGTCGAGCCTGTCTATCGAGCGTGCTGCCAGCACGAGCCGCCAACCCTCGGCGGCGAGCAGACGGGCGCTCGCAGCGCCGATGCCCGATGAGGCGCCGGTGATCAGGAAGACGGGACCGTGGTCGCTCATTCCGCCGACTCTATCGATGCCACCCATTCGACGGTCGGCTCCGGGTCGGCGCCACAGCTGACCGGAAGATCCGGTCCTGCCTGTTGCTCGACATGTGCCGAGAGCTCACCTGCCGGCGTCGAGAACGTCACGAGATCGCCCTCGTGGCGGACGAGCCGCAGATCGGTCAGGCCGTCCCAATCAGTGACCGAACGGATGCAGAGCTCGGCTGCCTGCACCGGTGGGGCATATATCGTCCGGCCGCGGTAGAGATCGAGAGGTATCCGAGCGCCCGCGAGCTTCTCGACCACTTCGGCCGCCCGGGCGACGGGAATCCGTCCCAACTGGACTCCCTGCGGGAGGAGGAGCACGTTCGGGGCGAAACGGTGCCCGCCGAGGTGGGAGGACTGCCAGAGTCGCTCGGGGGCAACATGCGGCGCCAGTGCGTCGAACAGCGGGAGTCCGAGGCGCGCGCAGCAGGCGTCGCGGCGGCCGTGAGCGCAGACGAGGATGATGGGTGCCGAAACGGGGTCGCCCGCTTCGAGGTCTGCTCGCGGGAGCTCGTCGAGCGACCCGAGCTCCTGTCGGACCGCGGTTCCTCCGCTCTCGTCGACCGTTGCCCGGATCAGCGTCATGCCCCGTCGCCGGTCGGGTCGGCGCACCAGGGCGACCTTCCCCGGAAACGCGTCCAGGACGTCCCGAGCCGCCGGCGGCAGCATACTGTCGGCGACGGCGTCCCTCCCCCAGGCTCCGCGTATCTCGACCAGCAGCCACTTCGCTCCCTGGGTTGCAGTTCCGGCGAGCCGCTCTCCCACCGCAAGGGACGACGCGGAGCACGTGGAGATCGCGCTCACGCGGGCAGCCGGTCCGCAAGCAACCGGCCGAGCGCGGGGTCGATCCCGAGCTCGGCTGCGAACCTGCGGTAGTCGGCCCAGGCCTTCGCCGTGTCACGACCAGGGCGCGCGACCGCGCGGAGCAGGACGTTCTTGGCCGTATGCTCGAGCTCGACGAACTCCAGGACCTGGACGTCGTACCCGACGGCTCCCAGCAGCTGGGCGCGGGCGGCATCCGTCACCTCCGCGGCAAATCTCTCTCGCAGGGTGCCGTGCCGAAGCAGCGGCTCGAGCGCAGGGCGCTCGAGCTGGGGCAGAAGCTCGTGCTGACAGCAGGGCACCGCCAGGATCACCGGTGCACCGGCACGGACGGCGCGATCGAGGGCGTGGTCCGTAGCGGTATCGCACGCATGCAGGCTGACGACGAGATCGACACCGGCGAGCGCGTCATAGCCGCCGATGTCACCCACCTCGAAGCGCAGGCCGTCGGCGCCGAGGCGCCTCGCGAGGTCCTCGCACCGGGCGACGACCTCGAGCTTGAGGTCGAGCCCGACGATCTCGACGTCGCGACCGTGAACGACCGTGAGCAGGTGATGGAGCGCGAAGGTGAGGTACGACTTGCCGGAGCCGAAGTCGACGATCCGCAGCGATCCCGGCGGCAGTGACGGGAGCACATCCTCGACGAGCTCGAGGAATCGATTCACCTGCCGGAACTTGTCGTAACGCGGCGCGCGCACCTTGCCCTCGCGCGTCATCACGCCGAGCTCGACGAGAAACGGCACGGGCACTCCTTCAGGCAGGAGGCGCTGTTTCACACGGTCGTGTCCGAGTCTCGCGCTCGGCCGGGTCGGTGGCCGGCGGAGGATCCTGGCCTCCTTCCCCGCGACGAGCACCTGCCAGTCCGCGTCCGTCGACTGGAGCAGGCCCTGCCGGAACTCGGACTCGAGCAGACGTGTGAGCCGCGCGGTCGCGGCCTCCGGCGTCAGGTTCTCGTCGGTCGAGCGGGTGGCCCGATGGGCCGTGAAGCGGTAGCGCAATGCGCCGCCGACCGTGACCGGCGCGACCGTCAGACGCGAGGGTCGCGAAGGATCGCTCCGCCGCGGCCTGCTCAGGCTGGCACCGGTGAGCGCATGGTCGCCCACGAGCCGCCGCACGAGTGCCCCGACATCGGCATCGTGATCGGTCATCCGGTGACCGTGACGACGCAGATCAGTTGGCCGTTGGCGATGCCCTGGCCCGACGCAACACCGAGCTCTCGCACGATCCCGTCGTGGGGGGCGGCGATCTCGTTCTCCATCTTCATGGCCTCGATGACACAGATCACCTGGCCGAGGACGACGGGGTCGCCGTCCACCACGCGGACACTGAGAACGGTGCCTTGCATCGGGCTGACGACGGCGCCCGAGCCGTTCCCGGAGCCGGCTGCCGTACGCTCCCGCCGCCGGCGCCCAAGAGAGGCCCACGGTGGCTCGGTCGTATGCAGGCGGACGTCGAACGAACGGCCGTCGACCTCGACCGAAACGATCCGTTCGCGCACGTGTGCGCCGTCAGCCCCAGTCCCTGCGATTGTCGTCCGATGAGAGAACTCCCTGGTTATCTTCTCCGCGCGGTGCGCCAGCTCCTCGGACTCCACGAGCCCGTGGCAGGTGCCGCCCTCGATGAAGCACGGTTCCGAGAGCAGCGCCGCGTGGAACCCGAGCAGCGTTGGAGGGCCCTCGATCCGGAACTCGGCGAGCGCGCGCAGCATCCTCCTCCTGGCGGTCTCGCGATTGGTGTCGTGGACGATCAGCTTCGCGATCATCGGGTCGTAGAGCCCGGAGATCTCGTCTCCGGCTCGAACGCCGGAGTCGACCCGCACCCCCGGACCGGAGGGCTCCTCGTACGCAGTGATCAGCCCGGGCGCGGGCAGGAAGCCCTTGCCGACATCCTCGGCGTTGATCCGGCACTCGATCGCGTGCCCTCGGAGGTTCACGTCTGCCTGCCGCAGAGAGATCGGCTTGCCCTGCGCGATCAGGATCTGCTCGCGCACGAGATCGAGGCCAGTGACGAGCTCGGTCACGGTGTGCTCGACCTGGATCCTCGTGTTCATCTCCATGAAGAAGTAGTCGCCGCCCGCGGTCAGAAGCCCTTCGATCGTGCCGGCAGACCGGTAGCCGGCGGCCCGCCCGGCATTCACCGCGATCACTCCGATCCTCTCTCGCAACGCTCGATCGACGGCGGGTGAAGGGGTCTCCTCGACGAGCTTCTGATGACGCCGCTGGATCGTGCAGTCCCGCTCGCCGAGGAAGAGCACCGTTCCGTGCCCGTCGGCCAGGATCTGCGCCTCCACGTGCCGCGGATCTTCCAGATAGCGCTCGACATAGACGGTGTCGTCGGCGAAGTACTTGAGGCCCTGCCGTTGCGCCGCTTCGAAGGCACGCGCTGCTTCGGAGGCGTCCGACACGAGCTCCATCCCCTTACCGCCGCCCCCGGCGGCGGCCTTGATGATCAGGGGATATCCGATTTCCTCTCCGAGCTCGACCACGCCCTCGACCGTCGCCACCGGATCGGTGGCCCCCGGAATGATCGGCACCCCTGCCGCCGCCATCACTGCCCGAGCCTCGGTCTTCGAGCCCATCAGCTCGATCGCAGCCGGAGGCGGGCCGATCCACGTCAAGCCGGCCGCCTCGACGGCACGCGCGAACGCCGCGTTCTCGGCCAGAAACCCGTAGCCGGGATGAACCGCTTCCACGCCGGCCCGAAGCGCGACCTCGATGATCACGTCGCCGCACAGGTAGCTCGCGTCCGCCGGGCCCGGCCCGATCCGATAGGCCTCATCAGCAGCCTGCACATGCAGCCGGCCGCGGTCCGCGTCCGAATACACCGCAACCGTCCCCAACCCGAGCTCACGCAACGTACGAAAGATCCTGACCGCGATCTCACCACGATTCGCAACGAGCACTTTGCTGAAGGTCGCCATGCGCTCCGCGTATTCTCCCCGAACGATGACCGTCCCCGATCAGTTGACGCTCGCGCGGGCTTTCGCGGTTCCCGTCGTCGTGGTGCTGTTCGCGTGGAACTTTCCCGATCACGCGTACTGGGCAACGGCGGTTTTCGTCGTCGCTATGGCCACCGATCAGGTGGACGGGTGGCTCGCCCGGCGCTGGAATCAGACCTCGGCCTTCGGGTCGCTGCTCGATCCGATCGCGGACAAGGTGCTGGTGATGTCCGCCCTAGCGATGTTGATCGCCGAAGGCGTGGCGCCGGCCTGGATGGTCGCAGCGATCATCGCCCGCGAGTTCCTCGTCTCCGGGCTCCGCCTCGCTGCGATCGAGAAAGGCGTTGTCATCGCCGCCCGTGACCTCGGGAAGCTGAAGACATGGGCACAGGCGGTCGCCGTCGCCGTCGGCGGCATGGCCGCCGCCGGAGCATGGAGCAGCGACGTGGCGTGGTGGGCACTCCTCATCGCCGTCGTACTGACCTGGGTCTCCGGGCTCGACTACGCGCGGGTCGCTCCGACGCTGCTCCGCGCGGGCAGTACCTAGTCGGTCGAACCGGAGCGGATCGAACTCCTGGTGCCGGTCGGATCCGAGTCGTCCGGTGTCACGCTCCGTTCGACCGCGTCCTGCAGGCCGGCTCGGCGCCAGGCTCCCGTGGAAGCGGTTGGTCGGGCGACGTCCGTCAGGCCCTCCAGCGCGAGAGCGGCAGCGGCGGCGCGGCCCACCCGGTCGTCGCGCGGGTCGGGGACGAGCTCGATCTCCATGATGGAGAGGCTACGCGACGCACGACACCCGACCGACGCCTACCGGCGTCTGCTGCGCTGCTCGAATCGCTCGTCCGACGTGCGCTCGAAGATCAGCTCGGCGCGATCGATGAACCAGCCTGCGGAGACCGGGCCTTCGGGAACGTCGAAGAGAGGCACGTACGGCTTCAGATCGAGGACGGGCGTTCCGTCGAGGAGATCGAGGCCGGCGACGACGATGCCGTCGGCCTCCACTCGGAGAAGCGTACAGAGCGACAGCGAGATCGGATTGGGCCGATGCGGCGAGCGTGTCGCGAGCGTCCCGCGCGGCTGATCGTCGAGGAACGGGTCGACGGTCGCGGCCCAACCCACGGACTCGTGGAGGTGTGCGAGCACCCAGACGTGGGAGAAGCCGTCGACGTCTGTGAGGCAGCTTCGATGTGGCTCGGTGAGGACGATCTTCGAGGGGCCCGAGCCGTCGGCGGCCGGCTGCAGCGGCATGCCGTCGAGCGAGGTGTGAGCCGAGCTGACGTGGCCGATCGCCTCGTACTGGACTGGATCGCCGCTGCGCTCGTCGAGCAGCGCTTCGACGAACGCACGGGCCGCACGTCCCGTCGTCAGTCGCCAGACGGCCACGGTTCGCTCGAACCCTTCGCTCTCCGCCACGCGGCGGATCAGCAGGTGCTCGCCCTGCTCGAGAACGGCCAGCTGGGCCCGGAGCAGCGCATGGTGGTCCTTACCCGCGCGGCCGATCAGCAAGAGCTTCACCATCAGCTCCGTCCGAAGATCGCGGACGTGTCTGGTAGGGCGCGCCAGCCACCGGCGAAAGGCCTGACGGCCGCGAGGCGTGGGCGCGAGAAGAACTCTGACCGGCCCGGTGGAACTCGGCGTACTGCCACGGTCGACGATGTAGCCGAGCTCGCGAAGTACCGTGATCGCCCTGTAGACGAGCGGCCGGCTCACCGACCACACTTGCCCGACGTCGCCCTCCCGTCCGAACGCGCGCGCGACATCCCACCCGTGCGCCGGCCTCTCACAGAGAAGTCCGAGAACCACCCATTCGGTGAGCGAAGGTTCGGTTCGGTGCGGGCGCGCCATCGGCTGATCCTAAGCCGTACGTGCCGTGCAGAGAAAATGCTAGTTCGACAGCATCACCTCGGTCGACTTGATCACGACGGTCACTTCGTCTCCGACCGACAGACCGAGGTCCTCGACGCTTCGGCGGGTGATGACCGAAACGATCTCGTGGTCGCCGACCGCTACCTCGACCTCCGCCATCACCTCGCCGATGTGGATGCTCGTGACCTTGCCGGGAAGCTGGTTGCGTGCGCTGATCGCCATCATGGCTCCGTTCGCTCGAAGGCTTCCAGTTGACGGACACTCGTGCAAGAGGTTACTGACCTCGAGTAGTCAATGTTTTTCCAAGTCGCAGCCGCAATGAACGACAAGGCAGCCCGTTCCCGCGGTGCCATCCACCAACCGCTTTGGCTTGCCGGATAGCTGGGCCACCATCGGCCCCAAAGAAGGCCCAGGACTTACAGCCGGCTAACGCTCGTGCTGATAGATTGTCGCCCTCTGGTAGTCAATATTCTTCTACCAGGCGCTTTCTACGGCGCCAGGAAGACAAGGAGCGCACACGGGCATGAACCGACGACGTCTCATCCTTTCCGCCGCCGGTGCAGGCCTGGCCGTGAGCGGGCTCGCCGCGCCGACGAGTGGCCTCGCGGCGCTGGCTGCAACCGACGACGAACTGGCCTACGCGAACTTCGGTCAGGCAGCCGAGTTCCTGTTGAAGGACTTCCACGCGAAGACGACTGCCGCCAAGTTGTTCAGCGGCGCGGCTATGCGCGAGATCGCGCGCGGTGGCCTCAACGCCGCGCAGCATGCCGATGCTCTTTCGAAGCTCCTTACCGGTGCAGGTCAGACTGCCGCGGTGGAGGAGGACTTCGAGTTCGCCTGGCCCGACGGCACCTTCGCGAGCAAGAAGTCGGCGACGGCGGCAGGCCTGACGATCACGCAGCCTCTCCTCGGCGTCTATCTGAGCGCGGCGGCGGCGATCTCGATTCCGTCCTATCGGACGCTGTTCGCGAGCATGGCGGCCAACCTCGCCCAGCAGGTGGGCTCGCTGACGCAGCTGTCGGGCGGCCGTGTCGTCGGAATCTCTTTCCCGTCCGCGGTCGACGTCGAGACCGCCAGTGATGCAATCGAGGCCTACCTTGGCTAGGAGAACACCACCCATGAAGCGCATTTCCTCCGTACTCGGCGTGGCGGCTCTCGTCGTCGCTCTCACGTTTTCGACCACAGCGGCGGCTCAGACGAAGGCTGATCCGCTCACGATCTACGCTGCTGCCTCGCTGACCGAGGTGTTCAAGGCCTACGACACGGCGCAGAGGTACAACTTCGCAGGCTCGAACGTGCTCGAGACGCAGATCAAGAACGGGGCACCCGCCGACGTCTTTGCGTCCGCAGCCCCTCTCAACACGCAGCGGCTCTTCGCGGCCGGCCTCGTCGACAAGCCGGTCACGTTCACCGCGAACAGGCTCGCCCTGATCGTGCCGAAATCGAACCCCGCAGGGCTCAAGTCCGTCTACGACCTCAGGAGCAAGAACGTCAAGCTCGTGATCGCCAACTCGGCCGTGCCGGTCGGCGGCTACACCCGCACAGTGCTGAAGAAGATGAACCTCTTGTCCGTGCTCTCGAAGGTCGTCAGCCAGGAGTCCGACGTCAAGGCGGTCACGGGCAAGGTCGCACTCGGCCAGGCCGACGCCGGGTTCGTCTACGTCACCGACGCTCGCGCCGTCAGCGACCAGGTGAGCGTGATCAAGATCCCGGCCTGGGCCCAGCCGCGCGTACGCTACGAGATCGCGGTCGTCTCGAAGTCGAACAACAAGACCGCAGCACAGGCATGGATCAAGGGAATCCTCTCCGACAAGGGACAAACGGCGCTGAAGAACGCCGGCTTCCTGGCGCTCCCCAAGGCGTCCTCGTAGACAAGCTCTTCCGGGCGACGCTCGTCCTCGCGGCGAGCGTCGCCCTGCTGTTCCTGCTGCTTCCCGTCGCGGCGATCTTCCTTCAGGTTCCTCCGGGCGACCTCGTTGCGGCGCTCGGTACGAGCGCCGCAAAGGACGCGCTCGTCGTCACGGCCGAGACGAACGCGATCTCGATGCTCCTGATCATCCTCTTCGGCACACCTACTGCCTACTGGGTCGCCACGCGCACCTCCCGCTCGCGCGATCTCGTCGTCACCCTGATCGAGCTCCCCCTCGTCCTACCGCCCGCGGTTGCGGGCATCGGACTTCTCGTCGCGTTCGGACGGCTCGGGTTGCTCGGCGGCACCTTCGATGCACTCGGAGTCGACATCGCCTTCACGAAGGCCGCGGTCGTCCTCGCCGTCACCTTCGTCGCGAGCCCGTTCTACGTCCGGACGGCGGTGTCGGCCCTCGAGAGCATCGACCCGACGCTCCCCGCCGCGGCCCGCACGCTCGGCGCAGGGCCTGGCCGGGTGTTCTTCCGAATCGCATTACCGCTGGCGGCAGGCGGGCTCGGCGCAGGCGCCGCACTCGCCTTCGCCCGCGGGATCGGCGAGTTCGGCGCCACGATCATGTTCGCAGGATCCCTCCAAGGAGTCACCCAGACGCTGTCGCTTGCGATCTACGAGCAGTTCGACGTCGACTTCGACGTGGCGCTCGCGATCAGCGCAGTCCTCGTGATCATCAGCGCGGTAACGCTCTTCTCCGTCAAGCTCCTCACCCGATGGCGCTCAACCTCCACTTCACCCATCCCCTTCGCAGCTTCGACGCCGCCGTCCAGCTGACCGTCGCCGACGGCGCCACGACGGCGCTCGTCGGCCCGTCGGGGGCCGGGAAGACGACGGTGCTGCGCGTTGTCGCAGGCCTACTCCGACCCCGTCACGGCGCCGCCTCCCTCGGCGATCGTGTCTTGCTCGACACCGACAAGGGGATCGACGTCCCGCCGGAGCGACGCGGGGTCGGCTACCTGTTTCAGGAGTACGCCCTCTTTCCCCATCTCGACGTCCTCGCGAACGTGCGCTTTGGCGCCCGACGCGGCGCCCCCGTCGACGAGTTGCTCGAGCGCTTCCAGATCGCGCACCTGAGAAGAGCGCGCATCCGCGAGCTGTCAGGTGGTGAGCGACAGCGGGTTGCGCTCGCCCGCGCGCTCGCGCTTCAGCCCGGCGTCTTGCTCCTCGACGAACCCCTGTCGGCACTCGACGCCCACACCAAGGCCTCGGTTCGGATCGAGCTCCACGAACTGCTACGCGATCTCGCGCTGCCAACCATCCTCGTCACCCACGACTTCGAGGATGCCGCCGCCCTTGCGGACCACGTCGGCGTGATGGTCGACGGGCACATTCTCCAACGCGGCACCGCGGCCGAGCTCGTCGCCGGCCCGTCAGACCAGTTCGTGGCGAGTTTCACGGGCGCGACCCTCCTTGGCGGCACCGCCTCCATGGGCCCGAACGGCCTCACGGAGGTCGTCCTCGACGCCGGCGGCAGCGCCTGGAGCGTCGATCCTGGAGAAGGCCGGGTCGGTCTCGCGGTCTACCCGTGGGAGGTGTCGCTCTCGCGGGATCTCCCGACCGATTCCGCCGTCAACCACATCCGGGCGACCGTCGCCTCCATCGTCCCGCTTGGCAACCGGACGCGCGTTCGCGTCGGCCCGATCGTCGCGGAGGTGACCGCCGCGTCGGCGGAACGCCTCGGGCTCCGGGAAGGCGACATAGTCATCGCGACCTTCAAGGCGACGGCGAGCCGCCTCCTCCCGCTGTAGGGAGACGAGCTACGCGAGCGACTCGATCCGATCGACAAGCGACGAGAGCACCACGAAAGCCTCCTCGACCGGCTGCGGCGAGGTGAGGTCGACACCGGCCGCGCGGAGAGCGTCGAGCGGGTACACGGAGCTGCCGGCACCGAGGAACTCGAGGTACCGCTCCGGCGCGCCCGGCACGCCGTCGAGGATCGCTCGCGCGAGTGCGTTGGCTCCCGCGATCCCGGTCGCGTACTGGTAGACGTAGAACGGCTCGTACAGGTGAGGGAACTGGGCCCACGTGATCCCGACGCGCTCACGATCGAACTCGACGTCCGGTCCGAAGCCTTCGGAGAAGAGGTCGGCCATGCGGTCGCACATGAGCTCGGCGGTCAGCCCTTCGCCCTCCGCCACCCGGTCATGAATCTCCCGTTCGAAGCGGGCCAGGGTCGGCATCACGAAGAAGTAGCGGTGGAAGTTCGCCATGGCCTCTTCGAGCACCGCGCTCTGCAGGGCGGGATCGTCGACCGCCTCGAGCAAGTGGGCGCGTAGCAACGCCTGATGGAAGTTGGACGCAACTTCGGCCACGAACATCGAGTAATGGCTGTACACCTGCGGCTGGGACGCCCACGTCAGGTACGAGTGCATCGAGTGGCCGAGCTCATGGGCGAGCGTCCCCAGGCTGACGCACGTCCCGTCGAAGCTCATCACGATGAACGGGGCCGTCCCGGGCGCCCCGGCCGAGAACGCGCCGCCCATCTTGCCGGCCGTCGGGTACACGTCCACCCAACGCCCCTCGCCACACCCGCGTCGAACCGTTTCGACGTACGCATCGCCGAGCGGCGAGAGCGACGCGCAGACCCATTCGACGCACTGCTCGTACGCGAGCGCGGGCGAGGAGGGCCCGAAGGGCGCTGCGACGTCGTAGGGTGCGAGTCGGTCGACGCCGTGGATCCCCCGCTTCAGGCGCCAGTACCGATGCCACGTCGGCAGGTTCGCCTCGAACGCCGCGATCAGGTTGTCGAAGACCTCGACCGGGACCTTCGAACGGGAGAGTGAGGCAGCGAGCGGCGACCCGTACCGGTGGACGCGCGTCGAGAAGACGGCTTGCTTGACCGTACTCGCAAGGTTCGCAGCGAGCGCATTCCTCGCGCCGAGGTACCCATCGGCGTAGCTCTCCCAGCTGCTTCGGCGCAGCGAGCGATCGGGGCTCGCGAGCAGCGCCTCGATCGACCCCTGCGTGACCTCCGCGAACGCCCCTTCGGCCCCGGTGGCCGGCCTGAACACGATGTCGCTGTCGACGAGGGCGCTGTAGACCGCGAACGGTCCGGAGAATGCGTCGGAGACGAGACCGAGCACCTCCTCGACCTCAGCCGAGCGCGTGTGCGCAGCGCGACGGACGACATCATCGAGGTAGTGCCCGTAGACGACCAGTGCCGGCTCTGCGGCCGACCACTCGCGAAGCCGATCGCGGCCGAGGGCGAGCAGTTCCGGCTCGACGAAAGCGGTCGCCGCCGTCACCTGGGCATCGGCTGCCTGGGCCCGACCGAAACGCGCCACCGCAGCCGGATCGGTTGTCTCGACGGCGTAGCCCAGCAACGCATAGGCGAACACGCGCCCCGCCCGCCGCGCGAGCTCGTCGCGGGCCCGCAACACCTCGACGAGCAGCCAAGCGCCTTCCTCGAGCCGGCCCTGGAACGCAGCCAGGGCCGGTAGGTCGGTAAGCACGGCCTCCAGCTCGGCCTCCCAGGCCTCGACGGTCGGAAAGACGCTCGCGTCGTCCCAGGTGGCTTCGACCGGGACCGCGCTACGAGGTGTCGTCACAGCGGGATGTTGCCGTGTTTGCGTTTCGGCGTCGGCTCTCGTTTGCCCAGGTGCATCTCGAGAGCCGTGATCAGGTAGTGACGCGTCCGGCGGGGCTCGATCACGTCGTCCACGTAGCCGCGCTCGGCGGCCGAGTACGGGTTGGCAAAGCGCTCCTGGTAGTCCGCGATCAGCTCGGCCCGGCGTGCTTCCGGGGCTGCCGAGGCCTCGATCTCGCGCCGGAAGATGATGTTGACGGCTCCTTCGGGGCCCATCACCGCCACCTCTGCAGTCGGCCAGGCGACGTTGACATCGGCGCGAATGTGCTTCGAGCTCATGACGTCGTAGGCGCCACCGTAGGCCTTCCGGGTGATCACGGTCAGTTTCGGGACCGTCGCTTCCGCGAAGGCGTACAGGAGCTTGGCTCCGTGCCGGATGATCCCGCCCCACTCCTGAGAAGTGCCGGGCAGGAAGCCCGGCACATCGACGAAGGTGAGGAGTGGGATCCCGAACGCGTCGCAGGTCCGCACGAACCGCGCCGCCTTCACCGAGGCATCGATGTCGAGCACCCCCGCCAGCGAGCTCGGCTGGTTCCCGACGATCCCGACGGAATGCCCCCCGAGCCGTGCGAACCCGCAGACGATGTTCGTCGCGTACTCGGCCTGAAGCTCGAGAAAGTCGGCGTCGTCGACGACCGCCCGGATCACCCGCTTGATGTCGTAGGGCTTGTGCGCCGAGTCCGGCACCAGCGTGTCGAGCTCGGGGGCCTCCCGGTCGACCGGGTCGGCAGGCGCCGCGTAGGGCGCCGACTCGAGGTTGTTCTGAGGCAGAAACGAGAGCAGATAGCGGGCGTCGTCGATCACGGCCTCCTCCCCCGCCGCCACCAGGTGCGCCACACCCGACTTCGAGGCATGCGCTGCTGCGCCGCCGAGCTCCTCCTGCGTCACCTCCTCGCCGGTGACGGTCTTCACGACATCGGGCCCGGTGATGAACATGTACGACGTCCCCTCCGCCATCAACACGAAATCCGTGATCGCCGGCGAATACACGGCACCCCCCGCACACGGCCCGAGAATGAGCGAGATCTGCGGCACCACACCCGAGGCCTGCACGTTCCGCCAAAAGATCTCTGCGTAACCGGCGAGCGACACGACGCCCTCCTGGATCCGCGCGCCGCCCGAATCGTTGATCCCGACGACCGGACAACCGACCTTCACGGCCATGTCCATCACCTTGCAGATCTTCTCCGCGAACACCTCGCTCAACGAGCCGCCGAAGACCGTGAAGTCCTGCGAGAACACACATACCGGCCGACCGAACACGGTCCCGTAGCCGGTCACCACCGCATCGCCCCACGGCCGCCTCTCGCGCATCCCGAACTCCACCTCACGATGACGCACGAAACGATCCAGCTCGACGAACGAGCCTGGGTCGAGCAACCGCTCCACCCGCTCCCGCGCCAGAAGCTTCCCCCGCGCCCGCTGCTTCGCAGCCGCCTCCTCCCCGGCCGCCGCGGCCGCCTCCGCCCTCAATTCCCCCAGCCAGAGAAGCTTCGCCTCGGTCGAGTCGTGCGTCATCCCGGAGCTCCCGTCCTCGGCCATCGCGTGAGCCTATCGCTCGCGCCGGGCAGTCCGGGCGGGCGACGGGATTGCGACCGACGATCGGGATCGGTGCCTCGACGTGCGACGCGTTGGTCCGCGCGAGTCGGAGCGGCCGCCACCGATAGAGTCAGGCCGTGACAACCCCGCTCGACCGCTCGACCACCTGGCCCTACGACGAGGCGGGCGAGCCGGGTCGCTACTCGTACGCCCGCGCCGAACAGCCGAATGTCGTGTCGGTCGAAGAGGAGCTGGGCGCGCTCGAAGGCGGACGCTCGCTCCTCTTCCCGGCCGGAATGGCGGCGGTGACCGGGGTCGTTCTGACGATGCTGCAGCCCGGCGGGACCATCGCTCTCGCCGAGGGCGCCTACTACGGCCACCGGCAGCTGTTCGACCATCTCCGGCCATGGGGCATCGAAACGGTCGAGTACGACCAGACACTGCCCCCGCCCACGAAGGCCGACCTGATCCTGCTGGAAGCGCCGTCGAACCCCATGCTGACGATGCCGGACTTCGAGGCAGCCGCCGCACATCCCGCCCCCGTCGTTTGTGATGCCACGCTCGCCTCCCCGCTCCGGCTCCGGCCGCTCGAGCTCGGCTGTGACGTCTCGCTGCACAGCGCCACGAAGGTGCTCGCCGGCCACGACGACCTCCTCGCCGGCGTGGCCACGGCGACGAACGGCGACCTCTACGATCGCCTGCATCTCACGCGCCGACTCACGGGCCTCGTAGCCTCGGCCGACACGGCGTGGCTTCTCGAGCGCGGCCTGAAATCGCTGGCGATCAGGCTCGATCGGATGGAGGCGACTGCGCGACGACTCGTCGAGCTCCTCGCCGACCACGCTGCCGTGGACACCGTTCGGTACCCCGGCTTCGGTTTCCTCGTCTCTTTCGATGTCGCCGACGGCGCCGCGGCCCATCGCGTAGAGGTTGCGACAGAGGTGATCGAGAACGCCACGAGCCTCGGCGGCGTTCGGACGAAGCTCGAGTCGAGGCACCGCTGGGAAGGGGCGCGATGCCCGGAAGGGCTCCTGCGGCTATCGGTCGGGCTCGAAGCACCCGAGGCGCTCTGGGCCGATCTCGGGCACGCGCTCGGAACGGCTTGAGCCGACACCGGCGGGGTGGGAACTCGCGCTTCGGGAAGGGGGCTCTCTCGGCTCCTCGTCCGGCCTGCCGGGCACCTGTAACGTTTTCGCCCCGCGGCGATACCGTAGGGGCATGCTCTTCACACGCAAGTCACAAGCAGTGCCCGCGCCCGAGGATACGCTCCCGGGCCGGCCGAATGCCATGCCGGTCACCGAGCGCCACGTCGTGCTCGACACGCCGCTCGAGCCGCCGTTCCCGGAGGGGATCGAGATCGCCGTGTTCGGGATGGGCTGTTTCTGGGGCGCAGAGCGCCTCTTCTGGCAGCTGCCCGGCGTCTATACGACGGCGGTCGGGTACGCCGGTGGCACGACGCCCAACCCGAGCTACGAGGAAACGTGCTCGGGCCGGACGGGGCACACAGAGGCTGTCCTCGTCGCCTACGACCCGGCCGGGATCTCCTACGACGACCTGCTGCAGACCTTCTGGGAGGGCCACGACCCGACCCAGGGAATGCGGCAGGGAAACGACGTCGGCTCGCAGTACCGATCGGCCCTCTACTGGAGGACGGATGCCCAGCAGGAGAGCGCTCTCGCATCGAAGGCGCGCTACGCGATGGCACTCGCCCAGGCGGGGCACGGCATGATCACGACCGAGATCGCCGAGGCGGGCCCGTTCTACTATGCCGAGACCTACCACCAGCAGTACCTGGCTCGGAATCCGCGCGGCTACTGCGGGATCGGCGGCACCGGCGTCAGCTGTCCGATCGGAACGGGCGTCACGCCCTGAACCCGAGCAGTTGAGCAAACCGACGAGGCCGGCACGCGGGAGCTCTCCGTCCCAAGCTGAGCCGCCGGGGAGGGCAAGTGCCCTCCCCGGCGGCTCGCTCGCTCAATCCACGTGGGACATCTCCAGGATCTGCTCTCTCGAGTACTTGCCGACGAGGTCAGGGTGGTCGGCAGCGATGTGAGCCTGGACGTTCTCGACCAACGCATCGTCGGTCTCACCTTCGACGTTCGTGCCACACGGACAGTGGACGACCTTCACATCAGCCTCCTTGTCGCTGGACGCGTCAGACAATACTCCGACGCCGTCACCCTGCGGGCGATGCCGCGACCTCCATCGCCTGCACCGCGACGTCCTGATGAACGTGGGCTGGTTCGCCGCCCTGTAATCGGAGTAGCGAAGCGCCCGCTGCCACACCACGCCACCTTGCACTCGGACTCACACTACGAAACACTTGTGGGGAAATGCATCACCCAGCCTCACCGCTCGCAACGCTCGTCGCGCTCACGCCGGTGCCGCCGGTCGGAGGGCCGGGGACACGGACCGGGATCATTGATCTCGGCGCGAAGTCGTCCGGCTGATGACCGGCTTCTACCACGCAGGCAGCAGGCGCCTGCAGGAGCGGTTCGACACCGTGCGCCTCGCCGATCGAATCGAGGAGCGCCGCATGCGGGAGACGATCGACGACGACGACCGCGCCTTCATCGAGTCAGCCGACATGTTCTTCCTGGCGACGGCGGACGCGGACGGTCACCCGCAGTGCTCGTACAAGGGTGGCGAGCCGGGCTTCGTACGCGTGATCGACGAGCGGACGATCGCCTTCCCGAGCTGGGACGGCAACGGGATGTATCTCTCGACCGGCAACGTGCTCGTCAACCCCAACGTCGGGCTGCTCTTCATCGACTTCGAGCGGCGCAGCCGCCTGCGCCTGAACGGAGTCGCGTCGATCGACGAAGCCGACCCGCTTCTGGACGCCTACCCGGAGACGCAGCTCGTGGTACGCGTCCGGGCGACAGAGGTGTTTCCGAACTGCCCTCGCTACATCCACGAGTACCGGCTCGTCGAGCGCTCGCGATTCACGCCGCGCGAAGACTGCGCGACGCCGGCGCCGTCGTGGAAGACTCGAGACTGGTCGCGGGACGTGCTTCCCGTCGGCGATCCGGCGCTCGACCCGGGGGCCGAGATCCTCTAACCGAAGCGGCCTCGGCGAGGATCGAGCCGCTCCGCGAATCCATCCATCGGGGACTGCACACCGATGGCACACGACTTCGTGGCGCTAGCCGCACACCGCCCGTCGCCGTCACGAAACGTGAGTGCCGACATGCGCCGCCGCCGGCGCCAGGTGTCCTGGTGCCCTTCGGCGAAGAGGCTCGCATGGGGCTGCTCGCCGGCGGCTCCGCCAGCGGGTTTCCGCACGGGCCGGTGCCCCGCCGGACGAGAAGAGCGATCGACGGCAACGAGCCCTGTGGCCGACGACGAGAAGCTACGGCAGAGGAGTCTCGGTGAGCCTGGTGGCCAGCGTGACCTCGTCCGGTCGAAGGGAACGAGACCCGGACGACGTGACGAGCCACCCCGCCCCCGATCGAAGAGCCAGGTCGATGCGCTCACGCAGGTCGCACTCCTCGGACAGCTGCGCAACGAAGATCGTTCGGAAGGTTGCTGCTTCACCCTGGGGCCAGATCTCGTTGTTGTGAGGCCAGCGACAGCTACCCTCGTGCTCCCAGTGACCGCAGAGCTCAACGGTCACGGCGGCCCCGGGCGCTCTCGGATCAGTGCCGCCGGCGAGGCGAAGCAGCGCTTCGTGAACGAACGGGTGCCGGCTGGGAGTCATCGGCCGCAGAGTATCGCGACACGGTCGAGCCTTCCTTCGACGTGGCCGGATACTCGCCCACCCAACCGCTCGAGACTCGCCTACGACATCCTGGACGCGAGTGTCGCGCAAGCGGATGACGTCGAGAACTCGAGCGCACCCGACGCGCCTAGCCGCGCCCCGCCCCCGGACCGCTCGTCAGCCGCTGCGCGAGCGCGACGGGGATCAGGCTGACCACGATCACGACGAGCGCGATCGCGTTGACGATGGGCAGGTTCTGGCCCTGCCGGATGAAGCCGAAAAGCAGCAGCGGCAGGGTGTTCTGGGCACCCGCCGTGAAGTAGGTGACGACGATCTCGTCCCACGAGAGCGCGAAGGCGAGAAGGCCCCCCGCGACGAGCGCCGTACCGACGACCGGCAGGGTCACGAAGCGGAAGGTCTGGAACCCGGACGCGCCGAGGTCGGCCGATGCCTCGAAGAAGGAGCCGGACGTTCGCCGCAGCCGGGCGATCACGTTGTTGTAGACGATCACGACGCAGAACGTCGCATGCCCGATCACGATCGTCCACAGGGTGAAGCTCACACCCCACACGACGAAGAAGGAGTTGAGGGCGAGCCCCGTGATGATCCCCGGAAGCGCGATCGGGAGGATGAACAGGAACGAGATCGAGTCCTTCCCGAAGAACCTCGCCCGGGCGAGCCCGAACGCCGCGAGAGACCCGAGGAGGAGCGCCACCGCCGTGGCGAAGAGGCCCGCGCGCAGAGACAGCCAGAGTGCGTCGCGTACCTCGACGTCGTTCCAGGCCTCCGAGAACCACTTCGTCGTAAAGCCGGGAATCGGCCAACTCTGGATGTTCGACGAGTTGAAGGCGTAGACGCCCATGATCACGATCGGGATCCAGAGGAAGAGGAAGATGAGAGTCCCCCAGGCCCAGAGACCGATGCGCGTCCCGCGGGTTTCCACTACAGGCTCTCGAACGCTCCGAGGCGCTTCATGATCACGAGGTAGACGGCCATGATCCCGAGCGGCACCATGGCGAACGCGGCCGCAAAGGGCGCGTTGTTGGCCAGGCCGAGGTTCTCGAAGACGACCGTCCCGATCAGCGACGACCCGGGGCCGCCCACGAGTGACGGCGCGATGTAATCGCCGAGGGTGAGCGAGAAGGTGAAGATCGAGCCCGCCGCCAGTCCCGGGACGGCAAGCGGCAGGATCACCCGGCGCACCGTCGTGACGCCGTGGCCGCCGAGATCGGCGGACGCCTCGATGAAGGAGTACGGCACGCGCTCGAGCGCCGCGTACACGGGCAACACCATGAACGGGAACCAGATGTAGGTGAACACGATCCACATCGCCCAGTTCGTGTATGCGATGTTCTGATCGGGGAGGCCGAGGCCGTTGAGGAACCAGTTGAGGGCCCCGTCAGGGTTGAGAATCAGCCGCCACGAATAGACACGTACGAGGTAGCTGACCCAGAGCGGTAGCACCGTCGCAACGAGGAGCGCGATCCGCAATCGACGGCCGGCGATGCGCACGAGGAAGTACGCGTACGGGAACGCGAGCACCATGCACGTGATCGTCACGGCCGAGGCCATCACCAGCGTCCGCAGGATGATCGTCGGGTAGGGCGCGTTCGCGATCTCGCGGAAGTTGTCGAGATTCCACGAGTGGACGATCTTGCCGGTAAAGGAGTCCGTCGTCCAGAACCCCTGGATCAGGAGCGCGGCGAGCGCCGCCACGTACACCAGGACGAACGCGGCGACGGGGACCGAGATCTGTCCGAACGCCTTCAGCCCGGGCCGGCGCCAGGAGAGGCGGGACAGACCTCGGAGGGCTCCCCCGCGGGGGGAGCCCTCCGTTACACGAGCAGCGTCCGTGGACACGGGCGTATACCTACCCCTTGATTTGTGTCCAGGCGGTCGTCCAGGCCTTCAAGTCGGTGCAGTCCTTCTTGCCGTTGCCGCAATCGGCAATCGGCGTCTTCCAGAACTTGATCGACCGGTAGTAGCTCTCCGGGGCGTTCGCGAAGAACTGCTTGCAGGAGCCTTTCGTGATCGTGTTCATGATCACGCACGCCTTCTTGTTGACGGGCGTCTCGAAGTAGGAGGTCGCCTGCTGTGCCTGCGGCTTCGGCGACGTGATGTATTGCATCCACTTGTACGCACAGTTCGGGTGCTTCGCCTTCGCCGAGAGCATCCAGGTATCGAGCCACCCGGTTACGCCCTCCTTGGGAACGACTGTTGCGACCGGCAACTTCGCTGCAAGGAGCTGCGAGTACTGGTAAGGCCACGACGCACCGAGCGTCGAGCCACCATTCTTGAAGAGATCGATTTGGTCTGACCCGAGGGCCCAGTACTTCTTGATCAAGGGCCGCTGCTGCTTGAGAAGCGCGACCGCAGCCGCGAGCTGAACCTTGGTCAGCTCGTACGGGTCCTTGATGCCGAGCGATGGCTTGATCTTCGACAAGTAGAGCGCGGCGTCTGCGATCTGGATCGGATTGTCAGGGACTGTGATCTTGCCCTTGTTCTTCGGGTCGTAGATGGCGGACCAGCTCGTCGGTTTCTTCTCCTTGGCGGTGTTGAAGAGCAAGATGTTCGGCCCGAACTGCAACGAGACACCGTAGTGCTTCCCGCCCACCGTGTTGCTCGCCGGGGACTGGAACGCCTTGAAGAAGTCCTTGTACGACGGGATCAGGCTCATGTTCGTCTCGGCGACCGCGCCCGCATAGATGAGCCGCAAGCTCGCATCGCCAGATGCCGAGACCATGTCGTACTGGCCGCCGCCACCCGACGTCATCAGGTTGAACATGTCGTTCGAGCTGCCGGCGTACTTCACCGACACCTTGCAGCCGGTTGCCTTCTCGAACGGAGCCACCCACTGCTTCTCGGTGTAGCCCTCCCAGGCGACGAGCGTGAGCTTGCCCTCACCCGCCCCCACCGACGTCGGCAGGTCTGCGCCCTTCGAGACCCCTGCCGCGGGAACGGCGAGGACGGTCACGAACGCCGCAAGCGCGACATATCCGAAGCGAAATCGCTTCACCTTTCCTCCTCCTCGATTACGAATTCCACGTCCGGGCTCCAGCGGAGCCGGACGCGCTTTCCTTCCATCTCGTGGACATCCTGCGATGACGTCTCGAGGTTCTGCTGCACCACCGTCAACTCGCCGCCTTCGTCGAGCGCGACGATGAACTTCGTCACGGGCCCGAGGTAGACCGCCGCCGTGATCGTTCCCGGCTCGCCCCCGTCGGCATCACCCGTCAACAACCGAATCTTCTCGGGCCGAACGGTGAAGGTGCGCCCGCCGCGCACGAGGATGTTCGAGGTGCCGATGAAACCGGCGACGAATGTCGTGGCGGGATGCTCGTACATCTCGGCGGGCGTCCCCACTTGCTCGATCTTCCCCTGGTTGAAGACCGCGATCCGGTCGCTCATCGTGAGCGCCTCTTCCTGGTCGTGGGTGACGTAGACGAACGTCATCCCGAGCTCCTGCTGGATCTGCTTGAGCTCGATCTGCAGCTCCTGACGCAGCTTCAGGTCGAGTGCGCCGAGCGGCTCGTCGAGCAACAGTGCTCGCGGGGTGTTGACGATCGCCCTCGCCAGCGCGACACGCTGGCGCTGACCGCCCGAGAGCTGACCCGGCTTGCGATCGCCGTAACCGTCCAGTCGCACCATCGCGAGCGCCTCGGTCGCCTTGAGCCGTCGTTCGTTCCTCGGCACCTTCTTTACGCGGAGGCCGTACTCGACGTTCTGTTGCACCGTCATGTGGGGAAATAGCGCGTAATCCTGGAACACCGTGTTTACATCGCGGTCGAAGGGAGGCAGCCGGGAGACATCCTGGCCCGCCAGCTCGATCGTCCCCGCGTCCGGCCGCTCGAAGCCTGCGATCATCCGCAACGTCGTCGTCTTGCCCGACCCGGACGGGCCGAGCATCGTGAAGAACTCGCCTCGCGCGATCTCGAAATCGACACCACCGACGGCGACGACCGCGCCGTAGCTCTTGCGGAGTGCCGTGACTTTGACATCGGCAACCCTGACGTCCTCACTTCCTGCCAGCTCAGAGAGCTGCGTCAAGCGACTCCTCCAGCAGGATCAGTCCTTCCTCGAGCTCGGGAGCGTCGATCGTCAACGGCGCCAGCAAGCGGATCACGTTGCCGTACATGCCGCACGCGAGCAGGAGGAGCCCACGCTCGAAGGCGGCTCCGACGATCGAGGCCGCCTGATCGGGGGCCTGTTCGGCCAGCTCGAAGGCGAGCATCGGGCCGAGGCCGCGCACCTCGCCGATCGCCGGACGCTTGGCGGCAAGCTGGTCGATGCGGGAGCGCATCGTGTCGCCGAGGCCACGCGCCTGCGCCAGGAATGCCGGCTCGGCAACCGCGTCGAGCACCGCGACTGCCGCGACGCACGAGAGCGGGTTGCCGCCAAACGTTCCTCCGAGCCCTCCCGGGGGCACCGCGTCCATGACCGAGGCGGGGCCTGTGACGGCAGCGAGCGGCAGGCCGCCACCGATCGACTTGCCCGAGACGAGGAGGTCCGGAGCCGCACCCTCGTAATGCTCGATCGCCCACATCTTCCCCGTGCGGCCGACGCCCGACTGCACCTCGTCGTCGACGTAGAGGATCCCGTGCTCGTGGCAGATCTCGAGCAAGCGCCGCACGTAGTCGGCCGGCATCGGCAGGAAGCCCCCCTCTCCCTGGACGGGCTCGAGCACGACACAGGCGACCGTGGCGGGGTCGACGTCGGCCTTGAAGAGCTGCTCGAGACCGGCAATCGCGTGCTCGCTCGTGATCCCTCGGTAGGGGTTCGGAACCGGCGCGCGGTAGATCTCGGGAGCGAACGGGCCGAAGCCGGCTTTGTACGGTTTCACCTTGGCGGTCATTGTCATCGTCAACAGTGTGCGGCCGTGAAATGCGTTGTCGAAAACGACAACAGCGGGTCGGCCGGTTGCCGAGCGGGCGATCTTCACGGCGTTCTCGACCGCCTCGGCTCCCGAGTTCACGAGGATCGACTTCTGCTGCTCACCGGTGCACGGCGAGAGATCGGCCAGACGGCGGCAGACCTCGACGTAGGGCTCATAGACCCCGACCATGAAGCACTGGTGGAGGTACTCGTCGGCCTGTGCCTTGATCGCATCGACGACGGGGACGAAGCGGTGACCCGTGTTCTGGCAGCCGATGCCGCCCGCGAAGTCGATGAACGTGCGCCCGCCGACGTCGGTAACCCGGGCGCCGTCGGCGTGGGAGACCACGAGTTTCGGGGTCGAGATGCCGGCGCTCACGTAGCGGGCACGCTCGGCGAGGATACGGTCGTGCACGGTTGTCGCCGCGGTCGTGTTCATCGCGGCAGTATGCCGCAGTTGGTGCCCGGTTTCACGGCGCAGGCTTCGCATTGCGCAACGCAAGGGCCACTTCGCTCTTCATTGCGCAAGCAAACGCTCGAATCGTGCCGCATTTCGTTGCACCGAGAAGTGTGGTTGCCCGTACTGCGCTCCTGCCGCCCTATCTGCCACGATTGGCTCCATGGGCCGCACCGTCCTGATCGTCGACGACCATCCGAGCTTTCGAGCCTCGGCTCGCGCGATCCTGGAGGCGGGTGGTTTCACCATCGTCGGCGAGGCCGAGGACGGCGCGTCGGCGCTGGCGCTGCTGCGACAACTTCGCCCCGATGTCATGCTCCTCGACGTACAGCTGCCCGACATGACGGGGTTCGACGTCTGCGGCGAGTGCGGCGACCTCGGCGAGACGTCTGTGGTTCTCGTCTCGAGCCGGGATGCCGTCGACTACGGGTCGTTGATCGAGGCGAGCGGCGCGCGGGGATTCGTCCCGAAGGCCGAGCTGTCGGGCGCCGTGATCACCGCTCTGCTCCCGTGAGCCCTCGCCGGTGAGGGTCCTGCGGTTCGGGGTTGCGGGCTTCGTCGCGATCGCCGAGGCAGTTGCCGCAGCCGCGCTCGTCGTCTCGAGCAACCACGACAGCCACCCGTGGCTGACGGCCGGCTTCGCGATAACCGCCGGGCTGACATTCGCCGGCGCGGGCCTGGTGGCACTCTGGCGCCGCCCCGAGAATGCAACGGGCGCCTGGCTCGCTGCCACCGGATACCTCTGGTTCATCGCCGCGCTGACGGAGTCCAACAACTCGTGGGTCTGGACGGTGGGGTTCATCCTCTCCAACCTCGCGTTCGTCTCGTTCTCGGCGCTCATCCTTGCCTACCCCGACGGATGCCTGAGCGGCCGAGACGTGTCGCTCATCGCCGTCGGTGGGCTCGCTGCAGTCGGTGGCAACACGCTCGTCGCGCTGCTTGACGCGTCGCCGGCGACGCAGTGCGACTCGTGTCCGCCGAGCGCGATCGCCGTGGCGGACTCGGAGACGGCGGCCGACCTCGTGACTCTCGTAGGGACGGTCATAGTCATCGGCGTTCTGGCGGCGATCGCCGCGATCCTCGTCGGCCGCTGGCGACGCGCATCCGCCCGAAGCCGGAGGACGCTGCGCCCTGTCTTCGTCACCTGCGGTATCTCCGTGGTGCTCCTCCTCCTCTCCGTCGCTGCCGACCAGATGTCGAGCGTTGCCTACTCGGTGACGTGGGTGCTCTTTCTCCTCTCGTTCGCGCTCGTCCCGCTGTCCTTCGTGGCCGGCGTCTTCCGGAGCCGCTTCGATCGCTCATCTGCCGCCAGGATGCTCGTCTCGCTCGACGACGGAATCCCGCTACGCGACGCACTGGCGCAGGCACTGCACGACCCTTCGCTCGAGATCGTCTATTGGCTCGACAGCCGCGCCGGCTGGGTCGACGACCTCGGCCACGAGGTCGACGAGCCGCAGCCGGCGCCGACCAGATCCGTCACGACGATCGAGCGCGGCGGGCGTCCGATCGCCGCACTCGTTCACGATCCGGCGCTCGACGACGAGCCCGAGCTCGTCGAGCTGATCGCAACGGGAGCAGGCCTGCCGCTGGAGAACGTGCGGCTCCAGGCCGACCTCCGGGCGCAGTTCCGCTTCCTCGAAACCGTCGCCAACACCGCACCCAGCCTGCTCGTGGTCATCGATCTCGAAGGCCGGATCGTGAACCAGAACCAGGCCACGGTCACGGCGAGCGGTTTCGGCCACGAGGAACGGATTCGGGGCCGTCACTTCTGGGAGGTGTTCATCGACGAAGGTGAACGGGAGGGCCTGCAAGAGCGGTTTCGGAACGCCGCGCCCGACTTCGCTCCGGCCCAGTACGAGAACACCTTCACCAATGCGCAGGGCGAGCGACGCGTGATCGAGTGGCGGAGCGCACCCGTAACCGACGCGTCAGGTCGTGTCTCGAGCATCGTCGCCGGCGGCATCGACATCACGGAGCGAAAACAGCGCGAGGTGCAGCTCCAGCGCGAGCGCGACATCACCGACACGCTCATGCAGGCGATCCCGAGCCTCGTCGTCGTGGTCGACAGCAAGGGGATCATCGTCGACAGCGGCGTCGACGAGGCGCGGGCAGGGGTCAACAACGCCTTCCGTACCGCGCTCGGCTGGCCGGACAGCGCTCTCGTGCGACGGAGTGTGCTCGACTTCGTCGACCCTGCCGACGGCCGAGTCGCCCTCGAGGCGATCAACGCGGCGGCCAACGGTGTGGCGGTGCCCGAGCACGAGTCGCGCTGGCTGCGCGCAGATGGAGAACGACTCGCGGTGGCCTGGACAGCGACACCGGTCGACGACGTCACGGGTCGGACGGCATCACTCGTCCTGCTCTCCGGCGTCGACGTGACCGAGCGCAAGCAGCACGAAAGGGAGATCAGGGCCTCCCGGGCACGGATCATCGAGGCAGGGGACGATGCGCGTCGCGTGCTCGAGCGCAACCTGCACGACGGCGCCCAGCAGCGGCTCGTCTCCCTGTCCCTGTCGCTGCGCCTGGCCGAGTCCAAGGTGGAGACGGATCCGGCAGCTGCCGTCTCGATCATCAACGCCTCGCGCGAGGAGCTTGCGGCGGCGCTCGACGAGCTTCGGGAGCTCGCGCGCGGCATTCACCCCGCGGTGCTGACGGACCGCGGTTTGGCAGCGGCTCTGGAGACTCTCATGACGCGGACGCCGTTTCCCGTCGACCTCGAGGCCCCACAGCAGCGTCTGGGCCCAGCTGTCGAAGCCGCCGCCTACTATGTCGTCTCCGAGGCGCTCACCAACATCGCGAAGTACGCTCAGGCGTCTTCTGCACGAGTGAGCGTTCGCGAGGCGCCGGGAAGGGCAGTGATCGTCGCCGTCGTCGACGACGGCATCGGGGGGGCCGATCCGACGGCCGGCACGGGCCTCCGCGGGCTTTCGGACAGGGTTGCCGCGCTCGACGGCACCCTGACGGTGCTCAGCCCGCCGGGCGGGGGTACGCGGATCGAGGCGACGATCCCGCTGCGCAGCACCGAACACCTCGAGTAGGGGTAGCCGCACCTCAGGACTCGGGCACGCCGGACTGTTCCGGGCCTGCTCGGCTGCGAAATTCCGTGCATCAGCCAACCCGCGTGAAGGAGCCCCGCAATGTCTGCAATCCACACTCTCCCCTCCCGCCGAGAGCTCGCACATCGCTCGACGAACGGAATCGACGTCTTCCTGCTCTGGCTCCCGGCCGACGACTCGCTCGCAGTGGTCGTGATCGATGAGAACGCCGACTCGTTCGAGCTGGTCGTCACCGCCGCCGAGGCGCTCGACGTGTTCGAGCACCCGTACGCGTACGCCGCCTTCCGTGGACTCGACCTGTTCGAGACGCCCCTCGATGTCGTTGTCTGAAACCTCGCCTTCCGGCCGCCGACTCGGCGGCAACCGCCCTGCACGTACGACGATGCCCTCCATCGCGAGCCGGGGAGAACGATCGCAGACCAGATGATTGGCGCCGGCACCATGATCCGCCGTTCTTGCCGTCGCTGCGATCACTTCCCCGGCTCCGTGCAGTGTTTCGACCTTCGTCCCTCGCACCGGGTACTCGTAAACTAGTTCCATGAGCGAGAGCCCCGAGGGCCCGGCCAGCTTCAGCTTCCTCCTCTGCGACATCGAGGGGTCGACACGAATCGTCCAGGCTGCAGGAGCCGCGTACGCAGAGATCCTCGCGGGCAAGCGCCGGATCCTTCGCGAATCGGTGGCGGGCCATGACGGGACCGTGATCGACGCTCACGGTGATGAGCTCTTCGCCGCCTTCGCCACGGCGAGCGATGCGGCAGCTGCTGCCGTGTCCGCCCAAAGAGCCCTCGTCGAGCACGATTGGCCCGACGACCACGACGTCCGGGTCCGCATGGGCCTGCATACGGGCGAGGCGCTCATCACCGAGGACGGCTATACGGGCATCGACGTCCACCGGGCCGCCCGCATCAGCTCGGCCGGGCACGGAGGACAGATCCTCGCCTCGGCAATGACCCACGCGACCGCCCCGGACGTCACCATGCGCGACCTCGGCACGCATCGCCTTGCGGGGCTTCCCGAACCGGAGCACATCTTCCAGGTGCTCGCAGACGGGCTGCCGCGCGATTTCCCGGCTCTGCGCAACACCGTCGCGATGCTCGGCAACGCGATGCGCGTCGTCATCGCCGAGGATTCCGTTCTCCTGCGAGAGGGAGTCAGCCGCCTGCTCGAGGAGTCGGGTTTCGAGGTGGTGGCCCAGTCGGGCAACGCCGAGGACCTCCTGCGGCACGTGGCCATGCACAAGCCGAACGTCGCCATCGTGGACATTCGCATGCCTCCGACACACACCGACGAAGGGCTGGTAGCCGCGCGCATGATTCGCGAACAGCAGCCGTCGACCGGTGTGCTCGTCCTCTCCCAGTACGTGGAGTCGGGGTACGCGATGGACCTTCTGGCCGAGGGAGCCGAGGGAGTGGGCTACCTCCTGAAGGACCGCATCTCCGATCTGGAGGAGTTCGCCTCGGCGGTGCGGCGCGTCGGCGAGGGTGGGTCGGCGCTCGACCCGGCCGTCGTGAGCCAGCTCCTCGGGCGCCGCCGGGCCCACGATCCCGTCGATGCGCTGACTCCTCGCGAGCGCGAGGTGCTCGAGCTGATGGCCGAAGGTCGCTCCAACCAGGCCATCGCCGAGCGCATGTTCGTCACGCTCCGTGCGGTCGAGAAGCACGTCACGAGCATCTTCACAAAGCTCGATCTCCCTGCCAGCGGCGATGATCATCGTCGGGTGCTCGCCGTGCTCGCTTTCCTGCGCGACTAGCGCGCCCGGCAACGCCGTCCGCGCTAGCGGATCCGAGATCTTGCCGGAAACCACAGGGTGGTTGCGACCCCAGACAAAAGGGCCCGCGGGCGGGCCCCTTCAGGGATCCTGCGTGCGATCAAAGGATCCGCGCTAGCGGATCCGAGATCTTGCCGGAAACCACAGGGTGGTTGCGACCCCAGACAAAAGGGCCCGCGGGCGGGCCCCTTCAGGGATCCTGCGTGCGATCAAGGACCCGCGCTAGCGGATCCGAGATCTTGCCGGAAACCACAGGGTGGTTGCGACCCCAGACAAAAGGGCCCGCGGGCGGGCCCCTTCAGGGATCCTGCGTGCGATCAAGGATCCGCGCTAGCGGATCCGAGATCTTGCCGGAAAGAAGGTGCGGTTTCCCCCACCTCAAGAGGCCTGACGGCCGCACCGTCAGGCGCGCTCCGGGGTGCGAGCCTGCAGGAGACCCGATAACGACCCTTGAGGAGAAACCGCATGTCACCCTTGAAGCAGAGCACCAACATCGCGGCCCGGATGGGTCGCTGGAGCGCGAAACACCGGAAGACCGCGATCTTCGGCTGGCTCGCTTTCGTCATCGCATCGTTCGCGATCGGAGCGGCAGTCGGCATGAAGACGATCGACCAGAACGACACGAACGTCGGGCAGGCCCGGAAGGCGGACCACATCATCCGCGACGCCGGCTTCAAGCTGGACGAGCAGATGGAGTACGTGCTGGTCCAGTCGCCGACCAAGACGGCCGCCGATCCGGCGTTCCGCGCCGTCGTCGACAAGACGATCGCGAAGCTCGAGACCTTCCCGAAGGTGGACAAGCTCCGCTCGCCGCTCGTGAAGGGCAACGAAGGCCAGATCTCGGAGGACGGCCATGCGGTGCTGATCCAGTTCAGCCCGAAGGGCTCGTATGACGAGGCCACCTCGTACATCGACACGATCGTCGCCGGGACGGCCGACGTCCAGAAGGCCAATCCTGACTATTACATCGGCGAGGCCGGCTCGGCGTCGACCGGCAAGGCGCTCGACTCGATGTTCAACTCCCAGCTCGCCCGTGCCGGGATGATCTCGATCCCGATCACGCTCGTGATCCTGTTGCTCGTGTTCGGCTCGCTCGTCGGCGCATCGATTCCGCTCGGGCTCGCCCTCACTGCCGTGTTCGCGACGATGGGGCTCGTCGCTCTGCCGAGCCAGATCGTGCCGATGGACGAGTCGATCTCGGAGGTCATCCTCCTGATCGGGCTCGCGGTCGGCGTCGACTACTCGCTGTTCTACATCCGCCGTGAGCGCGACGAGCGTCGGGCGGGGCGCAGCGAATCGGCAGCCCTCGAGGCAGCGGCTGCGACCTCCGGCCGAGCCGTGCTCATCTCGGGAATCACGGTCATGATCGCGATGGCCGGCATGTTCTTCTCGGGCGACAAGACGTTCATGTCGTTCGCGATCGGGACGATGATGGTCGTCGCCGTCGCAATGATCGGCTCGCTCACCGTTCTGCCCGCGATGCTCTCGTGGCTCGGTGACCGGGTCGACAAGGTGCGCGTCCCGTTCATCGGCCGTCTCAAGCGGGACGATGGTCAGGGCCGCTTCTGGGGGACCGTTCTCGGCGCCGTGCTCCGCCGACCGCTCGTGTCCGCCGTCTCCGCGACAGCCGTTCTCGTCGCGCTCGCGATCCCGGCCCTGAGCCTGCACACGAGCCAGTCGGGCTTCGACGCCCTGCCGAAGTCGCTGAAGGAAGTGCAGTCGTTCAACAAGGTGCGCGACGCATTCCCCGGCGGCGCCGATCCGGCCGTCGTAGCCATCAAGGGCGACGCGTCCGACCCGCAGCTGCAGGCGGCCGTGGCCGACCTGAAGGAGCAGGCGCTCGCCTCGGGCAAGGCGCTCGAGCCGATCTACTCCGAGGCGTCGCCGAACGGCAAGGTGGTTCGCGTCGCCATCCCACTCATCGGGGCGGGCACGGACGAGACCTCGAACAACGCCCTCGACACCCTGCGGAACACGATCCTGCCGGCCACGATCGGTACCGTCCCCGGCGTCGAGTACGCGGTGACCGGCAACACGGCCTCGTCGAAGGACTGGAACGACAAGATGAAGTCCTCGGCGCCGCTCGTGTTCCTGTTCGTGCTCAGCTTCGCGTTCCTGCTGCTGCTCGTCTCGTTCCGGTCGATCGTGATCCCGATCAAGGCGATCGTGATGAACCTGCTGTCCGTGGGCGCCGCCTACGGCCTGCTCGTCGCGGTCTTCCAGTGGGGTTGGGGCGCGAACCTGCTCGACTTTCAGAAGAACGGTGGCATCGCCTCGTGGCTGCCGATGTTCCTGTTCGTGATCCTCTTCGGGCTCTCGATGGACTACCACGTGTTCATCCTCAGCCGGGTGAAGGAGTTCTTCGACCGCGGCATGAGCACGGAGCAGGCCGTTGCGACGGGTATCCGCTCGACCGCCGGCGTCGTCACGAGCGCAGCCGTCGTGATGGTGTTCGTCTTCGGCGTGTTCGCGCTGATGCCGATCATCGATATGAAGGAGATGGGGATCGGCCTCGCGGCCGCCGTCCTGATCGACGCCACGATCGTGCGGGCGGTGCTGTTGCCCGCGACGATGAAGCTTCTGGGCGAGTGGAACTGGTACCTGCCGACGTGGCTCGAGTGGTTGCCGCGACTCGAGCACGAGCGCTCGGCGGACGCTCCGGCGATCGACGCGGAGCCCGCGCCGATCGCCGCGTAGCTTCTCGGTGGAGTGCGACTGCCGACGGCCCCGGGTATTCCGGGGCCGTCGGCGTCTTTGGGTTCGAAACTGCTCAGACCGCGACGGGAATCTCGGCAGCGAGGGAGTCGGCAAATCGCCGGATCTCGTCCCAATCGCGATGGTCGCCGGCCGGCATCCTGTTGAGCGGGAAGCGGAGACGCTCGGGCACGATCACGCCGCCGAAGATCGCGGTCGTGAGCGGATGGAGCTCCGGCATCTGCGCGAGGGGACCTTCGAGCTGGGGCCGCACCTTGTCGATCTCGTTCGGCTCGGCGCTCAACGGGCCCATCGCGAAGACCGCGAACGGCACGCCGGCAAGCGCCTTTCGGTGGCGCTTCAGGAATGCCTGCGCGTCCTTGTGAAGCCGCGTCATGTAGAGCCCACTGCCGAGGACGACGAGGTCATAGCCGTCGATCGCATCGACGTCGTGTGCCCGGACGACATCGCAGTCGAAGCCGATGTCGGCAAGCGTGTCGCCGATCTCCTCGGCCACCTCGGCGGTCGATCCGTACTTGCTGGCGTAGGCGATGAGAACGTGAGTCATTGTCCCTCCTCTCTGCTCTCACCCCCAAGCCTGCACAGGCCGGGGAGCCGTGGCATCCGCGCCCTCCCCGATCCGTGGTCGTGAGAAATCCACACCTGATCGGGCGGGTGGCCCGGGCCCCCACGGTCGTTTGCCTGCCCGTCTACGATGACGGGCATCGCCGGAGTAGCTCAGCTGGTCAGAGCACGCGCCTTGTAAGCGCGGGGCCAAGGGTTCGAATCCCTTCTCCGGCTTTGCCTCTCTCTGTTGCTTCACTGCCCGCTTCGAGCACCTGCTTGCGAGCTATCGACCCACGAGCACGCCTCGGTTGCGGCCGGACTCGATGTGCTCGTGGAACACGATCCCGGTTTCGATCGAACGGCGCACCGGACAGCTGGCCGCGACCTTCTCCAGGCGGTCGAGCTGTGCCTGCGTCAGGTCTCCTGTCAGCGTGATCGTGACCTCGAGCCGTCGTGGCGTCGACCGGTGGTCGTAGTCGACGTCGACGAAGACGTCCCCGAGCTCCCATTCCTTCGTGCGGGCGTACATCACGAGGGTCGTCGAGACGCAGCCGGCGAGCGCAGCCGGCAACAGCTCATGCGGTGCCGGGGCGCTGCCCTCGCCGCCCACAGCCTCCGGCTCATCCGTGAACAGGCGATGCTTGCCGTCGATCACGATCTCCTGCCGGAGCGACCCTGGGATTGCCCGCGCAGTGGCGCGGAGGCTCATGATCCCGCCACCCGCCCAATGTCGTCATGGACGACCGCGTCGAGGAACCTGCCGATTGCCGCCGGGGGTTGGGCGCCGACGAAGCCGGTGACGGCCTCTCCGTCGTCGAAGACCGCGACGGTGGGAATGCTCTCGATTCCGAAGCGCGCGGCAAGCTCGGGCTCCGCGTCGATGTCGAGTCCCTCTCGTTCCTTCGTCATGAGTGCCCAAAGGTGACGTCGGGAAGGATGCGGTCGAGCCAGCTGGGTAGTCCCCACGCCCACGTTCCGAGGAGGCGAAGAGCGACCGGGATGAGCACGAGCCGGATCAAGAGGGCGTCGAGCAGGACGGCGACGCCGAGGATGAGGCCCATCTCCTTGGGCGGCAGCGGCCCGGAGAGCGCGAAGGTCAGAAACACGGCCACCATGACCGCGGCAGCGGCGAAGATCACGCGCCCGGAGTGCGCAAGGCCGCCCACCATCGCCTCGCGCGGGTCGTGGGCACGGTCGTAGTGCTCTTTCGCGGACGAGAGCAGGAACACGGTGTAGTCCATCGAGATCGCGAAGATCATCGCGAAGAAGAACACCGGCCCCCAGGCGTCGACGAAGCCTTGCGGCTCGAAGCCGAGCAGACCCGCGCCGTAACCGTCCTGGAAGACGAGGCGGGCGACACCGAACGCGGCACCAACCGCGAGCAGGTTCGTGACGACACCAACCGCCGCGATCACCGGCGCTTGCAGCGCGAGCAGGAGGAGGAGAAAGCCGAGGACGAGGACGACGCCGATCACGAGGGGCGTCCGCGCCGCAAGCGTTTGCTCGAGGTCGTGGTTCTCCGCGGTCGCACCGCCTACCAACGCGCCGGCCGGCAGGATGCCGCGCAAACGGTCGATGGTGGCGCCGACCGCAGGGCTCGACGGGGCCGCCCTCGGCACGGCCTGAACGAGCAGCAGCCCACCCGAGCCAGCCTGTGCAGGCATGACCCGGGCAATCCCGGGGTCGGCCTTCACGATTGCGGCCGTGTGCTCCATGGCGAGGGCCGGTCCGACGATCTGCAGGGTTCCGGGCGCACCCCGCCCGAACGCCGATTGCACGAGCTGGTAACCCTGGCGCGAGGTGTCGCTCTTGGGCACGACCGTGATCGAAGGCATTCCGGTCTTCAGGCCCAGCACCGGCAAAGCGAGCACGATGAGGATCGCGAGCGCCGCCGTCCCGAACAGGATCGGCCGCCGCCAGAGACGGTCTGCCCAGGCGGCGAACGCCGGCGATCGATGCTCACCCGAGTGCACCCACCTGAGCGACAGCTTGTCGACCCGCGGACCGAGCTTCGCGAGCACCGCCGGCAAGAGTGTCATGGTTGCGAGCAGGACGAAGAGAACGGAGACCATGATCCCGAGCGCCATCGAGCGGAACGCCGGGCTCGGCACGAGCATTACCGCCGAGAGAGAGATCAGCACGGTCGCGCCGGAGAAGAGCACCGCCTTGCCGGCGGTGTCCATCGTCACCGCAACTGCTTCGCGAGGCGCGAGCTTCGAACCGAAGAAGGCGCCGCGGAAGCGATGCACCACGAAGAGCGCGTAGTCGATCCCGAGCGCGAGAGCGAACATGAGCGCAAAGTTCATCGCCCAGATCGAAATGTCGAAGAACCTCGTGCCGAGGTAGAGCGTGCCGGCGGACGCCACGAGCCCGAGAATCGTCAGCATCAACGGCAATCCGGCGGCGACGAGCGACCCGAACGCGAGCATCAGGATCACGAGTGTCACCGGCCAGGAGAGCAGCTCCGACTTCATCATCGCGCTGCGGTTTGCCTCGTTGAAGTCCGACCACATGCCGGAGGCGCCCGTGAGGCTCACCTGCACGCCGTGACCACCTGCGTCCTTCAGTCGCCCCTTCAGATCGTTGGCTGCAGCGACCATCTCTGTCGTCGAGCCCTTCGCGCCGGCGCTGACGATCGCAGTGTGACCGTCCTGCGAGATCGAGAAGCCGGCGCGTGGCAGAGCGACCGACGCCACCCGCGAATCGGCGCGCAGAATCCCGACGGCACGATCCACAGTGGCGGTGAACTGCGGGTCGGCCACCTTCGCTGCGGACGAATGGACGACGACCATCAACGCCGCACTCGACTGCCCCCCGAAGCCGCGGTCGATCAGCTCGCGCGCCTGCACGGACTGCGAGCCCGAAGCCTCCCAGCCCGCGCCCGAAAGAGCCGTCTCGACCCGAGGTGCCAGCACACCCAGCCCGACGGCGACAACGATCCACGCCACCAGCACGCTGCGGAAATGGTCGGCGGTCCAGGCTCCGAGACGGCCGAGTGGGCCTATCGTCGTCATCGTCCGGCGCCCTCGAGAATTGCGTTCAGCTCCGCGACCTGGCGCTGCACACTCCCACAGACGGTCTCGCAAAGCTCGAACACACCGGCGTCGACGACGCGGTAGAAGACCTGCGTCCCTTCCTTGTGTCGGGCCACGATGCCAGCGTCGTGAAGCACGCCGAGATGCTTGGAGACGTTCTGCTGAGACGCGCCGACCGCCTCGGTGAGCTCCTGAACGGTCGCCTCACCGGCGCGCAGCCGATCGAGCAGCCTGATGCGCATCGGCTCCCCGATGACGCGAAAGCGGCGGGCGATGAGGTCGACGAGCGCGTCCGGAAGTGGATGGGGCAACGCCGACATCGGCTGTACCGTCATGTGGGCATCTCTCCTGTCTCCGATCGGAATCCCTTTCGTGTCGATTTCAGTCTACACAACCCTACGATTGTAGAACCTACGTAGTTGTTACTGATCTCGACTGCGTCATCCAACCGATGCGGCATTTCCCGGCCGGACTGACACTGAAGGCACGAACCACGCAGCGCACGGCAGAGAGGAGGCGGGCGATGGCGAGGAAGATCGTCATCCTGGGCGGCGGAACGGGCGGCACGCTGATGGCGAACCGCCTCCGCAAGACGTACGACGCCGGCGAGGTCGAGATCGCCGTCGCCGACAAGGACGACCGGCACGTCTACCAGCCCGGGCTCCTGTTCGTCCCCTTCGGGCTCGCGCGGAGTGAGGAGATCGTCCGGCCGCGGCACCGCCAACTGCACAGCGGCATCGTCTTTCACCGGTCGGAGATAGACAACGTCGCACTCGACGACAACCGGGTCGATCTGGCCGACGGCACCACCCTTCCGTACGACGTGTTGATCGTCGCCACCGGCGCCCGCCTCGCTCCCGAGGAAACCGACGGCCTCACCGGTCCGGGCTGGATGGAGCGCGTCTTCACCTTCTACACGACCGACGGCGCCGAGGCCCTCGAGAAAGCGCTCCGTGAGTTCGACGGCGGGCGCCTCGTGGTGAACATCGTCGACATGCCCATCAAGTGCCCTGTTGCACCGATCGAATTCGCGTTCCTCGCCGACTGGTACTTTCGCGAGCGGGGGATCCGCGAGCGGACGGAGATCGTCCTCGCGACTCCACTCGACGCCTGCTTCACGAAGCCCATCGCGTCGAAGCACCTGACGTATCTGCTCGAGGAGAAGGAGATCGCCCTGGAGGTCGAGTTCGCCGCCGGCGAGGTCGACGGCAGTGCCGGGCGACTCGTCTCGTTCGACGGTCGCGAGATCCCGTTCGACCTCCTCGTCACGGTTCCCGTCCACGCCGGGGCAGAGTACGTCGGTCGCTCGAAGGGGCTCGGCGACGATCTCGGCTTCGTGCCGACCAATCCCCGCACTTTGCAGTCGCTCGCACGGCCGAACGTGTTCGTCCTGGGCGACGCGACGAACGTTCCGACGTCGAAGGCGGGCTCGGTAACGCACTTCGAGGGCGAGTTGTTGACGCAGAACGTCCGCCGGTTCCTGGCCGGCGCACCGCTCCACGAGTCGTACGACGGCCACGCGAACTGCTTCGTCGAGACGGGCTTCGGCAAGGCGCTCCTGATCGACTTCAACTACGAGACCGAGCCGCTCCCGGGCCGTTTCCCTTCCTCCTTCGGGCCGATGCCGCTGCTACACGAATCACGGCTCAACCACATGGGCAAGCTCATGTTCCAGTGGATGTACTGGCACGTCCTTCTCCCCGGTCGCGACATCCCCGGGATCTCCCCGCAGATGCGCATGAGCGGCAAGAAGCGACCCGTCCCAACGCATTAGAACGAAAGGACCAGCAAATGACGACCACCGAGACTCTCGCCGGCAGCACGGTCGAGGTCGACGCCGAAGGATTCCTCACCGACCCATCCCAATGGAACGAGGAGATCGCCGCGGCGATCGCGCACGAGAACGGCGTCTCGACGCTGACGCCACGCCACCTTCAGGTCGTCGTGTACATGCGCACGACATACCTGGAGACGGGCCAGGCCCCGTCGATCCGGACGCTCGGCAAGGCCTCCGGCGTGCCGATCAAGGAACTCTACGAGCTCTTTCCCAAGGGCCCGGCCAAGCTCGCTGCCAAGATCGGCGGCATCCCCAAGCCACGCGGCTGCATCTAGGAGGGCAACCATGACAACGATCACCGATCACGACCTCGGGCAACTCGTCAGTCCCGAGGCAGCCGAGCAGCCAAGGCCGATCCAGAAGGTGTCGATCGTCATCTCGAAGGGCTCGTTGGAGGGTGTCTACCCCGGCCTGATCATGGCCAACGGAGCCCGGATGGAAGGCATCGAGGCCAACGTGTTCTTCACCTTCTTCGGGCTCGACGCGATCACGAAAAGGCGACAGAGCCGTATCAAGGTGGCGACGGTCGGGAACCCCGGAATGCACATCCCGACCATCGTCGGTGCGATTCCCGGCATGTCCTGGGTCGCGACCAAGATGATGGCGCGCAAGATCGAAAAGCTCGATATCCCACCCGTGCCGGAGTTCGTCGAGATGATCGCGGACTCCGGTGCCGGCATCTACGCGTGCAAGGCGACCGTCGACATGTTCGGCCTCGGGGAAGACGCCTTCGTGCCACAGGTCACCGGCGTGATCACCGTCGGCGAGTTCTACGAGCAGGCCGCAGGTGGGGAAATCGTCTTCACGTAGCGAGAAGGAACGCGACGAGCCGCCGGAGAGGCGGCTCGTCGGCACGTCTCACGGCGCAGCATCCGACCGCCGTGTGGGGAGGAAGCGGAGACTTACGCGGGCACGGCGCGCGTCGCCTGGTGCGCGACGATCTTCCGTTTGACCCGCTGCAACGCGTTGTCGATCGTCTTCGTGTCGCATTCGAGCTCGATCGCCATCGTGTCGTAGGACTTGCCGTCGAGGTAGAGGCGCAGCGCATCGGACTCGAGCGACGACAGCGTGGTACCGAGGCAGCCGACGAGGCTCTGCAGCTCCTCGGTCGAGATCACACAGCTCGACGGGTCGTTCGTGTTCGGACCCGGAAGCGCGTCACCGAGCGTGCAGTCGCCCTCGTTCTCCTGTCCAGCAGGCGTATGGCTGAACGAAACGTAGGTGTTCAACGGCGAGTGCTTGAACCGGGTCGCCGTCTTGATCGCCGTGATGATCTGGCGCGTCACGCAGAGCTCCGCGAACGAGCGGAACGATGTCTCCTTGTCGTGCCGGAAGTCACGCATCGCCTTGTAGAGGCCGATCATTCCCTCCTGGATCAAGTCGTCAGCGTCACCGCCCGCGAGGAAGTAGCTGCTCGCCTTCAGCCGAACGAAGCCGTGATAGCGGCGCATCAGCTGATCGAGCGCCGCCTGGCTCCCGTTGCGCGCCTTGAGGACGAGCTGCAGATCCTCAAGTTCACGTTGAAGCTTCTGGGGCGACTTGGGGGCTGAAGCGGTGCGGGCGGACATCGACTCTCCCTGTTTTTGGCTATTTCCGGGCTCGTTCGCTTCATGCTCGACCGAAGTCTCACCCTGAAGTTGAGGGAGAACGTAGCACCTTCTTGCACGCGTTACAACCCCATTGCAAAGTTTGCACTGTGATAAGAACAAGTGTTCGGGTGCTCTCGCCGGACGGCCGCCCCCGAGCTCGAGACCGGCGCCGACCGGTCTCAGAGCCCGCGGCGCAGCCGTTCGAGCTTGGCGCGCGTCTCCGGGTCGACACGGTCCCGGAGTCGTGAAGGCTCCTCCTCGACATGGCGCGGGCTCTCGAGATCGCGCAGAAACGCAGCCGCCGAGACCTTCCGCACCTCCTGACCTGAGGTGCCACGCACGGCGCCGTCGGAGGAGACGAGGCAGACACGCTCAGCGTGGCGGTGCTCGGCCGCCAGCCGTTCGAGCAGCGTGTCTGCGTGAGAGGCATAGCGGACCGAGAGCGGCCCGACCTCGAACTCCTCGCCGACGCCGTCGAAGACCACGACGCCACGCGATCCGCTCATCGCGACGAAGCCGGCGAGCTCGTCGACGAGCTCCCGTACGTCCGCCTGTCCACCGGCGTGGAGGAGGTTGTAGCCGTCGAAGAGGTAGAGCGTCGGCTCGGGCACAGCGTCATGGTAGGGCGAGGGTAGCCTCGCCCGACGAGTGACGAACACCCTCGCGTGCGAACGACGCTGTCCGGCGCCTACGCCCGCTGCCGGCGCGCCTCGTACAGCAGAACCGCCGCTGCGACGCTGACGTTGAGCGACTCGACCCCGGCCGCGAGCGGGATCGAAAGCGCGGCATCACACGTCTTGCGCACGAGCGGCCTGACGCCCTTGCCCTCGGCGCCGAACACGAGTGCGACACCGCCCGTGAGGTCGGCCTGCCACATCGATTGTGGCGCGTCTGCGGTTGCCGCGTAGGACCAGAGGTCGCCCCTCTTGATCTCTGCCAGGTAGCGGGCGAGGTTCGGCACGACTGCCACCGGCAGGTGCTCTACTGCGCCGGCCGACGACCGGCAGACGGCGGGAGTCACCTGGGCGGCCCCGTGGGCAGGCACGATCACCCCGGTTGCGCCGGCACCGGCCGCCGACCGAATGACCGCACCCAGGTTGCGCGGGTCGGTCACCTGATCGAGGCAGGCGAGCAACGGCTTCTCGAGTCCCGCCAGCTCCCAGGGATCGGCGTACGGGTACGGGCTCGCCCACGCGACAACACCCTGATGGTCGGGACTCGCAGCCGCCTCGGTCAGCTCGCGTTCCTTGACGGCCCGCGGGCGAGGGCCCTCGCCAATCCAGTCGAGCGACGCGGCTGCCCGCTCGGAAACCCAGAGCTCGAGCACCTCGCGACGGCCGCGCAGAGCTTCACGGACGGCGTTCCGGCCGTAGATGAGCTCGCGCGTCACGAAAGCGGCACGAGCTCGTAGCCGCCGGGCTCTCCGGGCGCGTCGCGTACCTCCCAACCGGCGGCCGCGATCCGATCGCGCAGCCGATCCGACTCCGCAAAGTCGCGCGCAGCCCGTGCCTCCGATCGCGCGTGGGCCAGCGCCACGACCGCAGTGGGCGCGTCTACGCTGACGCCGAGCCCGCCGAGCCCGAAGACGGCCAGCCCTCGCCGTAGCTCCTCGAGCGCACCCTCGCGGGCCCAGCGGTGGAGCACGGCAAGTGCCGCGGGTGTGTTGAAGTCGTCGTCGAGAACGGTCGCAAGAGCATCCCAGTCACCGGCTGTGCGGGTCTCGCCGCGCAGGGCGTTGCGAAGGCTCTCGACCTGGACGCCGGCAGCAGTCATCGCCTCCCGCGAGAACTCGAGCGGCTTTCGCCAGTGGCCCGTCATCAGGAAGAGCAATGCCGCTTCGCGCCCCCACTCGGCGATCACCTCCTGGATCGTGGCGATGTTGCCGACCGACTTCGACATCTTCTCGCCCACGAACCGAAGGAGCCCGTTGTGCATCCAGATCTTGGCGAACGGGCGCCCGACGGCCTGTGACTGTGCCCTTTCGTTCTCGTGGTGAGGAAAGACCAGATCGAGCCCACCCCCGTGGATCAGGAACTCGGGCCCGAGCGTCTTCTCCGCCATCGCCGAGCACTCGATGTGCCAGCCCGGTCTGCCGGGTCCCCACGGCGACTCCCACGAAGTGTCCTCACCTTCCTTCGTCGCCTTCCAGAGCGCGAAGTCGCGAGGGTCCTCCTTCAGCGGGCTCGGCTCCTGCTCCTCGACCTGATCGGGCCGTTGGCGGGAAAGGGCACCGTAGGTCGAGAAGCTTGCAACCCGAAAGTAGACGTCACCGCCGGCCTCGTAGGCATGGCCGGCGGCGACGAGCTCCCCGATCAGCGCGATGATCTCGGGAATCGCCTCCGTCGCACGCGGCATCGCATCGGGCATCGCGAGCCCGAACGAGGCCGTGTCCTCGAGGTACCACCCGGTAGCCTCAAGCGCGCGGGCGGCACTCGCCCCGGGCGCGACCTCGTAGATCTTGTCGTTGACGTCCGTGATGTTGTGGACGTACGTGACGTCGTAGCCGCGCGTCCGCAGCCAGTTGCGCAGCCAGGCGAAGACGACGAAAGGCACCGCGTTGCCGATGTGCGCCCGCTGGTAGACCGTCGGCCCGCAGACGTACATCCCGACCTTCGCCGGTGGATCGGGAAGCCCGACGAGAGATCTCGTCGCGGTGTCGTACAGGCGCACCGTCATCGCGGTGTTATAGCCGCGACAGCGCGCCGGAGAGCCTCGTCGCGGGGAACCGCGGCGACGACCGTCCACAGCTCGGGACCACGCTCGGCACCGGTCAGCGCGAGTCGAAGACTCTTGAGGCTGCCGCCGACCGCCTTGAGTTCGCGGACGATCGCGCGGGCTTCGGGCTCGCCGACGCTCTCGGGAAGCGGCTCCCGCAACTCCATGAACCGCTCCAGACTCGGTCGGGCCTCGTCACCGAGAGCAACCTCGCTCGGCGCCAGGATCTGACCGGCGATGTCCCGGGCCTCCAAGAGCGTGCGCGCCCCGCGAAGAGCCCGTGCGAGCTCCGGCGGAGCGCCTGCTGCGGCCGCGAGCTCGACATCGGGCATCTCCGCAATCGCGTCGGTCGCGAGACGTTGAATTCTCGCGAGATCGAGATGAACATCGTGGCGCGGCAGCCCGAGCTCGTCGAGATAGGCACGCACCGCCGCGGCGGGAATCCCCTCGTCGCGGAGATCCGAGACCGAGGCGTGGTCGGCTCGCTTGGAGAGCTTCTTACCGTCGGCGCCGAGCAGGAGCCCATGGTGGATTACCTCCGGCAGCTCACCGCCTAGCGCGCGCGCGATTCGCATCTGCACCTCTTCGTTCGGCCGGTGGTCGGAGCCTCGAATGATGTGCGTGATGCCGAGGTCGAGATCGTCCACGACGGACGCGAGTTGATAGGTCGCGGTGCCGTCGGCGCGAGCTAGCGTCGTTCCGGCGAGGCGGATCGACCCGTCCCGATCACGGATCGCTCCTGTGTCGAGCGTGAGCGCTGCTGCCTCGGTGTGACGCCCGGCCCGCGCGCTCTGGCTGATCGGCCCCTCGTCCCAGTTGACGCCGAGCCAGCCGAGATCGCTCAGGATCGCGGCTTCGCCGCCGGGCGCGGTGCGGTCGGGGTCGGTGTCGTCGATCCGTAAGACGAGGGCTCCCCCGTGCTCGTCGGCAAATGCGCGGTTGGCCACGGCGCTGAGTGCGTTGCCAAGGTGGAGCGACCCGGTCGGGCTCGGTGCGAAGCGGACGCGGACGGTCATGCGGCCAATCTACCGCCCTATCGTGCGATCGCCGGCCGACCGGCGGCCGGAACCTGGAACAACCGGGGCACGCCTACCCGGTCGCCGGCGTCCGAGCAGCTCACGCGTCGATCGTGACGTGCCCCGGCCGCGCTTCTACTCGCGCGAGCCAGGCACCGATCTCCGGGTACGGCGCAAGGTCGAATCCGCCCTCATGCGCCACATGGGTGTAGGCGTAGAGGGAGATGTCGGCGATCGTGAACCGCTCACCGACGAGGTAGCTGCGCCCGGCAAGGTGGCGCTCCATCGCGTCGAGCGCCACATACCCGTTCGCGGTCTGCTCCCTGATGCGCTCGGCATGCTTCTCGGCCTCGCCCGAGTAGGCGAGCAGGAACCGGACGACCGCAATCGACGGCTCGTGCTGATACTGCTCGAAGAATTGCCACTGGAGCACCTGGACGCGCTCGTAGCGCTCATCAGGGACGAACTCGGTGCCGTCGGCGAGATACCAGAGAATCGCGTTCGACTCCGCAAGCGGCCGACCGTCGTCGAGCACGAGTGTCGGTACCCGCCGGGCCGGGTTGAGGTCGCCGAGCACCTCGGCACGGTTCGAGCGGTCGACGACGCTGAGCTCCCGAAGCTCCAACGGAAGACCGAGGTGTGCCGCGAGGAGGCGCACCTTGTAGCAGTTGCCGGAGACCGCCGAGTTGTAGAGGAGCACCGACCAACTCTTGCAGATGGACGTCAACGGCGGTCGAAAAGGTCAGATCTCGTGAGCCGCCCAGGAGGCCGAAAGTGACGGGTTGTTGGCGAGCGTTTGATAGACGACGCAGTAGCGTTCGGTCAACCGGAGCAAGGTGTCGACCTCCTCGGCGCTTGCGTCTGTCTCGAGCTCGAAGCGCAGACGAATCGCGCGAAACCCGACGGGCGCCTCCTTGCTGACGGCAAGCGTACCGCGGAAATCGAGGTCTCCTTCTGCCTCGACGCGTCCCTCGCGAATGTCGATTTCGAGCGACGTCGCAACGGCGCGAAGCGTGACTCCCGCGCAGGCGACCAGCGCGTCGAGGAGCATGTCGCCCGAACAGAGGCTGGCGCCGTCGCCGCCACTCGCCGGGTGGAGACCCGCTTCCGCGATCGCCCCACCGGTGGTGACCGAGCACGTAATCCCGACTCCGAGCGTCCCTGCCGCCCTGAGCGTTATCAGCGCGCCGGCCGGATCGTTGCGGTAACGCTCCTTGAGTGGCTCCTGGATGCCACGAAGCTGATTGCGGTCGATGACTCCTCCTTTTCGGGTTGCGACGGACGCAAACAATTCAGCCGTCGGCGGACTCGCGACGGTCATCATCGACCTCGTCGAGAGTCTGCCGGTCGGGCGACTCATGTGCTCCTCGAAGTTCTCGAAGGATCCGCACCGCGCCGGGCAAAGTCAACCGGGTCTCCGACCGCACGGCGATCTTAGGATGGGTTCGGCATGCAGCCTCTTCTCATGGCCTGGTACGACCGTTCCGGGCGCGACCTGCCGTGGCGCCACACGCGCGATCCGTACGCGATCCTCGTCAGCGAGGTGATGCTGCAGCAGACCCAGGTCGAGCGCGTCGTTCCCCGATATGCCGCGTGGCTCGAGCGCTGGCCGACGGTAGGATCGCTGGCGGCGGCACCGGCCGCGGAGGTGATCCGCGCCTGGCAGGGCCTTGGCTACAACCGACGCGCGCTCGCGCTGCACCAAGCAGCTCAGACGGTCGCACACGATGGCTGGCCCGACGATCTGACCTGCCTTCCCGGTGTCGGCCCGTACACTGCGGCAGCACTCCGGAACTTCGCCTTCGGCGAGGACGTGCTCCCCCACGACGTCAACGTCGACCGGATCGAGCGCCGGACGGGTCACAGCTTCAGCGGCTCGGCGGCGCAGGCCCTCATGGATCTCGGGGCAACAGTGTGCTTGGCCCGTATACCGCGTTGTGCCGTGTGCCCGCTCGCGAGCGGTTGTCCGTCGCGTGGCACTCGAGACGAGCCGGCCCGGAAGCAGAGCCGGTTCGAGGGCTCGTTCCGCCAGCGGCGTGCCGCCACGCTGCGCCTCGTCGTGACGGCGACGACCACTCGCAACGATCTCGACGAGGAGGCCGTCGACGCCCTCGCCCGGGACGGCCTCGTCGTACTCCTCGCAGACGGGAGCGTGCGCCTCCCCTGAGTGCGAGGCGCGCCTGCGCGGGAGGCCCCGGTGGTGCTTCAGCCGATGCTGTGGTGCATCCAGACGTTTCGGTTCGACGCAGAGGAGAAACCGGCAGCCGTTCGCAACCGGCGACTCGATCATGAACGCCGGCCATGCCTCGCAGAGGAAGTCGCAGCGGTCTAGGAGCTCGGGGCGCTCCGTCGTAGGTGAAGAACCGGTAGGTCACGCCGTCGAGCGCTCGAGGAGCGCCACCGCCTGTGCCGCGAGTCCCTCACGGCGCCCCGTGAAGCCGAGGAAGTCCGTCGTCGTAGCGCGCACGCCCACCCTGTCGACGCTCACTCCGAGCGCCGTCGCGAGCCGCTCGCTCATCGCGTCACGGTGCGGCGCAATCCGCGGCTCCTGGCCGATGAGGATGCAGTCGGCGTTGACGAGCGAGAAGCCCGCCTCTTGCACCTGCCGGTAGGCCTCCACCAGCAATTCGAGCGAGTCCGCGCCGCTGTAGCGATCGTCGTCGGAGGGGAACAGCGCCCCGATGTCGGCGAGTCCCGCCGCGCCGAGCAGCGCATCGGTGAGCGCGTGAGCGATCACGTCGCCGTCCGAATGCCCGACGAGGCCGCGCGGGTGGTCGATCGTCACCCCCGCGAGGACGAGAGGCACTCCCGCCTCGAAACCGTGCGCGTCGATCCCGAGGCCGATGCGAAGGCTGCTCATGTGAGCGAGGCTAGCGCCTCCGGCAGCGACGTGAGGTCGTCGACGCCGAGCGTGGCCGCCGGCGGCGTCCGTTGCAGGCGCCCCCACGGGCCCCGGCGGACGTGGATCGCCACAAGCCCTGCCGCGACCGCGGGAAGCACGTCGTTATCGACCCGGTCACCGACATAGGCGGTCTCTCCCGGAAGACACCCGGCGAGCTCCACGATGTGGTGGAAGAAACGAATATCGGGCTTCCGGACGCCGAGGGTGTCCGACGACGAGATCACGTCGGCGGGAAGCCTCGAATCGCGTGCCCACTGCTCGAGGGCCGCGGTCTGATTGCCGACGATCCCGACGCGCAGACCAATGGCCCGGAGGGCCTCGAGACACGCGATCGCATCCGGATAGAGGTCGCCGAGCTCGTAGGTGAGCTCCTGCCACCAGGTGATGGGCCGCTCGATCCCGAGATGACCCCAGAGCTCGTTGTGCTCCTCGCCCCGCTCTATCGTGACACCGAGCGCCGCCCAGACCACGTGCGGCTGCAGGCCCGATTTCTCGGCGAGCTGCCTCCACCAACGCTCCTCGTCGACGAGAGTCTCGCCGACGTCGAAGAACACTGCTCTCAGAGCCACGACTCGACGAGCGCGAGATCGGCTGCAGTCGTGATCTTCAGCAGGCGAACATCGCCGGCAACGACACGGATGATGCCGCCTCGAGCCTCGACGAGCGATGCGCAGTCCGTCGCGTCGACGAGGTCGGTGCCGCGATAGGCAGCGCGGAGGGCACTCGCCGTGAACGCCTGCGGCGTTTGCACGGCGACGAGTGACGAGCGGTCGACGGTTTCTGCGACACGACCTCCGGCGACCCGCTTCACGGTGTCGCTGAGCGGTAACCCCGGGATGACGCCGTCACAACCCTCGGCGAGCGGCCCGAGCACACGCTCGATCACGGCATCGTCGATGAGAGGGCGCGCCGCGTCGTGCACGACCACGACGAGTGCCTCATCCGGAACCTCGGCCAAGGCGGCACGAACCGATTCGGCGCGTGTCGCACCGCCCGAGACGACTGCCGCGACTTTCGAGGCGACGAGTTCCTCCGCCAGCACGATTGCCGCCTCCTCCCAGTCGGGAGGGGCGGCGACGATGACAGCATCGATCCAGGAGCTCCCGTCGAGCCGTTCCAGGCTCTCGGCCAGGAGAACGCGGCCGCCGAGCGCGACGAATGCCTTGGGCCGATCGGCACCGAGCCGTTCACCGGAGCCCGCGGCGACGAGTATGGCCCATGTCGAGCCGACGCTTCCGCCATGGGCCACGGCGCTATCCGTCCGTCCTGCCGGTGCCGTGCGGCCTCACGCGCTTGCGGCAGCGACCTTGGCCTTCGGCTTGACCTTCCTCTTACCACCCGCGGGATTCGCGAGCACCTCGTCGAGCCAGGCGGCAGCGTCTTCCTCGCTCATGTCCTTTGCGTACATGAACTCGGATGCAAGGATCTTCTTCGCCTTGACATACATCTGCTTTTCGCCCGTCGAGAGACCCTTCTCGTGGTCGCGAAGCGCGAGGTTGCGCACGACTTCCGCGAGCTCGAGGATGTCGCCCGTCTTCATCTTGTCCCGGTTGTGCTTGAAGCGCCGGTTCCAGTTCTTCGGCATCTCGGTCGACTCGCCGGAGAGCGCCTTGACGACGACCTCCACCGCGTCGAGCCCGATCACCCAACGAAGACCGACCTTTTCGGCGTTCTCCGTGGGCACGTTGACGGTCATGTCGTTGTGCAGGATCTTGATGGTCAGGTACTCGCGCTCCTGCCCGAGAACGATGCGCGACTCCTTGCTCACGACCGTGCCTGCCCCGTGGTGCGGATACACCACATTGTCGCCGACGTCGAACAAGCTAGCCCTCCCGTTATCCGCCCATTTCACGAAAACCGCCGGCGCTGAGAGGCTGCCGGCGAGGGAACGATATTCTAGCTGAGATTCGCAACCAGTTCACGGCGAATGTGGGCGCGAGGAAATGATCGGAACCGCCGCGTCTGCTCCGATCTCTGCCCTTGGCAATGCCCTCCGATACAGCTCGCCGAACGCGCATCGACGCCCCGGGTGGTCTGCCTTTCTCACCGGTGGACGAAGCATGCCTCCTGCCGGACAACCAGACGCCGGGGTGCACGCCTGTCGCCGATCGATCGAGGCTTCCGCCTCGCCCTACGGGGCCTCGGTCGAGTCCAGCCCAGCCGCGATCGCCTGGCGAAGCGTCTCGGCGCGGGTGACGCGAAGCCCCGCCCGCGTTGTCGTCCCGTCCGGAGCAATCACCGTTCGAAGGCCGAGCTTCGTGCATTCCTCCAGGCGGCGCTCGGCCTGCACGGCGGGCCGGAGGCGACCCGTCAGACCGATCTCGCCGAACACCGCCACGCCTGCGTGGACAGGCATGCCGCGCGACGCCGACGCGATCGCAAGCGCGACCGCCAGATCGGCACCGGGCTCGTCGATCCGGACCCCGCCTGCGACGTTGACGAAGACGTCCGCCGACCCGAGGGCAACTCCTGCGTGGCGCGAGAGCACCGCGACGATCATCGCCAGGCGCTTCGGATCGACGCCCGTCGCAACCCGTCGGGGCATCGCGAGATCGCTGCGCGAGACGAGCGACTGAATCTCGAGCAGGATCGGCCGCGTCCCTTCGAGCGCGCAGGCGACGGCGGCACCGATCTCGCCGTCGTGCGTCCTCCCGAACAGCTCGGAGGGGTCGGGGACACCGACGAGGCCGCCGCCGGTCATCTCGAACACACCGAGCTCGTTCGTAGAGCCGAATCGATTCTTCACGGCCCGCAGGACGCGGTGCGCGTGATAGCGATCGCCCTCGAACTGGAGCACGCAGTCGACCAGGTGCTCGAGGACCCGCGGGCCCGCGACCGACCCGTCCTTCGTCACGTGCCCGACGAGAATGGTTGCAACCCCCTGCTCCTTCGCCACCCGAAGGAGCCGCCCGGCCGCCTCGCGCACCTGGCCGACCGATCCGGGCGCGGATCCGAGTTCCGCCGAGTAGAGCGTCTGGACGGAGTCGATCACGCACACGTCGGGGCGCTCCTGCTCGAGCGTGGCGCAAACCGAATCCAGCTCGGTCTCGGCCAGGATCTCGACCTGCTCAGCGCCGCCGAGCCGATCGGCCCGAAGCTTGACCTGCGCTACCGACTCCTCGCCCGTGACGAGCAGGCCACGCCGGCCCGCTCGGGCGATGTTGCCGAGCGCAGCCAGGAGTAGTGTGGACTTTCCGACGCCCGGTTCGCCGCCGACGAGCACGAGCGAGGCGGGCACGAGCCCGCCGCCGAGGACGCGGTCGAGCTCCGGCACGCCCGTGTCGATCCTGGCTGCCTCCTCTGAACGAACATCGACGAGCCGCTCCGGCACGCGGGCGACGCCGCCCCGCCGTTTCGCAGGCGTCGCCTGGCCCGAGAGTTCCTCGACGAGCGAGCCAAAGGCGCCGCAGCCGGGGCACTTTCCGAGCCACCGGCCGGTCGTCGTGCCGCACTCGGAGCAGACGTGCTGGACGATCACCTTGGCCATTCACCGATGGTACGCAACCCGCCGGACGTCATGTCGTCATTATGGACAACAACGCAGGCCGACGGGCCGGATGGTGTCGACCGCCTCGTCGTCCGGACGCCGGCTCAGCCGAGGAGCTTGACGAACAGCACCCGGTCTTCTCCCGGACCGTCGTAGTCCTTCGCCACGCTCTCGGCGGAGAACCCGAGCGATTCGTGGAACGAGATCGATTCTTCGTTCGCCGGCGAGGTGACGCAGCGCACGAGTGACCGGCCTTGCGCCGCGACGACCGTGAAGAACCGTTCGTAGAGCTCGCGGCCGACGCCCGACCCGCGATGGCCGGGGGCCACGCCGACGAAGTGGATGTAGGCCTCGTCCGGATCGGTTTGCGACAGGAAGCCGATCAGGAATCCGACGAGCTTGCCCTCGTCGTCCTCGGCGACGAAGCTCGTGCCCTCGAAATGGAGAAAGAACAGCTTGGGCAGCAGTGGCGCCATCTCGCGTCCACCCCACCAGGCGTTGACGTGCTGGATGACACGGCCGTAGTCGGAGGGGTTGGCATGTCGGATCTCCATGGAGCGAGAGTAGCCCGCGTGAGCGCGGCGCGGGGCGGCTCTACCTGCGAAGCGCGGCGCGGGCGGCGTGGTACCCGCACATGCCGTGCACTCCTCCTCCGGGGGGTGTGGACGACGAGCAGAGATAGACGCCTTCGATCGGCGTCCGGTAGGGGTTCGGACGGGCCACCGGGCGCGCGAACAACTGACGCAGGTCGGCGCTGCCGCCGTTGATGTCGCCCCCGACGTAGTTCGGGTTGCGTGCCTCCAGCGCCGCGGGATCGAGAATGCTCCGGGCGAGGACGAGGTCCCGAAACCCGGGCGCGAACCGCTCGAGCTGAGCCTCGATCGCCGCGACCGCGGCGTCGGTCAGCGTCGACCCGTTGGGAACGTGCGTGTAAGCCCACAACGTGTGCTTGCCTTCGGGGGCACGCGTGGGGTCGAAGAGGCTCTGCTGCGCGACGAGCACGTAAGGACGCGTTGGGAGCCGACCCTCGGCGACCTCGGCCTCCGCGACGGCGATCTCGGCGAGCGTGCCGCCCAGGTGAATTGTCGCCGCGCGCGCGCAGTCGGGTGCTTGCCACGGCACGGGCCCGTCGAGCGCATAGTCGACCTTCACGACCCCGGGGCCGTAGCGGTACTTCTCCAGGGCCTGCCTGTAGCGCGACGGTACATCGTCGCCTGCCACTGCCAGGAACTGCCTCGGCGTCACATCGAGCAGAACGAGCTCGGCCCTCCGCACCTCGGCGAGCGAGGTGACCGTGCGGCCCGTCTCGATCTCCCCACCCAGCGATCGAATGTGCGACGCGAGGGCGTCCGCAAGGGCCTGCGAGCCGCCGCGTGGCAGCGGCCAGCCGACCGAATGGCCGAGCATCGCCAGGATGAGCCCGAACGAGGCCGTGGCGGTGGACTCGAGAGGCAGCATCGCGTGGGCGGCGTTCCCGGCGAACAAGGCCCGCGCTCTCTCACCGGCGAACCGTGAGCGCGCGAGACCGGCGGCTGAACGAAGCGCAGAGAGGCCGAAGCGAGCCATGTGGATCGGATGCCGCGGCGGCCGTGGTCCGGCAAGGGTGCCTTCGACGAGCTCGTCGGAGACGCGGACGAGCGGCCCGAACATTCGTCGCCATGCGCCGGCGTCGTCACCCAGCCCTGCAGCCGTATCCTCGAGCGAGCGCTCCAGCACGACCGCCGAGCCGTCGTCGAGTGGGTGTGCGAGCGGGGCAGGTGGCTGGATCCACTCGACGCCGAGCTCACCGAGCGGTACGGAGCGCATGAACGGCGAAGCGATCCCGAGCGGATGGATCGCAGAGCAGGTGTCGTGCCGGAATCCCGGGAGCGTCAGCTCCTCGGTTCGGAGCCCCCCGCCGATCGTGTCGCGCCCTTCGAGCACGAGCACCGATCTCCCGGCACGCGCGAGCACGATCGCCGCCGCGAGCCCGTTGGGCCCCGAACCGACGACGATCGCATCGTGCACGCTGCCGAGGCTACCGTTGCCGAGTGGATCCGGAGGGCGTGAAGCGGCCGTCTTCTTCCCCGGCTTCAGCATGTGGAGGGTCGATCGGATCGCAACGGAGTTCCGGACGTTCCCCGCCTGCAACCACTGGCGCTTCTTGTCGACGCACGTCACCGTCGGCGTCTCTACGCAAACGGCGAGGCCCTCTCGCACTACCGCTCCGCGCTCGAGCTCGGCCACCCGGAGACGACGGCGCTGCGTCTCGAGATCGGCGACCTCGAGACGCTCGGAGGTGACTACGGCGCGGCGGTCGTGACGTACGAGGCGGCAGCCGCAGAAGCGACACCCGACCTCCTGCCGCGGATCGAGCATCGGATCGGCCTCTTGTACCTTGGCCGCGGCGAGTGGGAGCTCGCCGACGCCTCGCTCGAGTCCGCGCTCGCGGCACGCACCGGCGACGCACCGCCCGTCGACGAAGCGAGGATGCTGGCCGACCGCAGCCTTGCCGTTCACCGGCTCGGGCGCGCCGCGGAGGCGGCAACGCTCGCGACCGAGGCGCTCGATGATGCCGTCGTTGCCCACGACACGCCTGCTCAGGCGCAGGCGCTCAACATCCTCGGCGTGCTCGCCGCCGCGTCCGGCGCCCACGACGAGGCCTTGCGGCACCTCGAGCGCAGCCGTGCTCTTGCCGAGGCAGTGGGTGATCCAGCGGCACGTGCAGCCGCCCTGAACAACCTCGCGCTGACGCTCCGGGCCAAGGGCTCGACTGCCGACGCGATCGAGCTCACGCTCGAGGCGCTCGCCCTGTGCGTCGAGCTCGGCGACCGGCACCGGGAGGCCGCTCTGCGTAACAACCTCGCCGACCTGCTCCGCGCCGGCGGCCGGGATCAGGAGGCCATCGAGGAGCTCAAGCGGGCGGTCGCGATCTTCGCCGAGATCGGCGAGCCCGGAAAGCTCGAGCCGGAGATCTGGAAGCTCAGCGAATGGTGAGCTCGAGCGGGTGCCGAATCAGCGGCCGAATCGAGCCCGCGGCAGGTCAGCTCAGCTCGTTCTCGCCTTCAGGCTCCTCGGCGGTCCCGGCTGCGTCGTCGGGCGGCACCGTTACCGGCTCCGGCTTCACCTCGCCCTCGATCACCTGGATGTCGACGAGCGACTCGCCGTCCATCCCGGTCAGCTCCTGCCTGCGGTCGATCAGGATCGTCGACCCCTCGGACAGATCGCGGCCGAGCACGAAGTCGGCGAGCGGATCCTCGATCAGGCGCTGGATCGAACGGCGGAGCGGGCGGGCTCCCATGGCGGGATCGTAGCCCTGCTCGACGAGGAGCTCCTTCGCATCGTCCGTGAGCTCGATCGTGGCACCGTGGATCGTCATCTGATCGCGCAGCCGCTTCATCATCAGGTCGACGATCTGCAGGATCTCGCTCTTCTCCAGCTTGTGGAACACGATGATCTCGTCGATGCGGTTCAACAGCTCGGGGCGGAAGACCTTCTTCAGCTCCCCCATCACCCGGCTCTTCATGTCGTCGTACGTCAGCCCCGTCTCGTCGCCGAGCGTGAAGCCGAGCGACTGGTTCTTCGAGATCTGGGCGGCGCCGATGTTCGACGTCATGATCACGATGGTGTTCCGGAAGTCGACCTTGCGCCCCTGGGCATCGGTCAGCTTCCCGTCCTCGAGAATCTGGAGGAGGATGTTGAAAACGTCCGGGTGCGCCTTTTCGATCTCGTCGAGCAGGAGAACCGAATACGGCTTGCGGCGGACGGCTTCGGTGAGCTGGCCGCCCTCGTCGTAGCCGACATACCCGGGAGGCGAGCCGACGAGCCGCGACACGGAGTGCTTCTCCATGTACTCGCTCATGTCGATCTGGATCATCGCCTCCTCGTCGCCGAAGAGGAACTCGGCCAGCGTGCGCGCCAGCTCGGTCTTGCCGACGCCTGACGGGCCGAGGAAGATGAACGAGCCGGTCGGCCGCTTTGGATCCTTGATGCCGGCGCGGGCGCGGCGGATCGCCTTCGAGACGGCGACGATCGCCGGCTCCTGGCCGATCACGCGCTTGTGAAGCTCCTCCTCCATCCGGATCAGCTTCTGCGACTCGGCCTCCGTGAGCTTGAACACCGGGATTCCCGTCCACATCGAGACGATGTCGGCGATCTCGTCCTCGCCCACCTCGGGCTGCTCCTCGTCGGCCTCGTTGCGCCAGCTCTCCTCCAGCTCCTTCTTCTTCTGCGTCAGCTTGCGCTCCTTGTCGCGCAGAGCCGCCGCCTTCTCGAACTCCTGCGCCTCGATCGCGTTCTCCTTGTCGGCGCGGACCTTCTCGATCTCCTCCTCCAGCTCCCGGTAGCGGGGCGGCGCGGACATCGTGCGGATCCTCAGGCGCGAGCCGGCCTCGTCGATGAGATCGATCGCCTTGTCCGGCAGGTGCCGGTCCTGGATGTAGCGATCGGCCAGCACGGCCGAAGCGCGCAGCGCCTCGTCGGAGATCTTGCAGCGGTGGTGCGCCTCGTAGCGGTCGCGCAGGCCACGCAGGATCTGCACCGTGTCGTCGATCGACGGCTCCTCGACACGCACCTGCTGGAAGCGCCGCTCGAGCGCGGCGTCTCGCTCGAGGTACTTCCTGTACTCGTCGAGCGTCGTCGCCCCGATCGTCTGCATCTCTCCGCGAGCCAGGGCGGGCTTCAGGATCGAGGCAGCGTCGATTGCACCCTCGGCGGCTCCCGCGCCGACGAGGTTGTGGAGCTCGTCGATGAAGAGAATGATGTCGCCGCGCTGGGTGATTTCCTTCATCACCTTCTTGAGGCGCTCCTCGAACTCGCCGCGATACTTCGAGCCGGCGACGAGCGCGGCCAGGTCCAGCGTGTAGATCTGCTTGTTCTTCAGGAGCTCCGGCACCTGATTCGCGGCGATCCGCGAAGCAAGCCCCTCGACGACGGCTGTCTTGCCCACACCCGGCTCCCCGATCAGCACCGGGTTGTTCTTCTGGCGGCGCGAGAGGATCTGCATCACACGCTCGATCTCGGTCTGGCGGCCGACGACCGGGTCGAGCTTGCCCTCCGTAGCCATCTTCGTCAGGTTGCGGCCGAACTGGTCGAGCAGCTTCGAGTTCTTCGTCTTCTCGCCACCCGACGCCGCACCCGCGCCCGCCTGCCTGCGGCCGGGACCGGACAGCATGCGAATGATCTCGTTGCGAATCTTTTCGGCGTCGGCATCGAAGTCGAGCAGGATGCGCGCCGCAACGCCCTCGTTCTCGCGCACGAGGCCGAGCAGGATGTGCTCGGTGCCGATGTAGTTGTGGCCGAGCGAGAGCGCCTCGCGCAGCGCGAGCTCGAGCACCTTCTTAGCACGCGGGGTGAAGGGAATCTGCCCGGTCGTAACCTCGTCGCCCTGGCCGACGATGCGGGCGACCTGCGCGCGCACCTCTTCCACCGTGATGTCGAGCGATTCGAGCACCCGCGCGGCGAGACCCTCCTCCTCGCGCAGCAGGCCGAGCAGGATGTGCTCCGTGCCGATGTAGTTGTGCTTCAGCGCCCGCGCCTCGTCCTGCGCGAGAACGACGACCTGACGAGCCCGTTCGGTGAATCGCTCGAACAACCCTCGACCCTCCTTTCGGGATGTGATCCGAAGCTCGCGACGCCCGCGAGCCCCGAGTCGAAGGTCTAAGCATCGTACCGGACGGGTGGGTCGTCAACATCGCCGGCCTCCGACGGACGCCCAACTCACCGCAAGGCAGGGAAGAGCACGACGTCGCGAATCGTCTCGCGCCCCGTCAGCAGCATCACGAAGCGATCGATTCCGAACCCGAGACCGCCCGTGGGCGGCATGCCGTACGAGAGCGCCTCGACGTAGTCCGGATCGCCCCGCTCTCCATCCTCCTGCCCGGCCTGCATCTCGAAGCGCTCGCGCTGGGTGGCGGCGTCGTTGATCTCGGAGAACGCGTTTCCGAGCTCCATGCCTCCTGCAAAGTATTCGAACCGCTCCGTCAGCAAGGGATCGTCATCGGTGGCGCGGGCGAACGGGGAGAGCTCGATCGGATAGTCGTAGACGATCGTCGGCTGAATCAGCTCCGGCTCGACGAAGTGGCTGAACGCCTTGTCGACGAGCTGCGCCCAATCGCGGTCGGTCTCGGTGTCCACATCCCGCCCCTCGAGCCGGGCGCGCAACTCGTCCTCGTCTCGCGTCCACAACTCCCTGGTCTCGAGAGCATCCGTGAAGCGTACGCGGGCCCAGGGCGCCTTCAGCTCCAGATCATGACCGCGGAACCGCACCTTCGTCGTACCGATCACCTCGCGCGCGACCGTTTCGACGAGCGTCTCGATGCGAATCATCGTGTCGCGGTAGTCGGCGTACGCCTCGTACCACTCGAGCATCGTGAATTCGGGATTGTGCTTGAACGAGACGCCTTCGTTACGGAAGTCCTTGCCGAGCTCGTACACCCGCTCCAGGCCGCCGACGATCAGCCGCTTCAAATAGAGCTCGGTGGCGATCCGGAGATAGAGGTCGCGCTCGAGCTCGTTGTGGTGCGTCACGAAGGGGCGGGCAAAGGCGCCGCCGTAGCGCGGCTGCAACACCGGCGTCTCGACCTCGACGAAGCCCTCACCGTCGAGGTAGGACCGCACTGCCGTGACGATCCGCGCGCGGAGGACGAAGTCCGCCCGCGTCTCCTCGTTCACGAGCAGATCGAGGTAGCGCTTTCGGTAGCGGATCTCGACGTCGGTGAGCCCGTGAAAGGTGTCCGGCAGCGACTGCGTGTTGCGGGAGAGCACCTGAATCGCGTCGGCAAGCAGCGACGGCTCGCCACGACGCGCGCGCGCGGGGTGCCCCGTGACCCCGACGACGTCCCCGAGCAGGACGTCGACCTCACCGGTCTTCGCCGCCTCGCAGATCACCTGAATCCGACCCGATCGGTCGACGACATCGAGAAACACGAGCTTACCCAGGTCGCGGCGCGCCATCGCCCGACCGGCGATCCGGCGGACCGACTCCGCCGCCTGCCCCGCCTCGAGCGGGTCGCAGTCGTCCCTGACCCCGGCGATCTCGGCTCTGTCGGGGAAGCGCTTCGGGGGTGTGGGCTCGATGGTCATCGGCTCTCCGCGGCGATCGCGCGGCGGTGACCGTGGCGACGCGCACTCGGGTGGCTGTCAGGCCGCCTTGATCTCCATGATCTTGAACTTGATCTTGCTGCCGCGAGGTGTCTGCACCTCGACCGTCTCGCCTTTCTTGTGGCCGAGGATCGCGCGTCCCACAGGCGACTCGTTCGAGAGTCGCCGTTCGGCCGGATTTGCCTCCGCCGACCCGACGATGTGGTACTCGACGGTCTCCTTGGCGTCGACGTCCCGGAGTCGAACGACGGAGCCGACCGAGACCACGCTCGTGTCGACGTCGCCGGTGTCGATCACCCGTGCGTTGAGCAGACGCTCCTCGAGTTGGGCGATCTTGTGCTCGAGCATCGCCTGCTCGTTCTTGGCGTCGTCGTACTCGGCGTTCTCGGCGATGTCACCGAACTCGCGTGCGACGCGGATCCGGTCGGCGACCTCACGACGCCGGTCGGTCCGCAGCAGCTCGAGCTCTTGCGTCAACTTCTCGTAGCCCTCAGGGGTGAGGAGCACTTCCTTCAAGACACGGCCTCCAGGCGGCTTCAGCGGGGCTTCGGCCCGTTTTCGGGCGTCACGACGGTCGTGAAGGGTAGCTGTCGCGACGCCTCACGCGCAAACTGCCTCCGTCTACCATGGCGGAGTGCAGATCAACCTCCGCGAAAGCTGGTTCATCGACGCTGTCGAAGTGCCCACTCGACTCGTCCTGGCGCCGATGGCGGGCGTCAGCGTGCAGGCGTTTCGGCGGCAGGGTCGCCGATTCGGGGCCGGGCTCGTGTGCTCTGAGATGGTCTCCTGCGCCGGAATCGAGCATCGCAACGAAAAGACGCTCGGGTACCTTCGGGTCGCCTCCGACGAGCATCCCCTGGCGATCCAGATCTTCGGCTCCGACCCTGCCAGGATGGCGGAAGCAGCGCGGATGGTCGAGGCGGCCGGAGCCGACCTCGTCGACATCAACTTTGGCTGCCCGGTGCGGAAGGTGACGAAGACCGGCGCAGGTGCAATCCTGCTCGACGACCCGGAGCTCGCGTGCCGCATCGTGTCCTCGGTCGCTGACGCGGTGGGCCTACCCGTCTCGGTGAAGATGCGGCGCGGGCTGCGGAACGGCTCGCGCGATTGCCTGAGAGTCGGCCCACGCCTCGTCGCGGCTGGCGCCTCGGTTCTCACGCTGCATCCGCGCTCGGCGCAGCAGATGTACACGGGCACGGCCGATCACGACCTGACCGCCGAGCTCGTCTCGCTCATAGCTGTCCCCGTGATCGCGTCGGGTGACATCACCTCGCGCGCCCGGGCCCAGGCCGTCCTCGCGACGACCGGGGCGGCCGCGGTCATGATCGGGCGCGGAGCCCAGGGAAACCCGTGGGCTCTGCGGGAGATCGTCGGCGATGATGCGGCCGAGCCGAGTCGCGAGGAGATCGTGGCAGAGCTCGTCCTCTTCATCCGCGAGACCGTCCGCGAGCTCGGCGAGCGACGGGCTTCGGGGTTCCTGAAGAAGTTCTATGCCTGGTATCTCGGACGAGGACGCTTCCCGCGCCCGTTCAAGCAGGAGCTCGTCGTACTCGACTCGACGGAGGAGGTCGAGCGTCGGCTGATCGCCGCCGCCCCCGGCGCACTCCCGCTGATCGAACAGCTCGAAGTGGAGCTCCCGTCGGGAGACGAGGTCACCCTTGCCCTCCCGATCTCGGCTTTCGGCGGCGGCTGACGCGCACACGGTGTGCCGGCACGAGGCTCCGCAAACGTCGACGAAACGGCGCGTGACCGACGCCCCCTGAACGGGGGATGCTGGAATGGGCTCCGCCGGAGTTTGATGGGGTGTCGTGACGAACCCACCTGCGGCCAACCGGGCGAGGCGGCCCGGCCCGCGGCCGCGCCATGCCGAGGGCGTCGCCGATCCTTCCCGTGGGACGCGGGTGGCGGTCGGTATTCCGTTCGTCGCCGCGGTGGCGACTGCGCTCTGGACAGCGGGTTCCGGAGTGTCACTCGACATCACGCTGCCGATCGCCGCCACCCTTCTCGTCGTCGCTGCAGCGGCGGAGCACATCGTCGTCCAACTCGGTCCGCGGAGCTGGTACACGGCTTCGACGCCGGTGGTCGTGCTCGCGGCGCTGCTCGGCGGCCCTCTCCTCGGTGTTGCCGCCGGGGTGTCGACACAGCTGATTCGCCGGGAGGCGGTCTGGCGCCGGCGGTCGGCAGAGGGTGGTCTGGCCGCGTTGCAGGGGTTGGCCGCCGGAGCCTTCGGAACAGCCTTCCTCGCCGAGGGTGACAGGACGTTCGCCGTCGCAGCCGGAGCGATGTTGATCGCAGTCGCAGTCAACTCCGCGGGCAGGCTCGTCATCATGCTCGAGCGTCGCGCCCGGCCTCTGATGCTGCTCTGGCGTCGCGGAGTGCTCGTCGATCTCCTCGAGACCGCCCTCGTCGTACCCCTCATCACCGCTCTCCTGATCACGAGCGACGAGAGCCCAACTCTCGTCGTCACCACGATGGCGACGCTCCTCGCCGTTCTGATGATCGCACAACGAAGCCGTGAGACCACGGAAGCCGCATTGGCCACCGAGCAGGCGAACGCTCGCCGCGATCAGCTCACGGGCGCCCCGAACCGGCGCGCCTTCGAGGAGGCCATGGCATCCGAGCATGCGCGCGTCGTTCGCGGCGGCGTGCCGGCCGGGCTGTTCGTCGTCGATCTCGACCGCTTCAAGTCGGTGAACGACCGCTTCGGCCATCGCGTCGGAGACGAGGTGCTCGTCGGGGTCGTCCGGCGACTCGGAGAAGGGCTGCGCCCTTCCGACATCGTCGCACGGTGGGGCGGCGAGGAGTTCGCGATCCTCACGCCGGGTGTCCGGGGACGGCGCCAGCTGGAACAGGTCGGCGAGCGGATCCGCACCTTGGTCCGAGATCTCCCGATCGCCACGTCGAAGACCGCCCTGCCCATGACCGTTTCCGTCGGAGGCACGCTGCTCGATGGATCCGTCCCTCCCGCGACGGCCTTCGAGCGGGCAGACCACGCACTCTTCGAGGCCAAGTCCGCCCGGGACAAGTCGGAGTACGCGCTACCGCCAAAGCTGACGCTCCGGCTCGAGACCGCGTAAGCGGCCGGAAGCGGGGACGCATCGGCTCGCCTCTACGACGAACGATGCGAGCCGGTCAGTGCAGTCACGACGCCGAGGCCGACGAAGACCGAGCCCGAGACGTAGCGTTGAACGCGCCCCCAGCGGCGACTCCTGCGGAGCGTTTCTCCAGCCGAGCCGGCCCCGAGGGCCCAGACCGAGTCGGTCACCAGGCCGAGCAGCATGAACGTCAGCCCGAGCACGACGATCTGGGCCGAGGCCTGTCCGAGCGCGGGGTCGACGAACTGCGGCAGGAACGCGAGGAAGAACAGTGCGGTCTTTGGATTGAGGATGTTCACGACCACGCCCTCGGCGAAGTCGCGCCGTCGACGGCGCGGCGGACGCTGCGGATCGGTGTCGGCTGGATCTGCGCGCCCGAGCAGCGTCCGGATCCCGATGATGATCAGGTACAGCGCGCCCACCGCCTTGACAACGGTGAACGCAGTTGCCGACGAGACCAGAATCGCCGAGAGCCCCACGGTCGCAGCCGTGAGGTGCACCAGCGTGCCGACGTGGATGCCGAGCACCGATGCGAGGCCGGCGCTTCGCCCCTGATGGATGCTTCGGGTCACGATGTAGACGACGGCCGGTCCCGGCACGACGAGGATCGCGAGCGCCGCGAGGGAGAAGACGGCGAGCGTTTCCGGTTGGACGATCACGCGTTGAGCTCCCAGACGAGGCGGAGGCCCTCGAGGGTGAGGGTCGGATCGACAACCGCGATCGTGCTCGAATGCGGCGCTACGAGCTCCGAGAGGCCTCCCGTTGCGACAACCTGGGCATCGACGCCGAGCTCACCGCGGATGGCGGTGACGATCCCGTCGACCTGACCCGCGAATCCGTAGACGACGCCGGATTGCAGCCCTCCGACCGTGGTCTTGCCGATCACGCTCGGCGGCTCGACATAGTCGACCTTGACGAGTCGCGCTGCACGAGCGAACAGCGCTTCCATGGATGTCTCGATACCGGGCGCGAGCACGCCGCCGACGTACTCGCCGGCAGGCGAGACGACGTCGAAGTTCGTGGAGGTGCCGAAATCGACGACGATAACGGGAGCGCCGTAGCGCTCCTTGGCGGCGACGGAGTTGACGATACGGTCCGGGCCGACCTCCCGCGGATCGTCGTAACGGATCGGGATGCCGGTTCTGACGCCGGGGCCGACGACGAGGATCGGCGCCTGCGCCCAGCGGACGGCCAGGCGCTCCCATTCGCGCACGAGTGCCGGCACCGTGGAAGAGAGGCAGATGCCGTCGACGGAGTCGAGGTCGAGCATGCCGCCGAGGAGCACGCCGAGCTCGTCGCCGGTGCGCGTGCGCTCGGTCGCGAGACGCCAGTCGTCCGTGAGCCGGTCGCCGTCGTAGAGGCCGAGGACGGTCTGGGTGTTTCCGACGTCGACGGCGAGCAGCATCGGCTGATTGTAGGGGCGAGGCAGCTCGCGACGCCCCACGACGATCGCTTCGGAAAATCCCCTAGAGGGCTTCCCCGTCGTCGGGTAACGACTCGCCGATGCGTTCGGCGAGCGACTCTGCGGTGAGCTTGGGCTCGTCGCCTTCCCGCCGAAGCTCCTCGACCGTCATGTCGCCCGAGGTATAGACCTCGGCCCGCGGGATCATCCGCGTCGGCCGGTTCTTGTCCCACACCCAGACGTCCTCCATCTGCAGGTGGAAGAACGGGTAGCTGGCCTGCGGGACGACCTTGAGGTCGAGCCGGTTGCACAGGTACGTCGCGTCCTGGGTCAGGATGCAGTAACGGAACAGGCCGAAGACGGCGGTGTATTCGCGCTTCAGCTCGAGCTCGAGCTTCGCCTCGAACTCGTCGAGCTCGTCGAGATGGCTCATGGGAAGATTCTAGTCGAGGCGTGGAGTGAGGTAGGAGTGGGCGTCGGGACGGCCGCCGAGACGCCGAGCGGTGATAGCAATCCGCGCCTGCCGCTACGAGGCATCCAGCGTCGCCAGCCTGGCGAGAAGTTCGGACACCGATCCGTGCCCAGGCACGACGAGTGCCGGATCGAGCTCGGCGAGCGGCGCGAGCGCAAACGCCCGCTCGTGCAGGCGCGGGTGAGGAAGTGTCAGCCCCGGGTCGGCGACCGTAACGCTTTCCATCAGCAGAAGGTCGAGGTCGATCGTCCGTGGCCCGTAGCGCGGCCCTTCGCGCGTCCGGCCGAGCTCCTGCTCGACGCCGAGAAGCGCGCCGAGCAACGCGTCAGGTCGAAGCGAAGTCTCGATCGCGACCGCGGCGTTGAGGAACCTCGGCTGATCGACGTAGCCGACCGGATCGGTCTCCCGGAACGACGAGACTGCTACGACGTCTATTCCCTGCCGCGCCCCGAGCAGCTCGAGAGCGCGCTCGAACGTGGCGCGCCTGTCGCCGAGGTTCGATCCGAGCCCCACGTAGGCACGACCCACGGCCCAACCTTAGACACCGGTGCGTCCCGAGGGCGGTGGAGCTGTTGAAGCAAAGACGTCGATGAGGCTCTCCTCTCCGTTTGCCTGGCCGACCGAGCTCTAGCGCTTCGACCGCTCGACGGAGACAGCAGCGAACTCGACCGGGGGATCGAGCACGACGTCGGGTTTTCGCACCCTCACGCGTACGGCCGTCACCGGCCAGTCTCCGAGCAGCGCATCGGCGATCGCCGCCGCAAATGCCTCGAGCAGGTGGTAGGACCGTGCCTCCGAGACCTGACGGACGCGCGCGACGACCTCGCGGTAGTCGACGGCCTCCTCGATCGCGTCGGTCCTCGCGGCTTGCTCGTGCTCCAGGTCGAGCTCGACGTCGACAAGGAATCGTTGTCCATCCCGCCGCTCCGCCTCGAGCACGCCGTGGAAGCCCTGGAGGACGATGCCGTACAGCTCGACCGTCACGCGACCCTCCCGCGCTCGACCGCTGCCGCCGTCGTCAAGGCCTCCACGTGGGGTGCGACATCGTGGACGCGAAACAGGGAGGCACCCCGATCGAAGGCGGCGACGGCGGCACCGACGGAAGCCGCGGTACTTCCGACGCGACCGTTCGGATCTCCGAGCACGCGGGCGAGCGTGCTCTTGCGCGACAGTCCGACGAGAACGGGTCGCCCGATGCTGCAGATCCGTTCGAGCTCACGGATCAGCTGAAGATTCTGATCCGGTGTCTTGCCGAAGCCGATCCCCGGATCGAGGCAGACGTGCTCTTCGGGAATCCCCGCCGCCACCGCAGCCGCCAGGCGGTCCTCGAGAAAGGCGGCGACCTCGGCCACGACGTCGTCGTATCGCGGCTCGACCTGCATCGTCCGAGGCTCTCCCTGCATGTGCATGAGGCAAACGTATGCACCGGCGTCCGCGATCACGCCCGCGAGCGCAGGGTCGGCGCGCAGCGCGGTGACGTCGTTGACGAGTGCGACACCCAGGTCGAGTGCGCGACGCGCGACCTCGGCCTTCGAGGTGTCGATGGAGACGGGAAGGCCGGTGAGCTCCTCGAGCACCGGCACCACCCGCCGAAGCTCCTCGTCGAGTGGCACGGCTTCAGCGTTGGGACGCGTTGACTCCCCGCCGATGTCGACCAGTGCCGCACCTTCGGCGAGCAAACGGCGCGCCGTCGCCACTGCGACCCCGGGGTCGACGTTGTTCCCTCCATCGGAGAAGCTGTCGGGCGTCACGTTGACGACGCCCATCACCGACGGACGCGACCAACACTTCGCCAGTGGGGAACGTCTCACAAGGTGTGGAGCGTAGCGGCGTGCGCTGCGCGCGACGGCGCCCACTGCCGGCCCCTCGTCATCACGGCGCGGGAGCCCGGCTGAAAGACCACCGCAGCCGGGAGTGAGGCTCAGCCGGCGGCGCCCTCGGGCGGCGGCGGCTGCATGGCGGCACCGGGGATCGTCCGCGGCGACGGCCGCAACGTCGGTTTCTTCTCCGGCGTGTCACCGGAGGTTGGCGGCACGACCGGCTCGACCTCTTCGGGGAAGACCGTGGCGGCGTCCTCGCCGGCGAGCAGGCGCTCGAACTGATCCTTGTCGACCGTCTCACGCTCGATCAGGATCAGCGAGAGGTTGTGGAGCTCGTCCATGTGCTCGCGGAGCACCCTCGTTGCGGTGTCGTGCGCCTCCTCGATCACGCGGCGGATCTCGTCGTCGATCTCGCGGGCAATCTCCTCCGAGTAGTCGGGCGCAGAGCCCATGTCGCGACCGAGGAACGGCATGTCGTGGTCACGACCGAGGACGCGCGGGCCGAGCTTTTCGCTCATACCGAAGCGCATGATCATCTGCTTCGCCGTGTGCGTGACCTTCTCGAGGTCGTTCGCGGCACCGGTCGTGACCTCGTGGAACACGAGCTCTTCGGCAGCACGACCGCCGAGCGTCATCGCCATCTGATCCATCAGAGTGCCCTTGGTCGTCAGGTATCGATCCTCGCTCGGCAGCGAGATCGTGTACCCGAGCGCCTGGCCGCGGCTGACGATCGAGATCTTGTGCACGTCGTCGGTGCCCTCGAGGTAGTAGCCCACGAGCGCATGGCCCATCTCGTGATACGCGGTGATCTTCCGCTCCTTCTCCGAGAACAGGCGGGACTTCTTCTCGGGGCCGGCGATCACGCGCATGATCCCTTCCTCGAGCTCGTTCTGCCCGATCGTCTTCTCGCCGCGACGCGCCGCGAGCAGGGCCGACTCGTTGATCACGTTTGCGAGGTCAGCGCCGGTGAAGCCGGGCGTCTGGGCCGCGAGGACGTCGAGGTCGAGCTCCTTGCCGAGCGGCTTGCCCTTGGAATGCACCTCGAGGATGTCGCGACGGCCCTTCCGATCGGGTCGGTCGACGACGATCTGACGGTCGAAACGACCGGGGCGCAGCAGCGCCGGATCGAGGATGTCGGGGCGGTTCGTGGCCGCGATCAGGATCACGTTGTCCTTCTGCTCGAAACCGTCCATTTCGACGAGCAGCTGATTGAGTGTCTGCTCACGCTCGTCGTGACCGCCGCCCATACCGGCGCCACGGTGACGACCGACGGCGTCGATCTCGTCGATGAAGATGATGCAGGGACTCGCCTGCTTTGCCTGCTCGAACAGGTCGCGGACGCGCGATGCGCCGACGCCGACGAACATCTCGACGAAGTCGGAGCCCGAGATCGAGAAGAACGGCACCCCGGCCTCGCCCGCCGTCGCCCGTGCGAGCAGCGTCTTACCGGTTCCGGGAGGGCCGTAAAGGAGGACGCCCTTGGGAATGCGGGCGCCGAGCGCCTGAAACTTCTTCGGATTCTCGAGGAACTCCTTGATCTCCTGAAGCTCTTCGACGGCCTCGTCCGCGCCCGCCACGTCCTTGTAGGTGACTTTCGGCGAATCAGGCGACATCCGCTTCGCGCGACTCTTGCCGAAGCTCATCACCTTCGAGCCGCCCCCCTGCATCTGGTTCATCAGGAAGATCCAGAACCCGACCAGGAGGAGGATCGGCAACAGCCCGGTGAGCAGCGCGACCCAGGTCGATGTCCCCGTGCCCTTGGAGTCGAACTTGACATTGTTCTTCTCGAGCAGATTCTGGAACTCGGTCGCGGACTGCGGCGTCGGGTAGTTGACCTTCACCTTCTGCCCGGAGTCGAGCGTGGCGTTGATCGACTGGCGATTCGGGTTGAACTTGACCTCGCTGACGTTGCCCTGCTGCGCCTGGCTGATCAGCTCGGAATACGTGAGCTTGGCCTGGTTATCACGCTTCGGGATCAGCGTCTGGCTCGCGAGATACACGAGCAGCACGATCACGACGAGCGGGAACAGCGCGCTGCGGAAAAAGCGATTCACGGGTACCCGGGAGGGTAGCAGCGTGATCTGGCAACCCGTCGCCCCGGAGTCCGCCGTTCACCAATCTCTAACCCGCGGCGCCGGGCACGAGGTCGGGGTGGAGAACCCCGACGTACGGGAGATTCCGGTAGCGCTCCGCATAATCGAGGCCGTACCCGATCACGAACCGGTTCGGGATCTCGAAGCCCACGTAGCGCACCGGTACCTCGATCTCACGCCGTTCCGGCTTCGTCAGAAGGGCGCAGACCTCGAGCGAGGCCGGCTGGCGCGCCTGCAGGTTGCGCATCAGATACGAGAGCGTCAACCCCGAGTCGATGATGTCCTCCACCACGAGGACGTCGCGGCCGGCGATGTTGATGTCGAGATCCTTGAGGATGCGGACAACACCCGACGAATCGGTCGCGGCACCGTAGCTCGAGATCGCCATGAAGTCGATCTCGCACGGGATCGAGAGCTCACGCATCAGATCGGCCATGAAGAACACAGCCCCTTTGAGCACGCCCACGAGGAGCAGGTCACGGTCCGCATAGTCGGCCGAGATCTCGGCCCCGAGCGCCTGGACACGACTTTGGACGGAAGCCTCGTCGATCAGGATCTCCCCGACTCCGTGGTCGACCTCGCTCATCCGGGTTTCCGGGTCATCGTCTCCTCCGGGCAGTGACCGCTCCATCCCAGCCGGGCGCATCAGCGATGCCCGGCACGGCAACGACCTCGCCGGCACAGACGACCACCGGCCAGGTTCCGCGCTCCGACCTGGGCACTTTTGCGTCCACGAACAGATCCTGCACCTTCTTGCGCCGTCCCGCCAGGTGATCGCCGGGACGCCGGGCCCGCACCTCGAGATCGTCCCGGCTGGCCTCGAGCGTCCACGGCCCCCATTCGACCGTGCCTTCGAGGCGAACCGTTCCGTACTCGCGAACAGCGCGAATGCCGTCGCCGAGGTCGGCAGCCTTGGTGCCGGCCCGCGATGTCAGCAGCCCCACCAGCGACGCCTCGAGGCCACGCGGCAGACGCGGCCGCTCGTCGCCGAGAGCACGCAGATTCGCGTCGGCACCAGGATGCAGTCGGCGGAGTAGCGGCAGGATCTCCTCCCGGATCAGCCCTCGCGCGGTCTCCGAATTCGTCCCGTCGACTCGAACGGGAAGGCGGTGATCACTGCAGTACGCTGCCGTTTCTTCCCGCGTCACCCCGAGGAGCGGACGAACGACGCCGTCTTCGCGACGCACCTTGATCCCACGTGTCGACCCGCTCGCCACGATCCGATAGAGAACCGTCTCGATCTGATCCGACGCCGTATGCCCCGTCGCCCGGAGCCCGAGGCCTTCGGTTGCGGCGTAACGCAACGAACGCATCGTCGCCTCGGTCGCCGCCGGTTCCACCCGAACGACCCGGGCACCCATCACGGCCGCACAGTGGTCGGCATCGGCGTCGGCCGCGGCACCGCGTACCCCGTGGTGGACGTGCACAGCGGTGACGTCGTACCCGAGCGTCCCGAGCGCATGCCAGAGGCAGGTCGAGTCGGCGCCACCCGAGACGAGGCACGCGACGCCGCCGCCCGGCTCGACGAGCTCGTTGGCCCGAACGAACGTCTCGATGCGTGCTGCCAGCGGCGTTGCCATACGCCTAGTGTGACGGATGCGCCGGTTACACCGGGTACGTCACGAAAACGAGGTCTTCTTCAGCGTTGCCGCGTCGACCACCTGGTCGGCGGGCGGGAGCTTGAGGTCGAGCGAGGTACCGTAGTCGTAGAGCTCGATGACGAGCGACGCCTTCACCCGGGCATCGGAACCGGGCTGCTTCGCATCGAGGTCGATGGAGAGTTTCCGCACCCGCTGGTCGGCATCGATCCAGATGTCGAGCGGCAGCTCGCTCAGACCTGCCTGCTTGGCGGTCTGATCGATCCCGCCGAGGCTCTGCCGCTGCTCGGCAGGGACCAGCTTCGCGAGCTTCGCGGTGTCGACGGTCGCTCGGTAATGGCTCGTCTCGACGCCGCGAATCTCCTCGCTGCCAACCGCCTCGATCGAGCCCGAGACGGCCCTCAAGAACGCGAAGACGTCGCGGGGGTCCGTGCCGGCGATCGATCCGAACTGGCTCAGCCGGCCGGCGTCGGCGCTCGAGAGCTCCTTGACGTCGCCCTTGATCCACGTCTTACCCGGCGGCAGCTGCTTGGCGATCAGCGGGAAGTGGATGTACGCGGTATCACCATCCTGAATCGCCTCGAGCTTCCAGTCTGACGGGCTTCCGAGGTCACCGGTCACCTTTCCACCGAGGCTCGAACCGAGGCCTTTGAAGAGCTCGGCGAACGAGGAGAGGTCGAATGTCAACTGCGCGCGCTTCGCCGCTGTGTCGAAGCCGCCTTCGGCGCTGAACGACAGCTTCTGATCGGCAATCGGAACCGTCATCTCGAGCGTGAGCGCGAACCGTGCCGAGTCCGCGGCGGAGCTCTTCTGAGCGACCTGAGTGAGGCTCGTCAGCTCGGGGACCGCTACCGCGGAGCCGCCGCAGCCCGCAACCGCGACGGCGAGCAGCGCCACGAGGGCCGCGAGCAAGGCATGGAGGCGCCGCAGGGTCATGCTGCAGTATGCATCGACGGCGGGCCGGCCGGGCTCATCCACCAAACGGGGTATCGGCGAAACGAGGCGCAGCAGCCCAGGCGCGAAGCACGCCGGCCGCCCGCTCCACGCTAGTCCGCTCGAGTCGGTAGGGCGACGCATGCGGGACGCGCTCGAGGCGTTGCGCCGGGAAGCGGCCTTCGGCGGCGTCGAGGACGTAACGGACGGGGAGGCCGTGGCTGACCGCCAGGATCGTTGCTTCGGACCGTCGCAACAGCGCTGCGAGGCCGTCCGCGACCCGGCCCGCGGCGCTCGCACGGGTCTCGCCCTCGCCCGGGCAGGCAGCGTCGGGCCCGTGCTCCCAGGCCCAGCTGCGGTACGCAAGCAAGGAGCCGCCTTCGAACGATCCGAATCCGATCTCGTCGAGGAGCGGATCGGTGACACGTGGAATTGCCCGGTCTGCGAGTGCGAGAGCGAGAGTCTCTTGCGCACGCTGAAGGCGTGAGCTGACGCCGAGGTCGATCGACTCGGATCCGAGCAGACGGCCGAGCGCCTGCGCCTCCTCGATCCCCGCTGCTGAAAGCCCGCCGCCGGGCGGGACGGAGTTGACGATATCGCCGACGTTCGACGCAGAGTACGCGTGGCGCGCGAGGATCAGGGTGTTCACAGGAGCACGGAGCGGTAGTCGAGCACGTGATGCATTCCGACGGACTCGTAGAGCCTGATCGCAGGGGCGTTTTCAGCGCGGACGAAGAGGCAGACGGTCGGGGTGCTGCCCAGCAGCAATCGGATCAGATCGCGGAGCGCCCGACCAGCGAACCCCTGCCTACGGGCCGGCGGATCGGTCCACACCTGTTGGAGCTGCACCGCTGCCGGCGTCCAGGCCGAGGCCTCGGCCTTGAACCGGATCACCCCGTCGACGACCCATAGCCACGAGCGCCCTTCCTCGACCTGTGCCCGAGTCCGCCAGCGGAATCCACCGGGGTCGCGGCGCAACGGGTCGACGGCGAGCTCCTCGTGATGGGCTGCGGCACACGACGGGACGAGCAGGTCGACGTCGGCAAGAGTCGCAGGACGGAGCCCTGTGGCGCCCTCCGGCGGTGGATCCGTGATCGCGAAGACGGGTTGACCGGGGCGGTCGAGCCGTGCTCGCGGCAGTTTCCTGCGGGATGCTTCCCAGAGATCCGAGACGGCGCCGGACTCGCCGATCAACATCCGAGCGCCCGACTTCCCCGCCAGCTCGGCAAATGCCTGGCAACCCGATCCGGAGGGCACCAGGTTGCTGCCTAGGTGGCACAGCGCCGTCAGCTCGCCTCTCCCGTCGGAAAGCGCTGCGAAGCGCCCCTGGGCCCGCCGCGCAACGTCTTCGAGAAAGACGCGCTCGACCGGCGCGGCAGCAGAGAAGCGGAGGATCTGGTCCATGGACGGTTCGATCAGGCGAGGACGCACGGCCGAACTCTATTGCGGGTTGCCGGGGACGACGCCGGTAGGCTTGCGCGCATGCCAATTCATGTTCGAGCCAATCCCGGCGACTATGCCGAAGCGTGCCTTCTGCCCGGCGACCCGCTCCGTGCCGAGTACATCGCCAAGACGTTCCTCGCCGACGCCGTCCAACGAAACGGCGAGCGTGGAATGCTCGGCTTCAGCGGAACGTTCAACGGCAAGCCGGTGTCCGTGCAGTCGAGCGGAATGGGATGTCCGTCGGCCGCGATCGTGATCGAGGAACTCGTCCAGCTCGGCGTCCAGAAGATCATGCGAGTCGGGACGTGCGGCGGCCTTCAGGCCGATCTGACGATGGGCGACCTCGTGATCGCGCTCTCTGCGACCGGAGCCGATTCGACCTCCTCCCACTATGTGCTCGGCGAGCCGCACTCGCCGACTGCGGACTTCGGTCTCGTCCACGAGGCGGTGCACCAGGCGAAGCACCTCGGAAAGCCCGTTCGTGTGGGGCCGATCGTCTCGAGCGACATCTTCTACAACCCCGACCCCGGCATCGCCGGCCGCTGGTCGGAGCGCGGCATCCTGGCCGTCGAGATGGAAGCCGCCGTGCTGTTCACGCTCGGGGCGCTTCGCAAGATCCAGGCCGGCTGCATGCTCATCGTCAGCGACGTGATCGTCGAAGGCGAGTTCCTCCGCATCAGCGACGAGGACATGCGCAAGGCCGTCGACGAGATGACCGAGTTGGCCCTCCACACCGTCACGGCCTGAAGCCCTGAGCGAGACCGTCTTTCTCGTCAATCCGGCAGCCGCGAACGGGTCGACCGGGCGGCGCTGGCCGGAGATCGCCCACCAGGCGGCCGGCGTCGGCCTCGAAGGTGACGCATTCATCAGCCAGCACCGCGGCCACCTGGGACAGCTGGCCAGGGAGGCCGCGGTCGGCGGCGCCCGTCTGCTGGTCGTCGTGGGCGGCGACGGTTCCGTGAACGAGGTCGTAAACGGTCTGGCGGGCCTCGAAGACCGACCCACGCTGGCGCTGATCCCGCGCGGCACGGGTGGTGACTTCGTCCGCAGCTTCGGTATCCCCGACAACGTCGCAACCGCCGCGCGGATCGCTCTCGGCGGCGAAACGCAGCCGATCGATCTCGGCCGCGTCACGTACCGCGCCTGGGACGGTCGGGAGGCCGAAGCGGTGTTCGCGAACGTCGCAAGCGCGGGCATGAGCGGGGCGATCGCGCAGCGTGCCAACGACACGTCCAAGGCACTCGGGGCCAAGACCTCGTACCTCTGGGCCACGTTCGCCGTCTTCGCCGGCTGGTCGGCGGTCGAGACACACGTCGTCGTCGACGGCGAGACCCGCAGCGGACGGATGTTCGACGTTGTCGTCGCGAACGGGCGCTATTTCGGTGGCGGGATGAAGATGTGCCCCGATGCGATGCCCGGCGACGGCCTCCTCGACATCGTCACGATCGGTGACGTGAGCAAACGGGATCTCGTGCTGACGATGCCCAAGATCTACCGGGGAACCCACCTGCCGCACCCGAAAGCGGAAGCCTTCCAGGGCCGCGTCGTCACCGTCGAGACGGACGAGCCCATGCCGGTCCAGCTCGACGGCGAGCAGCCCGGCACGACCCCGGCGCGGTTCGAGGTGCTGCCGGGTGCGCTCAGCCTGCGGGTGCCCGCCGTGACGCGCTGAGGTGCACGCCGGCACGGGACCGCGTCTTGGCCTCGAACGCCGACGAGGCGACGCCAGGCTGGGTGACGCCGGGCTACGGCCCGGCGTCGGGCGGCTTTGGGCTTGCTTTCGGTTTCTGGGCGCGCCGGAGCGTCGCGAGCTCCTTTTCGAGCTTCGTGACGCGCTTCTCGAGCTCGTCGATGCCTCGTACCTTCTTCCCGAGCTCGTCGACCCGCGTGCGCAGATCGTTCATCGCCTTCACGGCCCTCGTCCCGCCCGGTAGGTCGGCGAGCCTCGCGATCGTCTGCTCCCCCCGGTCTGCGAGCCGGGCGATGACGTCGCGATCCTCCTTTGAGGTGTTCGTCGGTTGTGACATGACCCAGTCATACCAGCCTGGCGACGCCGGCGCCCGTATTGTTGCGCTGTGCCGGCGGGATTCAGAAGCGCCTACGACATCCGTGTGCGCTTCGCCGAGACGGACGCGCAGGGAATCGCTCATCACGCCTCTTACGTCGTGTGGCTCGAAGTTGCGCGCGTGGCGTACCTCGCTGATCACGCCGGCGGCTATCGGTCGATCCAGGCAAAGGGAATCGAGGCGTTGACAACCGGTGTGCGGGTCGACTATCGCGCCGCGGCGGCTTTCGACGACGTGCTGACGATCCATCTGCGGTGCGTGGACGTCCGCGGGGCGCGCTTCCGGTACGAGTACCGAATCGAGCGTGATCGGGAGCTCGTCGCCACGGCCGAGACGCTCCACGCGACGGTCGACGCCGCGACGCGGCAGCCGACGCGGGTTCCGCCGTGGTTCGCGGCGGCGATCGCTACGGCCGAACGGGAGTCGTGACGGTCGGCTCGACGGTCGCTGCGGGGCCCTCCGCCGGTGCCGTCGTGACGGGCGCTCCGCCCTTGATCGGCTTCTTCGGCTTGGCCCCCGACTTCTTGGCGGGCGGCTTGGTGCCGACACGGACGAGCGAGGGCTCGCCGACGTAGAACGACCGCCAGGTGTCGTCGTACAGGACGTTGCCGCTCGCGTCGTAGACGAGCCGCCTGACGCTCGTCTGGCGGGGCGGCGAGCCGAGTTCGTCCACCACCCGCTTTCCCTTTGCGAGCGACGGATCGTCGACCTCCTTCACCGGCACCGGGCCGGTCTGCTCGAGAGGTGCTGTCGTCGCCTCGACCCGGCGGTCGAGTGGCGTTCCGTAGAGATTGACGGTCAGCGACCCGGCTCCCACGAAGGTGCGTAACAACAACCAGTGCCGGGTGTCGTTCGTGAACCGGAGATCGAGATCGGGGTAGTTCACGGTTGCGTCCCGGCCCAGCGGGTAATGGCTGATGTAGAGGGCGTGATTCGTCCGGGCCGTGATCGGAAGGCCCCCGTCGAACGCCGCGTTGAACACGGTCGTCGAGACCTGGCAGATGCCTCCCCCGAGCCCGTTCTGGAGTTCGCCGTTGATGATCACGGGCGCTTCCTGGAATCCCTTCGCGGCCGTCCGTTCCCCGGTCGTTTCGTTGAACGAGAACGTCCCTCCCGGCTTGATCAAGGTGCCGTCGATCAGCCTTGCGACGAGCTGCACGTTGTTGAGACGCCCCGGCGTACCCCCGTAGGTGGTCGTGTACGAGGAGACGACGCCGGTGATTCCCATCGTCTTCGCGATCTCCGTGGTTCGCACGGGCGGGGCGACCCGAACGACGAGTCTCGCCGTCCGCCGTTCCGGCGAGAACGCGGCCACCGCGATCGCCTTCACCGTTGCTGGAATATCGAGCTGCAGACCAGGAGCCGACGGCCTGATCACGATCTTTCCGGTCGCCGCGACCTGGAACCTTGCGTCCTGCGGCTTACGTGAGAGGGCGGCGGAAAGACGCTCCATGTACTTTTCGGCCTCGCGCCCCCCGATCGAGACGCTCGCCCCGCCCCCGGCGGGAAGCTGGAGCAGAGGTGCGATCCGCCAGCGCGGCACGCGCCAGCGAGTCTCGCCGTACACGAGGCGGATCGGCGCAGAAAGGGCGGTGCGGGCCTGCACCGCCGCGTCGGCGAGGTCGGCGCCGCTGATACCGGGCTCTGTCGTCGCGAGCGGGAGCGCGACCGGCACTCCGCGATCGAAGCTCGCAAGCGCGCGAACGACGGCTGCGGCCGCTGCCGGCCGGTCGAGCTTACGGCCCGATCGGCCTTCGACCACGCTCACGTCGAGGCCCCGACGCACGATCCTCGCATCGACGCTGTCCCGATCGACCGCATGAGCAATCTGACCCAGCTTGTAGTCCACCGCCGCGTCATAGGCCCGCAGCGGCGGGGAGACGTCGACTCCGAACAGCCTCGCCCTGAGCCGCTTGAAGCCGCGTACCGGCCCGAAGCCGCCACCCCCGGCCGCGGCAACCGCCGCCGCCCGACGCCAGTCGGCCGCAACTCCGAGTTGCGAAGCCGTCAGGGCGAACTGCCGACCGGCCGTGGTGAACATAACCGGGGTGCGCTCGATCGCGGCCGAGCGCTCGGACAGCATCCGCACGGCTGCGCCTTCCGGGAGGCCGCCGACGTCGACCCCCGCGATCGTCGTCCCGGCCGGAAGCGTCATCTTCGATCCGGCGAACGCGAGTCCGACGAGACTCGCGAGCAGCACAACGACAGCCGTCAGGAAAACGGCCCAGCGCAGGACAACCCGGCGGGGGGATTGACGCTGGCGCACTCGCGGGCGGTAGATCGTCGTTTCGGTGCGCACCGAAACCGTGACTCTACCGGAGCCCTCCTACCCCAGGTAGATCTCCTTGGCGATCACGAGTCGCTGGATCTGGGACGTCCCCTCGTAGATCTGGAAGAGCTTGGCATCGCGCATCAGCTTCTCGACGGGATACTCCTTCATGTACCCGTAGCCACCGAAGACCTGCACCGCATCGGTCGTCACTTTCATTGCCGTATCCGCTGCGAAGCGCTTGGCAAAGGACGAGTACTTGGTCGCCTTGCGTCCCCAGCCCTCGTCGATCATCCAGGCGGCCTGCCAGGTGAGCAGTCGCGCCGCCTCGATCTCCGTCGCCATGTCTGCGACGAGGAAGCTGACGCCCTGGTTCATAGCGACCGGGGTTCCGAACTGAACGCGCTCCTTCGTGTAGTCGACCGCGAGCTCGAACGCCGCCTGAGCGACGCCGACCGCCCCGACGGCAGTGCCGGGACGGGTGAAGTCGAGCGTCTGCATCGCGATCTTGAACCCCTCGCCCTCGCCGCCGAGGCGGTTGGCGACGGGAACGACGACGTCCTGGAAGGCAACGGCAGACGTGTCGGTCGCACGCTGTCCCATCTTGTCGAGGTGCTTCTCGATCGTGACCCCCGCAGAGTCCATCGGGATCACGAGCGCCGACAGTCCTTTGTGGGCCTCCGCGAGGTCGGTCGAGGCGAAACAGACCATCCACGAAGCGTGGCCGGCGTTCGTGATGAACATCTTCGATCCGTTGACGACGTATTCGTCACCCTTGCGCACGGCCGTCGTCTGGATCCCCGACACATCCGATCCGGCGCCGGGCTCGGTGAGGCCGAAACAGCCGAGAATCGGAGCCTCCACCAGCGGCCCGAGCCATTGCTTCTTCTGCTCCTCGGTGCCCGCCACCAGGATCGGCCCCGCGGCGAGGCCGTTCGAACCGATCGAGGTGCCGATGCCCGAGCAGCCCCAGTTGAGCTCCTCACCGACGAGCATGCCGTCGAAACAGGGAAGCTCCGATCCTCCGAGCCATGCCGGCACGTGCAAGTTCATCAGGCCGATCTCGTGCGCCTTGGCGATGATGTCGGTCGCGTGGGTCTGATGCTCGTCACACTCGGCCGCCCGCGGTCTGATCTCCTTCTCGGCGAACGTTCGAGCGAGCGAGCGCAGCTCTCTCTGCTCACCGGTGAGGGCGAACGAGACGCCACCGGCAACACCTGTCTCGATTGTGGCCATGATTGGGTCCTCCGAATGTCAACACCGTGTCGACGAGAAGCTTCGATTGACTAGTCAGTCAATGAGTGTAGGGCCAGAGCCGGAGCCCGGTCAACCCCCGCCTGTGATTCGACTCGAGAACGTCCGGGTGTGGCGCTGGCATCGTGCGAGCGGGGCCAGCAAGGCATTGCTCGACGGCGTCTCCTGGCGCGTGCGCGCCGGCGAGCGTTGGGCGGTGCTCGGGCCGAATGGAGCCGGAAAGACGACACTGCTGACGCTCACGGCTGCATCCGACTTTCCGAGTAGCGGCTCGATCGAGATTCTCGGACGAACGATGGGTCGCACCGACGTGGCGCAGTTACGCCGCCAGATCGGCTTCGTCGATGCGCGCGACGGCGATCGCTTCGCGCCGCTCTTGACCGTTCGCGAGGTGGTCAGGACGGGCGCAACGGGTACGATCGGCTACTTCGAGGAGCGGCTCGCGATGCTCGACGTCGACCGCGCCGACACTCTACTCGGGATGTTCGGCCTCGGTCGGCTGGCCGAGCGGCGCTTTGGCGACTGTTCGCAGGGCGAGCGGAAGCGCACTCTGATCGCCCGGGCGCTCGTGGCCCAGCCGCGCCTGCTGCTTCTCGACGAGCCGGGGGCGGGGCTCGACCTTCCCGGTCGGGAGCTGCTGCTCGGCGCCCTCGCGCGCCTCGCGGACGTCGACCCTGCCCTCGCCGTCGTCGTCACGACGCACCATCTCGAGGAGCTCCCCGGCTCGACCACCCATGCGCTGCTCCTTCGCGACGGCGTGGTGCTCGAATCCGGCCCGGTCGAACAGACGCTCACCGACGTCGGCCTCAGCGCCTGCTTCGGAATCCCGATCGAAATCTCCCGCTCGGGTGACCGGTGGAGCGCGATCGCCGTGTAGGGCCGTCGCCAGGCGCGAGGTGCGCAGCGTCCAGACAACCGGCTTCCCGTTTGCACCTGCAGACGCTCGCGGGGAGATGCTGTCCCTCCCTCCGGCGAATTTTCTATATATTTTTTGGCCACGATCTCTCGACCTCGGAGGTTCCTTCTCGTGGCCACGACTGCCGCTCCACCTGCACTCGACCCCCTCGACTTTCTCGCGATCGACGCGCTCCTCGACGAGGAGGAGAAGGCGATCCGAGACACGGTGCGCCAGTTCGTGCGCGAGCAGGTGCTGCCCGAAGTCGGCGACTGGTTCGAACAGGGCATCCTGCCGCGCGAACTGTTCGCCGAACTCGCCAAGCTCGGTCTCTTCGGCATGCACCTCGACGGCTACGGGCTCCCCGGCGCGAGCGCCGTGGCCTACGGCCTCACCTGCCTCGAACTCGAAGCAGGTGACTCGGGCGTCCGCAGCGCGGTCTCGGTACAGGGGTCGCTCGCGATGTTCGCCATCTGGCGATGGGGCTCCGAAGAGCAGAAGGTGCAGTGGTTGCCGCGGATGCACGCGGGCGAGGTGATCGGCTGTTTCGGTCTGACCGAGCCGGACGCAGGCTCCGACCCCGGCACGATGCGCACGCACGCCCGGCGAGACGGATCTGACTGGATCCTGAACGGCACCAAGATGTGGATCACGAACGGAACGATTGCCGATATCGCAATCGTCTGGGCCCGGACCGAGGACGGCGAGATCCGGGGCTTCATCGTCGAGAAGGGAACGCCGGGGTTCACGGCTCCGGAGATCCACAAGAAGCTGTCGCTCCGCGCGTCGGTCACCTCCGAGCTCGTGCTCGACGACGTTCGCGTGCCGGCCGACAGCATGCTTCCCGACGCGAAGTCGCTGAAGGGGCCGCTCTCGTGCCTCAACGAGGCGCGTTTCGGCATCGTCTTCGGCGCCGTCGGAGCCGCGCGCGCGTGCTTCGAGGAAGCACTGTCGTACTCGAAGACGCGGATCGTGTTCGACAAGCCCATCTCCGCCTATCAGCTGACCCAGCAGAAGCTCGCGGAGATGGCGCTCGAGATCAACCGCGCATCTCTGCTGGCACTCCACATCGGTCGGATGAAGGACGCCGGCACACTCAGATCCGAGCACGTCAGCCTTGGCAAGATGGGGAACGTCCGCGGGGCGATCGAAGTCTGCCGTAGCGCCCGCACGGTCCTCGGCGGCAACGGCATCACGCTCGAGTATCCGGTCATCCGGCACATGAACAACCTCGAGTCCGTCCTCACCTACGAGGGCACGCACGAGGTGCACACGCTCGTCGTCGGTGGCGCACTCACCGGAACTCCGGCCTTCCGGTAGGAAAATGGTGTCGATCTCGACGGTTGCCGGCACTCCCACTGCACAGGATCGTGCGGCCGCAACGCTGCGCGCCGCGATCCTCGACGGAGAGCTGCATCCCGGACAGCGCGTCAGCCAGGAGGCGTGGGCGGAGCGGGCCCAGGTGAGCCTGATTCCTCTGCGGGAAGCCTTGCGTGCGCTCGCGGGCGAAGGTCTCGTGACCTACAGGCCGCGCCGCGGCTACGCGGTCACCGAGCTCGATCTGGCGGAGCTCGAGGAGGTGTACCGCCTCAGGAGGCTGCTCGAGACCGACGTCCTGCGTCGCGGCGTCGGGCGCGCCACGGCCACCGATCTCCACATGCTCGAGACGGCGGCCGCTGCCTGTCGCACCGCCGCCGCGGCGGGAGACGTCGCGGGGCAGCTGGCGGCGAACCGACGCTTCCACGACCGGCTGCACGCGCTGGCGGGCAGCCGGTCCGCGGCACGGCTGATCGACCTGCTGTGGGACTCGACGGAGGCCTACAGGGCCCTCTACTTCGCCCTCCCGGGGGAGGCTGCGGAGGCCGACCGCGCCCATCGAGCGATCATCGCCGCGGTCGCAGCAGCGGACGAGGACGGGGTCGTGGCGCTTCAGGACGCGCACCGCGGCCGTGCGCTCGCGTGCCTCCGCAGCTCGCTGTGGGGCGAGGAGGAAGGCCCCGACGGGTGAGGGTGGGCAGTGAGTGGCCCGATACCCGAATCTAGGCGGGCGAGCCGGCGGGGGCGACGGGAACGAAGGCCGCCGGTGGCGGCGTGTCGCCGGCCGACGGGCCGCCCGGACGGGGGCCGTAGCCATGCTCACGGCCGTCGCGGTCCGTCCCGTTGAGTTTCGACCGGGAGGAGGGACGCCCGGCTTCAGCCTTGCGCCGTACGCCTGGGAGGGCCACACCGCCCGTGACGCCCGCTCGCATCAGGTACTCCGCCCCCCGGCCTCCTCGGCGCTGATCAGCGAGGCGACGAGAGGTATCGCGAGCAGGATCGGGATACCCAGAATCGGCCAGAGCACCTGATATCCGTCCGTAGCAGGCAGATACGGTCGCAAGACGTCGATCAGAATCCCCGCGAGGAGCGTCCCGAAGATGAGGCCGATGCCCTTTGTGGTCGTTGCGAGCCCGGAGATCGCCCCACGGTCGTCGGGCGGCATCAACTTGAAGAGCAACCCCCAGGCGAGAGTCATCACGGCACCGGCGAAGACGGCGACGACGAAGATCACCGCGAGGTACCAGGCATGCCACTCGGTCGCGAGCCCGCCCCCGAGCAACCCGAGCCCGTAGACGACCGAGCACCAGGTGATCACCCTCGCGAGCCCGAACCGGTCGCCTACCGACCCCGAGACGAGGGCCGCCAGGACATACCCGGCCGCAACGGCTGCGAGAACGAGTGTGGAGGTCGACAGCGGCTCGCCGAGACCGACGGTGAGATAGAGGACGACGAAGGTGCGGGCCCCGGCGAACGTTCCCTCCCAAGCGGCGTTCGCGAGCAAGAAGCGCCCGACATCGGGATTCGCCCGGAGGACTCGCCAGGAGTGCCGGATGTACGTCGTGATCCCCTCGAAGACCCGTCCGTGGCCACCGTCCTCGCGCAGGAACATCACCGGCACGAGGCAGGCGAGTGAAACGATCCCCGCTGCGAACAGGAACGGGGCCGGCTGCCAGAGACGATAGAGCAGACCGCCGCCGATCAGTCCGCCGCCGAGCGCGATGCCGCGAAAGAGATGCTGGACGCCCTGCGCGCGGCCGTACACGCGCTCCGGCAGAAGGTCGGGGTACAGACCGCGGTACGGCGGCTCGTAGACGTAGTAGGCGAAGAAGAACGCGAAGACGAGGAGCGCAGTGGTCCACAGGCTCGGCATGAACGCCATCAACGCGAGACAGAAGCCGATCGGCCCGATCGCGACGAGCATGAAGGGCCGTCTCCGGCCCATCGGAGTGTGAAACGTATCGCTCCAAGGGCCGATAACGAGCGGCAAGGTGAGCGCGAACGCACCTTCGGCGGCGAGTACAGCGCCGATCAACGAGGTGGAACTCGTGTAATCGCCGAGGACCGGCGGCAGGTAGGCGGCGGTCGTCGTCAGCGACCAGGCAAGGCCGAAAGCGCCGATGCCGAGCTTGACGACGGTCGCGGCACTCGACGGATACTCAGGGCCGTTCGCCGGCGCGGACGGTGAGACCGCCGCAGACGACGTCAATGATCGTCCGCTCTGCACGGGCGACCTCCTCGTCACCGTCGGGAAGCTGGCCGAGCACCCAGCCCGTGAGGATCTCCTCGAGCCCGCCGTAGAAGATCCAGGTCGAGAGCCGCGGGTCGAGGTCGGCACGGAAGACGCCCTGGGTCTGCCCCCGCTCGATCACCCGTTGGATCGTCGCGAACCCCACCCTGATCTCGTCCACCTGCTCTTGCAGGTGCGGGCTGCGAGCGACCTCGCGCACCATCACCCGAACGAGATCGGGATCGTTTCTCCAGGATCGCAGCATGATCTTGGCGATCCCGCGCAACTGCTCGTCGGCAGGCTCGTCGGACTGCTCGACGCGCGCGAATCGCCCGAGCAATTCACCCCAGTTCTCCCTGAAGAGCGTCGCGAGAACCTCGTCCTTGGAGGAGAAGTAGTGGTAGAGAAGGCCGTGCGCAATCCCCGCTTCTTCGGCGATATCGGCAACGCGTGAGGTGTGGTAGCCATCTCTGGCGAAGACGCGGACGGCAGCATCGATGATCAGGCGACGCTTCTCTTCGCTAGCGGCCTGCCGGTCGCGCCCCGGGCGCTCGCGCGCGATTGAACGCTCAGTCAAGACTCGACCAGAATAGGGTCATGCCCGTGGACGCGCAACCACTGCACGGCACGCTCGTCGTGGAGTTGGCGTGGTACCTGCCGATCGCCTACGCGGGGCACGAGTTGGCCCGGCTCGGCGCCCGGGTCGTGCGCGTCGAAGCTCCGGAAGGGGACCCGCTCCGGCGCGCCGCTCCGCAGTGGGACACCGCGCTGCGCAGGGGCAAGGAGTCCGTCGTCTGCAATCTAAAGGCCGACGCGGCGTTCGCACGCGACCTGTGTGCGCGCGCCGACGTCGTGCTCGAAGGATTCCGCCCCGGCGTCGCGTCGCGGCTCGGCATCGGCCCCGGCGACCTGCCGGCATCCGTCGTCTATTGCTCGATCACGGGGTTCGGGCCCGGCGATCGCCATACGCAGCGAGCGGGGCACGACCTCAACTACCTCGGCTGGGCCGGCGCGCTCGAGGACACGCCATCGTGCCCACCGCTTCAGATCGCAGACCTCGCAGCAGGCGCCCTCGGTGCCGTCACAGAAGTGCTTGCGGCGCTCGTCCGACGCGGATACACGGGCGACGGTGCGCAGTTGTGCGTCTCGATGACGCATCGCAGCCACGACCTCGTTGCGCACCGGCTCGGCGGCGATCCCCACGAGAGAATGCTGACGGGCGGAGTCGCCTGCTACGGCGTGTACGAGACGGCGGACGGCCGTCACCTCACCGTAGCCGCCCTCGAACCGAAGTTCTTCGTCCGCCTCTGTGCGGTCCTGGGACGACCGGAGCTCGGAGAGCTGCAGTACTGCGACGCGCAGGAGGAACTCGGCCGCGAGCTCGCGACGGCTTTCGCAGGGCGGCCACTCGCCGAATGGCTCGTGAGGTTCGACGGCGAGGACGTCTGCGTCGGCCCGGTCGCTACCCGGGACGAGGCGGCCGCCGAATTCGGCAATCCACTCCCGGAGCCCGACGACGTGCGTCTCGGGCACCACACGACTGCCTGGAGGGCCGAGCTCGGTCGTGATCGGAGCGGGCGCTCAGGCTGAGGAGGTGAGCCCGAGAGCGGTCGGCAGAGCACGAAGGTCGGTGATGCGTTCGGTCTCGTCCGGAAACCGTCCGTCTCGATCGAGCAGGATCGCGCGCATGCCGAGGGCGCGGGCGCCTTCGATGTCGTCTTGGTAGGAATCACCGACCATGACGGCCTCGGACACCGCGACCCCGAGGGCGGACAACGCGCTCTCGAAGATCGATGCGTGCGGCTTCGTCCGGCCGTGACTCTTGGAGCCCACAGCAGCGTCGACGTCGAGGCGGTGGTGAAGAGCGAACGCCTCGAGGTCGCGCTGCCCGTTCGAGACGAGGCCGATTCGGAGGCCGTGGTCACGAAGTGCCTCGAGCACGGGGACCGCATCGTCGTAGAGATTGAAGTTGGCGTGGATCTCCCAGCGTCTGACCATGTCGGCAGCGCACGCCCGGGCGCCATCGGCGTCGCCGCCCATACCGCGGACGATGTCCTCGGTGAACGCAACCCAGATCTCCTCGTCGTGGACGTACTCGGGGTGCGCCCGCAGATCCTCGAAAGCGGCAAGCCGTGCCTCCTCGTACCGGCCGGGGTCGAGTTCGAGCCCGTGAACGGCCCCGACCCGACGGTATGCCTCGGGCCCGAGCTCCGGCCCGGGCCGTGAGAGGGTGAAATCGACGTCGAATAGCACCGCGCGCAGCATCGTCCGAGGATAGCCCCGCAGTTGGTCGTCCATCCAGCGCCGCCCCTCGTGGCCGGAAGAACCACCCCGCGGCACCCGTTCCGCCGCTGCGGAACGGGTGCTTCGCGACATATCGGGGTGCCCAGATTCGAACTGGGGACCTCTCCGACCCGAACGGAGCGCGCTACCAGGCTGCGCCACACCCCGAGCGCCCACAGGGTACCCACTCCACGACGTGGGGCGCCGTCGCCAGGCCAATACACTGTGCTCGTGGCCGGGAGGGACGAGATCGTCGCCTACGCGAACGCGCTGCTCGAGGTGGAGCGCTGGCCGGAGTTCGCGCCGCCCGGCCTCCAGGTCGTCGGCAACGACGACGTGACGCTGTTGCTGTGCGGCGTTTCGAGCTCGCGCGCTCTGTTCGAGCACGCGGCCGACGTGGGAGCTGACATGGTCCTCGTCCACCATGGACTCTTCTGGCGCAACGAGCCGCTCGTCATCGACCGCCGTCAACGGGGCCGGCTCGAGGCCCTCTTTCGCGCCGACGCATCGCTCCTCGCCTATCATCTCGCCCTCGACGCCCACGCCACGCTCGGCAACGCCGCACAATTGGCCGAGAGGATCGGGGCGATCCCGGACGGCCCGTTCGGCAGCGTCGGGCTTGCCTGCGACCTCGATCGCGTCTCGATCGGGGAGCTGACGGCCCGGGTCGCAGACGCCGTCGACCGGGCGCCGGTCACCTTCCCGGGCGGACCCGATCGGATCGAGCGCCTGGCCGTCTCGACGGGTGCCGCAGGGTACGATCTGATCCGGGCAGCCCACGAGGGGTTCGACGCGCTCCTCACGGGCGAGCCCGAAGAGCCCAGCCTCGCAACTGCAGAGGAACTCGGGATCCACCTGATCGCTGCCGGCCACCACGCGACCGAGCGGTTCGGCGTTCAGGCACTCGCGGCGCATCTCGCCGACACGTTCACGATCGAGTGGCGATACCTCGAGGTCGAGAATCCGGTGTAGGCAGGCCGGCCAGAGGCTGAAGCTGTCCCGTCACAGACACCGGGGCCATCCCGCCTGGACCGTCCGGCGGAGCCTGCCCTTCAGGGATTCTGCGTGCGATCGAAGGATCCGCGCGAGCGGATCCGAGATCTTGCGGGAGAAGACACGTTTGCGGACGTCAGGTGCCCGGGGTATTCTGAGAGCATCATGGTGCTATTCGGGAGGCGGGCCCGTTGACCCCCGTCAGCGACAATCGAGCGTCGAATCAGCCCGACCGCGCGCCTTGCGCCGGCGGGCTTTTTTCATGCTCTGAGGAGGCGACGAATGGCGAACCACCTGACGCCTGAGGAGCTCTCGCACGAGCTCGGCATCGACCGCGATGCGATCATCAAGCTCTGCATCGAGGAAGGCGTCCCCATCTACCACGGCAAGATCGACAAGCATCTCTTCCAGGCCCAGCTCGATGCCGTCGGCCTGCCCGTCGCACAGCACGCGTAAGGTCCGTCCGGTTGTTACCAGGGTGTCTCCCCTGCTTTTCGGGAGACACCCTGCAGGGGCCGGCGGGTTCTGCTGAGAGAGCGGGCGGCCCTTACTTCGACGCCCGGGCGCGTGACGTCGCGGCCGACTTCGCACTCGACTTCCTCGGCTTGGAGGCGGCGCGATCGCCGGCTCCGGCCTTGGCCGCCTCGACACTGGCCTTCAGCGCCTCGAGCAGATCGACCGCAGGGGCTTTCGGACTCTCGGGCTCGCTCGGCGGCGGCAGTTCTCCGCCCTGTAGCTTCGCCTCGAGGAGGGCGCGGAGGTCCCGCCGGTACGAGCTCGTCAGAGCTGACGGCTCGAACGCGCCGTCGAGGCTCTCGATGATCTGGTGGGCGAGCGCGAGCTCGGGAGCCTTCACCTCGGCCGTCTCGACGGCCTCGATGATCTCTGCGTCCGAATAGACGTCCTCGGCGAGGTACAAGGTCTCGAGCACGAGCGCATCGCCGCGGGCGCGCACGAGGCAGAGCGCCTCGCGCCCGGAGCGCACGAACCGGCCGAGGGCGCCGGTGCCCGTCTCTCGCATCGCCTCGAGCAGGAGCCGATACGGGCGGCGCTGCGCCGGCGTCGCTCCCGGGACGAGGTAGTAGGTCCGATCGCGATAGATCGGGTCGACCTGATCCACCGGCACGAACCGGGAGATTTCGATCGAGCGTGAATCGTCGTGCCCCTCGAGCGCCTCGAGCTCCTCTTCCTCGACGACGACGTACTGGCCCTTCGACGCCTCCCACCCCTTCACGATCTCGTCGGGGCCAACCTCACGGTCGTGCTTCGGACACCAGCGCTTCTGCTTGATCGGGGTCAGGCATTCACGGTGGAGCAGCCGGAACGAAACGTCCGACTGGCGGGCCGCGGGCTTGGTCGCAGGCGCGAGGCCGACAGGGATGCTGACGAGCCCGAAGGTCAATGATCCGTTCCAGGTCGTGCGCATGACTCCTCGATCGATTCGGGGAACGGCCTCATTCTGCCCCTGTTTCGCGGTTCCTGCACGCGAGATGCGAGTAGATTGCCAGCCTGTGACCGCCGACCGCACCATCGCACGCCTCTGGCGCGATGCCGTCGCCCGGCAACGGTCGGGTACGGCCTACCTGGTCCAACACGGCGATGGTTGGCACGAGGTCACCTGGGCCGAGGCGGCAGAGCGAGTCGAGAATCTCGCGAACGGCCTTCTGGCACGCGGCGTGCGCAAAGGCGAAGCCTTCGCGACGCTTGCCCGGACCACACTCGAATGGGCGCTGTTCGACTTCGCGCTCGCTCAGGTGGGTGCTGTGGGAGCACCGGTGTACGCCAACAGCTCGGCGAAGGACGTTGCGTACGTCCTCGAGCACTCGGAGTCGGTGGGCGTCCTCTGCGAGGACGCGGCCCAACGGGCGAAGGTCGACGAGGAGCGCTCAACACTCCCTCGACTGCGCCACGTCCTAACGTTCGACGACCTCCCCGCGCTCGAGGCAGAGGGCGCGACGTTCAAGGCCGAGCATCCGTCCGCCCTCGCCGACGCAGTCGCCGCGATCCACGAGGAAGACCTGTTCACGTTCATCTACACCTCGGGGACGACCGGGCCACCGAAGGGCTGCATGATCTCCCATCGCAACTACTACGCGATGGCATCGGTCATCGACCACCTGCCGGGCTACGTCCGTGACGACGACGTGATGCTGCTGTACCTCCCGCTGGCACACAACTTCGGACGACTGATGCACCTGACCGGACCGTACGTCGGATATTCGATCGCGTTCCTGCCCGACCCGTTGCAGACCGCCGACGCGCTCACGTCGATTCGCCCCAGCGTGCTCCCGAGCGTTCCACGCGTGTACGAGAAGATCCACACGGCGGTCGTCGGTGCGATCGACGAGACGACGGGTGCCAAGCGCCGCCTGGCCCACTGGTCTCTCCAGATCGGCAGGGAGGTCAGCAGGAGAGAAGAGTCGGGCTTGCCCGTGGGACGACTGTTGCGGGCGAAGCACCGGGTTGCCGACAGGCTCGTCTTCGCGAAGATCCGCGAGCGACTCGGCGGGCGCCTACGGACGCCGATCTCGGGCGGAGCGCCTCTCGTCAAGGAGATTGCCGAGTTCTTCGACGCGATCGGGATCCGCATCCTCGAAGGCTACGGCCTGACGGAGTGCACGACCGCCGCAACAACCAACACTCACGAACGCTGCCGGTTCGGGACCGTCGGACCGGCCTTGCCCGGGTTCGAACTCCGAATCGCGGACGACGGCGAGTTGCTGATCCGCAGCGACACGGTGTTCGGCGGCTATTACAAAGATCCCGACGCAACGGCGGAGGTGTTAGGCGAGGACGGCTGGCTTCGATCGGGCGACATCGCCGAGATCGACGCCGACGGGTTCGTCAAGATCACCGACCGTAAGAAGGACATCATCGTTACGGCGGGCGGCAAGAACATCGCGCCGCAGAACATCGAGAACGACCTGAAGGCGTCGAAGTACATCTCTCAGGCGCTCGTCGTCGGAGACCGCAGGCCGTATCCGGCGGCGCTCGTGACGCTCGACGTCGCCGAGATCGCGAAGTGGGCCGAAGCGCAGGGCATCCCTGCCGAGATGGCGACGCTCGTGGATGACGAGCGTGTGCGCGGTCTCGTCCAGGACATCGTCGACAACGTGAATCGCGATCGGTCGCAGTTCGAGCAGATCAAGAGGTTCGCGATCCTTCCCCGCGACTTCACACTCGAGAGCGGCGAGGTGACGCCTACCCTGAAACTGAAGCGCCGCGCCGTCATGCAACATTTCGCCGAAGCGGTCGACACTCTCTACCTGTAGCGCGAGGCGGAGCCTCGAGCGACCGGCGAAACGTCGCACCTCCGAGAAGGTCCGTCTACGTGGTGAGGGGTGGTTTCGCAGCGATGCAGAGCATCGCCGGCGGGTCGAGGTTCACGAAGGGGCAGTGATGCTCGACATCGCAAGACGCCGCTACAGGCGGCGGGCGCCGACGTAGCCGCCGTGCTCGCTCATGCTCGAGATCTTGACGACGTCGCCCGTATGCGGCGCGTGGATGAACTGGCCGCCGCCGATGTAGATGCCGACATGGCCGAGGCCTGAGAAGAAGACGAGGTCGCCCGGTTCGAGCTGGTCATACGAGACGGGCGTGCCGTATCCGTACTGGGCAGCGGCGCTGTGAGGAAGCGATACCCCAACCTGCGCGAACGCGTACGCGACGAGGCCGGAGCAGTCGAAGGCGTCCGGCCCGGCGGCAGCCCACACGTAGGGCTTGCCGAGCTCTTGCATCGCGATTCCGACGACGCCGCCGTACTGTGACGGCGGCGGCGCAGCAAGACCGCCGTCCGAGAGGATCGAAGCATCGGCCGCGCCGCCCCCGGTGTCTACCGCGGCCGGGATAACCTCGGCGGTCGTCGCCTGCGCCGCCTGGGCAGCCGCAGCGGCGCTCTGCGCGGCAGCCAGCCGGGCTCGGGCTTCGGCGGCGAGCCGGGCCTGGCGCAGGGCCTCTTCCACCTGGAGTTGCTTGATCTCGGTCTGAACGCCGGCGAGCATGCGCTGGCGCTCGGCAAGCTGGCCGGCGATCGACTGCTTCTGGCTTGCGCGCTGAGTCACGATCCGTGCCTGCGCGGCACGGGCGCTCTTGAGCTTGGCACGCCGAAGCGCCACTTCCTTGCGGAACGCCTTGACGTCTCCGAGCACCTTTGCGTCCTGGTCGCCGACCCGCTGCACCATGTCGAGGCGCCCGAGAAGATCATCGAGGTTCTGCGCGCCGAGGATGATCTCGACCGCTCCACCGCCGTCGCCGTTGACGTAGAGCGCCCGCAGCCGTTCCGCGATGTGCACTTGAGCGACGCCCAGGCTCTGCCGGGCGACGGCGAGATGCCGCGCGTTGGAGTTGAGGTCGGCATCGAGCTGGTCGAGTTGGACGTTCGCGTAGTTGTATGCCTCGATCGCCTTCTCCAGCTGTGCGTCCGACTCGTGGACTTGCGCCAGGATTGCCTGCGCCTGAGCACGTTTCGACTGGATCGAGGGATTTGCTGTCGCCGAGCCCACCGTCGACAGCAAAACTGCGAGGAGCGCCATGGAGGCGAGGAGTATGGCCGGAGCCTGTCGCGTTCTCGAACTGTTCATAGAGCTGGTTCGATCGTCGAAAGGCACGCCGATAGCAGCGGTACCCGTCTGAAGGGACACATGGTAGCAGCGACGGCCGCCATGTGCAACCGACAACGAGATAAAATACCTGCAAATCAGGCTTTTACCTCCCGTTGACGACGGTATTTTTGCTACGGTCTCCGCCTCGTGGGACCGCTGACTCGAAGGTGGCCGCTGCCGTTCGCAGCTCTGGTCGCGGTCGCTGTGATCACCGGTTCGACTCCACCCAGTGGAGGCGCCGAGACGGCATCTTCGCTCACGCGGCAGGCAGATTCCCTGCGCCGCTCCGAGTCGGCTGCTCTCCTCCGACTCTACGCCGCGGAAGCGTCTCTGAGCCGCGCGCAGACCGACCTGGACCGCCTCGACGAGCGCTTGACTCAGCTAGCCCTCGCCGAGCAGGACGCACGGCGGCGGACGGAGATCGTTCGCCGCTCTCTGGTTGCGTCCAGAGAGCGGGTCGCGATCCTCCTTCGGGAGCTCTACGTCCACGATGAGCCCGATCCGCTCTCCGTGATCCTCGGCGCGACCTCTCTGGAGGAGGCGATGGCCGGGATCGAGGGGCTCGCTCGCGCAACCGCGCAGAACGAGCATCTCGCCGCCGAGGCCGAGCAACGTGCCCGCCGACTCGAGTCGTTGAGCGCGGGATTGGCCGCTCGCCGCGCGAGCCTGTCGAGAGCCCGCAGCGCGGCCCGCACCGGTGCCGACCGGCTCGCCGCAGCCGTGGCCGGCAGGCGTGAGACGATCGCAACGCTCCGAAGGAATCGGTCTCTGACGGCTGAGCGGCTGACGTCTCTCGAGACGCTTGCCCGCGAAGCAGGGCAGCGATCGGCGGCGATCACAACGACCTCGGCGGACGGGAGTACCGACGCGTCGTCTCGAGGCCCTGTTGAGCCCGCGCCGACGGCATCGAGCGCCTTGGCCGACGCACAGGCCCCGGCGTCCCCTGTGGGCACACGCACGCTCGTCGTCGACGCAGTCGCCTACCATCTGTCGGGAACCACCGCGAGCGGACTCCCCGTCGGTGTGGGTGTGATCGCGGTGGATCCGAGTGTGATCCCGCTCGGTACCCGCATGCTCATCCCTGGCTACGGTCCCGCAGTTGCCGCCGACGTCGGAACCGCGGTCAAGGGGAACATCATCGACCTCTGGATGCCGAGCACGGCACGAGCGCTCGCGTGGGGACGACGCACCGTCACGATCACCGTTTACGGTTGAGCCCGTGAGACCGAGAGGCTGGAGGGTTGCGCTCGTCGTCGTGTCAGTCGCCGCCGCCGCGGCCGCCGTGGCGACGGCAGCCGGGCCCGCGGGGATCGAGCCGACGCTTACCAAGGCGTTGACGGCACCGTCGCTCTCACTCGGGCGCACGGCCGCCCTGGCCGTGGACCTGTCGACGGACACGATCGTCTTCGCCCACAACGAATCGCTTCCCGTGGCGCCGGCATCGAACGAGAAGGTTCCCGTCTCGTGGGCGGCACTGACGCGTCTCGGGGTCGGATACCGGTTCCACACCGAGGTTTACGGCGTCGGGACTCGTACCGGAAGCACGTGGAACGGTGACCTCGTCCTCAAGGGGTTCGGCGATCCGACGCTCTCGGCCTCCGACCTCGATCGCCTCGCGGCGACGGTCAGCGGGCGCGGAATCCGTTTCGTGAGCGGAAGAGTCCTCGGGGACGAGTCGTTCTACGACGCGAGGCGCGGCGCAGCGGGCTGGAAACGGTACTTCGTCGGCATTGAGACCCCCCCTCTGTCGGCGCTCGTCGTCGACCGGGCCCAGGGCTGGCCGGCGCTCTCGCCTCCGCTCCTTGCGGCACGCGCGTTCCGTGACGCGCTCGTCCAACACGGCGTCTCGGTCGTCGGTAGGCCGGGCCTGGGCGTCGCCCCTGCCGCCGGGGTGTCGCTCGCCTCCGATGTCTCCGACCCTCTGGCCCAGATCGTCCAGCGAATGAACCATCAGAGTGACAACTTCTACGCGGAGATGCTGCTCAAGCAACTTCTCGCAGCAACGGGCAGAGTGGGAACGTCGGCCGGCGGCGCCAGGCTCGTGGTCGCGACGATGCGGGATGCCGGCATCCCGACCGACGGCGTCCGGATGGTCGACGGCTCCGGGCTCTCGAGCCTCGACCGCCTGACGGCGGAGGCACTCGTGGGTGTGATCAGAGCGGGCGCGACCGACCCGGCAATCCGGGGTGCCTTCGTGGACTCGTTCGCCGTGGCAGGCATGAGCGGGACGTTGAGCAGACGGCTGCCGGCACTTCGAGGGAAGGTGAAAGGAAAGACGGGCACCACCGATCTCGCCTGCACGCTGTCGGGCCTGATCCGCAGCACGCTGGCGTTCGCCGTGCTCGAGAACGGCACCCCGGTCGCGTCCTGGGCGGCCCGCGAGGCTCAGGACAGGTTCGTCATGATCCTCGCGGCGAAAACCCTGTAGGACGACGCGAGACGTCACCGCGGTTAGCGCTGCGTCTCGCCCACAGGCCGTGAGCTACCCGCCGCCCAGCAGCCTCTGTAGCTCGGCCTCCCCGAGAATGGGCACGCCGGCCTTCTCGGCCTTCGCAGCCTTGGACCCCGGGCTCTCACCGACGATCACGCCGGTCGTCTTCTTCGAGACGGAGTCCGACACCTTGGCGCCGAGGGCCTCGAGGGCAGTCTTCGCCTGGTCACGGCTGTACCCCTCGAGCGTGCCGGTGATCACGTACTGCCGGCCCGTGAGCGGGCCCTCGACGGGCCTTTCCGACTCCCCCACCTCGAACTGCAACCCGAGTGCACGGAGGTCTTCGACGAGGGCACGGTTCTCGATGTCCGAGAACCACTCGGCGATCAGCTCGGCCCGGTCGGGCCCGATCCCCTCCGCCTCCTCGAGCTCCTCCTGCGTCGCGGCCTCTAGTGCGTCGACGGTCTCGAAGTGGCGGGCGAGGTTGCGCGCCAACACCCATCCGACCTTCGGCATGTTGAGGCCGAACAGCACCCGCGAAAACGGCTGCGCCTTCGACCGCTCGATGGCGTCGATCGCCCGGGCGGCCGAGATCTCGCCGTAGCCCTCGACCTCGAGGAGTTGGTTCGCCGACAGCCGGTACAGATCGGGCATCGACCGGAGCAGCCCTTCATCCCAGAGCTTGCGGACGAACTGCTCGCCGACACCTTCGATGTCCATGGCGGCGCTGACCCAGTGGATGAGCGTCTCGAGCCCACGGGACGGACAGGCGCGGTTCGGGCAGCGATGCTTCACCTCGCCTTCCGGCTTGACGACCTCGACGCCGCACAGCGGGCAATGCGACGGCATCTTCCACGCCACCGTTCCGGGGCGGTGCTCCCCGGCGGGGCCGACGACCTGCGGAATCACGTCGCCTGCCCGCTGGACGATCACGAGATCGCCCTCCCGGATGTCCTTGCGGTTGATGTCCTCTTCGTTGTGCAGCGTCGCGGTCGACACTGTCACTCCGCCGACCTGGACCGGCTCGAGCTCTGCCCACGGGTTGAGCGCTCCCGTCCGGCCCACCCTGATGTGAATCCTGTCGAGCGTGGTGATCGCCGTCGACGGTGCCCACTTGAATGCTCTCGCCCACCGTGGGCGCTCGTGAAGGGCGCCGAGCCGCCGCTGCTGGTCGAATGAGTCGACCTTGATCACGATTCCGTCGATCTCGTAGTCGAGGTCGCCGCGTCGGTTCTGCCAGCTCTCGCAGGCGGCGGCGACCTGGTCGATCGCCTCGAGTCGCTCGGCGTGGGGGTTCGTCCTGAATCCGCGTTCTCGCAGCCAGGCGAGCATTGCAAACTGGGTCTCGGGAACCGGGCCCTCGTGGACACCGGCACCGTAGACCCAGATCGAGAGCGGCCGCTCGGCAGTGATCGCCGGGTTGAGCTGGCGCAGCGAGCCTGCTGCCGCATTGCGCGGGTTCGGCGCCGCCTTCTTGCCGGCGGCGACCTGCGCCGCGTTGAAGCGGGCAAACCCGGAGAGAGGGAAGTAAACCTCTCCCCGGGCCTCGAAGAGCGCCGGCGGCGGCGCGGCGTTCGGCGAGCGCATGCGTAGCGGAACCGCCTCGATTGCGCGAACGTTCGCGGTAACGTCCTCGCCCCGGAACCCGTCACCGCGGGTCGCGGCCCGTACGAGCATCCCGTGCTCATACACGAGCGAGACGGCGGAGCCGTCGATCTTGGGCTCGATCACGAACGCGACGGACTCGTCGGTGCCGAGGCGCTTGCGGAGGTCAGCCTCCCACTTCCCGAGTGCGTCCCGTGTCGTCACCTTCTCGAGCGATCCCATGGGAGCAAGGTGATCGACCTTCGTGAAGCCGGTCGCGGGAGCGGCCCCGACCCGTCGAGTGGGTGAATCGTCCGTGGCGAGCTCGGGGTGCAGCTCCTCGAGCGCCTGGAGCTCGTCGTAGAGGGTGTCGTAGCCGGCGTCGGAGATCTCCGGGTCGTCGAGGACGTGGTAGCGGTAGGCGTGGTGCTCGATCAGCCTCCGTAGCTCCTCGGCCCTGTCCTTCTCGACCATCGCCGCGTCGTCAGACAAGTGCGAGGATCTCCGACGGATGCTGAACGATGGCGTCGGGCTCCTCGGCCAGGAGCCTGTCGTCCGGGTGGATGCCCCCCCATCCGACGGCAATCGCCAATGCTCCGGCGGCTTTCCCCGCCCGGATGTCGAACGGGGAATCCCCGACATAGACGGCTTCGTCCGGGCGGGCGCCGATACGGCGCAGCGCCTCCAACACGGGATCCGGGTCCGGCTTGTGGCGTTCCGTGTCCTCGGCACCCACCAGTACGTCGATCGTCTCCTGGAGCAGCGGAAAGCGGTCGAACGCGAGCTGCACGGTTGCTACGCGCTTCGCAGTCACGATCCCGAGCTGATGGCCACGGCGGCGGAGCTCCGGCAACAGCTCGAGAACGCCGGGAAATGTCTCGAGCGTGGCGTGGAGCGGCTCGTTGTGGGCCCGGTACACGTCGACGAGCTCGTCGACGCGCTCGGGGTCGAGCTCGTGCATCTGCGCAATAAGGCCCGGACCGCCGATCGCGGCGCGCACGAGCTCCTCGTCCGGCTCGCGGCCGAGCACCGTGACCGACGCGTGGCGCATGGAGGCGAGAATAATCGGGCCCGAGTCGATAAGCGTGCCGTCGAGGTCGAAGAGGATGACGCGGTAGCGCACAGGTCGATCGTATCGACGCGTCAAACGCGTCCGTACTCCACATGCTCGAGATAGAGACCCCACGGCGGCGACGTCGCGCCGCCCTCGAAACGAGGCCGCCCCTCGAGCAGGCGGGCGACCCGCTCGGGGCTCGCCTGGAGCATCGTGCCGACGAGTGTTCGCACCATATGACGTAGAAACGAGTCGGCGGTGACCGTGAAGTGGAGATGATCGTCTCGACGTTCCCACGCGGCCTCGCGGATGATGCGCTGGAACACCTCGTGCTGGCTCTGGGCGGGGGTGAAGGCCTTGAAGTCGTGCTCGCCGGGCAGGGTCGCGGCAGACGCCTGGAGCATCGAGAGATCGACCGGACGAGGCCACCAGAGCGAGCGCTTCGCCTCGAGCGCCGACCGCTCCACGCGGTTCAACACGAGGTAGCGATACGAGCGGGCGGAGGCGGAGTGGCGGGCGTCGAACCCTTCCGAGGCCTCCTCGGCAGCGAGCACAGAAACGTCGGGCGGTAGAGCCGTGTTGAGGGCCTCGGCCGCCCGCGAGGCGGGCGCACCGCCCGTTACGCTGACGCTTGCAACCTGCCCCGTCGCGTGCACGCCGGCATCGGTCCGGCCCGCCACCGCGAGCTCGTTCCAGCCTCCTGGATAGATCGTATCGAGCGCCTCGCGGAGGGCTCCCTCGACGGTCCGCCGGCCCGGCTGCCGCGCCCACCCGTGGAATCCGCCGCCGTCGTATTCGATTGTGAGCTTGAGCCTGTCCACGGCCGGTCGTTTTACCACGCACTCATTCGCGCCGCGCCGGCTCGACGTCCAGGAGGAGTCCGTCGACGCCGCTGACGGTCACGGCGGCGCCCGGATCGATCGGCTCGCGTGAGCGCGCGTTCCAGATCTCGCCTTCGACTCTCACCTGGGCGCAGGGGGCCTGGTTCCCCGGGTCGAGACGTCCGAGGGCCGTGCCTGATCGGCCGACGAGTGCCTCGATGCCGACCGCTGCCGCGCCGAGCCGACGGCGGCGGCGCGACCACCAGAGGAGTATCCCCGTCTCGGCGACGTCGACGATCGCGGCCGCGACCACGATGACCACGTTCCAGGGCGAGGAGAGAAACAGAACCGCGATGAGGAGCGCGATCAGCGTCAGCATGAGCAAAAGGGTACGGGCGCTGCGGTGAGCGGAGTGCCCGACGACGACCAAGGGCGCCCTCAGGCGCCCCTATTAGTAGGCTTGCAGCTGCCGTGTCGGCGGGATCAGGCGGTCGCCGCAGGGTCGTAGTCGACGAACTCGAGCAGCACCATGGGTGCGTTGTCGCCCTGCCTTGGCCCGATCTTGACGATCCGCGTGTAGCCGCCGTTTCGCTCGGCAAAGCGGGGCGCCACGTTGAGAAACAGATGGTGCACGACGTCGTTCGAACGAAGCTCCGCGAACGCGAGCCGCCGGGCGTGCAAGTCGCCACGCTTCCCGAGGGTGACCAGCTTCTCAGCATAGGGCTTGACCGCCTTGGCCTTGGCCTCGGTCGTCTCGATCCGACCGTGCTGGATCAACGCGCCGGCGAGGTTCGAGTACAGCGCCTTCCGGTGGGCGGAGTCCCGGCCGAGCTTCTTGCCTGCACGTGCGTGGCGCATTAGTGGTCTCCCCGGGGAATCCGGTGCTGCTTGGGCGAGCGAAAACCGAGCAGCGCTAGGACGCAGGGAGCCCCGATACGGGTTTGTATCGGGGCGACCGAGGACGACGCGTTGCGAAGCGTTTGCAGCCGCCCAAGCAGTGCCGTATTTCCCGGGGCGGCCACTTAAACGAGCTCCTCGCCCTTCAGGGTCAGGCCGTGGGCGGCGAGGGTCTCGCGCACTTCCTCGACGGACTTGCGACCGAAGTTCGGGATCGCGGCGAGCTCGGCCTCCGACTTCGAGGTGAGGTCACCGATCGTCTCGATACCGACACGCTTGAGGCAGTTGTAGGAGCGGACGCCGAGCTCGAGCTCCTCGATCGGGAAATTTTCCATCCCGTGCGAGGTCGTCGCCTCGGCAGCGGCCTCGATCGCGGCCTCGCTGAATCCCTCGATGCTGTCGAGATCGGTGAAGATCGCGAGCTGACGGATCAGGATCTCAGCGGCCTGGCCGATCGCATCGCGCGGCTCGATGGAACCGTCGGTCGTCACGTCGAGGACGAGCTTGTCGTAGTCGGTCCGCTGCCCAACGCGGGCGGCCTCGACCTCGTAGGCTACGCGGCGCACGGGCGAGAAGATCGAGTCGATCGGGATGACGCCGATAGTCGTCTCGTGACCACGGTTCAGGTCGGCGGGCATATAGCCGCGACCACGCCCGATCGTGAGGGTCATCTCGAGCTTGCCCTTGGCGGCGAGCTGCGCGATCTCGAGCTCCGGGTTGAGGATCTCCAGATCGGCGGGCGCCTCGATGTCGGCAGCGGTGACCGCACCCGGGCCTTTCTTCGAGATGTGGACCTCGATCTCGGGCGACTCGCCGTGTAGCCGGCAGATGAGGCTCTTGAGATTGAGAATCACGTCGGTCACGTCCTCGCGAACGCCGGGCAGCGTCGTGAATTCGTGGGCGACGCCCTCGATCTTGACGGCGGTCACGGCCGCTCCCTCGAGCGAGGAGAGCAGGACTCGGCGAAGTGAGTTGCCGAACGTGTAGCCGAAGCCCCGGTCGAGCGGCTCGATTGCGAACACGCCGCGGTGGTCGTCGCCCTCTTCGCTGACGATGCGGGGAATCTGGAAGTCCATCAGGCTGGTGCGGGTTGCCAAAGCGATCCTTTCGTCTTCTTCACAGCGGGTGAGCGGGCGAGGTTCCTCCTCGCCCCTCCATCGAGAGAGGCATACCTCTCTGTCAATTCCTTATTTCGAGTACAGCTCGACGATCAATGATTCTTGCACCGGCGTGTCGATCTCGGCACGCTCGGGCCAGCGCAGCACCTTGCCGGCGAGGCCCTCGTGGTCGGCCTGCAGCCAGGGCGAGACGGATGCCGTCAGGTCGGTCGCATCGCGAACGAGCGGTGCGGCCGCGCTGCCCGACTTCAGCGTGATCACGTCGTTCGGACGCACGGCGAAGCTCGGGATGTTGACGCGGCGGCCGTTTACCTGGAAGTGGCCGTGGCGGACGAGCTGGCGCGCCTGGGCGCGCGAGCCGGCGAAGCCGAGCCGGTAGACGACGTTGTCGAGCCGTGTCTCGAGCATGCGCAGCAGGTTCTCGCCCGGAGCACCGGTGCCGCGGGTGGCCTTCTCGTAGGTATTGCGGAACTGCTTCTCGAGCAGGCCGTAATAGCGGCGCGCCTTCTGTTTCTCGCGCAACTGCAGCAAGTACTCGCTCTGCTTGATCCGGCCACGGCCGTGCTCGCCGGGCGGGTACGAGCGGCGTTCGATCGCACACTTCTCGGTCAGGCAACGCTCGCCCTTGAGGAACAGCTTGATGCCTTCACGCCGGCAAAGACGGCACTTGGGTCCTAGATCGCGGGCCACTAGACACGCCTCCGCTTCTTCTGGCGCACGCCGTTGTGCGCCTGCGGCGAGACGTCCTTGACGCCGAGGATCTCCAGGCCGGCTGCCTGGAGCGAGCGGATTGCCGTCTCACGACCAGAGCCGGGACCCTTGACGAAGACTTCGACCTTCTGGAGGCCGTGCTCCATCCCCTTGCGCGCGCAGTTGTCGGCCGTGACCTGTGCTGCGAACGGGGTCGACTTGCGCGAGCCCTTGAACCCGGCCGAGCCGGCGGACTCCCAGGCGATCACGTTGCCCTCGCGATCGGTGAGCGACACGATCGTGTTGTTGAACGACGTCTTGATGTGCGCCTGACCGATTGCGATGTTCTTCTTGACGCGGCGACGCGTGCGGCCTCGCGCGGCCGCTGCTTTACGAGGAGGTGCCATCTACTTCCCCTTCTTCCCGCGTCCGACGGTCTTCTTCGGGCCCTTCCGGGTACGCGCGTTGGTCTTCGTGCGTTGCCCGCGGACGGGCAGGCCGCGTCGGTGCCGAACACCGCGGTAGCAGCCGATCTCGGACAAACGCTTGATCGCCTGGGAGCGCTCTCGCCGCAGGTCTCCCTCTACCTCGACGTTCGCGTCGATGTACGTGCGGAGCTTCGTGACCTCGTCGTCGGTGAGATCCTTGATCTTCTGATCCGCGTCGAGTTCCAGGTCCTTGCAGATCTTCTGCGCGGTCGATTGGCCGATCCCGTAGATGTAGGTGAGCCCGATCTCGAGACGCTTCTGGTTCGGGAGGTTGACGCCTGCGATGCGAGCCAAAGTGCTAACCCTGCCTTTGCTTGTGCCGGGGGTTGACGCAGATCACCATGGTGCGCCCGTGCCGCTTGATGACGCGGCAGCGCTCACACATGGGTTTGACAGACGGGCGAACTTTCATCGTGATTCCTCGGTGGTGGTTCAGCGGTGACGGAACGTGATGCGCCCGCGGGTCAGATCGTAGGGAGAGAGCTCGACCTTTACCCGGTCGCCCGGAAGGATGCGAATGTAATGCTTCCGCATCTTCCCGGAGATCGCGGCGAGAACCGTGTGACCTTCATCGAGCTGCACCCTGAACATCGTGCTCGGGAGCGCCTCGACGACCTCGCCTTCGACCTCGATCTTCTCTTCCTTGACTGCCACCCTTCCCTCGCGCGAACGCCTCTGTGGTGTGGAGAGCCCTGAACAGGCCCCGAACGAATCCCATAGCGCAGGAAGAACGGGCCGCGCCGCGGGCCGCTTACTGTAGCAAACTCGCCCTCTCGACGGCGATGCCGACGCGGGGCGTCAGAATCCTGGGGCCGACAGCGGTGACCGCGACCGTGTGCTCGAAGTGAGCGGCCAGCGACCCGTCCTCGGTCGAGATCGACCAGTGGTCGTCGTGAAGGTACACCTCGGGCGAGCCCATCGTGATCATCGGTTCGATGGCGATCGTCATCCCCTCGGAGAGCTTCGGCCCTCGGCCGGGTTGCCCGAAGTTCGGGACATGGGGGTCTTCGTGGTAGTGGCGGCCGACCCCGTGGCCGACGAGGCTGCGAACGACGGAGAAACCTGCGCTCTCGACGACGGCCTGCACCGCGCTCGAGATGTCCCCGATCCGATTGCCGGGGCGCGCTTCGGCGATACCGGCGGCGAGTGCGTCCTGACACGCGTCGAGCAGCCGCTGGGCCTCGGCGTCGATCGAGCCCACACCATACGTATAGGCACTATCTGCGATCGCTCCATCGAGCACGATTCCGACGTCGACCGTGATCAGGTCCCCGTCCTCGATCGAGTACGGCCCGGGAATGCCGTGGACGACCATGGCGTTGGGCGAGATGCAGATCTCGGCCGGGTACGTGCCGTGGTAGCCCTTCGAGGCCGAGACTCCGCCATGCGCGGCGATGAAGGAACCGGCGACGGCATCGAGCTCACCCGTCGTGATCCCGGGCTGGAGGTGCTCGCCGACATGCGCGATCGTGGCAGCCACGAGATCGCCCGCGCGAGCGATGCGCTCGATCTCTTCCGGTCCCTTGCGAATGATCATCAGTGGAGCCTGCCTAGTGCCGCCTCGATCTCGGCGAAGACGTCGTCGACCGTCCCACCGGCGTGGAGTGAACAGAGCGTCCCGGCCGCCCGGTACCGCTCGACAACCGGCTCTGTCTGCTCATGGTAGATGGCGAGACGCCGCGCCATGACGTCTGGCGTGTCGTCTCCGCGTGCCTCGTCGCTCGCGCGCCTCAACATGCGATCTGTCGCCGTCTCGTCGTCGAGATCGAAGAAGAGCACTGTCTCGAGGGGCCTGCCGATCGCCGAGAGCATCTCGTCGAGGGCTTCGGCCTGGACGAGATTGCGCGGAAACCCGTCGAGCACGAAGCCTCCGCCGGCATCGTCCTGCGAGAGTCGGTCGCGGATCAGTGCGATCGTCAGCTCGTCGGGAACGAGCTCGCCCGAGGCGAGAATCGGCTCCACCCGGCGACCGAGCTCCGTTCCCTCGGCGACCGCAGCGCGGAACATGTCGCCGGTCGACACGTGAGGGACGCCGTGGGCAGCGGAGATCCGCTTTGCCTGCGTGCCCTTCCCGGACCCCTGCGGGCCGAGGACGAGGACGTTGACCGTCGTTATTTGAGGAAGCCTTCGTAGTTCCGCATCATCATCTGGCTCTCCATCTGACGCATCGTGTCGAGGGCGACACCGACTGCGATCAGCACGGAAGTACCGCCGAGGGCGCGGGCGTTCGCCTGGGAGAACCCCCCGTACTTGATGAAGATGCTGGGCGCCACTGCGACTGCGGCGAGGAAGAGCGACCCCGGCAACGTCAGCCGGGTCAGCACACGGTCGAGGTACTGGGCCGTCGGCGGTCCCGGCCGGATGCCCGGGATGTAGCCACCGTACTTCCGGAGATTATCGGCCTGTTCGACCGGGTTGAACTGCACGGCCGTGTAGAAGTAGGTGAAGAGGATGATCAGCGCGGCCTCGGTCAGCAGATACGTGAGGTTGCCCGGCTGGAAGTGATCGTTGACGAACTGTTGGGTGCCGGGGAAGTACTGCGCGATCGTGGCCGGGAAGGCGAGGAGCGCCGCGGCGAAGATGACCGGGATCACGCCCGCCATGTTGACGCGCAACGGCAGGTAGGTGGCCCCGCCGGTCGTCATCCGCCGCCCGACCATGCGCTTCGCATATTGGATCGGGATCCGGCGTTGGCCCTCCTGGACGAACACGACCGACGCGACGATACCGACCGCGATCAGCGGGAAGAAGATGCGTTCCATCGGCCCGCCGTTCCACCACGCGCTGATTCCGAGTGGGAGGCTCGTCAGGATCGAGGCGAAGATCAGAATCGAGATCCCGTTGCCGATACCGCGCTTCGTGATCTGCTCACCGAGCCACATCAGGAGGACGGTACCCGTGGTCAGCGTGACGACGATCAAGGTCATCCTGCCCGCGTTCGCCTGGAGAGCGTCCTGGCGCTGAAAGAGCACCGCGTACCCGAACGACTGGAGCGCCGCGAGAACGACCGTCAAGTACCGCGTGTATTGGTTGATCTTCGCGTACCCGGCCTCGCCCTCTTTCTGGAGCTCACCGAGGCGCGGGATCACGACGGTCAGAAGCTGAACGATGATCGAAGCCGTGACGTACGGCATGATGCCGAGCGCGAAGAGCGAAAACTGCGAGAGTGCGCCTCCCGAAAAGAGATTGAGCAGACCGAGGATCGAGCCGCCGTTGCCGGAGAAGTAGTTCTGGATCGCGCTCGAGTTGACCCCGGGGGCGGGCATCCAGGAACCGAGCCGGTACACGGCTAGCACGAAAGCGGTGAAGAGCACGCGCCGCCGCAGTTCCGGGACGCGCCAGGCGTTGCCGAGCCAGCTCAGCATTACTCAGCAGTCGCCTCGTCGTCCTCGGCCGGCGTTGCCTCCTCGGCGATCTCGACCTCGACGTCGTTGACGATCGGGCGCTTCGCCTTCGACCGCCTGGGTTTCTTCTCCACCGGCTCTCCACGGAGCCAGCTGACGGTGCCACCCGCTGCTTCGATCTTCTCCCTGGCCGTCTTCGAGAACCCGTGCGCGGTCACCGAGAGCTTCTTCGTCAGCTCGCCGGAACCGAGGATCTTGATGTCCGTCTTCGTGTTCTTGATCAACCCGGCAGTGACGAGCGCATCCGGTGTCACCTCGGCGCCCCCCTCGAATCGAGCCTCGAGATCGCGGAGGTTGACAGGCTGCGTCGAGGTTCGGAACGGCCCGATCGGCATCGCGTCGGCCGACGTGTTTCCCCGGAGCTTCGGTAGGCGCATGTCGATGGGCATCTGGCCACCCTCGAACCCGGCCGGCATCTTGTGTGACCCGGACCGCGACTTCTGGCCCTTGATCCCGCGGCCGGAGTACCGGCCCTTGCCAGAGCCCATGCCGCGGCCGACGCGCTTGCGGTCCTTCCGCGGCTGGGCCGGCTGGAGGCTGTGGAGATTGAGCTCCTCGGCCATGTCTACGCGTCCTTCCCTTCGACCTTGACGAGGTGAGCGACGTGGCGCAGTTGGCCGGTCAGCTCCGGGGACTCCTTGTGCTCGGCGCTGCGACCGATCCTGCCGAGGCCGAGCGCGCGAATCGTGCCCTCGTGTGCCTTGCTCTGCCCGATCGTGCTTCGCACTTGAGTGATCTTGACGGTGCTCATGCGCCGACCTCGGCGACCAGATCGACCGGAGGCTCCGTCTCTGCAGCTGCCGCTGCGGCGGCTGCAGCCACCTTGACGGCGTCGTAGCCCCTCGGCAGCGGCAGCACCTCCCGAATCGTCTTTCCGCGCTGCCGGGCGACGTCCTCGGGACGCCGGAGATGCTTAAGACCGTCGACCGTGGCCTTCGCCATGTTGATCGGGTTGGTGGTACCGAGGCTCTTGGCCAGCACATCGCGGATGCCAGCGAGCTCGAGCACGGCGCGCACGCCGCCCCCTGCGATCACGCCGGTTCCCTCGCTCGCCGGACGGAGGAACACGCGTGCTGCTCCGAACTCTCCGAGGATCTCGTGAGTGATGGTCGTCCCGTGTTTCGGAACGGAGAACAGGTTCTTCTTCGCGTCGTCGACGGCCTTGGAGATGGCGAGCGGAACTTCGCGCGCCTTCCCGTAACCGACGCCGACCCGGTCGACTTCGTCTCCGACGACGACGAGCGCGGTGAACGAAAACCGCCGGCCGCCCTTGACCACCTTGGCAACACGGTTGATCTCGATCACACGCTCTTTCAACTCGCGGGTCTCGGCTACTTCAAAGGTGCTCAAAACGCCAGTCCTCCTTCGCGCGCGCCATCTGCAAGCGCCTTCACGCGTCCGTGGTAGAGGTAGCCGCCGCGATCGAACACGCAGGTTGTGACGCCCGCCGCCTTCGCGGACTCGGCGAGCTTTTCCCACCTCGGCTGCCTGTTCGGTCTTGTCGCCCGAGAACCCCTTCAACTGCAGCCAGCTTGCAGCGGCAAGCGTGCGGGCGCTCTCGTCGTCTATCAACTGGGCGAAGATGCCCTTGTTGGAACGGAATACGGCGAGGCGAGGCCGCTCCGCGGTACCCGACACCTTGCCGCGAATGCGGCGATGTCGGCGGCGGCGTGCTTCGCGCGTCGAGAGAGAGCTCATGCGCGCTTCCCAACCTTTCTCCGAACTTGCTCGTCGCGGTAGCGAATGCCCTTGCCCTTGTACGGCTCGGGCGGCCGCACCTTGCGAATCTCCGCAGCGGTCTGGCCGACGACCTGCTTGTCCGTTCCCTTGACGACGATCTGGGTCGGGATCGGCACTTCGAACGAGACGCCCGACCGCGGGGTGATCGTCACCGTATGGGAGTATCCGACGGCGAGCTCGAGGTCGTTGCCCTTGAGCTGAGCCCGATAGCCGACACCCTGGATCTCGAGATGCTTCTCGAATCCCTTCGTGACGCCCTCGACCATGTTGGCGACGAGCGTGCGGGTGAGACCATGCAACGCGCGATCGTCGCCGCGGTCGGTCGGTCGGGTCACATTGAGAAGACCGTCCTCCTGCTCGATCCGGATGCGCACCGGAACCTGCTGCTCGAGTGCTCCGAGCGGCCCCTGGACGTTCACCTTCCCGCCCGGCGACACCTCGACGGTGACTCCGCTCGGGACCTCGATTGGCTTTCTGCCGATCCGGCTCATGGCGCTACCAGACGAACGCGAGCACCTCGCCGCCAACGCCGCGCTCTGCGGCCTGACGGCTGGTGATCACGCCGGTCGAGGTTGACAGGATCGCAGTACCGAGGCCACCGAGCACACGCGGCAGCCGGTCCTTGCGGGCATACACGCGACGCCCCGGCTTCGAGATGCGCTTCAGGTCGGTGATCACACGCTCCCGGTTGCGGCCGAACTTGAGCTCGACCACGAGGGTGGGGAACGGCGTTCCCTCGACGACCCGGAAGTCCTTGATGTAGCCCTCGTCCTTGAGGAGACGTGCTATCTCCTCCTTCATGCGCGAAGACGGCATCTGGGTGCTGTCGTGCATCGCCTTGTTGGCGTTGCGGATCCGGGTGAGCATGTCTGCGACTGGGTCGGTCAGCATTTCTTCTCTCCTACGAGCACGAGTCCGTCTTTCATCGCCCCGATGCCTTTCCGAAGGAAAGGCGAGGGAAAGCATCGAGAAGAGTTCGTGGTGAACAGTCCGTCTTTCATCCCCCCGATGCCTTTCCGAAGGAAAGGCGAGGGAAAGCATCGAGAAGAGTTCGTGGTGATACGCTTTTCCATCACCACGAACTCTTCGTCATTCCGGGGATCGCGCCCTGGTGCGCGAGCTCGCGCAGGCAGATCCGGCAGAGTTTGAACTTCTTGTAGACGGCCCGCGGGCGACCGCATCGGTTGCACCGCGAGTACGCCTGCGTCTTGTATTTCGGCGTCCGCTTCTGCTTGACGCGGAGGGAGGTCTTGGCCATGCCCTGTTTAGTCCCTTCTGCTCTCGGTGGCGAACGGCAGACCGAGGTGGCGCAGGAGCGCCCGGGCCTGATCGTCCGTCTCAGCCGTTGTCGTGATGGCGATGTCGAGGCCCCGGATCGCCGGAACGCTGTCGTAGTCGATCTCCGGGAAGATGATCTGCTCCTTGATGCCGAGCGAGTAGTTGCCGCGGCCGTCGAAGGAATCGGGGTTGAGGCCACGGAAGTCGCGGATGCGTGGAAGCGAGATCGAGACGAGCCGGTCGAGAAACTCGTACATTTTGGCGCCCCGCAGGGTCACCCGCGCGCCGACGGCCATCCCCTCACGAAGCTTGAAGCTCGCGATCGACTTGCGGGCGCGGCGTATCTGGGCGTGCTGGCCGGCAATCGTGGAAAGCTCCTCGATCGCGGCATCCATCGCCTTGGCGTCCGTTTTCGCGTCGCCGACGCCCATGTTGAGCGTGATTTTCGTCACCTTCGGCACCCGCATGATCGAGTCGAGCTCGAGCTCGTCCTTGAGGGCGGGCCTGATCTCTTCCTCGAAGCGCTTCTTCAGGCGCGGAACATATGTCTCGGTGGTGGCTGCCATCACCGATCGATCTCCTCGTTGCAACGCTTGCAGAAACGGATGCGCACCGTCTCTCCTTTGAGCTCCTTGACGTGCACGCCGATGCGCGTCGCCTGCCGGCACGTCGGGCACACGAGCATGACGTTGCTGATCTCGATCGGCGACGGCTTGTCGAAGATGCCGCCCGGCGTCATCTGGGCCCCGCCCATCCGCGAGACATCCCGAATCGGCGCGGGCTTGCGGTGCCGCTTGACGAGGTTGAGATTCTCGACGATGACACGGCCCTCGCTCGGACGAGCCTCGATGACGCGGCCCTGTTTACCGCGATCCTTGCCGGCGAGCACCTGGACGGTGTCACCCTTCTTGATCTTCATCGTTGCTGCCATTTCTAGAGGACCTCTGGAGCCAGGCTGACGATTTTCATGAAATTCTTCTCGCGCAACTCGCGGGCTACTGGGCCGAAGATGCGTGTCCCGCGTGGGTTCATCTGGTTGTCGATGATGACGGCGGCGTTCTCGTCGAAGCCGATCAAGGTGCCGTCGTTGCGACCGTAGGGCTTCTTCGTCCGGACGACGACGGCTCTCACCACCTCGCCCTTCTTGACCGTGCCCTGCGGCGTCGCGGCCTTCACGGTAGCAACGATGATGTCGCCGACGCGCGCGTAACGACGGTGCGAGCCTCCCATCACGCGGATGCAGAGGATCTCGCGGGCGCCCGTGTTGTCGGCGACCTTGAGGCGGCTCTCCTGCTGAATCATGGACGCTCTCCGTCTGCACAGGTCGTGACCGATGGCTGCGAAACGCATGCCAGGCTAGGACGCAGGGGCCGTTCGTGCACGGAGTGCATGGGTGGCCCCGAGGACGACGCATCGCGCCGCGTTGCAGCGAGCCGGCGGTTGCGAGATGTGCAGGCGGCGAGCGTCATCACTTCGCCACCTCGACGATCTCCGTTAGCCGCCAGCGCTTCGTTGCCGACAGCGGTCGCGTCTCGACGATGCGGACGATGTCACCGATCTTCGCGGTGTTCCCCTCGTCGTGGGCGTGGAACTTGACCGACCGGCGCACGACCTTCTTGTACTTCCGGTGCGATTTGATCACGTCGACCTTGACCACGATCGTCTTGTCCATCGCGGCGGAGACGACTGTTCCCTGCCGCTCCTGACTACGGCCGCGCTCGTGCTCGGGCTTCTCGAGCCGGACGATGGGCTTTCGCTCCGTCGGCTTCGCCCGCGTCGGACGTGTCTTCTGGGGCCGGAGCGAACGCGGCAGACGCTTCTTCTTGACCTTGGGGCCGGACTGCGGCGCAGGGGTCTTCACGGCCTCCTCGACTTCGGCGACGGCCTCGACCTCCTCGGCGATCGCTTCGGCGGCTGCCTCCTCGACCATTTCCTCGGCCACGGCAGCGTCGACGATCTCGTCGGCGATCGCTTCGGCGGCTGCCTCCTCGACCATTTCCTCGGCCACGACAGCGTCGACGATCTCGTCGGTGACCGCCTCGGCAACGACCTCCTCGATCACCTCCACGGCGGCTGCGCCCTCCGCGGGTGTGACCTTGCCTTCCGCAACGGCCTCGGCGACGGCTTCCTCGGCCTCGGCTCCGGCCGCGAGATCGGCTGCCACGGCTTCCGCGGCTTCGGCCTCGATCGCTGCCTCGGCAACGGCGACCTCGGCCGCGATGACCTCGACGTCCTCGGCCACGGCCTCCTCGATCGCTGCCTCGGCAACGGCGGCCTCGGCCGCGATGACCTCGACGTCCTCGGCGGCTACCTCCACCACGGCCTCCTCGATCTCAGCCGCTTCGACCGGGGTCGGTTCAGTTGACTTCTTCTTTTTCTCTGCCATCTCAGATCTTCCCCAGTCGTTCACGTTCGGTCTTCACGGTCAGGATGCGGGCAATCTCACGTTTCGCCGATCGCAGCCGGGCGCTGTTCTCGAGCGCGCCGGTGGCCGACTGGAAACGGAGGTTGAAGAGCTCTTTGCGGGTCTCGCCCATCTTCTCCTCGAGCTCCTCGTCCGTCAGGTCTCGCAGCTCCCTAGCTCTCAAAGAGATCAGCCTCCCGCCGCACGAATTTCACCTTGATCGGAAGCTTCTGGCCGGCGAGACGGAGGGCCTCGCGGGCGAGTGCCTCGTCGACACCCGCCAGCTCGAAGAGCACCCGGCCCGGCTTGACGACAGCGACCCATCCCTCGGGTGAGCCCTTGCCGGAGCCCATCCTGGTCTCCGCGGGCTTCTTGGTGAACGGCTTGTCCGGAAAGAGGTTGATCCAGACCTTGCCGCCGCGGCGGATCTTGCGCGTCATCGCGATGCGGGCAGCCTCGATCTGGCGGTTCGTGATCCAGCCGTCCTCGAGCGCCTTGATCCCGTAGTCTCCGAACTGCACGCTCGTCTGCCCCTTGGCGAAACCGTCACGGCGGCCGCGATGGTGCTTGCGATACTTGGTCCTGCGGGGGAGCAGCATCAGCCTTCAGCCCCCTCGGCCGGCACGTCGGGCACGATGTCGGGGGTCGGTATGTCGAGGGTCACGTCGGCCTTCGTGTCCAGCGTGGGCGCATCGGTCGACTCGGGGGCTTTCGGCTCCGCCTGCCTCGGTGGCCGCTGCTGGCGCTGGGCGGGCCTCGACCCTCCACCCTGCTCTGGTCTCGGGCTGTCACCCTGCTCGGATCTCGGGCCAGCGCCCTGACTGCCGCCGCTCGGAGGACGGCCACCCCGACCGCCGCCGGGCCGCGGGCCGCGCCCGCCGCCGGGGCGTCCGCCGCCGGGAGCCCCGCCGCCCGGGGCACCGCCGCCGGCGCCTCTACGACCCTTCTTGACCAGCCCGAGGCCTTCACGATCCTGGCTCCGACCGCGGCCACTCTCACGCGAGGCGCCCAGGCCTTCGGCGGCGCCGCCACGCTTCCGGCGGGCCTGATCCTGGTCACCGAGCCGGGTCTCCTTGCCTGTCGAGGTGCCTTCGTAGCCCTCGGGCATGATCTCGCCCTTGTTGACCCACACCTTGACGCCGATGCGCCCGTACGTGGTCTTCGCCTCGGCGAACCCATAGTCGATATCGGCACGAATGGTGTGCAGCGGCACGCGGCCCTCGGTGTAGCGCTCTGAACGGCTCATCTCGCCGCCGCCGAGCCGCCCGCCGCACTGGATCTTGATTCCCTGCGCACCCGACCGCATTGCCGAGGCGAGCGCGCGCTTCATCGCGCGCCGGAACGAGACACGGTTCTGCAGCTGCTCGGCGATCGACTGCGCCACCAGCTGGGCGTCGAGCTCGGGCCGCTTGATCTCGTTGATGTTGATGTGCACCGACTTCCCGGTGATCGAGTGCAGCTCCTTACGGAGCGCGTCCACCTCGACACCCGACTTGCCGATCACGATGCCCGGACGGGCCGTATAGATGTCGACGGTGATCCGCTGCTTGTCCTTGCGGATCAGGATGTCGGACAGTCCGGCGTGGGACAGCTTGCCGGTGATGTGCTCGCGGATGCGGACATCCTCGAGAATGTAGTCGGCGAACTCCTTCTTGCCGGTGTACCAATTCGACTTCCAGTCGTGGATGACACCGACGCGTAGGCCGCCAGGATGGATCTTCTGGCCCATCAGGCAACAGCCTCCTTCTTCTTCTTGGCCGGCGCCCGCTTCTTCGGGCTCGGCTTCGGTGTCTCGTCGCCGGCGGGTGCGTCGAGTATCGGGGCGTCCACTGCAGCAGGCTTCTCGGCCGACCGCTTCGGACGTGCCTGTGTCTTCGGGTTCTCGCAGACGATCAAAGTGATATGGCACGTGCGCTTCCGGATGCGGTTGACGCGGCCGCGGGCGCGGGCGCGCCAGCGCTTGAGTGTGGGGCCCTCGTCCGCGTACGCGGCGAGAATCACGAGCTCATCTCCGTCGAGGGCGTGCGCCGACTCCGCATTCGCCACGGCCGAGCGCAGCACCTTCTCGATGTCGATGGCAGCAGCGCGTGGCGTAAACGCGAGGATCGTCCGGGCCTCGGGGACGCTACGACCGCGGATGTGGTCGAGCACGACACGGGCCTTGCGGGCCGACAGGCGGACGTACTTCGCCTCCGCCCGCGACTGGACGAGAGTGGTTGTGTCGACGGTAGCCACTAGCGCTTCTTCACTTGTGTCTTGTTGTCACCGGCGTGACCACGGAAGGTGCGAGTCGGGGCGAACTCGCCGAGCTTGTGGCCGACCATCTGCTCGCTGACGAACACCGGCACGTGCTTGCGACCGTCGTGGACGGCGATCGTGTGGCCGACCATGTCGGGGAAGACGGTGGAGCTACGAGACCAGGTGCGGATCATCCGCTTCTCGTTCGCGGCGTTCATCGCCTCGATCCGGCCGAGTAGCCGGTCGTCGATGAACGGCCCCTTCTTCGATGATCTTGACATGAGTGGTTAGCGCCTTTCCTTGCCGCGGCGGCGGCCGCGAACGATCAGCTTGTCGGATTCCTTGTGCTTCCGGCGGGTCCGCTTCCCGAGTGTCGGCACGCCCCACGGAGTGACCGGATGACGCCCGCCTTTGGACTTGCCCTCGCCGCCGCCGTGCGGATGGTCGACCGGGTTCATCGCGGAGCCGCGGACGGCGGGACGCTTCCCGAGCCACCGGCTGCGGCCTGCCTTGCCCGATTGCTCGTTGGCATGATCGGAGTTCCCCACCTGGCCGACGGTGGCACGGCAGGTGAGCAGCACGCGGCGCATCTCGCCGGACGGCAGGCGGAGGACGCCGTAGCCCTGGTCCTTCGCGACGAGCTGGACGCCGGCACCTGCCGAGCGAGCCATCTTGGCGCCCTGGCCGGGCTTCAACTCGACATTGTGGACGAGCGTCCCCGTGGGAATGTTCTCGAGCGGCAGAGCATTCCCCGCTTTGATGTCGGCGGCAGGGCCGGATTCGACCGAGGCACCGACGCGAAGGCCTTGCGGAGCGATGATGTAGGACTTGGCACCGTCCACGTAGTGGAGCAGCGCAATCCGAGCGGACCGATTCGGGTCGTACTCGATCGCGACCACCTTCGCGGGTACGCCGTCCTTCACGCGCTTGAAGTCGATGACGCGATACTGGCGCTTGTGACCGCCACCCTGGTGGCGCGTCGTGATACGCCCGTTGTTGTTCCGGCCACCGGTCTTCTTGAGTGGTTCGGTCAGCGACTTCTCGGGTGACTTCTTGGTGACTTCCTCGAACGAGGAAACGGCCATGAACCGGCGCCCCGGACTCGTGGGCTTGTATTTCCTCACTGCCATCAGACTTGGGCCCCTTCGAAGATCTCGATGGACTCGCCTTCGCGCAGCTGCACGACGGCCTTCTTCCAGCTCGGACGGACACCCTTGAACACGCCGCGGCGCTTCGGCTTGGCGGCCACCTTGATCATGCGCACACTCTCGACCTTGACGCCGAAGAGTTGCTCCACTGCCTGGCGCACCTGCGTCTTGTGCGCGTCCTGATGCACCTTGAACGTGTACTTGCGGTCGGCGAGGCCTGCGTAGCTCTTCTCGGACACGACAGGGGCGATCAGCACGTCGGCGGGGTTCATGTCGCCTTCCCTTCGACGAGCGGGAGCGCCGCCTCGCTGACGAGGACGGAGCGCGCCCAGACGATCGGCGCGACCTCGAGCTCGGAAGCAACCGTGACGAGAACGCGGTCGAGGTTGCGGAACGACTTGATCAAGCCGATCTCGTCCTCGTGCGCAACGACGACGAGAGGCGTCTGCTTGCCCCAGTTCTCGACGAGTGCCTTTGCCTGCTTCGTGGACGGCGTCTCGAAAGCCGAACCGTCGACGAGAGCGAGGGTCTCGTTACCGACATGGTTCGACAACGCTCCGGCGAGCGCGGCCCGCCGCACCTTGCGGTTCACCTTGACCTCGAAATTGCCCATTCCCGGCGCGAACGCGACGCCACCGCCCGTGAAGTGCGGCGCCCGGATCGTGCCCTGACGTGCCCGCCCGGTACCTTTCTGGCGCCACGGCTTGGCACGGCCGCCCGCGACGAGCCCGCGGGTCTTGGCGCCACGGGTACCTGCCCGGTGTGCGTTCAGCTCTGCCCGCACGACCTCGTGGACGATGTGCTTCTTGAGCTCCGCGCCGAAGACGGCCGACTCGAGCGTCGCATCCTTGGCAGCGCCGCCACCGAGAACCTGCACTTTCAGAACCGGGGTCTTCGAGGCAGCCATCAGCCGGTGCTCCTGATCTCGACGATGCCGCTCTTCGGGCCCGGAACGGAGCCCTTTACGAGCAGCAGGTTGCGCTCGACGTCGACCTGGTGAACGACGAGCCCGAGTTGCGTGACCCTTTCGCCGCCCATGCGACCCGACATCTTCTGTCCCCTGAACACCCGGGACGGGGTTGCGGAGGCGCCGATCGACCCGGGTTTGCGGATGTTGTGCGAGCCGTGAGACACAGGGCCGCGTTTGAAGTTGTGCCGCTTGATCGTCCCGGCAAATCCTTTGCCGATCGACGAGCCCGCGACCTTGATCGCATCGCCAGGCTGGAATGCCTCCACCGTCACCGTATCGCCGACATTCAGCTCGGTGTCGCCGCGGAACTCGGCGAGATGCCGGTGAGCCGAGGCACCGGCCTTCTTCAAGTGCCCGAGCTCGCCCTTCGTGATCTTGCGCTCGGCGACAGGCTCGTAGGCGAGCTGCACGGCGGTATACCCATCGGTCGAGTCGCTGCGGACGTGGACGACGGGGCAAGGACCGGCCTCGATCACGGTGACTGCGGTGACGCCGCCCGTCTCTGGATCGAAGATCTGGGTCATGCCCAGTTTTCTGCCCAGTATTCCCTTCACGAGATATCCTCGATAATTGGGGCAGAAAACTTGGCTATAAATGTATATATATTCATATCTATTGAGTTGTAAATTAGATGGAACAATTTACGCCTCGGATTTCGCTGTCTCAAATTTACAACTTGATTTCGATGTCGATGCCGGCGGGAAGATCGAGGCGCATCAGCGAATCAACCGTCTTCGGCGTCGGGCTATGGATGTCGATCAGCCGCTTGTGCGTGCGAACCTCGAAGTGCTCGCGCGAATCCTTGTCCTTGAAGGGGCTGCGGATCACGCAGTACACGTTCTTCTCGGTGGGGAGCGGCACGGGGCCCGTGATCGTCGCACCGGTGCGCTGCGCCGTCTCGACGATCTGCGATGCCGAGCGGTCGAGCTGCTGGTGGTCGTAACCCTTGAGCCGAATGCGGATTTTCTGTTGCGCCATGTGGTCTGGTCTCTTCCCTCGCTCGGGCGGCGGGAGAGGCTACGCCTCTCTCCTGCTCGTGCAGGAGAGAGGCATTCTCCTCTCGCCTATTTGATGATCTCCGTGACGACGCCGGCGCCGACCGTGCGGCCACCCTCGCGAACGGCGAACCGCAGACCGGCGTCCATTGCGATCGGCTGACCCATCTCGATCTCCATCTGCGTGTTGTCGCCGGGCATCACCATCTCCTGGCCGTCGGGCAGCTTGATCGAGCCGGTCACGTCGGTCGTGCGGAAGTAGAACTGCGGTCGGTAGCCGTTGAAGAACGGCGTATGGCGACCACCCTCGTCCTTCGAGAGCACGTAGACCTCCGCCTTGAAGTGCGTGTGAGGTGTGATCGACCCGGGCTTCGCGAGCACCTGACCGCGCTCGACCTCCTCGCGCTTGACGCCGCGCAACAACGCGCCTGCGTTGTCGCCGGCCTGTGCGAAGTCGAGCACCTTCTGGAACATCTCGAGCCCGGTGACCGTCGTCTTCTCCACCTTGTCGTGGATCCCGACGATCTCGATCTCCTGGCCGACCTCGATCTTGCCCTGCTCGATCCGGCCCGTCACCACGGTGCCGCGCCCGGTGATAGTGAACACGTCCTCGATCGGCATCAGGAACGGCTTGTCGGTATCGCGCACCGGCTCCGGGATGTACGAGTCGACGGCCTCCATCAGCTCGAGGATCTTCGGTGTCCATTCGGGGTCGCCCTCGAGCGCCTTGAGCGCCGAGACCTGAATCACGGGGATGTCGTCACCCGGGAAGTCGTACTTCGAGAGCAGCTCGCGAACCTCGAGCTCGACGAGCTCGAGCAGCTCCGGATCGTCGACCATGTCGGCCTTGTTGAGCGCGACCACCATGAACGGCACCTCGACCTGGCGTGCGAGCAGGATGTGCTCGCGCGTCTGCGGCATCGGGCCGTCGGCGGCGGAGACGACGAGGATCGCCCCGTCCATTTGCGCGGCGCCGGTGATCATGTTCTTGATGTAGTCGGCGTGGCCCGGGCAGTCGACGTGCGCGTAGTGCCGGTTCTCGGTCTCGTACTCGACGTGCGCGGTGTTGATCGTGATGCCGCGCTGCCGCTCCTCGGGAGCCGCGTCGATCGAGTTGAAATCGCGCGCGGAGGTACCCGTACCGGTCTCGGAGAGCACCTTCGTGATCGCTGCCGTCAGCGTCGTCTTGCCGTGGTCGATGTGGCCGATCGTGCCGACGTTGACATGCGGCTTCGACCGCTCGAATTTCTGCTTTGCCATCCTACGATCTCCTTCTTACGAGCCTGACTGCGAGTCGACGATGTCGCTCGCGATGGACTGGGGTACTTCGTCGTACCGGTCGAACTGCATCGTGAAGGTTGCCCGACCCTGCGACATCGAGCGCAGGTCGGTTGCATACCCGAACATCTCCGACAGGGGCACGCTCGCCTTGATCGACTGTGAGTTGCCGAGCGGCTCGAGCGACTCGACCCGCCCGCGCCTGCCGTTCAGGTTACCCATCACGTCGCCGAGGTAGTCGTCGGGCGTGACGACCTCGACCGCCATGATCGGCTCGAGCAGCTTCGGCTTCGAGCGCTTCAACGCCTCCTTGAAGGCCATCGAGCCGGCGATCTTGAAGGCCCGCTCGCTCGAGTCGACGTCGTGGTACGAGCCCTCGATCAGTTCGATCTTGACGTCGACCACCGGGTAGCCGGCGAGAACACCGGCGTTCATTGCTTCCTGGATGCCCTCGTCGACCGGCTTGATGTACTCCTTCGGGATCTTGCCCCCGACGATCTTGTCGACGAACTCGTAGCCCGCGCCCGGCAACTGCGGGAGCAGATTGATCGTGACGTCGCCGTACTGACCCGACCCGCCGGTCTGGCGCACGAACTTGCCCTGTACCTTCTCGACCGGCTTGCCGGCGGTCTCCCGGTACGCGACCTGCGGTCGGCCGACATTCGCGTCGACCTTGAACTCGCGCATCAGACGGTCGACGATGATCTCGAGGTGCAGTTCGCCCATGCCGGCGATCAGTGTCTGGCCCGTCTCCTCGTCAGAGGTCACGCGGAACGTCGGGTCCTCCTCGGCAAGCCGCTGCAGGCCCTGTGAGAGCTTGTCCTGGTCGCCCTTCGTCTTCGGTTCGATCGCAACCGAGATGACCGGGTCGGGGAACGTCATCGACTCGAGCACGATCGGGGCGTTGTCGCTCGAGAGCGTGTCGCCCGTCGTCGACTGCTTCAAGCCGACGGCTGCCGCGATCTCGCCGGCGCCGATCTCGTCGCGCTCCTCGCGGTGGTTGGCATGCATCTGCAGGATGCGGCTGACACGCTCGGTCTTGCCGTTCGTCGTGTTCAGCACCCGGGCGCCGGACTTGATGTGGCCGGAGTAGACGCGGAAGTAGGTGAGCTTGCCGACGAACGGATCAGACATCACTTTGAAGACGAGGGCGGAGAACGGCGCATCCATTGCAGGCGGCCGGGTCAGCTCCTCCTCGGTCTTCGGGTCGATGCCCTGGACGGCTGGGACGTCGAGCGGGCTCGGGAGGTAGTCGACGACCGCGTCGAGGAGCGGCTGCACACCTTTGTTCTTGAAGGCAGAGCCGAGGAGCACCGGCGTGAACGCGCTCGCGAGCGTACCGGCGCGGAGGGCGCGGCGGATCATCTCGGGCGTTACCGATCCCTCGTCCTCGAGGTAGCTCTCCATCAGCTCGTCGTCGAACTCGGCGACCGCATCGATCAGCGCGTGGTGATGCTCGCGGGCGGACTCGACGAGCTCGGCCGGGATCTCACCGACGGTGAAGGCCTCGCCGAGATCGTCGTCATAGGTGATGGCGTTCATCTCGACGAGGTCGACGACGCCGCGATGGCGCTCCTCTTCGCCGACCGGAATCTGGACGCAGACGGCAGTCGCGCCGAGGCGGTCACGCATCGACTGCACCGCCCCGAAGAAGTCGGCGCCCGTGCGATCCATCTTGTTGATGAACGAGATGCGCGGCACGCCGTAGCGGTCGGCCTGACGCCACACTGTCTCGGACTGCGGCTGGACACCTGCGACGGAGTCGAAGACGGCAACGGCACCGTCGAGGACGCGCAGGGAGCGTTCGACCTCCACCGTAAAGTCCACGTGCCCGGGCGTATCGATAATGTTGATCCGATGCTCGCGCCACTCGGCCGTCGTCGCCGCCGACGTGATCGTGATGCCCCGCTCCTGCTCCTGCGCCATCCAGTCCATCGTCGCTGCGCCCTCGTGAACCTCGCCGAGCTTGTGCGTGCGACCGGTGTAGTAGAGGATGCGCTCCGTCGTCGTCGTCTTGCCCGCGTCGATGTGCGCCATGATCCCGATGTTTCGGACGCGGTCCAGCTCGATGCGTGAAGCAGTGGTGCTCATATCTGTGCCGCCCCTACCAGCGGTAGTGCGCGAAGGCCTTGTTCGCCTGCGCCATCCGGTAGATGTCGTCCTTCTTCTTGTACGCCCCGCCCTGCTGGTTCAGCGCGTCCATCAACTCGCCGGCCAGCTTGTCACCCATGTGCTTCTCACGCCGGTCGCGCGCGAACTGGACGAGCCAGCGGATCGCAAGGGTACGGGCACGGCGCTGCGGCACCTCGATCGGCACCTGGTAGTTGGCGCCACCGACGCGGCGGGAACGCACCTCGAGCACGGGAGTGACGGTCTTGACCGCTCCCTCGAGGATCTCGAGCGCCGGCTTGCCGGTCTTCTCGGAAGCGAGCGCAAGCGCGTCGTAGACGATCCGCTCGGCCGTCGATTTCTTGCCGTCGAGCATGACGCAGTTGATCACCTGGGTCACGAGGACGGACCCGTAGACGGAATCGGCTTCGAGCTGACGCGGCTGGATCTCTGCTCGACGCGGCATCGCTCTAGCTCGAACCCTTCTTGGCGCCGTACTTCGAACGCGCCTGACGGCGGTCGGAGACACCGGATGTGTCGAGCCCGCCGCGAATCACCTTGTAGCGGAAGCCCGGGAGGTCCTTGACGCGGCCACCGCGAATCAGGACGACCGAATGCTCCTGCAGGTTGTGTCCCTCGCCGGGAATGTAGACGCCGACCTCCATCCCGTTCGTCAACCGCACGCGCGCGACCTTGCGCAGCGCCGAGTTCGGCTTCTTCGGGGTTGTCGTGTAGACACGCGTGCAGACACCACGCTTCTGCGGCGCACCGCGGAGAGCCGGGGTCTTCGTCTTGGCCACGGGGGCCTTGCGGCCTTTGCGGACGAGCTGATTGACGGTGGGCACGCTGCTCCTAACGCTCTCGTCGAAGGTCGATCATCACAGACAGATAGCGGCAGGGCCTGAACCCCGCCACCTGCGGACGTGGAGTGTAGCTGACGCCGCTCCCTCCAGGCAAGGGAGGGGGGCGGGCGCGACCGTATACAAGAGCCGCTCGCCTGCGTACAGTTGGCACAGGGGAAGGGAGAGGGGATCACGACCTCGGTAGTCGTTGCGGTTTTCGGTGCCATCTGTGTGGCCGGCGTTTTCGTCGCGCTCTGGGCTGCTCTGCGGCGGCCTCTCGACACCCGCGTCACGAAGGCGCTGGCCCAGGTCGACCGGCGCCTCGCCGGGATCGCCGAGCAGATCTCGTCCGCCGCCCGAACCGATGGAGAGCCTGGAGCCGGTCTCGGTGATGCGATCGGTTCGACGATCGAGCTCCCCGAGGTCCTGCAGCGCACGCTGGCAGCCGCCGAAGCGCTGGCTGCCGTCGACGGCAGCCGCGTCAGGGTGCGCCGCCCGAACGGCGAGGTCGCAACCGCAGTTCACGGGCTCGTCACCGAGAGTCCTGACCTGGGTTTCGAGGGCCCACCCGACGGCGCCCCTTTCAGCTCGGGGCTCGCTTCCTGGGACGTGGCCGGCGCCGATTCCCTGCGGACGGGTCTCGTCGTGCCGCTCGGAACGGGGTCGCTCGCCGTCTATTCGCGGCTTGCGAATGCCTTCGACGCCGAGGCGGTGAGGCTACTCACGGCTATCGCACGACGGGCGGCGCCGGCCGTTCAGAACGCGTTCCGCTACCTCGAGGTTCAGGAGCTCGCTGCGACCGACTCACGCACGGGGCTCGGCAGCGCAAGTGCCTTCGAGGACGCCCTGCCGCGAGAGATCAGCGCAGCCCGCCGGCACGGCCGCCCGCTGTGCCTGATCCAGGTCGACCTGGACGACTTCGGCGAGATCAACAAGACGCATCCGCGCGGGCTGGCCGCGGGCGACGACGTCCTGACGGAGTTCGGGGAACGAGTCCGCTCGACGATCAGAGGCAGCGACGCGGCATTCAGGAACTCCGGTGGTGCGGACGAGTTCTTCCTCATCCTTCCCGATACGACCCGTGAATACGCTGTGCAGCTCTACGACAGATTGGCCTTCGAGATGGCGGCACGTCCTTTCGCAGATGTCGGCGCCGTGACCATGTCGGGCGGTCTGGCGGAGCTCCGGCCGGGCGATACACCGGAGTCGCTGCGGAGGCGTGTGGGAGAGGCCGTCACCGATTCCAAGCGGAAAGGAAAGAATCAGCTCCACACCGACGCCGAGGAACAGGGGAGCCAGGAGTAGGCTGCTGGACGATCGATGAGTACCGCCGCAATCGCACTCCTGGCCGCGGCAGCGGCTTTCGCTGCAACGATCGCCGTCGCCACGATCGTGCTCCGCACCCGGCGGATGTCGGACCGACGCCTCACGCACGGGCTCGTCGAGATGGGCGAGCGAATGGACGCGCTCGCCCGCGAGCTCGCTCGCACGGTCGAGAGGGTGCACGAGGATACGCAGCGGGCACGCATTGTCGAGTCGCTCGGTCGAGCACTCGACCTCGACGAGGTCCTGGCCCGATGTGCCGAGGCGGCTTGCTCGCTGCCGGGCGTCGACGGAGCCGTTGTCAGCGTCGAGCTGGACGGCGTTCCGCTGATGGCCTCGGCCGGTCTCGGCGCCCCTGACGCCCCTGACACCCCTGCCGAGCGGCGCTTCGGGATCGCGGGAGCCGTCGGCGGCCCTCCGGACGGCAGTCGGGCGCGAGCAGTCGGAATCTCCTACCACTACGTGGGCGGCCGGGACGAGAGCACGGCGATACGCTCTGCGATCGCAGTGCCGATCGAGTCCGAGAGTGGCCACCTGGGCTTCTTGACCGTCTACGGGCGCGACGAGGAGCCGCCGGTTGCAGGCAGCGGGTTCCAGACGCTCGAGGCGATCGCCGCCCACACCGGGCCGGCGATCGAGACCGCGCAGCGTCGCGGCGCTGCCCGAGGACTGCCGGACGGCGACGGACTCACGGGGCTGGGCAACCGTCAGGAATTCCACGAGACCCTGGCGCTCGAGGTCGGGCGCGCCCTTCGCCACGGACGTAGGTTGGCCGTGTGTGTGCTCGACCTCGACGACTTCCAGTTGACGAATCTCCGCGTCGGTCAGATCGAAGCGGACGGCCTCCTCGTCGAGATCGCCGACCTGCTCCGCGAGACCATCCGGCCCGTCGACCGTCCCTACCGCACCGGTGGCGACGAGTTCGCCGTCATCCTGCCCGACTCTGGCCGGATCGACGCGGAAAGGACGTTCGCCCGCCTCCAGGCCACACTTCGTCGCCGCCATCCCATCCCGGGCCAAGCCCTCAGCCTCTCGGCGGGGATCGCCGAGCTGAAGCCCGATGATGACGGCGTGTCGCTCTTCGAGCGCGCCGAAAGGGCGCTTCACCGCGCCAAGGAAGCGGGCAAGGGAACAGCCGCGTAGCAGGCAGCGACTGCCGAGAGGCTGCGGGTCTGGGACAGCGTCTGGAATGTCTCCCGACAACCCGGGAAACACCCCAGACGCTGTTTCTTGACGGGGAGACACGTCTCCCCGTCTCTTACTCCTCTTCGGACGGCGGAGCGTCCTCGACCGGCAGCTCCTCCTCGAACGCCAGCCCGAGAGCGGTCAGGTCGATCTCACCGTCGCCGATCTCCTCGAGTGCCGCCAGCAGCTCCTGGGCCTCTGCGGCGAACATCGAGGAGGGCAGCGGCTCCGCCGGCTCGATCGTGATCCCGCGGTACTTCTTCAGGCCCGTCGCGGCCGGAATCAGCTTGCCGATGATCACATTCTCCTTGAGGCCGAGCAGGCGGTCGATCTTGCCCTCGATCGCAGCGTCCGTCAGCACCTTGGTGGTCTCCTGGAACGATGCGGCGGACAGGAACGACTCGGTTGCGAGCGACGCCTTCGTGATTCCGAGGATCAACGGCTCGAAGGTCGCTTCTTCCTTCTTCGCCTTTCGCGCCGCGTCGTTCGCCCGTGCCAGCACGGCCTTGTCGACGAGTTGGCCGGGAAGCAGCGGCGTATCACCGGCGCTCTCGACCCGCACCTTCTTCAACATCTGCCTGACGATCAGCTCGATGTGCTTGTCGTGGATGTCGACGCCCTGCGACTTGTAGACCTTCTGCACCTCACCCACGAGATAGAGCTCCGTGGCCGTCGAGCCCTTCAATGCGAGCAGCTCCGCCGGAGCGATCGAACCCTCGTTCAACGGATCGCCTGCCTCGACGACCTGACCGTGGTTGACGAGGAATCGTGTCCGACGCGGGAAGCTGTACTCCTTCGCCGGGATCGGCTCGCCGTTCTCGTCGAGCGAAGACGGGACCACCGTCACCTTGATCGTCCGCTCCGCGTCCTCGACCTCGACCTTGCCCGCCACTTCGGCGACGGTGGCGGCGCCCTTCGGATTCCTCGCCTCGAAGATCTCCACGACGCGCGGGAGACCGTGCGTGATGTCCGCTCCGGCGACGCCGCCCGTGTGGAAGGTGCGCATCGTCAGCTGCGTGCCCGGCTCACCGATCGACTGGGCCGCGATGATGCCCACCGCGTCGCCGACCTCGCAGATGTACCCCGTTGCGAGGAACGTCCCGTAACAGGCGCGGCAGACGCCGTGCTCGCTCTTGCACTTGAGCACAGAGCGCACCGGCACGAGATAGCCCTCTGCGTGCTCCTCGAGCCCGTCGAGCAGATCCCGGAGGAGTGGCAGCGTCAGCTCGGTCCCCGCCTCGGCGAGGAGCGTCTTGCCCGGCTTGCCGTCCTTCAACGGCTTGAACACGTCGACTGCGAGGATCCTGCCGGCGACACTCGAGTTCAACTTGTCGTCGAGGATGGCTGCCAGTTCGACGAAGTCGGTCGTCCCGCAGTCGAGATCACGGATGATCACGTCCTGCGAGACGTCGACGAGACGTCGCGTCAGGTAGCCCGAGTCGGCGGTCCGGAGCGCGGTGTCGGCGAGACCCTTGCGCGCACCGTGGGTCGAGATGAAGTACTCGAGCACCGACAGACCCTCCATGAAGTTGGCCTTGATCGGACGCTCGATGATCTCGCCCTTCGGATTCGCCATCAGGCCGCGCATGCCGGCGAGCTGGCGGATCTGGTTGAACGAGCCGCGTGCGCCCGAGTTGGCCATCATGAAGATGGAGTTGGTCTGGTGGAGGTTGTCCTTCATGGCCTGGGCCACATGCTCGGTCGCCTCCGTCCAGACGGCCACGATCCGCTCGTGCCGCTCTTCCTCCGTCATCAGGCCGCGCTGGTACTCGCCTTCGAGCTTGCGAACCTGAGCCTCGTATCCGACGAGAATCTCTTCCTTGTCCGGGGGGATCACGATGTCGTTCTTCGACACGGTGATACCGGCCTGGGTTGCGAAGCGGAATGCGAGCGACTTGATCGTGTCGAGCACGGTCGCGACCGCATGAGCTCCGTAGCTGTCGACGAGCTCGGCGATGAACAGGTCGATCTCACGCTTCGAGAGGGGCCGGTTGATGAACGTGTGGTTCACGGCGTCGCTCGTATGCACCGCGACCTCGAGCGCACGCTCGATCTCGGCATTGAAGATCACGCGGCCGGGCGTCGTCAGGACGATCTCGCCGTGCCAGCGGTACTCGACCGGCTCCTGGAGATGCACCTGACCCGATTCGACCGCGAACTCGACCTCTTCCTCGGTGCGGAATCGCTTCAACCCGGGCCGGCCGGTGACCTTCGCGATCTCCTCCGTCGTCGTCGACGGCAGCTCGTGATCGCAGTACGTCAGGTAATACGCGCCGAGCACCATGTCCTGCGTCGGCGTCGCGAGCGGACGCCCGTGTGCCGGCGAGAGGATGTTGTTGGCCGACAGCATCAGAATCCGAGCCTCTGCCTGGGCCTCGGCGCTGAGCGGCAGGTGAACGGCCATCTGGTCGCCGTCGAAGTCGGCGTTGAACGCGTGACAGACGAGCGGATGCACCTGGATCGCCTTGCCCTCGACGAGGATCGGCTCGAAGGCCTGGATCCCGAGACGATGGAGCGTCGGAGCCCGGTTCAACAGCACCGGGTGCTCGGCGATCACCTCTTCGAGGACGTCCCAGACGTCGAGCGACATCGACTCGACGTGCTTCTTCGCCGCCTTGATGTTCTGCACCGCTTTCCGCTCGACGAGCCGGCTCATGATGAACGGCTTGAAGAGCTCGAGCGCCATCAACTTCGGCAGCCCGCACTGGTGGAGCTTCAGGTTCGGCCCGGCCACGATGACCGAGCGACCCGAATAGTCCACCCGCTTGCCGAGCAGGTTCTGGCGGAACCGGCCCTGCTTCCCCTTGAGCATGTCGGAAAGCGACTTCAGCGGCCGGTTCCCCGGGCCGGTCACGGCGCGTCCGCGGCGACCGTTGTCGAACAGCGCGTCGACGGCCTCCTGCAGCATTCGCTTCTCGTTGTTGACGATGATCTCGGGCGCGCCGAGGTCGAGGAGCCTCTTGAGCCGGTTGTTCCGATTGATCACGCGGCGATAGAGGTCGTTCAGGTCGGACGTGGCGAAGCGGCCACCGTCGAGCTGCACCATCGGGCGCAACTCGGGCGGAATCACCGGCACGGCCTCGAGGATCATCCACTCCGGCTTGTTCTCGGACTTGATGAACGCCTCGACGACCTTCAGGCGCTTGATCGCCCGTTGTTGCTTCTGCCCCTTCGACGTCTTGATGACCTCACGAAGGGTGATGGACTCCTCACCGAGGTCGAGATCGCGCAGGAGGTCACGGATCGCCTCGGCTCCCATGCCGCCGCGGAAATACTGGCCGAATCCGTACGGTGAGCCGAACCTGTCCTTGAGCTCGCGGAACAGTTGCTCGTCGTTGACGACGAGCTTGGGCTCGAGCTCGCGGAACAGCTTCCAGGTCTCCTCGAGCCGGCGCACCCCGTCGACGGCAGCCTCGCGGGCGTCGTCTCGGCGCGAGTCCATGTCCTGCACCATCTCGCGAACCTTCAGCGCCCACTGACCAACGACGTCGAGGTCGTCCTTCTTGGCGCCCGGCAGCAGGCAGAGGTCGTACGCGAGCTCGCGGACCTCGTCGACGCTCTGGGTGACGCTCTCCTGTCCGAGGACGTCAGCGAGCAGGCCGTTGCCGACCTCGCGCGCCTTGTCCAGGTTCTTCGCATCGACACTCGCGACGATCTCGGCATCATCCGCGGACAGCTCCGTGCCGCTCGTGAGCGCGTCGGCGAGCTTGTGCAGGTGCTTGGTGATCGCACCCTTCTTCGACCCCGTGGCGGCATCGAGCTCCGCGCGAAGCGGGTCGAGCGCTTCGTGGATCTCCTGAGCGGCGGTTGCGACCGCCTCGATCTCGCGCGGGGCGAGCTTGCGGTCGTCGCGCGTCGCGGTCTGACGGACGAGCTCGCGAATCTTCTTCCCGTCTTCCGTCGTCAGCGACTTCGCCAGCTTGGGGAAGATGCCCCCTGCCAGCTGGCGGGTTTCCTCGAGGGTCGGCAGCAGTTGATCCTCGGCCCAGTTGTTGAGCCCGCGGGTCCAGAACTCGTCGTCCTCGTCGAAGCTCTTCTCCTTGCCGGCCGCGAAATAGTCCCGGCGGCGGGCGAGACGCTCCTCGACGGCGAGAACGTGCTCGTCGCGGTCGACATAGATCTGCTCGGACTCCGCCCGCACCTTGTCCTCGAGGTCGGCGAGATCCTTCGCGCGTGCCTCGTTGTCGACGCCGGTGACGATCGAGGCGGCAAAATAGAGCACCTTCTCGAGCTCACGCGGGGCAATGTCGAGCAGATACCCGATGCGGCTCGGCACACCCTTGAAGAACCAGATGTGAGAGACGGGTGCCGCCAGGTCGATGTGGCCCATCCGCTCGCGGCGCACCTTCTGGCGCGTCACCTCGACGCCGCAGCGCTCGCAGATGATGCCCTTGTAGCGGACGCGCTTGTACTTGCCGCAGTAGCACTCCCAGTCCTTCGTCGGACCGAAGATGCGCTCGCAGAAGAGACCGTCGCGCTCGGGCTTGAGCGTGCGGTAGTTGATCGTCTCCGGCTTCGTGACCTCGCCCGACGACCAGTCGCGGATCTTCTTGCTCGACGCCAGTCCGATGCGGATCGCGTCGAATTCGTTGATGTCGATCACGTGTGTGCTTCGCCTCTTTCCGTTTGCTCTGTGGTCGTCAGGTGTCAGTCGTCCAGCTCGACGTCGGCGAGGCCGACCTCGAGCTCCGCGTCGGCTTCGACGCCGTCGAGCGCCTCGTCGGCTGCGACGGCGACGTCGCCGCCTTCCTCAACCGCGGCAGCGCCCTCCTCGATCTCCTGGGCCGAGAGCTCTCCGGCGGCAGCGCGCACGGCTGCGGGAGAGAGATCGATCCCGAGCTCCTCCGCAGCGCGGAGCAACTCGTCGTCCTCCTCCCGGACCTCGACCTCGCGTCCGTCGTTCGACTGGACGTGGACATCGAGTGCGAGCGACTGCATCTCCTTCAGCAGCACCTTGAACGACTCGGGGATCGACGGTTCTGCGATGTTCTCGCCCTTGACGATCGCCTCGTAGGCCTTGACGCGGCCGATCGTGTCGTCGGACTTGATCGTGAGCATCTCCTGCAGCGTGTAGGCGGCGCCGTACGCCTCGAGCGCCCACACCTCCATCTCGCCGAAACGCTGGCCGCCGAACTGCGCCTTGCCGCCCAACGGCTGCTGGGTGACGAGCGAGTAGGGGCCTGTCGAGCGCGCATGGATCTTGTCGTCGACGAGGTGGAGCAGTTTGAGGATGTACATGTAGCCGACCGTGACCTTCTGCTCGAAGGGCTCTCCGGTCTTGCCGTTGAAGAGTTGTACCTTGCCGGACGCCTTTCGGCCGGCGGGGCGCGACTGGTCGACGTTCATCTTGATCGGCGAGTCCGTCGTCTCCGCCCAGCGGACGAGTGCCTCGTCGACGTCGGTCTCGGTCGCGCCGTCGAAGACGGGTGTTGCGACGGGGTGGGGGTTCGGCGCATTGATCGGCGCGCGCGGATTGACACCGATCCGGTCGTCGGACTCCGCAAAGACGCCGTGCGCGGCGGCCCAGCCGAGGTGCGTCTCCAGGATCTGGCCGATGTTCATACGGCTCGGCACTCCGAGCGGGTTGAGCACGACATCCACCGGACGCCCGTCCTCGAGGAACGGCATGTCCTCTTCCGGGACGATCTTGGAGATCACGCCTTTGTTGCCGTGACGACCTGCGAGCTTGTCACCCTCCGAGATCTTGCGCTTCTTCGCGACGAAGACGCGCACGAGCTCGTTGACGCCCGGCTTCAGGTCGTCCCCCGCATCTCGCGAGAACGTCTTGACGCCGATCACCTTGCCGCCCTCGCCGTGCGGCACTTTCAATGAGGTGTCGCGAACCTCGCGTGCCTTCTCCTTGAAGATCGCGCGAATCAGCTTCTCCTCGGCCGTCAACTCGGTCTCGCCTTTCGGCGTCACCTTGCCGACGAGCAGGTCGCCGGAGCCGACCTCAGCCCCGATCCGCACGACGCCGCGCTCGTCGAGGTTTGCGAGCGACTCCTCGGAGCGGTTCGGGATGTCGCGGGTGATCTCCTCGTCGCCGAGCTTCGTCGACCTGGCATCGATCTCGTACTCGTGGATGTGGATCGAGCTGAGCACATCGTCCTTGACGAGACGCTCGGACAGCACGATCGCGTCCTCGAAGTTGTAGCCCTCGAACGGCATGAACGCGACGAGGAGGTTGGCACCGAGCGCCAGCTCTCCGCCGTCGGTCGACGAACCATCCGCGAGCACCGTGCCCTTCGCCACCCTGTCCCCGAGCTTGACGACCGGCTTTTGATGGATCAGCGTGCCCTGGTTGGAGCGCATGAACTTGGTGAGGTTGTACTCCTCGCGCGTTCCCTTGCCCTCGACGACGATGGTCTCGGCGTCGACGTCGATCACGGCACCGTCGCTGCGGGACATGACGACGTCGCCCGTGTCGATCGCGGCACGGTATTCGACGCCGGTGCCGACGAGCGGAGCCTGCGGGATCATCAGCGGAACCGCCTGTCGCTGCATGTTTGCGCCCATCAGGGCACGGTTCGCGTCGTTGTGCTCGAGGAAAGGGATCAGAGCCGTCGCGACCGAGACGATCTGCGATGCCGAGACGTCCATGTACTGGACGTCTTTCGGTGAGACCATGACGGCCTCGCCGGCGCGGGAACGGCAGAGCACCTGGTCGTGGACGAACCTGCCCGTCTTCTCGTCGACCATCTCCGAAGCCTGCGCGATCGTGAAGAGGGCTTCCTCGGAGGCGTCGAGGTACACGATCTCGTCCGTCACCTTGCCGCCCTTGACGATGCGGTACGGCGTCTGGATGAAGCCGAACTCGGACACGGTCGCCATCGAGGCGAGCGAGCCGATGAGGCCGATGTTCGGGCCCTCCGGTGTCTCGATCGGGCACATCCGGCCGTAGTGGGTCGGGTGGACGTCACGAACCTCGATCGGGGCCCGCTCGCGCGTCAGGCCGCCGGCGCCGAGGGCGCTGAGCCGACGACGGTGAGTGAGGCCGGCGAGAGTGTTCGTCTGGTCCATGAACTGCGACAGCTGCGAGGAGCCGAAGAACTCCTTCAACGCGGCGACCACCGGCCGGATGTTGATGATCGTCTGCGGCGTGATCGTGTCCACGTCTTCTGTCGTCATGCGCTCCCGCACGACCCTCTCCATCCGGTACAGGCCGATGCGGAACGCTTCCTGGATCAATTCGCCCGTCGTCCGGAGGCGCCGGTTGCCGAAGTGCTCGTACTCGTCGAGCTCGGCGCGGATCGGATCGCGGTTCAGCTGTACGGCATCCGCTGCGTAGTCCTTCGAGTCCTCCGGCACCCCGAGGTTCGTCGGCAGAGCGATGAGCCGCCGCACGAGCGCGAGGATGTCCTCGGTCGTGAGCACGCGCGTGTCCTCGGGCACCCCGACGCCGAGGCGCTGGTTCAGCTTGTAGCGGCCGACCTTCGTCAGGTCATAGCGCTTGGGGTCGAAGAACAGTGCCCGCAGCAGGTTGCGCGCGTTGTCGAGAGTCGGCGGCTCGCCCGGCCGCTGCTTCTTGAAGACCTCGATCAGCGCCTCTTCCTCGCGCGTCGTCGTGTCCTTGTCGAGCGTGTTCTGGATGTACACCGAGCCGTCGAAGAGCGCGAGGATCTTCTCGTTCGTGCTCGTGTCGAGCTCGAAGCCCGTCGTCGGATCCTCGAGCGGCAGGGCCCGCAGGAGCGTCGTGATCGGCAGCTTGCGCTTCCGGTCGATGCGCGCATACGCGATGCCCTTCTTGTCGATCTCGAGCTCGAGCCACGATCCGCGCGACGGCATCAGGTTCGCGATGAACACCTGCTTCGTGGCGTCCTTCGGCTCCATCAGGTACGCGCCCGGCGAGCGCACGAGCTGCGTCACGATCACGCGCTCCGTACCGTTGATGATGAACGTCCCCCATTCCGTCATCATCGGGAAGTCGCCCATGAAGACCCGTTGCTCGCGGATCTCCCCGGTCTCGGTATTGACGAAGCGCACCGTCATCGACAACGGCGCCTGGTAGGTCATGCCGTTCTCACGGCACTCGTTGATCGTGTGCGCGGGATCACCGAACGCGTACTCGCCGAACTCGACGGCCAGCGTTCCGGTGTAGTCCTCGATCGGCGAGATGTCGTCGATCGTCTCGCGGAGGCCCTCGTTCAAGAACCACTCGAACGATGCCTTCTGAATGTCGATCAGGTTGGGGAGGTCGAGGACGTGCTTCAGACGTGAAAAGCTTGTGCGCGCGCGCGGCGCAACAGTAGTGCTGCTCAAGATGCGACAGCCTCCCTTAACGGCGTGCAGAGTCGGAGGAGCAAGAAAGCTCGGGGCGGAACCTCGTAGAATAGCGGACGCGCATGCGCCGCCGCAACCGCCTGGGGGCGGCGTCGGCGGAACGTCCACGAAAAAGGATAGCAGGCGAGAGTCGGCTCGAGGCGTCCCGGAAACGTGTCGACCCGAGCGTGCGGAGCCGGTAGACCCAAGAGGACAGGTAGACCCAAGAGGAAGAGCATCTGGGGTGTCTCCCTTGGCCTTGGAGAGTCTTCGAGACACCCGCAGACACGGAGAGATCTACCTCTGCCGCCGGCCGGGCTCTCCTCGTGATCAGCGCGAGCGGGGGACAGTGCCCGTAGAACGGAGGCGGGGCGTCTCCGCAAAGACACGGGGTGTCTCCCGAAAAGGCAGGGGAGACACCCCGTCGCTGTTGCTTACTTCAGTTCGACGCTCGCGCCGGCTTCCTCGAGCTCGGCCTTCAGCTTGTCGGCCTCGTCCTTGGTGACGCCCTCCTTCACGGCGCCCGGGGCTCCGTCGACAACGTCCTTCGCCTCCTTGAGACCGAGGCCGGTGATCGCGCGCACGACCTTGATCACCTGGATCTTCTTGTCACCGGCTGCCGTGAGAATGACGTCGAAGGAGTCCTTCTCCTCCGCCGCACCGCCGTCGCCACCGCCGGCCGCCGGCGCGGCAGCCGCGACTGCGACCGGAGCGGCCGCCGAAACGCCCCACTCCTCCTCGATCGCATTCTTCAACTCGACGAGCTCGAGCACCGTCATCTTGCCGAGTGTCTCGAGCACTTTTGCTGTATCCGTTGCCATCTCGTTTTCGTTTCCTCTCACATATGTGGTTGTCGAACGCGCGCCGGAGGCACACATCCGCTCTACGTCTCCGGGGTCTCCTCCGTTGCCTCGGCAACGAGTTCGTCCGCTTCGGCTGTCGCCTCTTCGGCGATTGCCTCCTCGACCGGCGTCTGTTCGACCGGTGTCTCCTCGACCGGCGTCTGTTCGACCCGATGCTCCTCGGTTCCCGGCTCCTCAACCGCGACCTGGGCGGTGAGCACGGACGCGTCGCCGCCCTCCTCGAGCTGTGCGATCCGGGCGTCGATCAGGCCGACCAGGTTCTGCAACGGCGCGTTCAGCACTGCGGCAAGCTGCGTCAGCGGAGCCACGATCACCCCCACGAGCTGTGCCTGCAGCACGTCGAGCGGGGGCAACTTGGCGAGCCTCTCGATCTCGTCGCCGGTGATCGGGCTGCCGGATAGCACGCCACCTCGCAACGCGAGGATCTTCGTCTCCCTGGCCGCGTCACTCAGCACCTTCGCCACCGCAACCGGGTTGCCGTCGGCCGCGACGAACGCTATCGCCGTCGGCCCCTCGAGCATGGCGAGCAACGCCTCCGAGCCGGCTGCTTCGGCCGCCCTCCGGGTGAGGGTGTTCTTCACCACGGACAGCTTCGCACCGTGTTTCAGAAGCTCGACCCGCAGGTCTGCGAGCTGGCTGTTCGTCAGCCCGCGGTAATCGGCCACGAGCAATGCGTCCGCCGAGCGCAAACGCTCGGTCAGCCCTTCGATCACTCGCTCCTTGTCTGCTTTCTGCATCTTCCACCTCCTCTCAAAGCGTCGAGCCCGCACGGAGGCGGGCTCTGGCGAGAAGGCTGTCTCGCGGTGTCTCCGGAAAGGCGGGAGACATTCCGAGCAAACTCTCGTTCAGGCCACCTCGGCCGGGCTTCCACCCCGATATGGGGCTGCCGGCTGTCTTCGGCGACGGGCATGTTCGAAAAAACGGTCGGGTGAGGCAGCGCCCCGGCCCCTACAGGGTCGCAGCCTCCTCGAGCTCCTCGACGATGCCGCGCGTGCGCGCCGGATCGAGATGAAGTCCGGGCCCCATCGTGGACGTGAGCGTGATTCCCTTGATGTACCGGCCCTTTGCCGAGGCCGGCTTCGCGCGAACGATCTCCTCGACGAGCGCAGCGTAGTTCTCGACGAGCGAACGCTCGTCGAAGCTCTTTTTGCCGATCGCAACATGAACGTTCGCGCCACGGTCGGTTCGATATTCGAGCTTGCCCGCCTTCGCATCGGAGACGGCCTTCGCGATGTCGAACGTGACGGTGCCGGTCTTCGGGTTCGGCATCAGGCCGCGTGGTCCGAGGACGCGGCCCAGCTTGCCGACGTTGCCCATCTGGTCGGGTGTCGCAATCGCGACGTCGAAGTCGACGAAGCCGCCCTCGATCTTCGCGGCGAGGTCGGCCGAGCCGACGATGTCGGCCCCCGCCTCCTCGGCCTCTCGGGCCTTGTCGCCCTCTGCGAACACGGCGACCCGCATCGTGCGACCGGTGCCGTGCGGCAGCATCAACGTCCCGCGCAACTGCTCGTCCGCGTGCCGGACGTTGAGACCGAGCCGGAAGTGCACCTCGACGGTCTCGTCGAACTTGGCGCCCTCGATGTCCTTGAGGATCTTGATCGCTTCGACCGGCGAATAGAGGTTCTCGCGATCGATCTTCGCCCGCGCCGTCGTGTACCGCTTGCCGTGCGAGCTCATCCCTCCACCTCCACGCCCATCGACCGAGCGGTGCCGGCGATCACCTTCATCGCCTGCTCGATCTCATTCGCGTTCAGGTCGGGCATCTTCGCCTCGGCAATCGACCTCAACTGCGCCTGGGTGAGCTTGCCGACCTTGACCCGGTTCGGCTCGGCCGAGCCGGACTCGAGGTTCAGCACCTCCTTGATCAACACCGCCGCCGGCGGGGTCTTCGTGATGAAGGTGAACGACCGGTCTTCGTAGACCGTGATCTCCACCGGGATGATGCGGCCGTTCTCGTGCGCGGTCTGCGCGTTGAACGCCTTCGTGAACTCGACGATGTTGACGCCGTGCTGGCCGAGCGCAGGGCCGACCGGCGGCGCCGGGTTGGCCTGGCCACCCGGAATCTGGAGCTTGATGAGTGTGAGAACTTTCTTTGCCATATGCGTGAGTGCAGTCGGGGCTGCTCGCCCCTCCTCCCGTCTTGTCGTGAACTGGGTTCTTCGGCCTTTCCCTCGGGGCGACGCTTCGCCTCACCCCTCCATGTCCTCGTGTCTTTCTCAGTCGATCTTCTTGACCTGGTCGAAACCGAGCTCGACCGGCACCTGCCGCTCGAAGATGTCGACCAGCACCTTGAGCTTCTGCGCGTCGGAGTTGACGTCGACGATCTCGCCGTCGAAATCCGAGAGCGGACCCGATGTGACCTTGACAGACTCCCCGAGCGAGAACTGGGCCTGGGACTTCGCCGCAGGGCCGCCGCCGGCCCCTGCCGTGTGCAGGATCCGGTCGACCTCCCCCTGGGAGAGGGGCACCGGCTTCGCGCCCGCGCCGACGAACCCGGTCACACCCGGCGTGCCCTTGACGACCGTCCACGCCTCGTCGCTGAGATCCATGTTCACGAGGACGTAGCCGGGAAGGACGCGCTTCTCGATCTGCACCTTCTGGCCGTCCTTCGTCTCGATCACTTGCTCGGTCGGCACCACGACACGGCGGAACCGCGGTGACTGGTTCATCGACACGATGCGGTGCTCGAGGTTCGTCTTGACCTTGTTCTCGTGCCCGGAATAGGTGTTGATCACATACCAGAGAAACATCTCAGCCTCACTGTCCGAGAAGGACGTGGCGGACGAAGGGGCGAACGATCTGGTCCACGCCCCAGAGGTAAGCGCCGACGATGAGGACGGCGATGATCACGACGACCGTCCCCTGAATCGTCTGAGCGCGATTGGGCCAGTCGACCTTGCGGAGCTCGGCGACCGACTCGCGGATGAAGCCCCCGCGCTGCCGCGACTCGTGCTCGACGGGTGCGATCGGCGCGCCGCCGGCCGCAACCGGTTGCGGTACGCCGCGAGGCTCGCTCGCCGGCTGGTCTCCGGCCGCGCGGCGCGCGTCGCGTCTCTGTCTGCGGGTCTCGTCGGCCACGTCTAGCGGGTCTCCCGGTGGGTCGTGTGAGACCCGCACCAGCGGCAGTACTTCTTGAACTCGACCCTGTCGGGTGAGTTCCTCTTCGACTTCTCGGTTTGATAGTTCCGCCGCTTGCATTCGGTGCAAGCGAGCGTGATTGCGACTCTGACTCCGGTTGCCATGGCTTCTTCTCGTGTGGTGGGAAAGAAAAGGGCGTGCTAGGTAGCGGCGGTAGGACTCGAACCTACGACACGCGGATTATGATTCCGCTGCTCTAACCAACTGAGCTACGCCGCCGAGCGGTCCCGCACTCTAACAGCGCTGCAGTCTAGCAACGCCACGGCGAAGCGGCGCATCAGGCAGCGTTCGTCCCAACGATGCCGCTACCCCCGCAGAGCGGGAACTGCGTGCGCCGGCTCCCGCACTCTCGCGCAGATCGCGGCGCCGGCCAGCCGGAACGCCGCCTCGGCGAACGGGTCGGCACCCGGTCTCAGTGCGTACTCGCTCGTGAACTCGACGGCGCCGTTGATCTCGGCCACCGTCCAGCGGCCTCGCCCATCGGGAAGAAGGTCGACACCTACGAGTGCGGCGCCGGTCGCGCGAGCGGCAGCGAGGGCGAGAGCGCAGGCGTCCGGCGGCGGAACCGCCCGGCGCCGCTCAGCGCCGAGCGCCACGTTCGTTCGCCATTCGCCGGGCGCGGCGACCCGGCTTATCGCACCGATCACGTGATCGTGGGCGACGACGATTCGCAGGTCGAACCCGAGAACCGGAACGAGCTCCTGCACCAACGCGCCGTGCGCCCGGTACCAGGACTCGCCCGGCAGCCGGCCGAGCAGGTCCGAGAGCGATGCGTCGTCGTCACACCGCTCGACGCCGAGCCCCCAGCTCCCGAACCGCGGCTTCACGACGACCGGCGGCCGCAGCGGCGACGAGGGTCGGTCACCGGAGATCAGTCGCGTCCGCGGATGCGGCAACCCGGCCCGCCGGAGAAGCCGGGCGGTGAGAAGCTTGTCGTGCGCCGCGAGCAGCGCCGGGGCGTCGTTGAGCACCATGACGCCCTTGGCGGCGAGAGCTCCCAGAACCCAGAGCCCGTCGTCGACGCCGTCGAGCGACGGCAACACGTCGATTCTGCCGATCGCAGCGTCGCCTGCGCTCAGACCGTCGAGCGCCTCCACCGGGGTCAGCACGCACCAGTTCGCCCCACGGCAGCCGACCTGGACGAGAGCGTCGTTGGCGAAAGTTGGGGTCTGGGCGACGACGGCGATGCGCATGTCGAGGCATCCTTCTCCCCGCGCCCGCGCTGTGCAACCCCGTTCACCAACCCTTAACGCAACCGACGTCCGACCGATACCGCTTGTAGCCTCTGCCACCGTGATTCGCATCCCTCCACAGCGTGGTGGTTGGCTCGAGGTGATCTGCGGCCCGATGTTCTCGGGCAAGAGCGAAGAGATGATCCGGCGCCTGCGCAGGGCCGAGATCGCCGGTCAACGTGTCGTCATCTTCAAACCGCGTATCGACGACAGATACGACGCAACCGATGTCGTCTCGCACGCGGGAGCCCGGATGCGCGCCGTCGCCGTCGAAACCGTGAGCGAGCTCGTCGCTCGCTCCTCCGGCCACGATGTCGTCGGCATCGACGAGGTGCAGTTCTTCGACGGCGCGATCGTGGGCGCCGCGCTCTCGCTCGCCGACGGCGGCACCCGCGTCGTCGTCTCGGGTCTCGACCAGGACTTTCGCCGGCTTCCCTTCGGGGTGATGCCAGAGTTGCTCGCCCACGCGGAGTTCGTCGACAAGCTGCAGGCGGTCTGCCATCGCTGCGGGGGCACGGCCACGACGACCCAGCGACTCGTCGACGGCAGGCCGGCGCCTTACTCGGGTGAGACCATCGTGGTCGGCGCGCTCGACTCCTACGAGGCCCGGTGTAGGGACTGCCATGAGGCGGGGGTCGACGCGATCACCCTCGTCGCCTGACCGAGCCCACGAGACGTCAGAGCTCCAGAGTGTCCGCAAGAACCGCGTCGAGCACGAGAATGGTGCGCGCGCCCTCGCCGCGCCGCAGCCGGTCGAGCGCTTCGTTGACCCCGTCGAGATCGGAGACGTGGGTCACGACGTCGGGTAGGTCGAGCTCCCCCTTGACGGCGAGCTCCGCCAGCGCCGGCAGGTCGACCGCGGGGTCGCCCGACCCGTAGTAGGAGCCACGGATGCCCTTGTCGGAGAGGAACTCGATCGCCGGGAGCGACACCTCGACGCCGGCGGGTGCAAGCCCGACGACCACCGCCGTCCCCGCCGGCCGGAGCAACTGCCAGGCCAGCCTCATCGTCTCGGGTCGCCCGACGACCTCGAACGCGTGCTCGACCCCTCCGCCGGTGAGCTCCATGACCGCCTCGACCGGATCGACGACCGAGGAGTCGACGAGGTGGGTCGCACCGCGGCGACGAGCGATCTCGAGCTTGGCGGCGTCACGATCGATCGCGACGACCGGCCAGGCGTCGACGAGCGCCGCCGCGGCGACGACCTGCAGGCCTACACCGCCACACCCGATTACGGCGACGCTCTCGCCGGCCCCCACGCGACCCACGTTGCGGACGGCGCCAAAACCCGTCATCACCCCGCAACCGAGCAACGCTGCCTGCCAGAGGGGCAACCCGGGCGGGAGCAGGACGGCGCCGTGGCCGTCGACGACCGTCCGCTCGGCAAAGCACGCGGTCATCAGCCCGTGCTGGAGGACCGTGCCGTCGGGAAGGCGCAGGCGAGAGGTGCCGTCCATCAGCGTTCCTCTGGCGCCGTTTTCGCCCGCAGGGACGCACATGTTGAACCGCCCCGCGAGGCAGGCCGGGCACACCCGGCACGACGGGACGAACGTGAGCCCGACGGGGTCGCCGACGACAACATGCGTGACATCTTGGCCAATCGCCTCGACGACCCCGGCGCCTTCGTGCCCGAGCACCATGGGCCAGCGCCCCTCGCCGAGGTCGCCGTCGACGAGATGGAGGTCGGAGTGACAGACCCCGGCCGCGGCGACCTTGACGAGCACCTCGCCACGCTTCGGCCCGTCGAGCTCCACTTCCTCGACGACGACGCGCCCCGGCTCACGGAGCACGGCCGCCCGGATCCGCATCAGGCGATCCTCCATCGTTCGAGGGCGTCGAAGTCGGGTGTGACACCAAAGCCGGGCCCGTCCGGCGGTGCGATCGTACCGTCGGGTGCGATCTCGATCGGAGCCGGCAGGAGCCAGTCGCGCCGCTCCGCCGTCCACGCGGGCGGGTCGAACGGCACCTCGATGAACGGTACCGTCGAGAAGGCAAGCGCCGCATGGAGGTTGACGAGGAGCCCGTAACCGTTCGACCACGTATGAGGCGACCAGCCGCGCCCCATCAGATCGGCGAGAGCTGCGACACGACGGCAGCCTCCGATCCCGAGTGACAACACCACGTCGCACTGGAGCACGTCGATTCCGCCGCGAAGGACGAGATCGCGCGCCTCTTGCGTCGAGCGGACCATCTCGCCGGCCGCGAGCCGCAGGCTCGTGAGTCGACGGAGCGTCGCATACCCGTCGAGATCGTCCGTGCGGAGCGGCTCTTCGAGCCAGTAGACGCCGAGTGGCTCGAGCGTCCGGGCGACCTGCGCGGCCGTCGCCACATCCCAGCGGGATTCGAGATCTCCGGGCATGCGCCAGCCCTGGTTTGCGTCGACCATGATCTCGACATCCGTCCCGACCGCGCCGCGGACGGCCTCGACGACCCTGACGTCGTCCCGCCAGTCGTTGCTATGAAACCGGAGCTTGACGGCCCTGACGCCCGCGTCGCGAAGTGCGACGCAACGACGTGCGCGTTCGTCCGGCTCGGCGAGCTCGCCGCTCGAGGCATAGGCGAGCAACCGCTCGAACCGGCCCCCGAGCAGCTTCCAGACCGGCTGTCCCGTCGCCTTGCCGAGGACATCCCAGACCGCGGCTTCGACCGTCCAGGCGCGCCCGCCGTGGAAGTCGACCGTCTCCACGATCTCTCGCACGAGCTCCGTTCGGAAGGGGTCGAGGCCGACGAGGAAATGCTCGAGCTGCTCGCGTCCGGGCAACGCGTCACCACTCGCCCACCCGGTCACACCGTCGTCCGTGTGGACGCCGACGAGCGTTGCCTCCTGGTACGTGCGAGGAACGGGGTCCCACGCGGCGCGAAAGGGAGGGTCGAGCTCGACGCGATAGCGCCGGGTCTCGACGGCCGTGATGCGCATCAGTCTCCGCTGTAGAACGGGTTTCGGAGCGCGTCGCGTTCGAGCACGAGTTTGGCCGCCGCGTCGGGGTCACGACCTTCGACGCACATCCGGATCGCCTTGCGGACAGCGGCGCGCGCTGCCTCTCGCACGGCCGTCTCGTCCGAGGCCCGCCCGTCGAGCCAGATCGCGACGAGCACGATCAGGTCCCCCGACGCTTCGACGAGGCCGTCGGCCACCGAGTCGAGCACTGCCTGACCGATGCCCAGCTGGCCCGCCCCCCAGGTCATCGTCTCCTGCTCGGGTGTCGTGGCGGTCGCCTTGTTCATCATCAGCGTCGGCGGCCAGATCGGCTGGTACTCGGGCTGCGACGCGCCGACGCAGCAGAGCACCGGCGAGTGGCCGGGCGACGGATGGGCGAACATCGAGATCGCGGCGGCGCCCGTCGGGCTGCCCCGCCGGGCGAGGACGACGTTGACGTGGCTGCCGTTCGGCGACAGCCCGCCCCAGCCTTCGCCGATGCGTCCGTCCAGCTCGTCCAGGTTCATGCCGCTCCTCCTGTCGTTGGATCGAGGACGACGCGGAGAGCCTCGCCCGAGTTCATCAGCTCGAAGGCCTGCGTCGACCTCGTCGAGCGGCAGTCGATGCGAGACGAGACGGTCGAGCGGCAGCCGGCCCGAGCGGTACACGTCGAGAATTGTCAGGAAGTCGCGCTCCGGACGCGCCGACCCGTAGATCGAGCCGAGGATACGCCGCTCCATTCGCGGAATCGAGAGCGCCGGCAGGGTCAGCGATCGGCGTCCGTCGCGCGGGATCCCGATCAGCACCGCGGCGCCGCGGTCGCGCGTCGAGAGGACGGCCGCGTGCATCGCCTCGCCGCGGCCGGTCGCCTCGATCGCGTAGTCGACCCCGCCGCCGCTGACACCTCGCGGATCGCCTCCGCCGTCGCCTCGGCGCGTCCCGCCCAGACGACGCCCGCCGTCGCCCCGAACGCCCTCGCGCGCGTCTCGACCTTGGCGCTGCGTCGTGTCGACGGCGATCACCGGCTCGGCGCCGACGGCGACGGCGGCCATCAGCGCCGACAGGCCGACGCCACCACAGCCGATCACGGCGACGCGGTCGCCCGGGCCGCACGCCGGCTGTCCGCCAGACGGCGCCGACGCCGGTCGTGATCGCGCAGCCGACGAGGCCCGCGACGTCGAAGGGGACGTCCTGCGGGATCGGGACGCACGAGCGCTCGGGGACGACGCACGCCTCGGCGAACGTCGAGAGGAAGCAGTAGTGGTAGACGGGCTCGCCGTCGCGCGAGAGGCGGCTCGTGCCGTCCATCAGCCCCGCCGTCGCCCATCACGGGCCAGACCGTCGAGCAGAGCTGGGGGAGGTCGCGCACGCACTCGACGCACTCACCGCACGACGGTGTCCACGAGAGCGCCACGTGGTCGCCGACCGCGACCCGCGTCACGCCCGGCGCCGATCGCCTCGACGACGCCTGCGCCCTCGTGACCGAGCACGACAGGGCAGGGCGTGCTCGTCGTGCCGTCGATCGCGTTGTAGTCGGAGCGGCAGACGCCGCTCGCGCCGAGGCGAACGAGCACCTCCACCGGCCCGCGGTGGGGCGAGCTCGAGCTCCTGGACGTGGACGGCCCACCGGTCGCCTCGAGAACGGCGGCACGGATCTTCACGAAGCAGCGACCGTCGCTGCCGACGGGCGGCCCGGCGGCCTGCAGCGCGCGCAACTCCTCGAGCGGGATGTGGCAGCGCATCAGGTGGTTCTCCTCGACCTCGACGAGCGGCGGCTCGGTCTCGTCGCAGATCGCGCCGACCCGGCGCGGGCAGCGCGTGTGGAAGACGCAGCCGCTCGGGCGGATTCGCGGCGCTCGGGATGTCGCCCTCGAGCCTGATCCGCTCGCGCTCGCCGCCGTCGACCGTCGGCACCGCCGAGAGCAGCGCCTCGGTGTACGGGTGGTGCGGCCCGTCGTAGACGGTCTCCGAGAGGCCGAGCTCCATCAGCCGGCCGAGATAGAGGACCGCGATCCGGTCGGAGACGTAGCGCACGACCCCGAGGTCGTGGGAGATGAAGAGGTAGGAGACCTGCTCCTGTGCCTGCAGCTCGACGAGCAGGTTGAGGATCGCCGCCTGCACCGAGACGTCGAGCGCCGACGTCGGCTCGTCGCAGACGACGAGCTTCGGGTTGCCCGGCGAACGAGCGGGCGATCGCGAGCCGCTGCTTGAGCCCACCCGAGAGCTGACCCGGCTGGGCGCTGACGTAGCGCTCGGCGAGGCGCACCGAGCTCATCAGCTCGAGCGTCCGCGCCTCGGCTGCCGAGCCGGTCAGGCCCGCCAGCTTCTTCAACGACCGCCGCATGATCTTGCGCACGGTGTGGCGCCGGTTCAGCGCCGAGTCCGGGTTCTGGAACACGATCTGGAGCGCCCGCATGTCCTCGGTCGTGCGACCCTTGAGCGTCGCCGCGAGCTCACGGCCGTCGAACTGCGACTGCGCCGGACGTCGGCGCCACGAGCCCGAGCAGCGACCGCGCCAGCGTCGTCTTGCCGCTGCCCGACTCGCCGACGAGACCGAGCGTCTCGCCCGGCCAGATCGCGGCCGAGACGCCGACGAGCGCGTGGACGTCGTGGCCCTGCTGCTTGAACACCTTGCCGAGGTCGTCGAAGCGGAGCAGCGGGTCGGCCGCGCGGTCGACCGCCGGCAGGTCGAGCTCGGCGGCCATCTCCCGCGGCAGCGTCTGTGCCTGCTCGTGGAAGTGGCAGCGGCTCATGTGGGCGCCGCCGAGATCGATGCGCCTCGGGCACCTCGGTGCGGCAGCGGTCGACGGCGAGCGTGCAGCGCCCCGCGAACACGCAGCCCGGGCAGCTCCTCCCCCACGTTCGGCATGAAGCCCGGGATCGTGTCGAGCCTTCCGTGATCCTTGCGCACCCCGCCGCGGGGCACGCAGCGCAGCAGGCCGACGGTGTACGGATGGCGCGGGTCGGCGAGAATCGTGTCGGTGTCGCCCTCCTCGACGAGGCTGCCCGGCGTAGAGCACGCCGACGCGGTCGCACATCTTCCTGATGATCCCGAGGTTGTGGCTGATGAAGAGCACGGACGTGTGCAGCTCCGCCTGCAGGCCGGCGACGAGGTCGAGCACCTCGGCCTCGACGGTCGCGTCGAGGCCCGTCGTCGGCTCGTCGAGGATCAGCAGGGCCGGGTCGGTGGCGAGCGCCATCGCGATCACGACGCGCTGCTGCATGCCGCCGGAGAGCTGATGGGGGTAGCGGCCCATGACGGAGCCGGGGTCGGCGATCTGGACGCGCGTCGAGCGCCTCACGCGCCCGGTCGGTCGCCTCGCCGGCGCTCGCCGCCGCGGATGCGGAACACCTCGGCGACCTGCTTCCCGATCCGGATCGAGGGGTTCAGGGCGGCGCCGGGGTTCTGGTAGACCATCGAGACGGCGTTCGAGCGCAGCTCACGCAGCTCGACTGCCCGACAGGGCGCAGCGGCGTCGCGGCCGTCGATCCGGATTCCGCCCGAGCGCACGCGCCCGTTGCGCGGGAGGTAGTTGACGATCGCGAGCGCCGCCGTCGACTTGCCGCAGCCGGACTCGCCGACGAGGCCGTACGCCTCGCCGCGCTTGACGTTGAGGGTCACGCCCCGCAGCACCTGCCGGTCGCTGCCGCGGACGCGGTAGACGACGTCGAGGTCCTCGAGCTCGAGGGCGTGCGGCGCCAGCGTCCTCGTGGACGGCTCGGCCTCGCTCACTCGTCCACCACCTGCTGCAGGCCGTCGGCGACCAGGTTGACGCCGATCACGAGCGTCGCGATCGCGAGCGCCGGCGAAGAGCACCGTCCACCAGTACGTGCCCGCGCTGCAGGAGCGTGTAGTTCTCGGCGATCTGCAGCGACCAGTCGGGCGACGGCGGCTGCACGCCGAAGCCGAGGAACGTGAGGCCGGCGATCGCGAAGATCGCGTAGCCGAGGCGAACGGTCGCCTCGACGACGATCGGGCCCATGACGTTCGGGAGGATCTCGACGAACATGATGTACGGCCCGCGCTCGCCCCGCAGCTGCGCCGCCTGTACGTAGTCGAGCTGGCGCTCGCCGAGCACGGTGGCGCGCACCGTGCGGGCGACGGGCGGCGTGAAGACCAGGCCGATCACGACGATCAGCGTCATGTTCGAGGATCCGAGCGCGGTCAGCACGACGACCGCGATCACGATCAGCGGCAGCGCCAGGACGGCGTCGACGATGCGGCTGATCGCGTCGTCGGCGATGCCGCCGAAGAAGCCGGTGATCAGCCCGACGTCGTGTCCCGCCGATGATCGCCGAGCAGCGTCGCGAGCGGCGCCACGCTGCAGCGTCGACGTCGCGCCGGCGAGCACGCGGGAGAAGATGTCGCGCCCGAACTGGTCGGTGCCGAACCAGTAGGCCGAGCTCGGGGCCTTGAGGATCGTCGTCGGTCTGCTCCAGCGGATCGTGCGGCGTGAGGCGCGAGCCGGTGATCGCCCAGAAGACCCAGAAGAGGACGATGACGTTGCCGATGATGAACGTCTTCGAGCGCAGGAGCTGGCGCACCATCTCGCGCCGCGCGATCTTCGCCTCGGTCGGGACGAGGTCCGCGTCGGGCTCGAACCCGGCAGCATCGTCGGTCATCGCGCTCATTCGTCACCTCCGAAGCGAATCCGCGGGTTGAAGACCGAGTAGAGGATGTCGGCCAACAGCGTCGCCACCAGGTAGACGATGCCGACGAGCAGGACGCCGCTCTGCAGCATCGGGTAGTCCTTGTTCTGCGCGGCGGTGTAGATGCGCAGGCCGATGCCGTTGTAGTTGAACAGCTTCTCGATCACGAGCAGGCCGCCGATCAGGTAGCCGACCTGCGTGGCGACGACGGCGATCGTCGGCAGCAGCGAGTTCCGGAGCACGTGGCGCCCGACGACCTGGCGCTTGCGTCAGCCCCTTGAGGTAGGCGGTGCGCGTGTAGTCGGCGTCGACCGACTCGATCACGCTCGACCGCGTGATCCGCGCGATGTAGCCGAACAGGACCGCGACGAGGGCGAAGCTCGGCAGGAGCAGGTACTTGACCTGCGTCGCGACATTCGCGCCCTCGGGCGCCGTCGCCGAGACCGGCAGCCAGCCGAGCCAGAGGCCGAAGACGAGGATGAAGACGATCGCGGTCACGAACTCCGGGATCGCCGTGAACGAGACGCCGGTGATCGTGATCACCCGGTCGGTGAGGCTGTTGCGCCGGAGGCCGGCGATCGTGCCGCCGAGGATGCTGAGCGGCACGACGATCACGAATGCGACGGCGGCGAGCTTGAGCGAGTTGATGAACGACGGTGCCGAGCAGGCTCGAGACCGGCACCTGGTACTGGAACGAGGTGCCGAGGTCACCCTGGACGAAGTTGCGTGATCCAGTCCCAGTACTGCGTGATCAGGGGCCGGTCGACGCCGGCGTTGTGGTTGAAGATCGCCGACGTCCTGCTCGCTCGCGAAATTGCCGAGGATGTTCCGGCCGAGGTCGCCGGGCAGCAGCGACGCCGCAGCGAAGACGAGCACGCTGAGGATGAACAGCGTGATCAGTGCGTAGCCGAGCCGCTTGAGCAGGAAACCGGCGATCCGAGCCTCCCTCGAAGCATGCGGCCGGGCCGCTGCGTACGCAGCGGCCCGGCCCGAGCGACTCCTGCGGGACCTACGCGAGCGAGGTCTTCGACAGGTACTGCGTGCCGATCGCGTCGGGACTGAAGCCCTTGACCTTCTTCGACGCGGCCTGCGTCCAGTTGAAGAAGATACGGGATGATCACCGGGGTGTCCCTGAGCAGAATCCGCTGTCGCGATCCCGGCGTACTTCCGCTGCTCGCTCAGCGTCAGCGCGGCCGTATATCGGTCGACGGCCTTGTCGAACGCCTTGTTCGAGTAGTCGGCCGCAGTTCCAGACGCCGCCGGTCTTGAACGCCGAGCTGAGGACGACGTTCGGCACGGCGCGGTGCCCGTAGTCGGTGATGTCATCGGCGAGTTCAGCCACGGCGTTCGTGCCGCGTCCGGTCGCGCCACCCGAGTACGTGCCGGCGTAGTACGGCGGTGTACGTCATGATGTTGAGCTTGAGTCGATCCCGATCTTCTTCGCCGAGGCCGCGATGATCTGGGCGAGCTGCGGATCTCCTGGTATTTCGCAGCGTCAACGTCTGACCTTGAAGCCCTTCGGATAGCCGGCCTGCGCCATGCAGCTTCTTCGCCAGAGCGAGATCCTGATGGCGCTGCGGCACCGATCTGTCGGTCGACGGATAGATCGACGCCCACGGCGAGTCGTTGCCGAGGATGGCGTAGCCGTTGAACAGCTGCTTGATGATCGCGGGCCGATCGAGCGTCAGGGCGAGCGCCTGCCGGACGCGGCGGCTTCTTGAACTGCCGGGTCGCGGCGACGGTCTGAGGAGCATCGAGATCTCGCGATGCGGCGTGCCCTTGGCCGAGACGATCTGCAGCGTTCGGATTGCTGAATAGCGCGCGGCCGTTCGTGAAGGAGATCTGGCTGATCATGTCGATCTGGCCGCCGAGGACGGCCGCGATTACCGCGGCGTCGTCGGCGTAGTACGTCACGTCGACGCCGTCGAGCGGCGCGCTTGCCGCCCCACCAGCTCGGGTTGCGGTCGAACTTCGCCCCGACACCTGGCGTGTATGAGGTGAGGTTGAACGCCCCCGTCGTCTGCGGGGTCTTCGTGAACGTTCCGAGCTTGTAGTTGGCCGGCAGGATGATCGCCTGGTAGGTCGTGTTGCTCGTCAGGTACGGGAAGCTGGCCGTCGGTGCGTCGAGCGTGAAGACGACGGTGTAGTCGCCCACGGCGCTGACGCCGGAGGGCTGGAGAACGCCCTTGAACGCCGACAGCGCTGCGCCTCCGCCTGCCGGATCCGTCAGCCGGTTGTAACGTCGCGACCACGTCGGCGGCCGTCAACGGCCTGGCCGTTCTGGAACTTGACGCCCTTGCGGAGCGTTGTACGTCCAGACCGTCCCCTTCGCGTTCGGCTTCCAGCTCAGGGCGAGCATCGGCGAGAGCGTCAGGTTCGGGGCTCGTCATGTTGAGGAACTCGCCGCAGATGCTGCCCGTCGCCAGCGTGCCGTGGTCGGCGAACAGGTGCGGCTCCATCGGCTTTGCCGGAGCCGGGACGATGCCGAGCCTGAAACGCCCGCCGGCCTTGACGGCCTGTGGGCGCCGCGAAGGCGGGCGCCGCTAGGCCCGCCGTCCCGAGAGCGGCACCGATCGCGGTGACGGACAGGCCGAGCACGCGTGGCATGCCGGAGGAACTCTCCGCGCGTGGCCTCGCCGGACAGGAGGTCGTCGATCAATGAGTTCTCGATCGGGCCCGCCTGTTCGAGGCGGTACTCGTCGAGCTGCTTCCTGTGGGTCGCGATCCATAAGCCTGTTCCTCGCCTTCTACTCTCGACATCGACCTGGACGTATGTGTGGACGCTCCACGGCAATCAAAGTTGGGAGCAGGCCACCACGGCCCGAGGAGGTACCCTTCGGGGCCCGTTTCGTTCTAGGGATGGACTGCCGTCCCAATCTGATGTCTGCTCTTATGACAGATAGGCACCAGACAAGTCAAGGTTGTTCTCCATTTGGATCACCGTTCGACATCGGGCAGCTGCGGGAGTATCTTCGGGACGGTGGAGGCCTCCCTCGACACGACCGCCGACGAGCAGGTGACCGACCCTCGCGAGGCCCGTTCTCCCTCGACCGGCGTCAACGCCACCCTGCGCATCCTCGATCTGATGGCGGCGCGCGGCGCCCTGAGCCTCGCCGACCTGACGCGCGAGCTCGGGCTCGCGAAGAGCACCGCACACCGGATCTGCGGGGTTCTGGTGGAGCGGGCGTGGGCGGTTCGGGATGCCGACGGCCGCTACGGCCTCGGGATCCGGGCGCTCCGGCTCGGCTCGCACTCGACGGAGCTCCCGATCGTGACGGCGTTCCGGACCGTCGCCGCCGACTTCCTCGACGAGCTCGACGAGACGATCGCGCTCGCAGTCGTCGACGGCGACGAATCCCTCTACATCGCGATGGAAGAGACCTCGCAGCCCGTCCGCTACGTCACCCATGTCGGCTCCAAGTCGCCCGCGTTCGCCTCGGCCAGCGGACGAGTCGTGCTGGCGAGCCAGTCGCCGGAAGCCGTCGCGGCGCTCTTCTCGGGGCGGCCGCTGATCACGCCGACCGGCCACCGGATCGGTGGGATGCCCGAGTTGCGGGCCATCCTCGAGAACGTCCGCCGGGAGGGAGTGGCGGAGAACTGGGACGAGACCGCACGTGGGCTCTACGCGGCGTCGGTCCCGATCGACAACGAGGCCGGGACCACGATCGCCGCCCTGACGACGCTCGTACCCCGTTCCCGCGTGACGCCCGAGCGCCACGAGACGATCGTACGCTGCCTCCGGGAGCAAGGACACCGGCTGTCAGAACTCGTCAACTGGCTGCCTGCCTACAGTGCAAGGAGTTCGACGCCCCGCTGAACACCGTCTTGACTTTGTTCCGTATTTGGCACATTATTCCGACTCGTGCTTCGCTTCCCCGAGCTACGGTGAGCCGGCGGTGAGAGCCGCCGTCTGCCGCGCGTTCGGCGAGCCGCTTGTCGTCGAGGAGGTGGCGATCTCCGCCCCGGCTCGCGGCGAGCTCAGGGTCGCGCTTGCGGCGTGCGCCATCTGCCAGAGCGACATCCACTATCTCGAGGGTGCGTGGGGCGGCGCCCTCCCGGCCGTATACGGCCATGAGGCGGCGGGAGTCGTCGCCGAGGTCGGCGCCGGCGTCGAAGGATTCGCCGTCGGCGACCATGTCGTCGTCACCTTGATCCGGTCGTGCGGGGCCTGCGACTCGTGTGACCGGGACGAGCCGGTTCTCTGCGACGGGACTTTCCCTCTCGACGGAAAAGGCCCGCTGAGCGCGCTCGACGGGACCGCGATCGTGCAAGGGCTTCGCACCGGAGCCTTCGCCGAACAGGTCGTCGTCGACGCGTCGCAGGTTGTCGCCGTCTCCACCGAGATCCCGCTCGATCGTGCGGCATTGCTCGCTTGCGGTGTAATCACGGGCTTTGGCGCCGTCGTCAACACGGCCCAGGTCGAGCCGGGAAGCAGCGTCGTCGTGATCGGCACCGGGGGAGTCGGGCTCAACGCGGTGCAGGGTTCGGCGCTCGCCGGAGCGACGACGATCGTGGCGGTCGACCCATCGGCCGCCAAGCTCGAGGCGGCGAGAACGTTCGGCGCGACCCACACGGCCAATCCCGACCTCGACGACGTCGCCGAGGTCGTCGCCGCCGTCACCGGCGGGCGCAGAGCCGACTACGTCATCGTCACGGCCGGCGCCCAACGTGCCGTGGAGCAGGGGCCGCCGCTCCTTCGCCGGGCGGGGACCATGGTGATCGTCGGGATCCCTGCTGGCGGCGTGACCGCCTCGATCGACCCCGGCACGATCGCCAACGACGGGCAACGGATCCTCGGCAGCAAGATGGGCGCGGCGCGCATAGCGGTCGACGTTCCCAAGCTCGTCACGCTCTACCGGGAGGGTCGGCTGAAGCTCGACGAGCTGATTTCCGGCCGCTATCCGTTGACGCAGATCAACGAGGCGATCGCGTCGGTGGTGAGTGGGAAGGCGATCCGGAACCTGATCGTGTTCTGACCCGGGAAGGATGACCAGCCACGGATGAAGATCACCGAGCTCGAGACGTTCGTCGTCGGGAACCCGCCACCGCATTTCGGCGGTCAGTACTTCGTGTTTCTCAAGCTCGTCACCGACGACGGGATCGAAGGTGTGGGCGAGGTCTACACCGCAACGTTCGGCCCGCACACGGTGGCGCGGATGATCGAGGACGTCTTCGACCGCCGCGTGATCGGGGCCGATCCGTTTCGGATCGAGCGGCTCTGGCGCAACATCTACGGGCAGGGGTACTCGGCGCGGCCCGACATCTCGCTCGTCGGAGTGCTCAGCGGCATCGAGATGGCGTGCTGGGACATCGTCGGCAAGGCTGTGGACAAGCCCGTCCACGCGCTGCTCGGAGGCCTGGTGCACGAGCGACTGCGGGGGTACACCTACCTCTACCGGGAACCCGGCGACGCAACCGACGTCTACCTCGATCCCGACCTCGCCGCCGAACGGGCGGCGGAGTACCAGGCTCAGGGCTTCACGGCACTGAAGTTCGATCCGGCGGGGCACTACTCGACGTTCGATCCCCGGCAGCCGGGCCTCGATGACCTCGAGCGCTCCGCCCGCTACGTGAGGAAGGTGCGCGAGGCGGTCGGCGACCGGTGCGATCTCCTCTTCGGCACCCACGGCCAGTTCACACCGGCGGGCGCCATTCGTCTCGCGAAGCGCCTCGAGGAGTACGACCCGCTGTGGTTCGAGGAGCCGACCCCGCCCGAGATCCCGGAGGAGATGGCACGCGTCGCCCGCTCGACATCGATTCCCATAGCAACGGGCGAGCGGCTGACGACGAAGTACGAGTTCTCGCGCGTGCTCGCGACGGGCGCCGCTTCGATCCTGCAATTGAACCTCGGGCGCGTCGGCGGCCTACTCGAGGCGAAGAAGATCGCAGGCATGGCCGAGGCGCACTACGCCCAGATCGCGCCGCACCTCTACTGCGGCCCCGTCGTCGGCGCCGCGAACATTCAGCTCAGCGCGTGCAGCCCGAACTTCCTCGTCCTCGAGGGCATCAGGGACTGGGGAGGCTTCCACGCCGAGATCCTGAAGACGCCGATCCAGTGGGAAGACGGCTACGTGATCCCGCCGAGTGCCCCGGGGCTCGGCGTCGAGCTCGACGAGGACGTAGCGGCGCGCCATCCGTACGACGGCAACGAGCTCCACCTGACGCCCGTGTACGGCCCGCCGGGCTGAGTCTTCACGCGAGTCATCACGCTGAGATCTGCGGCGGGAACCCGGGCGCCCGAAGATCGGTGCCGAGGGCGTCCTCGAGGAGCTTCACGACCATCGGCGACCAGGCTGAGCCACCGTACGCCTCGCGGGCCCGAATGAAGGTCTGCTCGACCAGGTTGGCCAGCTCGAGCGGCACGCCGAGCTCGTCGCCGAGCTCGTGCGCGAAGCCGAGATCCTTGCACGCGAGGTCGAGCGTGAACCCGATGTCGTAGCTCCCGTTCAGGATCACCTGGCTCTCGGTCTCGTGCACGAAGCTCGTGCCGGAACTGGCCCTGATCACCTCGAACGACTGGGCAAGGTCGAGACCCGCGCGCCGCGCAAGCATGAGCGCCTCTCCTGCTGCGACGAGATGGATGAACGCGAGCATGTTGGTGATCACCTTGATCACCGAGGCGCTGCCGAGAGGGCCGATATGGAAGACCTTGCCCCCGATCGCCTCGAATGCCGGCAGGTGCGCCGCGTAGACGTCCGGGTCGCCGCCTACGAGCACCGTGATCTGGCCGGACGCGGCGAGATGGACGCCGCCCGTCACCGGCGCCTCGAGACAGCGGACACCGCGGGCCGCGGCGATCGCGGCGAGGCGCTGCGAGCTCGTGCCGGTCGTTCGTGCCGGTGTCGATCCAGGTTCCTCCCGGGCGAGCCCGGCCAGGACGCCCGACTCACCGGTGAGCACCTCGGCGACCGCGCTCGGGGACGGCAGGCAGGTGAAGACGCTGTCGGAGGCCGCAGCGACCTCCCGGGCGGAACCGGCCCACGACGGCACCGGCCTCGAGGAGCGGCGAGCGCGCCGCCTCGTCGCGATCGTGCACCGTGAGCGGGAACCCCGCGCGGAGGAGGCTCGCCGGCGAGGTGACGGCCGAGGTTGCCGAGCCCGATGAAGCCGAGTCGCGGTAGCTCCGGCTCGGTCGCACCGACGCTACGGGACGACAACGATCTTCCCGAACTCGGCCCCCGCCTCGAGCCTCGCGAAGGCTGCGCGCGAATCGCCGAGCGAGTGCTCGGAGTCGACCAGCGGGAGGACACCGGTCTGCTCCAGAAACGCGCACAGCCGCTGGAGCTCACCGATCGTGCCCATCGACGAGCCGACGACCGAGAGCTGCCGCCAGAACATGCGCGCGAGATCGGCCGAGGGATCCGCGCCGGTCGTCGCGCCCGCCACGACCACGGTGCCTCCCGGCCGCAGCGACTTCAGTGAGTGATCCCACGTCGCCCGTCCGACCGTCTCGAGAACCGCGTCGACTCGGACCGGCAATCGGGCACCCGGTGCGACCGCGCCGGCGGCGCCCAGTGCGACCGCGCGGGCACGCCTCTCCTCGCTGCGGCTCGTCACGTACACCGCCAGCCCGGCCGCCCGGCCGATCAGGACGGCGGCTGTGGCCACCCCTCCACCGGCGCCCTGCACGAGCACGGATTGTCCAGGCTGCAGGCGAGCGCGCGTGAATAGCATCCGGTACGCAGTCAGATAGGCCGTCGGCAGGCAGGCGGCCTCCGCGAACGAGAGCGAGGCCGGCTTGGCAATGAGGTTTCGTGACGGCACCGCGACGCGTTGGGCGAGCGTTCCCTGGACGCCGCGCTCGGAGAACAGGTGGAAGTCCGCCGCAAGCGTCTCGTCCTCGCCGGGCCCGGCGCTGCCGAGGACAGCGTGAACGACCACTTCCCGACCGTCGGCCGTGACACCGGAGGCGTCCGTGCCGAGGACGACAGGGAGGTCGTCCTCGGTCACCCCGACGCCGCGAAGCGTCCAGACGTCGTGGTGGTTCAGGGCCGCCGCGCGTACCTCCACGACTTCCCAGCCCTCGGCCGCCGAGGGCTCGGGGATTTCGCGGACCTCCAATCCGGCGACGGGGTCGTCGGGCGAGATCCGGGCGCAAACTGCTGCGAGCATGGAGACCTTCCTGAGTGGTATCGCCGTGAACCATCACGCGGCCCGCGGACGAGGTGGCGGAACCGTAGCGCCGCCGCCTCGCGTCACGTCGCAGCCGACCCGTCTAATCTCTCGAGAAGTATGCGAGCGGTTGTCTTCATCGGCGCCGGCGGCAACGACGTCGTCCGGCTCGACGAGCGACCAGAGCCCGTCCCTTCGGGCGATGACGTCCTCGTCGCCGTCCGGTATGCCGGGCTGAATCCGGCCGATCTGGCCCAGCGCGAAGGCCGCTATCCCGCCCCACCCGGCTCACCGCCCGACGTGCCCGGTATCGAACTGGCGGGGACGGTCGTCGGCTGCGGGCCGACCGCACGCCGATTCGCGCCCGGCGACCGGATCTTCGGAATCGTGGGAGGGGGCGGGCTCGCCGAGCGGGTCCTCGTCCACGAGCTCCACGTCACGGGTGTACCCGAGCGGCTGGAAGAGCCCGCCGCAGCCGCGGTTCCGGAAGCGTTTGTGACCGCGCACGACGCCGTCATGACACAGGCGGGGCTTCGCCCCGGCGAGCTCCTCGTGGTCAATGGTGCGAACGGCGGCGTGGGCACAGCGGCCGTGCAGATCGCCGTCGCCTCCGGTGCCCGGGTCATCGCTACCGTCCGCACCGCTGCGCTGCACGAGCGCGTGTCGGCTCTCGGAGCCACGGTGATCGATCCGGCGGAGCTCGTGGAGCACGCCCGGACCGCGGGGGGCGCCGACGTCGTGCTGGAGCTCGTCGGCGCGCCGAACCTCGGTCCCGACCTTTCCGCGCTTGCCGTCAAGGGTCGGATCGTGATCGTCGGTACCGGAGCCGGAGCCGAGGCGATGCTCGATCTACGAAAGCTGATGGGTCGACGCGCGCGCCTGATGGGGACGGTCCTTCGTGCGCGCCCGCTCGACGAGAAGGCCGCCGCCGTGCAGGCATTCGCCCGCGAGGTCGTCCCGCACCTCGCGACCGGCCGGATCGCACCACTCATCGACCATGTCTTTCCGGCGACGGAGGCCGCGGCCGCATTCGACCGCCTGGAGGAGCCGGGGAAGCTCGGCAAGGTGCTGCTCGATTTCGACGCGTAGGAAGCCCCGGGAATGGAGGGAACGGCATGGAAACGACGGAGCTGACCATCACCGACGACGTGATCGCGACGGTCGCGGACTCGCCGTCGCCGCGCACGAGGGAGATCAGCGAGGCACTGATACGCCACCTGCACGCGTTCGTGCGTGAGGTCGAACCGACCATGGAGGAGTGGTTCACCGGCATCGACTTCCTCACACGCACAGGACAGAAATGCTCGCCGACGCGCCAGGAGTACATCCTGCTCTCGGACACTCTCGGCGTGTCGATGCTCGTCGACGCGATCAACTACCGGCTGCCGGGAGCAACCGAGTCGACGGTGCTCGGCCCGTTCTACGTCGATGATCCTCCCGAGCAGCCACTCGGAGCCGACCTCTCGGCGGGAAAGGACGGCGAAGCACTGTATGTCGAGGGCAGCGTGCGAACGGTCGCCGGGTCGCCGATCGCGGGCGCAGTGGTCGACGTCTGGCACTCGGATGCGGAGGGCTACTACGACGTCCAATACGAGGACGTCGAGACGTCGCTGCGCGCGCGGTTCCACACGGACGACGCCGGCCGCTTCTGGTTCTGGTCGATCATGCCTGCGAGCTACGGGATCCCGGGCGACGGGCCCGTCGGAGAGATGCTGGCTGCGCAGGGGCGACACAACTTCAGGCCCGCCCATGTGCATTTCATGATCTCGGCTCCGGGCTACCGCAGGCTCGTCACCCACATCTTCGTCGCCGGCGACGAGTACCTCGAGTCGGACGCCGTCTTCGGTGTGAAAGACTCTTTGATCGCCGGGTTCGAGCACAACGCACCCGGCGTCGCCCCCGACGGGACGATCGTCGAAGAGCCCTGGGCACGGCTCGGATACGACTTCTCGCTCGCTCCGGAGAGCCGCTCTTGAGCGCCCCGGACGAATGGGACGCCCGCCTCGCGATCCGGGAGTTGATCGAGAACTGGGTCGTCTGGCGCGACGCGGGCGACTGGGAGCGGTTCCGCACGGTCTGGCACGACGACGGCCGGATGATGGCGACCTGGTTCCAGGGGCCGGCCGAAGAGTTCATCCACGTCAGCCGCGAAGGGTTCGAGCACGGCGTCCGCATCCTCCACTTCCTCGGCGGCATCTCGATCGACCTCGCGGGTGCGCGCGCAGCGGCGCAGACGAAGATGACCATCACGCAGCGCGCCGAGGTCGAGGGAGTGCTCTGCGACGTCGTCTGCACGGGACGGTTCTTCGACTTCCTCGAGCGTCGCGCCGACCGCTGGGGGCTTGTGCTGCGACAGCCCATCTACGAACAGGACCGGCTCGACCCGGTCGAGCCGGGGGCGGTTCCCGTGCTCGACCATTCGTTGCTCGAGCGCTTCCCGATCGGTTACCGCCACCTCGCCTATCTGCAGGCCCGGCTCGGATTCGAGGTCAAGCGCGACATGCCCGGGCTGACAGGCCCGGAGGTCGAGGCGCTCTACGAGCGTGGCAAGGCCTGGCTCGCCGGCGCATCCCTCTGACCCGCGCACGAGCGGAACACGGCAGGCCGGCCCACGGCCACTGGGGAACACGCTGGTTGCAACCTCGGATGAAGGGGCCCGCGGGCAGGCCCCTTTAGGGATTCTGCGTGCGATCGAGGGATCCGCGCGAGCGGATCCGAGATCTTGCGGGCAAGAATGCTCAGGCGGCGCCGAGGAGCTCGTCGGCGTAGGTCATCGAGACCCGGCGCAGGATGCCTTTGTCGTCGGGCTCGTAGTGCCCCATCCGCCAGAGTGCCGGCGAGTAGCAGTGAATCGAGACGGCGGGCTCGCCCGCTGCGTGCCGCACGCCGTGGATGTAGGTGGCGTCGAAGTCGAAGGCGCCGCCGGCCTCGTGCCGATTGGTCTGTTCGCGGATCCAGCCGTCCTCGTCTCGGTGGAAGTAGTCCTCGAAGACCGCGCCTTCGCACACCGTCACACCGCCCTGCGAGCGGTCGTGGTCGTGGTACCCGGTGTCCTGCTCCGCGGTCCAGCAGATCACCCAGATGTCGACATTCGGGTCGCGATACAGCTGCATGTAGTGGCGCTCGCCGGTGGAGAGACGGACGTGATGCCGCCAGAGGCCTTCTTCCGCGCGCACGTCCGCCGCCAGCTGCGCCAGCGCGGGCCGATCGAGATCGCTCTCGGCTTTCAGCCTGTCGGCGAGCCATGTGTTGATGTCGACGTGGTTCACGTGAGAAGGCGGGCCGGTGTGTCCTGTCGCACCATCCTTTCGACGGATTCGCCGAAACCCCTTATCGCCTGGATGGTTGGTGTGGGGTCGACCACGGGCAGGTCGCTGCCGTAGACGAGTTGCTCGACCCCGAACGTCTCGATGCAGAGCTCGAGTGCGCGCCGGCCGTAGGAGGCGGTATCGAAGAAGACGTTGGGATGAAGAGTCGAGCGAACGTCGATCCCGCGCGAGGCGAGCCTTTCGAGCTGGATCGGCCCACCGCCCGCCAGAATGCTGAAGACGACCGGGATCTCCGGCCAGCGCTCCTGGCCGCCCGCCAGCCAGGCAAGGTACGCGGCCTGCATCTGGGAGGTGTAGAGGGCGAGCGCCCCCCACCAACCCGGGCGGCCGTGCGGTACGGGCCCGCCCGACGCGTGGACGAAGAGAAAGCCCCCTTGCTCTCGCAACGGGGCGACGAGCGCCCGGAGCTGATCGGGATCGGTCAGGGCGTCCGAACCGACGCAGGCACCGACGAAGCCCGGCCTGGCGGGCCCGGCTGCAAGGGCGGCGAAGCGCCCACGGGAGGCGGCGACGAGCTCCAGCACGTTCTCCTCCCAGACCGCCGCCAGCTCGGCGCGCTCTTCGGCCGGGAGCAGGTCGTGGCCCAACGTCGGCTGCAGCGACAGCACGGCGAGGTCGATGCCCTCGCGATCGAGCAGCGCGATGCGGGCCTCTGCGTCGTGCTCCGCCGGATCGAACGGGAACGATCCCTCAGCCAGCTCGAGCGTCGTCCCCGTGATGCACGGTGGCGCAGACCGCCTCCGCAACGCGGCGACGAGCGGGGGAGGCAACAGGTGCTGGTGGACGTCGACGGTTCGCATCATGGCTCGAGCCCGCCGCTGAGGATCAGCTGCACCAGCGGCTCGAGGTCCGGGAGAACGTGGCCCTCGCCGAGGAACGGAACGATACCGCGTACCCGCCGGTGCAGCCGTGCCGTGCCCGCGCCGAGCTCGTGGCCGCGGAGATCGCATGCCTGGGCGGCGAGCATGAGCTCGACGGCGACGACGCGCGCACCCAGGTCGACCATCTCCTCGAGCCGTCGGGCGGCGAGCGGCGCCATCGTCATCCTGTCCTCGATTCCCTCCGCCTGTGTCGTCGAGACCAGCTCGAACGAGACCGGGTGGGCCAGGAGCCGCGCCTCCACGGCGATCGCCTGCACGGCGATGCCGTACTCGCTGAGCGCGCTCTCGGGCATCGCGGGGCGCTCGCCGAGGCCCTCCGTGAGACCCGTCAGCGGCCTCTGCAGGAGCTTGACAGCCCGCTCGGCCGCGGTCGAGATCGCCGGTGCCAGCGCCAGCCGTGCGACGTCGAGGGCGGTTGCGAGCGGTTGCATCTCGAAGTTGCCGACCGAGATCACGCGGCCCTCCTCGACGAGTACGAGCGGGTTCGACTGGGCCGCGTTGAGCTCGATCGCGATTTGAGCGCCGACGAAGTCGAAGGCGTCCCGGGCGGCGCCGTTCTGCTGGGCGATCGTCCGGAAGGTGAGCGGATCCTGCAGGTCCCTCGCCTCGACCTCGCTGCCGTCGAGGAGCGATCCCAGACGGGCGAGCGTAGCCTGCAGCCCCGGGTAGGGCCGTGCCTTTCCAACGGCGGGGTGCACCGAGTTCAGGTTTGCACCAAGGGCCTCGAGGTCCAGCGCTCCGGCGTAGTCGAGCGCGTCGAGAAGCACCACCGCGTCGGCGTACGCGAGCGCGCCGTAGGCCGTCGAGAAGGCGCTTTGGTTGAGCAGTGTGATCGCCTCGCCTCGGGCGAGTTCGAAGCCGTCCAGGATCCCGTCGGCAAGATCGGCCATCTGCGCGAGATCGCTCTGCCCGATCGACCCGAGTACGCGAATCGTCGGAAGCCGGTCGTCGTTCAGCGCCGCGACGAGATGCACCGCGAGGTCGGGTCGGGCCACCGTCGTCGCCCGGGCGAGCGCATTGGCGAGCCGGAGCGCGGTCGCCCGCACGACCTCGTGCGCCACCGGCGAGCCCTGCGAGATTCGGTGCTGGCGCACGAGCAACCGGTCGTGATCGGCGGCCTCGATGTCGAACGACTTGCGGCTGCCGACTCCGGTCGTGACGGCGTACGCCGGTATTCCGTCGGCGATCGATTGCTCGGCGACCGCGCGCGCACGCGCCATCGCCGCAAGCGCGGCAGAGTCGATGTCGACCCTCGCTCCCCCACGGGCGACCGCGAGCACGTCGTCGAGTGTGAGCCTGGAGCCCGTCAGGGTGACGCGTCGCATCGCGCGTCCCATTCCATCACAGCCGCTCAGACCCGGCGGGCGACAGCGCTGCCCCCGGCACAGAGCACGAACGCTCCCGCGGCGACGAGCACGATCGTGCCGCCGGGCGGCAGGTCGGCGTAGTAGGCGATCGACAGGCCCGAGACGACCGAGCACACCCCGAACGCCATCGAGAGAGCAAAGGTCGACCGCAGGCTCCAGGCAACGCGGTTGGCGGCGATCACCGGCAGCACCATCAGCGCTGCGATCAGGAGGATGCCCACGATGCGCATCGACACGGCGACGGTGAGCGCAGCGAGAACGGCGACGACGACGTTGAGGCGCGTGACCGGAACCCCCGCGACGCGACTACCCTCTTCGTCGAGTACGGTCGCGACGAGACCGCGAAAGAGGATCGCGATCGTCGCGAGAGCGGCTATCCCCAGCATGAGCACCGTCCAGAGATCGTCGCGCGTGACGGTGAGGATCGACCCGAAGAGGAACTGGAAGAGGTTGACGTTGAGTGCGCCGGCGCGCGAGACGAGCACGACGCCGGCGGCGATTCCCGTGTAGAACACGAGCGCGAGGGCCTGGTCGCCGGCCGCGCCGCCGCGAGTCCGCAGCCATTCGATCGCAAGCGCACCGATCACTGTCGCCACGAGCGCCGTCAGGACGGGCGAGATCCCGAGCAAGTACCCGACCGCCACCCCGGCGAAAGCGACGTGACCGAGTCCGTCGCCGATCAACGAGGCCTTGCGCTCGACGAGAAAGAACCCGACAGCCGGGGCCAGCAGCCCGACGATCGCGCCCGTGGCCAGGGCGAGCCGCATGAACTCGAGGTCAAGCATGGCTGTGCGAGGGGTCGTGCCACACGCCCGGGAGGCGGCTCGGCGGACCGTCGTACACGATGCCTCCGCGGACCAGCACGATCCTTTCGACCACGTGCTCCACCGCGCCGAACTCGTGTGACACGTAGAGGATGGTGACGCCCAGCTCTGCCCGCAACTCCTCGAGGAGCAGGCCGAGCGATTCCTGCGAGGCGGCGTCGACGCCGGTCGTCGGCTCGTCGAGAGCGAGGAGCATCGGCTCGGATGCGAGCGCCTTGGCGATCAGCGCCCGCTGCTGCATCCCGCCCGAGAGCGTCCGCAGGGGGGCGTCGGCCCGCGCTGCGAGCCCCACCGTCGCGATTGCACGCGTCACCGCCTCACGGTCTGCGCGACGCAGCGGACCCCAGATGCCGGCCGGGGCAAGGCGTCCTGTGGACACGATCTCCCGCACGGTGACCGGCGCCTCGCCGAGCAGGCGCGATCGCTGCGGGAGGTATCCGATGCGCGCGCCCTCGGGCCCCTTCCCGCTCGACGTCCCGAAGACGTGCACCGTTCCATCCGTCGGGCGCTCGAGCCCGAGGATGAGCCGAAGAAGGGTCGTCTTGCCGCCGCCGTTTGGTCCCGCGATGGCAACGAACTCACCGGCAGCTACCACGAGAGAGACGTCCTCGAGCACCCGGACGCCCGCCCGGTAGCCGAACGAGACCTTGTCGAGCTCGACGACCGGGCCGGTCAGGTCGTGCACCCGAGTGCCTTCTGAAGCGCGGTGAGGTTCGACCGCATGACGGAGAAGTAATCTGCTCCGGCGGCAATCTCGTCGTCGGTGAGCCCTTCAATGGGGTCGAGCACGGCAGTCCCCACCCCGGCTTCTCGCGCCACCGTCTGCGCGAGCTTCGGCGAGACGAGCGTCTCGAAGAACACCGTCGTCGCCCCGGACGCTCTGACGACGTCGACGAGACGCGCCAGGTCCCTGGCGGACGGCTCCGCCTCGGGCGTGAGCCCTTCGAGTGGAATCTGCTCGAGTCCGTAACGCGCGGCCAGATACCCGAATGCAGCATGGCTCGTGACGACCTGGCGGCGCGCACAGTGTGCGAGGCCATGTCGGTATTGCGTATCGAGCTGGACCAGCCTGCGCGCGAGGCGACCTGCCGACACGTCGTTCCCGAGAGCCGAGCCGATCAGGCGCACCATCGCGGCGTAGCGCACCGGATCGAGCCAGACGTGAGGATCGTCGGGCTGCCCTCCGCCGTTGCCCTCTTCCCGTCGTAGCTGTTGGAGAAGATCGACCGAGCGACCGTTTCGCTCTTGCACCGCGGTCTCGAGGCCGGGCATGAACCCGTCGCCGAGATAGAAGACGAGCGATGCGTCGTGGACGGCTCGCACGTCACCCGGTGTCAGCTCGAGATCGTGCGGTTCGGCGCCGGCCGGTGTGAGATTCCGGACGTCGACCGTGTCGCCCGCGATCTGTTCGGCTGCATAGGCAATCGGGTAGAACGCCGCCACGATCGTGTTCCGGCGGCTCTGGGAGCCGCCCGAGCCACACCCCGCGACCAGCCCTGCGGTGGTCAGTAGTGCTCCGCTAAAGAGAACGATTCTCGAAAGCACGGCGCCAGCCTAGCAGCTAGTGAGAATCGGTATCATTATCAGCATGCACGAGGCTCACGCGAGCTGGAGCGCGCTGGCGTTCGACGATCTCCAGGCGAGGGGGCTTCGTAACGGTGGCGCTCGCAGGGCGGTGATCGAGCACCTGGGCGCACAGTCCTGCTGCCGGTCGGCGCAGGAGATCTTCGACGGCATCCGCGAGACGGGTGGCCGCATCGGGATCGCGAGCGTCTACCGTGCCCTCGACCAGCTCGTCGAGCTACGACTCGTGCAGCGCGTCGAGCTCGGCGACGGAATCGCCCGCTTCGAGCCCGCGCACACCGGGACAGAGCATCACCATCACCTGGTCTGTGACGGCTGCGGCAAGGTGGAGCCGTTCGCCGATCCCGCTCTCGAGCGGGCGCTCGAGCAGGCCGCCAGCCGACTCGCGTACGGGATGCACGCCCACGAAGTCGTGCTTCACGGCGCCTGCGGCGACTGCCGAACCTCCTGAGGACCGGCTACTCGAGCGGTTCTTGCTCGTCCTCCGTCGACGCCGGCGCCTGGACGGCGGCCGGCATCGTCGATACCCCGGCGGTCTCCGCCTCCAGCTGTCGTCGAAGGATGAAGAATCCGATCGCGGCCGCAACCCAGAGGACGACGGTCGTTCGGAACATCTGGATCGGAAGGATCCAGACGATCACGAGCATCCCGACCACGAAGAGGCCCCAGGCGAGCCCGGCGCGCCGAAGGGTCGGCGCAACGGCGGCTCGCGCCGACGTGGCACGCTCGCCCGGGCCGACGAGCCAGGCGCCGATCGCCACGAGGATGCCGACGGCGAGAGCAACCCATCCCGACGCGGCCAGCGCCCTCGTGATGATCTGCCACGCGTCTCTCGCAGCCGGCCGGACGGAGTCGTTGACGACGATGTGGTCGACGAAGTAGTTGCCGGCGAGCCGCCGCGCGAGCAGGACGAGGATCCCGACCACGATGAGGCCGATGCCAAGGGAGCGTACTTCCTGCCGGCGCCTGCCCCGGGCAAGCCAGATCGCTCCAACCCAGCAGGCGACCGCGAGGATCCAGACCCAGTTCGCGATCTGCTCGAGCCAGTGGGTGACCTTCTGCGCCGTCTTCAGGTCGTTGGACTTGATGATCGTGACCTGGGCCGCGTCCTGCGGAATCTTGTCGGCCAGGTTGCTGACGAATCCGAACCTGTCCCCCAGTTTCAGCACGAGCGGCCGGAGGTCGAGGACGACGTTGCCGTTCGAGGTGGTCAGGCCTTTCGTGTCTCCGTGCAGAACCTTGACCAGCTGCGCCTGCGACGCCGACGACAGCGCCACGAACGCGTCCTGCACGCGTGGCCGGGCGAGGAGCTTCTGTGCCACCGTGTCTGCGAAGCCCTGCGAGAGACCGGCCAGCGGGCCGGCGAGAGCCTGCAGGTTCGTCGGCAAGTTGCCCTTGAGCTCGGCCGAGACGTCGACGTTCGAGAACAGCGCATCGACCATCACAGCCGACACCTGCTCCTGGATCGCCGGGCTTTCGACCAGCGCCCGCGAGGTCTGCTCGAACTGGCCGGGATCGAGTGCCTCTCGCTTGACGTAGGTCGCAAGGATGCTGACCACGACCAGCAGGACGCCGACGACGAGAAGCACGCGCGCGCCGATGATCCGACCACGCGACGGCGGTTGGGCTGCTGGGCTGTCGATCACGGTACTCCTCCTCTGCGGGGGCCGGGCGGCTGCAGGGCCGAGCCTATCCCACTTCAGGCGGAGGCGCCCGGCGGATCGCTCGTCGACCGCAGCGTGGCCATCCTGGCTCGACGCTCCGTTGTGAGCTCCACGACGACGATCTGGATCGAGGCGATGATCGGCACGGCGATGATCGCGCCGATGACGCCGAGCAACGCCCCGAAGATCATCACGCTGACGATGACGAAGAAGCCGGAGACGTCGGCCGCCTTGCCGAGGATCGTCGGCTGCAGCACGTAGTTCTCGAACTGCTGGTAGACGAGCACGATGACGAGCATGATCACGGCAGGAGCCAGCCCCTGCGTCAGCGTGGCGAGCACGAGAATCGTCCCGGCGATCGTGGCGCCCACCATCGGGATCAGGTCGAGGAGCCCTGCGATGACGCCCATCACGACCGGGAACGGTGTTCCGAGAATCCAGGCCGAGACGCCGTAGATCGTGCCGCAGATGATCGAGATCGCGATGTTGCCGAGCATCGTCCGCGAGACGGCGGTGATGATCCGCTCGGACATGCGGCTCCAGCGATCGGAGCCGCGCGGGTCGAGCAGCGTGTCGACGGCGCCGATCAGCCGCGGCAGGTCGATCATCAGGAACAGCGTCAGGAAGATCGCGGTGACCAGAGCGAGGACGAGGCTGAACCCCGAGACGATGACGCCGATCACGCCGCCGGCCGCGCTGGCGATGCCCTGGGCGATCTCCTTCACGTTCGCCTGGGCGGTCTCCGGCGCCTGGCTGTGCTCGTTGATCCAGGAGCCGAGCGACGAGTTGGTGGTGATGTCCTCGACCATTCCCGGCAGGGCGTCGACGAAGTCCCTGAAACTCCCGGCCAGCGGCGAGAGTAACAGCAGGGTGAAGATGACGGCGAGCGCGACGAGTCCGAGGATCAGCGTCGTCGCGCACGCGCCCCGGCCGAGAGGAAGGTGCCGCTGCATCAGGCGCACCACGGGCTCGAGCACGAGCGCGAAGAAGAGCGCCAGGAAGAGGGTCATGATCGCTTCGCGGATGTAGACGAACGCCCAGGCGAGGCCGACGATGGCCGCAACGAGGAGCATCGTCCGCACCGTGAGGTTGATGCTCATTGGGCCCGATCCCTGCGAAGGTCGATCGGACCCTTGGAGAGCCGTCTGTGACACGCGCGAAACGTACTCTCCGTCCCGGACGGCCCGTGACAGGGCGACATAGGATCGCGGGGTGGTCGAGCCACCGCCCTTTCGAGCCGCGATCCGGTACATCGGGCATGCGACCGTCGTCATCGACCTCGACGGCGTCCGGCTCCTCACCGACCCCTTGCTTCGGAACCGCGTCGCCCATCTGCGCCGGACGGCCAGGGTCGACCCGAGGGCCCATCGCGGCGTCGACGCCGTCCTGATCTCGCACATCCACTACGACCACCTCGACCTGCCCTCGCTGCAGCGGCTCGGGCGCGAGATGCCGGTGGTCGCTCCCCACGGTGCCGGGCCCCTGATCAGGCGCAAGGCCGGGATGAAGAACGTGCTCGAGTTGCGCGCCGGCGAGCAGATCGAGGTCGGAGCGGTCACGGTGCGGGCGACCCCCGCCGAGCACGACACCGGCCGGCTGCCGTTCGGTGTCCGCGCAGCCCCACTCGGCTACGTGATCGAGGGAGACGGCCGCTCCGTGTACTTCGCGGGCGACACCGACGTCTTCGCGGAGATGGCGGATCTCTCACCGGTCGACGTCGCTCTGCTGCCGATCTGGGGCTGGGGCCCGTCCATGGGGCCTGGTCACATGGACCCTGGCCGCGCGGCCGAGGCGGCGGCACTGCTCGGCGCGGGTGTTGCGATCCCGATCCACTGGGGCACCTACTACCCGATCCATCTCGGGCTGCAGGGCCCGCCCGCCTTCCTGACGACACCTCCCGCCCTGTTCGAGCGGGCGGTTCGAGAACACGCGCCGGCGACCGAGGTTCGCGTGCTGCGGCCGGGCGAGGTGACGGCGATCTAGGGATGTGCCGTGTCCGCCTTCCGCCGGAGGAAGGCCTCCACTCCGGTGTGCACGGACGGGTGCAGCCGAGCAGGCCCGATCCGATCGAAAAGGTCGGTCCGCGACAACGCGTCTTTGAGGGCGGCGGTCGGGCGGGCGAGCTCGAACGTGATGTCTGCCGCTTCCAGCCTGTCGATCAGGTCCTCGAGCATCGCCACCGCAGTCGTGTCGAGGTGGCTGATCGCCGAGGCGTCGACGAGGACGGTGCGCGCCGGAGGGTCTGAGGCGGCGACGAGGCGCAGCGTCTCGTTGCGAAAGAACGAGGCATTGGCGAAGAAGAGCTCGTTCGAGAAGCGAAAGAGGACGAGCCCGGGGATGGTCTCGTACTCGGGGTGGCGGTCGATGCTACGGAAGCGGTAGTCCTCGTCTGCGCTCGTCTCGCCCACCGCCCGCCCGAGCACGGCCACCCGGGGCCGGTATGCGCGCCGGACGAGGGCGAGCAGCGACGCGATCACCGCGACCACGATCCCGGGCAGCACCCCGAGCAGGGCGACAGCGGCGAAGCCCACGATCGCGAGCTGCGCATCACCCGGGTCGATCCGCCACAGCTGCCGGAAGCCCTTCACGTCGACGAGCCCGATCACCGCCGCAATGATGATCGCCGCCAGGGTCGCCTGGGGCAGCCCGTCGAACAGCGACGTCAGGAAGAGCATCGTCGCCACGAGCAGCGCCGCCACGATCAGCCCGGAGAGGCGGGTGCGCACGCCCGCGCCGGCCCCGACCGCGCTGCGGGAGAGACTCGCGTCGACCGGAAAGCCCTGGAGCAGCCCGGCACCGAGGTTGGATGCTCCCAGAGCGAGGAGCTCCTGGTCCGGGTCGATCTCATAGCCTGCCTTCGCTGCGAGGGAGCGCGCAGCGCCGATCGACTCGGCCAGAGCCACGAGAGCGAGCGCGAGCGCCCCACCGCTGAGGGCGCCGATCTCACCGAGGCCGATGCTCGGTATCGCCGGCGTCGGCAGGCCGGCGGGGACGTCCACGATCACGGCGACGCCGTGCGCCGCGAAATCGAAGGCACGGCTCAGCGCTACCGAGACGCCGGCCACGACGAGCGCCCAGGGAAATCGTGGTGCGACCCGGCGGAGCACGAGGAGAGCGAGCAGCGACGCACAGCCGACAACGGGCGTGCGCCAGCCGCTCTCGTCGAGCGAGCCGATCTCGCGCCAGAGCGTCTCCGGAACGTTGCCGCTCTCGACCGAGAGCCCGAGCAGCTTCGGCAGCTGACCGACGATGATCAGGACGCCGATCCCGCTGATGAAGCCGATGATCACCGGGCGGGCGAGGAACTCCGATACGAAGCCGAGTCGCAGGGCTCCGGCGACGACGAGCGTGGCTCCCGTCAGCAGAGCGAGTGCGGCGAGGAGCACGGTGTACTCCTGAGCGGGGTACGCCGCGGCAACTGGCACGAGAGCGGCACTCGCCGTGATGGCGATCGTCGAGCTCGGTCCGACGTCGAGCTCACGGCAGGTGCCGAAGACGGCGTACAGCACGCCCGCCCCGAGGGCGGCCGCAAGCCCCGCCTGCGGCGGCGCGCCGGCGAGCGCGGCGTACGCGACAGCCTGTGGGACGAGTACCGCCCAGACCGCGAGGCCGGCGAGCAGGTCGGCGCCGAGAAACGACCGCTCGTACCGGGGTAGCCAGTGAACGATCGGAACGTGACGCGTCAGACGCTCAGACATGAGGTGCGATCATGCTTGACGGACCGAAATATGAGAAGGTTGGGGTAGTCAAGAGCACAGCGCGCCGATCTCGGAGGTCGCGTGCTGCGCAATCCTCGAGCAAGGAGTCAACCGTGGTCGCAGCTAGCTATCCGTTCCTCGACGTTCTCTGGTCGATGGTCATCTTCTTCGCGTTCGTGATCTGGATCTGGCTCCTGATCACGGTCTTCGCGGACATTTTCCGTCGTCACGACATCGGCGGTGGGATGAAGGCGATCTGGATCATCTTCGTCATCGTCTTGCCGTACCTCGGCGTTCTCATCTACCTGATCGCGGAGCATCAGGGCATGGCCGACCGCAGCACGAAGCAGATTGAGGCCGTTCAGGCGCAGCAGGACGCGTACATCAAGTCGGTCGCCGGTTCGTCACCTGCCGATCAGGTCGCCCAGGCGAAGCAGTTGCTCGACAGCGGTGCGATCACGCAGGCCGAGTTCGACACGATGAAGGCAAAGGCCCTCAGCTAGGAGCCCGTCTCTCTTGCGCGGTCGCGGTGGCACCGACGCCGCGACCGCGCGAGAACTACGATGGTCGCCGAGATGGCAGGAACGATCCTCATCGGATTCGACGACTCCGACGGCGCGAGCCGCGCACTCGATCGGGCGATCGAAGAGGCAAGGGCCTCCGGCGACGGGCTCGTCGTCCTCGCGGTCTTCGAGATGCCCTTCGACCCCGAAGGCCCTCAGAGCTTCGGCAGCCTCACCGAGGAGGCGCGCATGATGCCGCTCGTCGAGCCCCCTGAGCTCGAGCCGATTCTCGCCAAGGCGCGCACCCGGGTCGAGGCCGCCGGGCTGGACGCCGACTACGTCTGGGCGGCCGGCAACGTCTCGGAGAAGATCACCTCCGCGGCACGCGATCGCGGGGCGCGCCTCGTCGTGCTCGCCGGCCATCACCACGGCTTCCTGGGTCGGCTCCTCGGCACCGACGTGGCCGCCGAAGTCGAGCACGAGCTCGGCGAGCTCGGAGAGCTCGACGTCGTCGTCGTCGACTAGAGACGGGCCACGCGTGCAGGTCACCCGAGTACGCGCCTACCGCCAGCTCCAGCCGTTCCGCCGTGGAAACTACGCGATGGGGCACGTCGGCTCGGCGGCATTCGACTCGACGATCGTCGCCCTCGACACCGATGAGGGGATCACCGGCTTCGGCGAGATGGCCGTCATCAGCGCGGTCTACACCGAATCCTTCGCAGCGGGCGCACGGGCCGGGATCGCCGACCTGGCGCCGTTGCTGCTCGGTGCCGACCCGACGCAGCCCAGGGCCGTCCTGGCTCTGCTCGACGGCGCAATGCGCGGGCAGCCCTACGTCAAGTCGGCGCTCGACATGGCCTGCTGGGATATCGCGGCACGCGTCGCAGGCCGGCCCCTCTACGAGGCGCTCGGCGCCCGCTTCGGCGAGGCAGTCCCGCTCTACAACGTCGTCACCATCTCGTCGGTGGACGATGCCGTCGCACTCGCCCGGGACCTCGTCGCCGACGGGTACCGTCGTCTCCAGGTCAAGGTCGGCCACGCCCCCGAGGCGGACGCAGAGCGACTTGCGGCGGTGCGCCACGCCGTGGGCGGCGGGATCGTGCTGTTCGCCGACGCGAACGGCAGCTTCACGGCCGGCGGCGCGCGACGCTTCCTGCGGGCTACCCAGGACCTGGAGTACACCCTCGAGCAGCCCTGCCGCACGTATGCAGAGTGTGCGTCGGTACGCCGCGCCGCCGACCGCCCGCTCGTGCTCGACGAGTCGATCGTGACGCTCGCCGACCTGCTGCGGGCACACCGCGAGTCCGTCGCGGACGGGATCACGATCAAGCTCCAGCGGGTCGGCGGCCTCACGCCGGCGACCCTGATCCGCGACGTCGCGGTCGAACTCGGGGTCGAGGTCACGGTCGAGGACGCCGGCGGCGCGAGCCTCGTTACGGCGGCGGTCGTTCACCTCGGGCTCGGCACTCCAGAGCGCCTTCGGGTCCACACATGTGACTTCAACACCTGGGTTGACGTCGACCACGGCACGGGTCTGCCGCCGCGGGCCGACGGAGCTCAGAAGCCGCCGCCGGGACCGGGGCTCGGCATCGAGGTCGATCTCCAGGCGCTCGGTGACCCGGTGGTGGACATCGCGCGGTAGCCGCCGGCCCCTGACGCATAGGATGGCCCGGTCGTCAGGAGGGACGGAGTGGAGGACAACCCGAGAGAGCGGAGAGGCCGTCGGGGTCGCGGAGCGGGTGCAGCCGGGCCGTCGCCCGAACGGCGATCGCTCCGATACCGCTCCCTCGAGAATCCGTTTCCGCCGATCGAGCTCTTGAGCGCGGATCAGGTCGTGCATCTCCACATGTCGGCTCTGACCGTGCTCCGGGAGCAGGGGATCCGCGTCTTGCTCCCCGAAGCGCGGGGCGTCTTCCGCGAAGCAGGGGCCCGGGTCGACGAGGAGTCACAGATGGTCTTCTTCGAACCGGAGCTGGTGGAACAGGCCCTGGCTTCAGCGCCCACGTCGTTCGAGCTGGTCGGCCGCTCGCCCGAGCGAACCGTCACCCTGGGCGGACGCCATCTGGCCACCGTCCCCGTCAGCAGCCCTCCTGCCGTGAGCGATCTCGACGGCGGCAAGCGGTCGGGCAATCTTGCCGACTTTCAGGACCTCGTCCGTCTCACGCAGCACTTCGACGTGATCCACGTCACCGGGCCGTGCGTCGAGCCGCAGGACGTTCCCATGCAGTTCCGGCACCTCCAGTCCGGTCTTGCGTACCTGACGCTGACCGACAAGGCGCCGTACCTCTACGCTAGAGGCCGGGGACAGGTGGCCGACGGCTTCGAGATGTTCCGGATCGGGTACGGGGTCGACACCGACACGTTCGCCTCCGCCGCACGTTGTTACACGGTGATCAACAGCAACTCGCCGCGGCAGCTCGACATCCCGATGTGCATGGGCCTCATCGACTTCGCCGCCGCCGGCCAGCTGTCGATCATCACGCCCTTCACGCTGGCGGGCGCGATGGCCCCGGTGACCCTCGCCGGGGCGCTCACCCTCCAGCATGCCGAGGCGCTGGCCGGCATCACCCTGACCCAGGCCGTGCGCCCCGGCGCACCGGTCGTCTACGGGGCGTTCACCTCCAACGTCGACATGAAATCGGGCGCGCCCGCGTTCGGCACACCCGAATACTTCAAGGCGGCGCTCGCGAGCGGCCAGCTTGCCCGTCACGTCGGGCTTCCCTACCGCTCGTCCGCCCCGAATGCCTCCAACGCCGTCGACGCCCAGGCGATGTACGAGACGATGATGAGCCTCTTCGGCGCGGTGATGGGAGGATGCAACGTCCTCCTCCATGCGGCCGGCTGGCTGGAGGGCGGGCTGACGGCGTCGAAGGAGAAGTTCATCCTCGACGTCGAGGTTCTGCAGATGATCGCCGAGGCGTTTCAGCCGCTGACCGTGGACGACGAGGAGATCGGTCTCGGCACGATCGCGGAAACTCCCCCGGGTGGCCACTTCTTCGGCGGCGAGCACACGCTCGCCCGCTATCGCACGGCATTCTACGAGCCCCTCGTGTCCGACTGGGCGAACTACGGCCAGTGGACGGAGGCCGGCTCACTCGACGCGACGCAGCGGGCGAACGCAACCTGGAAGCGGGTCTTGGCTGAGTTCGAGCCGCCGCCTCTCAACGACACCGTCGCCGCCGAACTGGCCGAGTTCGTCGCCCGGCGTACCGCCGAGGGTGGGGCATTGCCGGAGTCGTAGACGCTTGGGCAGGCGTCCGGTCGAAGCGGCCGTGGTGTCGACGGTAGAACGATGCCCGGCTCACCCGGCGTCGGGACGAGAGCCGTGGTATCCGGACCGACACCCTGGTCCGATGGGCGATAGTGCAGGATGCAGGGGCCGGGAATCGGCAGATTCCGGTCATCATGCGAGCGGCCGGCGTTTCAAGGCCGGCTCGACACTCGAGGGAATGGAGAAACGTGAGCGCAACGTTCAAGGGCACCATCAACGTCGATATCCGCGACTCGGAGCCGGACTGGGAGCCGTTTGAGCCGCCGAAGGCGCCAGACGGAGCGCCGAGCGTTGTCTATGTCGTCCTGGATGACGTCGGCTTCTCGGCCGCGAGCTGCTACGGCGGCCCGGTCGCGACCCCGAATATCGACAAGATCGCGGCGGACGGCGTGCGCTTCACGCAGTGGCATACGACTGCCCTCTGCTCGCCAACCCGCTCGTGTCTGCTGACGGGCCGCAATCACACGCGGAACAGCATGGCGTGCATCACGGAGGGGGCGATCGGGTTCCCGAACGGGAGCGGGACGATCCCGCCGGAGAACGGGATGCTGTCGGAGATCCTGGGCGAGCTGGGCTGGAACACCTACATGGTGGGCAAGTGGCATCTCTGCCCCGAGGACGAGATGAACCTCGCCTCGACGCGGCGCAACTGGCCGAGCGGCCGGGGCTTCGAGCGCTGGTACGGGTTCCTCGGCGCCGAAACCAGCCAGTGGTACCCGGACCTCGTCTACGACAATCACCTGGTCGACCAGCCGAAGTCGCCCGAGGCGGGCTACCACCTGAGCGTCGACCTGACCGACAAGGCGATCGAGTTCATCATGGACTCGAAGTCAATCGCTCCCGAGAAGCCGTTCTTCCTCTATTACGCCCTCGGCGCCTGCCACGCGCCGCACCACGTCCCGAGGGAGTGGATCGACAAGTTCAAGGGTCAGTTCGACATGGGCTACGAGGCGTTGCGCGAGCAGACCCTGGCCCGCCAGCAGGAGCTCGGCATCGTCCCCGCGGACACGGAGCTGCCGTCGATCAACCCGATCGGGACGACCGAGCGCACCGGCCCCGACGGCCTGCCGTTCCCTGCGATGGACGTCACGCGCCCGTGGGACTCGCTCTCCGACGACGAGAAGAAGCTCTTCTGCCGGATGGCCGAGGTCTATGCCGGCTTCCTCGCCCACGCCGACGACCAGATCGGCCGGCTGCTCGCTTTCCTCGAGGAGTTCGGCTGGCGCGAGAACACGCTCGTGATCCTCGTCTCGGACAACGGGGCTTCGGGCGAGGGTGGCCCGAACGGCAGCGTCAACGAGATGAAGTTCGCGAACGGGATTCCCGACACGATCGAGGCGAACATGCCGATGCTCGACGAGCTCGGCGGCCCGAAGACCTACAACCACTACCCCAACGGTTGGGCGATGGCGTTCAACACGCCGTTCAAGATGTGGAAGCGCTACGAGTTCAACGGGGGCACGAGCGACCCGTGCATCGTCTCGTGGCCTGCCGGGATGAAGTCGAAGGGCGAGATCCGGCACCAGTACCACCACGCGGTCGACCTCGTCCCGACCGTCCTCGACGCGCTCGGGGTACAGGCGCCCCGCACGATCAAGGGGCACGTCCAGAGCCACTTCGACGGCGTCAGCATGCGCTCCGCCTTCGACGACGCCGACGCGCCTTCGACGAGGTCGACGCAGTTCTACGCGATGCTCGGCTCGCGGGCGATCTGGCACGAAGGCTGGAAGGCGGTCACGGACCACCCCACGATCGCCGGCTGGGGCAACTTCAACGAGGACGTGTGGGAGCTGTATCACACCGAGGTCGACCGCTCGGAGCTGCACAACCTGGCCGACGAGAACCCCGAGAAGGTTCGCGAGCTCGTGAACCTCTGGTACGCCGAGGCCGGAGCGAACGGCGCCTTCCCCCTCGACGACCGCTCCCCGATCGAGATCTTCCTGACCCCGCGGCCGGTCCTCTCACCGCCCCGGGATCGCTACATCTACTTCCCGGATACGTCCGAGGTTCCCGAGTCACAGGCCGTGAACCTCCGCAACCGCTCGTTCGCGATCGGCGCGCTGGTCGACATCCCGGCCCCGGGTGCCGAGGGCGTGCTCTTCGCCCACGGCTCGCCGTTCGGCGGCCACGCGCTCTATGTCAAGGACAACCGCCTCCACTACGTTTACAACTTCGTCGGCATGTTCGAGCAGAAGGTCGTCGCGACGGAAGACCTACCCACCGGCGAGAACCTGATCCTCTCGGCATCGTTCGACAAGTCAGGCGAGGACCCACCCCACGTCGCCAACGGGACGCTCTCCCTCTGGCACGGCGAGACGAAGGTCGGCGAGGCACCGATCAAGACCCAGCCGGCCAAGTTCATGATCGCCGGCGAGGGGCTCTGCGTCGGCCGCGACGGCGGCGCCGGCGTCACCTACGACTACCCCGGAACGCAGCCCTGGAGCTTTACCGGCGGCACCATCCGCCGGGTCGCCGTCGACGTCAGCGGCGAGCCGTACGTCGATCTCGAGCGCGAAGCCGCAGCGATGCTGCTGCGCGAATAGCACCGGCCTTCGAAACCCAAATCCGCAAGGGGCCGATGTCACTTCTCGTGAGTGACATCGGCCCCTTGGCGTCGGGCGGAGAACGAACCGCGGGGAGGAACGTGCGAGCTACTTGACGAGCGTCAGCAGCTTGAACATCGGCAGGTACATGCTGATGATGATGATCCCGACCATGATCCCGACACCGACCATCATCAGCGGCTCGATGATCGAGGTGAGGGCCGCAATCGATGCGTCGACCTCGTCTTCGTAGAAGTCGGCGACCTTCGCCAACATCTTCTCCAGCTCGCCGGTTTCCTCTCCGATCTTGACCATCTGGGCGATCATCGGCGGGAACACGGTGCTGTCGATCAGCGGCTGGGCGATCGTGGCGCCTTCCTGCACGCGGGCGCGGACCTTCGCCGTCTCCTCCTCGACGACCCAGTTCCCCGTCGTCTGCGCCGTGATCTCGAGCGCCCGCAGGATGTCGACGCCCGAGGCGATCAGCGTCGAGAGCGTCCGCGACCAGCGGGCCATCGCCACCTTGCGCACGACGACGCCGATCTGGGCCGGCAGCCGCAGCTTGAAGCGGTCCCAGGCCTGGCGTCCGGCCTCGGTCTTCTTCCATTTGAAGAACCCGAAGATCGAGAGGCCGATGACCGGGAAGATGATGAACCAGTAGCCGCGCAGGAGGTTCGAAACGTGCATCACCTGCTGCGTGAGCATCGGCAACTCGCCGCCGAGCTGGGCGAAGATCTTGACGAAAATGGGAACGAGGAACATCAGCATGCCCGTCATCACGAGCGTCGCGAAGACGAGCACCACGCTCGGGTAGATCATTGCTCCCTTGACGCGACGCTTGATCTTCTCCTCTTTCTCGATCTGCAGCGCAACGCGGTCGAGCACGACGTCGAGCACACCTGCCGCCTCGCCGGCCTCGACCATCGACATGTAGAGTCGACTGAAGACATCGGGGTGGCGAGACATCGCCTCGGAGAGCAGGGAACCCGATTCCACCTGCTCGCGGACGTCATCGAGAACGCTGGCGAGGACCTTGTCGTCGGTCTGCTGCTCGAGGATGACGATTGCGGTGACGACCGACAGGCCCGCCTCGATCATCGTCGCGAACTGGCGCGAGAAGACCTGCAGCGACTTCGCCTTGACCTTGCCCTTGGTGAACCCTGTCTTCTTGGCGGCGGGAGTCTTGAGCTCCTCGATCCACTGTGCGAGCAGCCCTCCACCCCGCAGCGCGTCACGCGCTGCCGACAGGTCGGCGGCCTGGATCTCGCCCGCGAGCTCTGCTCCCTGGGCGTTGATGGCGCTATAGGCGAAAGACGGCATTCGCTTCTCCTATCGGCTGGCGACGAGCACGACTTGAGTGATCACGGAGTGGCCGCGGCAGTGGTTCCGCCCGTGGTCGCGGCAGTGGTTCCGCCCGTGGAAGCAGCCGGCTGATCGGTTGTCGCAGCAGGCGGAGCGGCGGTCGAGAAGCTCTCGATCTGCTCGGGTGCCGTGCCGGTGTAGACGAGCTTCAGCTCGTAGCGCACGCCGGTTGCAGTGTCCACGAGCGTCATCTTCTGCCCGGCCGTGAGCGTGACGGTCTGCCCGCCGTCGAACGAGCCGCCGGCGACGCCGATCTTTGCCAGCTTCTTCTTCAGCGAGACGAGCACGAACAGCGGTGCACCCTTCGGGAACTCCCTGTCCACCTTCTTCCCGTTCACCTGCAACTGCTGCGGCTTGCCGTCGAGCGTGATCGTCGCGTAGACGACCGGCGGCGGCGGGGTGCTCGCGGCGGTACTCGTCGTGGCGGTGCCGGAGCCTGAGGCCGTCGGTGCAGTATCGGTAGTCGTAGCGGTCGTGCTCGCAGCGCTACTGCCGCCGGTGCTCGTCGTCTCGGCACCGGCCTGCTGAACGAACGGATCCTTCACCTCGAAGAGCGTGAACGACGCGAGCTTGTCCGAGGCCACGACGACCTTGGATCCGCCCGGGAGCGCCACGCCGGCCACGTATCCGGCGGGCTTGAACGTGCCGGTGGTCGCGCTCACGACGACCGCAGTCGTCGTTCCTGACGTGGCTCCTGTAGCCGTCGCTGCAGGCGCAGCCGCGACGGGCTGGCTGTTGCTCTTCATCAGCTTCGGCACCTGGATCACGGCCAGACCGACCAAGGCGACGCCGGCGGCTGCGAGGATGATCTTCTGCTTACGGGCCTTGGCGGCCGCGATGTCGGTCTTCTGGGCCATCAGGGATTCGCTCCTGCTGCGACCGTCGCACTCGAGGACGGTGTGCTTGACGTGGGTGGCGTCGCCGGGGTACCGGCGGCGGTCGGGGCAAAGAACGTGTACGACTCGATCGTCACGGCCGCTTTGACATTCGGGAACTTGGTCTCGGCTTCGGTGAGGTTGATGTTCGTCGTCGAGTAGATACGCCCACGGGCATCGAGCCTGCCGCCTCGCACGCGCACGAGCCGGCGGAGCTCACCGAGGAACGAGGAGACGTTCGAGAACCGGCCCTGCACCTCCACCCCGACGGGCTGGGCGACGTACCCCGTCGCAGCCATCGCAGGCGCCGGAGTGATCGACGTGAAGGCGAGCTTGTGCCGCGCCGCCAGGCGGTTGAGGTCGAGGATCATGCCCGCCATGTTCGTCGTGTCCGGAAGCGCCTTCGCCAGCCGGTATGTGTCGGCGGCCTTGACCGTGATCTTGGCCGAAGGCGTGGCGAGCGCGATCTTGCGCTGGGAGAGCTCGTTCTGAGCCTCGGTCACCCGGGCGCTGAGATCGTTCGCCTTCGACTGCTGCGGGGCGACCACGAGGAACCACGCGGCCGCGAGCAGAACGACGGCTCCGACGGCACCGAGCGCGATCACCGCCTTCTTCTCCTTCAGCAGGCCGTTCATCAGGAACCTCCGGTATTCAGGTCGGCAGCGATCTGGAAGTGGACAACCGATTTGTTCCCGCTCGTCTCAACCTTGCTCGACGTGAGCGTGACGTTGGTGAGCGTCGGGAGAGTCGCGAGCCGGGCGAGCAGGCGAGCGACGTCGGTCTGGGCGTACGTGTATCCGTTGATCACGGCTCCCGTCGGGGTGACGGGAACCCCGGGCACGACGGTGGCAGAGACCGGAGTGGTTCCGGCAGCAGAGGTGGCAGCCACCTGGGCCTGCAACGAGTTCAACCACACGTTCTCCGGGAGTACACGGGAGACGTCACGGAGCACCGCGTCCCAGGCCACGCGGCTTCCGAGCACGTTCGCCACGGCCTGTGCGCGCGCTGCCTGCGTACCCTGCAGCGAGGCGTCGATCACCGGGCGGACGGGCCTCGGCAGGGCGTCGATCTGGGCCGTGACCGCGTCGAGCTCGGACTGCGAGTCACTCACCTTGCCGTGCGCCGACACGAACATGAAGCCGAGCGCCACGACCGGAACGGCAACGGCGACGGGAAGCGCGATCGCAACCAGATTCGGGCGCTTGCGCGATGCCTCCTTGAGGTCGCTCGGCAACAGGTTGACGCCGCGAGTCCTGTCGTCGTCGATCGCGAGCCCGATCGGAACCGCCATCGACCCGATCGTCGCCTCGATCGCAGGGTCGAACTCGCCGCTCGTGTGAACGCGGACGAGGGGATCCCCGACCCGAACGCTGACGCCGATCATCTGGTGGAGTGCCTCCGCGAGGCCCTCGAGGTGCGAGGTGCCACCGGTGATGACGATCTCGCCGATGCCGAGCGAGTCCGGCTGGGTCTGATAGAACTGAAGGGAGCTGACGAGCTCTCGTGCGAACGGAGTGAGCCGGAGTCGAACAGCCTCGACTGCTCTCGCGCGCGCCGCCTCGTCAAGCGACTCGTACTGCCGTCCCGGGCCGGAGAGTGAGAGGTGGCGCAGGATGGTCGCCGCCTCGGCGGGGTGGACGCCGAGCTCCTGCATCACCGCGTTCTGGAGCGTGTCTCCGCCCCAGTCGAAGACGCGCGTGAACTCGCAGGCGCCGCCGCCGGCAACGAGCAGGGTGGTCGACTCGTGCCCGATCGAGACGATCACCGTGGACGTATCGTCGATCGCCCTGGCGGCGAACGGCTTCGGTTCGACGAAGGCGCGGAGCAGGCTCAGCGCCTCGAGGTCGAGGCCTGAAACCCTGATGCCTGCCTCCTGCGCGACGTGCACATAGGGCTCGACCTGGTCGCGCGGAGCGACGACCAGCAGGATCCGTCGTGACGGCTCACCGTCCTCGGTCGGACGCTCCTCGAGGACACGGTAGTCGAGCACGGACTCGTGCTGAGCCACGGGCAGCACCTCGTGCGCCTTGAAACGAACCGCATTGTCGAACTTGGCTTCGTCGTCGATGCCGGCGATGTCGAAGGTCCGGACACCGATACGGTTGCTCGCGAGCCCGATGCGGACGTCCTTCCGCGGCAGCTTGTGCTCGTCGAAGAACAGCTTCAGCTGGTGTGCGAGCGCTTCCTTGTCCCGGATCTCGCCGTCGACGACCAGACCGCTGTCGATCGGCCGCCGGGCGAGCTGCACGAGCTCGTAGTTACCGTCGGTTTCGGTGACGACGGCGGCGGCGATCTGCGAGGCGCCGATCTTGAGGCCGACCACCGTGTTCTTTCCCCGGCCACCGCGACCCTTGCGGGCGGGGGCAGCGACCGGCGAGCCGTTTCGCTTGCGACCGAACGACCGGCCGCCGTTCTTCGTGTCAGCCGTCGGGGCGTCGGCGACCACAGGCTCGTCGCCAGCGGGCTCTTCGGCAATCTGCTCCTCGCCCGCTGTCTCCTGCGGTGAGCCGTCCGCGACGGGCATCTCCGCCAGCGACGTTTCCATCACGGGCTCCTCGACAATCGGCTCGGCCATCACGGGGTCTTCGATCAGGGGCTCCTCCATGAGCGGCTCCTCGATCACGGGCTCCTCCATGACGGGTTCCTCCATCACAGGCTCCTCGATCACGGGCTCCTCCGTAACTGGCTCCTCGATCACGGGCTCCTCCATGACGGGCTCGTCCATCACAGGCTCGTCCATCACAGGCTCGTCCATGGTCGGCTCGTCCGTCACGGCCTCCTCGATCACGGGCTCCTCGACAACCGGTGCGAGAACGTCCTCCGCTCCGGGCTTGCGCCGACGAAAGCTCAGCTCACGCTTGTAGAACGGCACCTTGGCGTCGACGCCGCCACCGGGCTCCTCGAACATCTCGCGCCCCGCCACGCCGGGCTCGTCGTTCGTCACCGCGTTCGTTTCCGTCATTTCGTCCTCGCTGGACGACGCGAACACGTCGGCGCTCAGCTCCTCGGCGCCACCGCGATCCTCGGTCTCCGTTGCGGGCAGCCGCCAGACGAGATCCTCGGAGCCGGAGACGGGCTCGACATGGGGGCCGTTGTCGGACTGCGAGCTCGCCCGCGGCGAGACCGGCGGCTGATGCCGCTTGAACGAGATCTCCGTGTGGAAGCGGGTTTCGCTCGGCAGGTCGCGATCAGGGTCTGCAGCGGGCGCGAATCCGATGGGGTTGCGGGTCGGCAGCCCGACAGGACCGCCGCTGCCGACGTAACCGACGTCGAGGTCGGCACGACCGACCGCAGGCGACGGATCGCCGGTGCGAGCGGGATCGAAGGAGGCCGACGAGTCGTTGCTCTGGGACGCGTTGCGGGAAGCCCGGTTGCGGGCTTCGATGAAGTCATTTGCGGCATTCCACGAGGTCATTGGCGGCTAGCTCCCGGCCACCCGCAGCGCCGCGCCGATACCAGGCGTGGCGATGGGTGCGCCGTCGTTGGACATGGCGGGGATCGGCACACCTGCGCGCTCCAGCGCCGAGATGAGCGCCTCGGGCCGGCTCGAGCGGGTGACCGCTTCGGGGACGGTGATCAGTCGCTTCTGGACGAGCTCCGTCAGCGACTGCTCCATCGTCTGCATGCCCCGGCGGGTGCCGGTCTGCATGTATGAGTAGACCTGCTCGATCTTTCCCTGGCGGATCAGGTTCCTGATCGCGTCGTCGAGAAAGAGGATCTCGAGTGCGGCGACACGGCCCTGGCCGTCACTCGTCGGCATCAGCGTCTGGGTGACGATGCCCTGGAGGGAGTTCGCGAGCTGCATGCGCACCTGGTCCTGCTGCGCTGCGGGGAAGACGTCGATGATGCGGTCGATCGTGCTCGGTGCGCTCTGCGTGTGAAGCGTCGCGAACACGAGATGGCCGGTCTCGGCGGCCGTCAGAGCCGTGCCGATCGTCTCGAGGTCGCGCATCTCGCCGAGGAGGATCACGTCGGGGTCCTGGCGCAGCGCCCCCCGCAGAGCTTCCGGGAAGCCGACGGCGTCCTGGCCCACCTCGCGCTGGTTCACGATGCAGCGCTTGTGGTGATGCAGGAACTCGATCGGGTCCTCGATCGTGATGATGTGATCGGAGCGGGTGCGGTTGATCTCGTCGATCAGCGATGCGAGCGTCGTCGACTTGCCCGAGCCGGTTGGGCCGGTGACGAGAACGAGCCCGCGCGGCTTCGACGTGAACTCGTGGAGCGAGGACGGGAGTTTCAGATCCTCGAGGGACTTGATCTCGGTGGGGATGGTGCGGAAAGCGGCGGCCAGGCTCTCGCGCTGGTAGTAGGCGTTGACGCGGAAGCGGGCGAGCCCACGGATGCCGTAGGCGAAGTCGAGCTGTCGACTCAGCTCCAGGTGCTTCTGCTGCTCGGTGGTCGTGATCCGGTAGATGAGCTGGCGCACGAGATCGGGGTCGAGCTCGGGGAAGTCGGAGAGAAGCTCGATGTGACCGTGCAGGCGAACGGCCGGCAGCGAACCGGACGTCAGGTGCAGGTCGGATGCGCCGACGGCGACAGCCTTCTCGAGCAGGACGTCGACGGACAGCAGGGCAGGGTTCGAATCCAACGGGGGATGCTCTGAGAGTTCCACGGTGCCCTCTATCGGCACGTCCCCGCCGCACCTTGAGCCTCGCTTGTCGATCGCTGCCCAGAGGGTCGGAAAGACACCTCTTCTCTCCCGCCCAAGGCGTGATCACCACATCCCCCGGAGCGAGGGATGCGTGTCACCTGCAAATCACCCGAATGGGTATGGCGGGCGCCGCAGGACGCACCGATAACGAGCGTGTCGGTTCTACCCCCCAGCTCTCCGAAAGGGAGTCACATGTTTCTCACCAAGCTGCAGAAGCGGCTCAGGCAGGAGGAGTCGGGCTTCACGCTCATCGAGCTCCTGATCGTGCTCGTGATCATCGGCATCCTCCTCGCGATCGCCGTGCCGTCGTACCTCGGCTTCAAGGACCGGGCGAACAAGACGGCCGCGCAGGCCAACGTTCGGTCGGCGGTTCCGGCCGTCGAGGCCTTCTACTCGGACCACGCGACCTATCTCGGTGCGACGCCCGCGAACCTGGCGTTGTCGTATGACGCCGGCATCAAGATCTCGGGTCTGACGCACCTCGGTGTCAACACGTACTGCATCGCTGCGACGTCGGGCAGCTTCACGTACTACAAGGACGGCCCGGCGGCAGCCATCGTCCAGACGAAGCCTGCGAACTGCTAGGTCTCACAATCCGTCGGATGACGAAAGGGGTTGCGGGCGAGCCCGCAACCCCTTTTGGTTTCCGGGATCCGAGCAAACAGCCACCAGCATGAGCAACACCGTCCTCCATCGAAATCAACCGGCGCCGGGGCGCCGCCTCGTCGTCGATGCGCGATCGATCGTCTCGGGTGCGACGTCGGTCCCGACCTGGGCGGCGCTGCTCGCCATCGGGCTCGTCGCCGCCGTTGCACGCGGCGTTCTGGCCGTCGCACACACCACCCCCCGCTTCTTCCCCGACGAGTACATCTACTCGTCGCTCGCACGATCGCTCGCACATGGAAGTCTCACGATCCGCGGCCAGTCGGCTCACTTTCCGGCTCTGCTCGAGCCCCTGCTGGCGGCGCCTACGTGGTGGTCGGGGAACGTCGAGGTCGCCTACAGGCTCACCCAGATGCTCAACGTCGGAGCGATGAGCCTCGCCGCGGTGCCCGTCTATCTCCTCGCCAGACGCTCGGGGTTGACACGCAATGCGGGCCTCGCCTGCGCGGCCCTCGCCGTCGCGAGCCCCGCGATGCTGTTCTCGAGCTACATCATGGCCGAGCCGATCGCGTACCCGCTCGTTCTCGCCGCCGTCGCCGCCGCCGTCGCCGCGCTCGACCGGCCGACCCGCGGAAACCAGGTCGCCCTGCTCGCGTTCGCCGGGCTCGCCGGCTTCGCCCGAGTCCAGTTCGTCGTCCTGGTCCCGGCGTTCCTCGTCGCCGCGGTCGTGGTCGAGGGATTCCACCTCAGGCGCCTCCTTCGCGCGTATCGGCTCGTCTTCGGAGTCGTCGCCACCCTGGCGGTCGCCGTGGCGCTCGCGGGGCTCGGTGCGTCGCTCGGGTACTACCGTGCGGTGCTCCACCTTCGGGTCGATCCGATTCGCATCACCCACTGGGTCGGCGTCGACCTCATGCTCCTGGCGTACGCATCGGGCCTCGCGCTCGTACCGTGCGCCCTGCTCGGCCTCGCCAGCGGTTTCCGACGCTCGGCGCCGCGCGCCCATCGCGCGTTCGCGGCGATGACCGTCACCGTCGCGGCCGCACTGCTCGGGCAGGCGGCGCTCTATGCGAGCAACGGCTCCGAGAGGTTCATGGAGCGGTACCTCTTCTACCTGATCCCACTCGTCCCGATCGCGTTCTTCCTGGGCCTGCGTCACCTTCCGGCGGGACGCTGGTTCGTGGTCGCGGCGGCACTCGGGCTCCTCCTTCTGACGATGAGGGTTCCCGTCACGGGGTACACCGTGATGACGGGTCGGCAGGACTCACCGTTCCTCTCCGGAGTGTTCCGCCTCGAGAGCGCGATCGGATTCGGCAACGGGTCACTCGCGATCGCCGCCGTCGCCGGGCTGTTGTGCCTGATGGCAATCGGAGTCGGCGCGCGCACGTTCGGCGCCGCCGCCGCGGTCGCGGTCGCGTTGACATTCGCCTCTTTCGTGGCCGTCGGTGGGGCATCCGCGTCGCAGGACGCCCTGGCCGGCGAGTCCACCCGGTCGACCTACTTGTCGGCGGATGCCGACTGGGTCGATCGATCGAAGCTCGGACCGGTCGCCCTCCTCTCGACTCCCGGCTCCGCTCGAGTCGGCGCGCAGCTGCAGCTGTTCTGGAATCGTTCGCTCTCTCGGGTGATCCTGATGAAGGGCGCCGATCCGATCGACGTCTTCGGGCACGAAACCGCAGCCGTGAGAGCGGACGGGCGGCTCACGGCCGCCGGAAAGTCGGTGCGGCAGCCGGTGCTGATCGAGGAGCTGGGCTCGCGCGCTGCTCTCGAGGGTGCCCGGCTCGTCCGGCGGACGACGGTCGGTTCACTGTGGAAGCCCTCCCGGGAGCTCCGGCTGGGATGGCTGGCGCGGGGCCTGAACTACGACGGGTGGTGGGACCTGACGAGCAGGGTGACCGTCTGGCCCCGAGGTGATGGGCCACGCGTCGGGACCCTCGAGCTTCCGTTCCTGTTACCGCCCGGCTACGAGCCGATGAGCTTCCGCCTGATCGGCCCCGGTGTCGCGCGCACGATCACGGTTCGGAGCGGCAAGACCACGGTCGTTCGTATCCCCGTCAACGCCTCCAAGCCGGTCAGCTTCAAACTCGAGACGCGCCGCCCCACGGAGATCCCTGACGGGCGGATCGTCGTCGCTCACGGCGGCACCCCACGGTTCATCACCGGCACTCGCCGGGCAACCGGTGGCTGACAGCCCCACGACCGAGGTCACGCGCTTCACCCAGCCCTCCCCCGAACGATAAAGGTCTCCCCCCGTTCTGCCGATAGGAGAGATGTGAATACCATCGCCGCCTCAACCCGTCGAGTACCGCGTGCCGCACTCATCGGCATCGTCGTTCTCATCGCCGCCTTCGCGGCGCTCATGGTCGTACGCGCCGGCGTGATCGGCGGTTCCTCGACCGACTCCACCCCCGTCGCAGTTCCTTCGCAGTCGCCCGTAACGCCGTCCAAGTCGGCGCAGGCCACACCCGGCAAGCCGACGGTCGTCCTCCTCGCGGGCCTCCCGGCCCCGATTGCCTCGAAGCTCCACTACTCGAAGGTGGTCGTCGTCTCGCTCTACACGGGGACGGCGGCAGGTGACCGTGCAGCCGTTGTCCAGGCACGCAGCGGTGCCCACGAGGTCGGAGCCGGCTTCACTGCCATCAACGTCCTCGACGAGAAGCTCGCGCGCTCTGTCGCAGGGTTCGGCGGTCCGTCCGACTCGCCTGCCGTGCTCGTCGTGCGGAGACCCGGCAAGATCGTGGCTCAGTTCACGGGAGCGGTCGACGGCAAGGTCGTCGCGCAGGCCGCGCGCAACGCCGGCGCCGGCCGCTAGCAGGCTCGTGGCCAAGAAAGCGCCTTCGAGGGTCGACGTCTTCCGGTTCGAGGCGCGCCACGAAGGCCGCCCAATCGTCGTCCTGCACGGCGTCGAGACCCCCGACGGGGGTCTCGACGTCGAAACGGAGGCATACCCGGTCGGGCAGAAGCTGGACGAAGAGCCTCTCCGCCGAACCTTCAGCTTTCCCACGCACGAGAAGGCGCGCCGGTTCACAGACGACGTTCTCACCTCGCTCGAGTACCAGAACTGCCTGGTCGACGAGCACTCGTAGGCGCGAGACGCCGGGCTGCCGCCCGGCGTCGCACATCTTTGGAAAGGCCGCCCTCCGCACTTCGCTCGACGCCAGGGCTGAAGCCTGGCCTCGCCCTCCGCACCGCGCTCGCTCGACGCCGGGCTGAAGCGCCCGGCGTCCGGGCGCATCACGACGCCCCCTTCAGGACGACGTGACGATGCGGGCGAGCTCCTCGAGTGAGGTCAAGCCGGCGGCTGCCTTCGCAATGCCGTCGTCCCACAGGGACCGCATGCCGGCAGCGGCGCCCGCCTGCTCGATCGCGTCTCGCGACGCGTTCTGCGACACCAGCGCTTCGAGCTCGTCGTTCATGAGGAGCAGCTGGAAGATGCCGATCCGGCCCTTGTAACCCGTCCGCCCACAGCGCGGGCAGCCGACCTTGCGGTACAACACCATTCCCTCGCGGGCCGCCGCCATGTCGGGAGAGATGTGGGCGGCGATCAGCTCCGGGGTCGTCGGCGAGTACATCTCGCAGCAGTTCGTGCAGAGCTTGCGCGCCAGCCGCTGCGCAATCACGGCAGAGACTGCGGATCCGGTCAGGAAGGGCTCGACGCCCATCTCGTTCAAACGCGTCATCGCACCCGCTGCGTCGTTCGTGTGCAACGTCGAGAACACCATGTGCCCGGTGAGCGCCGACTCGATCGCCATCTTCGCGGTCTCGGCGTCCCGGATCTCGCCGACCATGATCGCGTCGGGGTCCGAGCGCAGGATCGACCGCAGCGCCGACGCGAAGGTCATGTCCGCCTTGACGTTGATCTGCACCTGATTGATACCTGCTAGTCGGTACTCGACCGGGTCCTCGACCGTGATGATGTTGATCTCCGGCCGGTTGATCTCGGCGAGGGCCGCATAGAGCGTCGTCGACTTACCGGAGCCTGTCGGTCCGGTGACGAGCAGCGCTCCCGTCGGACGGCGGATGATCTCGGCCACCTTCTCTCGCATCGACTCCGACATCCCGAGTGACTCGAGCGTCGGCGTCTTGCGCGACTTGTCGATGAGGCGCATCACGACCTGTTCGCCCTCCACCGTCGGAAGCACGGCGACCCGGATATCGAGCATGCGGCCGACGGTTCGCGCATTCAGAGCTATCCGTCCGTCCTGCGGCTTGCGGCGCTCCGCGATGTCGAGCTTCGCCAGAACCTTCAGGCGGGTCGTGACGCCGTTGGCCATTCGCTTCGGGATGCGCTGGGTCTCGTTGAGCACCCCGTCGACGCGAACCCGGACGAGCAGGTGATCCTCCTGCGGCTCGAAGTGGATGTCGCTGGCGCCGTCGGTGGCGGCCTGCATCACGATCGAGTTGACGAGCCTCACGAGCGGCGCGTCCGAGACACCGTCGTCGACCTCGAGGTCGTCGTCCTCGACCACCTCGAAATCGTCGAGGGCCGATTGCGCGTCCATCGCGTCGTTCTGGCGTGCGAGCCGCTCGAGCTCGACCAGGATCTCCTCGCGGTTGGCAACGCCGATGTCGACCGTGTACCGGGTCGCGAGCCGCAGCTCGTCGATGCCGTGGATGTTCGCCGGATCCGCCACTGCAACGCGGAGCCGGTCGTCGGTCCGGGACATCGGCACCGCCACGACCCGTTGCAGCGTCTTCAACGGGATCAGCTCTGCCGCACTCGGGGACGCACGCTCCTCCGAGAGATCGATGAACGGGAATCCGAAACGGCGAGCGAGCGATCGGGCCACGCCGTCGGGATGCGCGTAGCCCTCGTCTTGCAGTGCCTGGGCGAGACCGCCGATCCCGGCTCGTCCGCGGGCTGCGGCCAGTCGATCGCGCGGCACGATCTCGGTTGCGGCGATGAGCTCCGCGACGAGATCCGAGATCGTCTCGAAGCCGTCGGCGGCAAGCCCGTCGTCCGCCCAGTCGCCGTTCTGCACGACCCGCGGAGCGGTGAGATTGGAAGACGTGCGGAGCGGTCCAGCCGGCTCGAAGTTCACGGGTTCCTCCCGAGGCTCGTTCCCCGTGCCGCCACAGTGCCCACCATCTCGTCTATCCCGTCAATCCGAGGTACCAGTCGAGGATCGCGCCACCCGTGAACAGCGCCACGACTGCGCCGAAGGCGAGGAAGGGAACGAGCGGGATCCCCATCTTGCGCGCGCGAGAGCCGTGCCGCACGACAAGTGCGAGCGAGGGCACGAGCGCCGCGATGAAGCCGATCATCAGCGCAATCGTGACGTCAACCCCGAGCATGGCCCCGAGCAGCAGCGCGAGCTTGACGTCGCCCATCCCGAGGCCCGCCGGATAGACCAGCGCTGCGATCAGCAGGAACAGCGACGCCCCGAGCGCCCCCAGAGCCCATTCGAGGCTCGGGTCGATCAGCGTGTGCGCCACGAGGACGGCTGCCGCAGCCGGCAGGACGATCCGGTTCGGGACGATCCGGTAGTCGAGGTCGATCGCCGCCAGCGCGACGAGCGCGACGCAGAACGCGGATGCGAGTACGGCATAGGCACTCGCTCCGAAGGCAGCGAAGCAGCCGACGACGAGGAGCGCCGTGAGGAGCTCGACCGCGGGATACCGAATCGAGATGCGCGCGCCGCAATTCCGACACCGTCCACGCAGCAGCAACCACGAGACGACAGGGATGTTGTCGCGCAGCGCGATCTCGTGACCACACGCCATGCACGCTGACGGTGGGTGCACGATCGAGCGATGCAACGGCACGCGGGCTGCAACCACGTTCAGGAAGCTCCCGACTGCGAGACCCGGGAGGACGGTGGCAACGGCGAGCGCACTCACCCTCCCGGTATCGGCAGATCAGACCTCTTGGTTGAGGCACGTGAGGGATGGCACGGCCTCACCACAACACCTCAGCCGGCAGGAAGCTCCCGGAAGGACACGATCTTGTAGTCGGGGTCGAGCGTCGGGAACCACGGTGGCGGAAGGTACTGGAGCGAGTCGTCATACAGGTAGTCACGATTGTCGAACCAGCCGGAGAAGGACCCTCCGCGAGACAACGTCGACGAGCCACGGTGCCTCATCAGGTTCCCGGAGATACCTGAATTCGTGCAGCTTTCTCCCGGCACGAAGCCGTTGCCCAGCGCACCCCACGTCTCGTTCTCGGAGAGCAACGCAGCTCGCCAGTCGAGATCGCCGTTGATCCAGCAGGGAACGACGACCTCGTTCATCGCTTCGAGGCCGAGGACGTTCTGCCCATTGACCGGTCCCGTGAAGCCCGCGTCGCCCGCATAGAGAAGGTTTCCGCCGATAATGATCATGTTCGGGGTGGCCACCGTGACGCGTCCTTTGACCGTTCCCTGGACCACCACGCTGACCTCGGAGTAGATGGCGCCGTTCGTCGGCACGAGCCGTGGGGAGGGCGCGACGGTGACACAGATCGGTGACGTCGGCGACGTCGTTCTCTTCTCGATGAGGCCATCGGTACAACCCTCGACCTTCACTGTCCCATCGCTGTTGAAGGTGAGACGCCACGACGCGTAGCTGGAGTCGAGGTAGATGCCACCTCCAGTCGCGTCGCCCGCGGCGCTCGCGATGTCCGAGAACGATGTGAGGAAGTTGTTGAAGTCGATCGGTTGGGTGAGAGGGCTCGGGGGCGCAAAGAGATTCTGATAGGCGGTGGAGCCGTTGCCGTCGAATCCGGTGGCTCCGTTCTGCCAGGTCACGCTCCCGCTCACGGTCCCCACGGCATAGTTGTTCCCGTATGCAGTCCCGCCGTTCCACGTGATGTTCTGATTCGAGTAGATCAGCCCATAGGACGTGGCGCCCGCGGCCCACCCGATGCTCTGGTCTGCGATCTCCTGGAAGTCGGTGATCGATGACTGTCTGACGACGGCTTCGATGATGCGGGTATCCGCCGGATTGCCGATCTTGCGCCCCGTCGAAACGATCTTGACACCGAGTTGTGACGCGCTCGGCGGTGTGATCTGCAGGTTGAATTCGTACCCGTTGCCGAGGTCGCACCAGTGGTCCTTACCGTTCGGGTTGTTGTTCCACGTTGCGCCGTAGGCCCAGGCGACGGGCGCCGGCCTCTGTTTTATATTCCCCGTGTCGCGGCACCATGTGCTCGGGGCCGGCGAAGATCCGCTCGGCGAGACGAGAGCGCTCGTGCCGCCGCTGCCGTCGTCCTGGCGGGTCGACTCGGCCGGGTGCACCCAGTGCAGATAGTAGGCGCGGTCGTCGGCGAGCTTCGCGATGTAGTCGTCGAGCCCCGACTCGGCTGCCTCGAACGAGGACTGGCGCTTGACGGACTTGGCGCTCCTCGCCGATTCGCTCGTGACGGTGTCGACGAGGATGACGGAGAGCGTCGCGAGGAGAGCCACCCCGAAGACCACGAGCACCAACGCGACGCCGTCCTCCCGGCGCAACCGGTCCATCATCCGTCTCACGATGCCGGCCTCAGCGTGACCCGCGTGTCGTACGTGAACTGACGCGTCGGAGTCGTCGGCGTCGCGACCGTGACGCGGATCCTGACCGTCCTGACGTTCGCGGCGACGCTCGTCGAGGCACCGGCGGCGTCGAAGTAGGTGAACACGGGAATGCCCGTCGTGACGATCGAGCGGGCGACCGTCGACCAGGCACTGAGCGCCGGGATCGACCAGGGCGCATGCAGTGTTGGTGCTCGTCGCAAGAGCCCGTTGCAGCTGGCCGCCCGTCACCTGGAAGGAGATGAGCCGGAGATGCATCTGTGCCGCCCTGTCGGGCGAGAGGAAGGTGAGCTGCGTTCCCGTCGCCTGCGAGACGGGCGCGAGGGTCGTGTCGCCGCCGGCCGTGGCCTGCCTCAGATCCGCGGCGAGGGTATCGACGGAGGCCCTGACCTCGGTCTGGAGAACCGCCTCCTCCTGGATCTCGCTCCCGTGGCGGATCGACGAGCTGACGACCGTCGCGAACACGGCGAAGAAGACGCCGAGAACGGTCATCGAGACGAGCATCTCGATCACGGTGAATCCGCCTTCGGCGCGCAGGCCGCGGGCAAGGCGGGTCACGGCAGCGGCGCAGACAGGTCCGCTAGTGCTCATGTAGATGTTCGCCGTGGTGGTGCCGGCGCCGCCGAAACGGTGGTGCCAGTGCCGTTGCTGCGGTTGGTGCCGGAGGCAGGACAGGGATTCACCGAGACCTTGACGGTGTAGTTGCCCGCACCGGCCGGGACGGTGATGACCGCGGTATCGCCCGTGCTGGAGTTGGTGTTGCCCGACCAGGTATACGCAGGCGCCGCACCGCCCGTGCCGTTTGGCCCTCCGGTGATGCTAACGGTCACCGCCACGTTCTTCTGGAGCGTGCCCGGGGACACACCCTTGAAGATCGTGAGCGTGAGCGTCTTCGTCGGAGTCAGGGCAGGCGTCACGGTCGCGGTCGCCCCGCTGGCGAGGCTCGTGACGGTTGCCGTGCCCGTGCCGCCCGCCTTCGTCACGGTGACGGTGTACGGGTTGGCCGAGCTCGTGATCGGGACGACGATGCTCACGACACCGGAGCTGTTCGTGGTGCCGGTGTAACTGGCCGGCGAATTCGGACCGCCGGTGATCGTGACCGTGGCGCTACCGGCGGGCTGGCCGGCCCACGTGGCTGCGTTGACGGCGATCGTCCCGGTCGGCGTGAGCGCGGGGGCAACCGTCGCAGTCGCGCCGCTGGCAAGGCTCGTGACGGTCGCGGTACCCGTGCCGGTGATCGTCCCGGCCGTGTCTGTGACGGTGACGGTGTAGGGGTACGTCGAGGTCGTGGCCGGAACGGTGACGTTTGCCACGCCGCTCGCGTTGGTCGTGCCGGTATAGGTGGTCGGAGAGTTGGGCCCGCCGGAGATCGTGACCGTGCCGCTGCCCACAGGCTGGCCGGCCCAGGTCGCGGCGCTGACGGCGACCGTCCCCGTCGGGAGAGCCAGGCCGACGCTCGTCGTCGGCGACGTGGTGAACGTCTGGCTCGTCAACGTCGTGGTCTGTCCGTTCTTCGTCGCCGCCAGGGTGTAGCCCGGCCCGGCCGGGACGTTGCTGAACGTGACCTGACCGCTGCCCGTGGTGGTCGCGGAGAGCGGCGAGAGCGACATCGGCCCGCCCGAGAGCGTCACCTGGGCGCCCGTGACGTTGGCACCGACCCAGGTGACCGTCGCAACGAGCGACAGCGTGGGCATCGCCACTGGAACGGTGGTGGTGGTGCCTCCGACGACGGTCGGGCTCGCGGTGCCCGTCTGGCCGCTCTTGACGGCGTTCATCGTGTAGCCGGAGCCCGCCGGGATGTTCGAGAAGAGCACCTCACCGTTGACGTCGGAGATTCCCGAGAGGGAGATGCCGGTCGGGCCGCCGGTGAGCGTCACCGTCGCGCCGACGACTTGCACACCGGCCCAGGTGACGACGGCCTTCAGCGAGCCGAGCGGGAAGTCGAATGTGAGGTTGGTCGTCGAGCCGCCGCTGACGGAGGCCGACTGGTTCGGGGCGCTCTGGCCGCCCTTCGCAGCCGTCACCGTGTAGCCCGAGCCGGCCGGGAGCCCGGTGAACGTCGCGATGCCGCTCGCATTCGTCGTCGCCGATCGCGTGGGGATCGACCGCGGCCCGCCGGTGACGGTGACGGTCGCCCCGACGACCGGGCCTCCACCCGACGTCACGGTGGCACTGATCGTCCCAAGAGGATCCGAGGTGACATTCGGCGAGGCGCTCAGATCGCTGGGGTAGTTGCTGAAGTTCGCCGGCACGTTCTGCGTCACTGGGTCGGCGTACATCCCGGATTTTGGCGTGATCGTGTACGTGCCGGGCGGAAGAGGGATCGGCACGCCCGCCTTCGTGAGCGAGGTGACCGTGATCGCAGCACCGGTCGCCGAGTTGTAGGTGAAATCGTCCGTGCCCTCGGGCCCGGTGACGGTGAAGACGGCGTTGCTGCTGAACGGCGTACCGTCGGAGTTCTGCGGCTGGAACGTCAGGGTGACGGGCTTGTACACCTGAAGGACCTTGATCGGAGGCACAGACCCGGCCGCAAGTTGGAAATGCGTCGTCCCGGCATCAGGGAGAGCGATCCAGCCGCCGCCGAAGGACGGCACCACGAGGTCGTAGTACGTCGAGCCGCTCGCTGGGTCGAGACCGGGGAAAATGACATACCCGCCGCTGTCGGTCGTATCGCTCACCGGAGAGCTTGGCCCGTTGTTGAGGTTGACGGCGACGTCAGGATGTGGGTTCTTCGGGCTTAGATAGTCGACCACCTGCACCTTGACGGTGCCCTTGTTTATCCCACCGAAGAGAGCCCTCTGGCGCGGCCCGACCTGGGTGCTCTGCGTCGACAGCTGCTTCGAGTCTCGGGCGCGGACGACGGTGACAGTGACGTTCTTGTAGTTCTTGTATGTCCTGAAGGCCGTGGGGACCGAATCGTCCACCCATCTGATCATGATCGTGACCGAATAGCGCGAGGGGACCGTCGGACCGCCTTGAAGCGACTGGTCGCCGGTCGGGTTGACGTTTCCTTTGACAGGGCAGCCCGTGGTACACCCGACGTTGTCGTAGTCGAGCGACCTGATCCACTCGAGCTGGTCGTTCGCGATCTGCTCGGCGGCCGTTCGCTCGCTCGCGATCGAGCGTGCGCTGATCGACGACGTGAGGACTCCCGCGAGCGCCGTCGCAACGAAGGCGAAGATCGTCATCGCCACCACGGCCTCGAGCAAGGTGAAGCCCGCATCGCGCCGTGCGTGCCGGAGCGCGCGCGAGGCGACGCGACGGGAAACGCGGGGCGTAACCGACAGGTTCACACGCTCACCATCGGTGAGTCGTGCCCGCGAGGGATACCCCCGAAAGGGTGATGAGCTGCCAGCCCGCCTAGCGGAGGCCGGCGACGAGCGGGCCGGAGCCCTGTTTGGCCGTGCCGCCGGAGCCGTTCGCGAGCTTCGCCTGCTCCTCGAGCTTGATCTCGGCCATGACGCTCTTTTCGGCCTGCTCGAGCGCGACGAGGAAGTCGTGGCGGCTCGTCGCCGCGTTGGCGGCGACCTCGCGGTTGACCTCGCCGCGGATCACGAGCGCGATCAACGACTGGGAAAACGACTGCATCTGGAAGAACTCGCCGGCGGCGATCGCGTCGGTGATCTCGTCGGGTCGGTTCTCGCGGATCAGGTCCTGAATGCGCGCATTCGTCACCATCACCTCGACGGCCGGGACACGGCCGCCGTCGTTGCGCGGCAGGAGCCGCTGGCTGACGATGCCGCGAAGGGTGCCGGCGAGAATCGAGCGGATCTGCTGCTGCTTGGCGGGCGGGAAGAACTCGACCATGCGGCCGATCGACTCGGCGGCGTCGATCGTGTGGAGCGTCGAGAAGACGAGGTGGCCGGATTCGGCCGCCTGCAGGGCGGTGTGTGCCGTTTCGGCGTCGCGCAACTCGCCGATCAGGATCACGTCCGGATCCTGACGCAGAACGCGCCGCAGAGCCTGCTCGAAGCTCGCCGTGTCGAGACCGACCTCCCGTTGGTTGACGATGCAGCCGCGGTCGGGATGCAGGATCTCGATCGGATCCTCGATCGTGACGATGTGCTGGCGCCGCGTTCGGTTGATGTGGTCGAGCATCGAAGCCAGCGACGTCGTCTTGCCGGAGCCCGTCGCGCCCGTCACGAGCACGAGCCCACGCTGCTCCTCGGCGAGTCGCGCGACGCCGGGGGGAAGGCCGAGCGTCACGAAATTCGGGATCTCGCTCGGAATCACCCGGAAGGCAAAGGAGGTGGCACCCCGCTGCCGGAACCCATTGACCCGGAAGCGGGGCAACGAGGGATGCGAGAAGGCGATATCGAGATCGCCCGTGTCCTCGAAGAGATCCCTCCGCTTCGGCGAGATCCGGGTCACGGCATCGAGAACGGATTCGAGATCGGGCTCGGTCAGCGCCGGGATGCCCTCCATCAGCTCGAGATCGCCGTCGAGTCGAAGAACCGGCGGCTGGCCGAGCTTCAGGTGGACGTCACTCGCGCCGCTCTCGACGGCGCTCTTCAACAGGGCCATGAGATCCATCACGTGAGGCACACATCGGCAACAACGGGACTGACCTTTACCCCCGGCGAACGTGCCGGTTGAACGTCGAGGTGCGAGCAGAACTATGACGCCCGGCGGGCGATGCGTGCGATCAGCCGTAGCGGCGGACGGGCGATCCCCGTCGCCTCGTCGGGGTGCCCGACGTCGCCGCGCAGCAGGCCCGCGACGACGCCGAAGACGCCGGGCGACCGCGCCGCCCAGAAGCACACGGCGGGATGCCGGTCGAGCGCACGCTTCGCCGTCCACGAGGCACCGGCGTGGTGGTCGAGCGTCTTTGCGAGCGTCTCGGGATACCGCTCGAGGTCGGCTGCGAGGATCGCTTGGGCGGCGAGGCGTGCGGACGCAAACGCCTCGTAGATCCCGTCGCCCGACAACGGGTCGACGAGCCCCGCGGCATCCCCGACGAGGACGACCTTGTCACCCGCCGGGGTCGACGCGCCGACTCGCCGCATCGGGAGGCGGTGGCCTCGCACCTCGGCGAGAGCGGCGGGATCGACGGAGTAGGCCCGGGCGAGGCGTGCCAGGTGGTCGCGTAGACGAGGGGCCTCCCCCGCCCAGCCCCCGACACCGAGGTTGGCATGCTCGCCCTTCGGGAACAGCCAACCGTAACCGCCTGCGGGCGCGCCGAACTCGATTACGGCGGTCGACGCATACCGGTCACGGTCGAGGAGCCGCCAGGGGACATTCCCCTCCAGTGCGACACCCCGAACGATACCCGCGTCGAGCCCGGCCGCCCTGGCGACGACGCCGTTCGCGCCGTCGGCGCCGACGAGCACGTCGGCGCCGACCGGTGCGCCGCCTACCGTGGCCTTGACGCCGCTCGCGTCGATCTCGACCTGCGCGACACGGGCATTGTCGTGAAAGCTCGCACCCGCCGCGACCGCCTGCTCGACCAGATACGCATCGAGCCGTCGTCTTTGCGTCATCAAGATGAGCGGTTCGGCGCTCGTTCGCCGGAAGCTCCGGTGGTGGTTGAGACGAAGCTCGAACGTGTGGACGACGCGCTCGACAACCGGAGTGATGTCGCACGGCGCCTGCTTGAGCGCCCGCCCGGTGACACCGCCGCCGCACGGCTTGTCGCGCGGGAAGCGCGCGCGGTCGGCAAGGAGGACGTGCGCACCGCCGCGGGCGAGGTGAATCGCGGCCGCGGATCCCGCCGGCCCGGCACCGACGACGAGGACGTCGTAGCGTTCCATGGCATCAGCCTGCCTGACACCGGTCGGACGCTGGGTAGCGTCGGATGATCGATGTCATAGGGGCGCTGCCGTCGCACCGGGAACCGCCACCCAGGTGAGAGCGATCGAGACCCCTGCGAGCATCGCGAAACCGAGCGTGACGATAGCTGCCCGCACCGCGACACTTCTACCACGCTGCCGCGCCACCCGGCCGCCGTTACAATGGCGCGCGCGCAGGGGTTCCCGAGTGGCCAAAGGGGGCGGGCTGTAAACCCGCTGGCTCAGCCTTCAGAGGTTCGAATCCTCTCCCCTGCATCGCTCGACCACCGGATCGGCCGCCGGGGAGAGCGCTAGACTCCGGACCTCGCCCTCTTAGCTCAGTTGGTAGAGCACCTCCATGGTAACCCGGTGCGGGCGGGACTACAGGGCAACGGGGCGCACGTTCACGCGGGTCAGCCGGGTGAGCCGGGTGCCGCTCTACCCCACGGGCGCACCGCTACTCACCTCCGACTCACCGCGCCGCACGGTTGCGCTCTCTTCGAACGCCATGCCGCAACACCCTTGACCGCTGCGGTTTACGCGCTCACAGGCCGTTGACGTCCAGGCTCGTCTGATTGTGCCGTCGCCGGTTTCAACGTTCGCGAGGCGGAAGAGGAGGACTCCGGTAGTTGCTGTCCAGAGGAGTTCGATGCCGTAGCCGAGGAACGTGTAGCCGCCGTCGGGTGCGAGGAACCCGTCCTGCGCAAACGTCAGCGCACCGACGAGAAGGATGCCTGCCGCGACGAGGCTGGCAATCCCGTACCAGCGGGGCAATACACGGGTTCTGAGAACCGCGGCGGCGGTCGCACCCATCAGGAGGGCGAGCAGCCAGTTGGTGAGGGTGAGCCCGAGGGCCGCAGTCGACGAACAGCCCTTTCGTTGTCTGCGCGTCGGCGTTTGCCGCGACGGTGTAGCCGAGTGCCGCGATGATGGCGAGCCCTGCTAGTGAAAGCGCAGTCGAGACGGCGGCGGCGACGACAGCCGTCGCTGCCTCGAAGCCCGCATTGCTTGTGTAGAGGGCGGTTCCGAGGCCGCACACGAACATCAGGTAGAGCACCGCGGCCAGACCCTGAAGAGCGACGGCGGCGAGGATCCAGCGGCGATGGTTGGTGAAGGAGTCGGCGATCGAGGCAGCGTCGTCTCCGGTGAGCGGGAAGCTTGGCCCGCCGAACTCGACGAACGCCATCAGGACGGAGGCGATCCCGGCGGCCCCCGCGATGCGGTTCCAGGTCACAACGATCTCCCGTTTGTCGGCGTTGCCATTCCACGCCCAACGCTACGCCGGGGTCGAGGCCGCTGTCATCGGCCCGAGGGCTGGACCGCGCTGCGACGATCGTAGGCATCGTGACTCGACCTGAGGTGGATGACAGCGGAGGCGGAGAGCAGTACCGTGGCCGCGTGGAACCTCCGATAGTCCAACGGGTCAGAGGGCGCCTACTCGCGCGGGTGAGCCCCGACGTCGCCGATCGGACGATCGCTTGTGTACTGACCGTCATCATGCAGGCGTCGATCTGGGTCGGCCATTCGGTGCCGGGGAGAACGGTGTTGTTGTCCGTCCTCTATCTGCTCGTGACGGTGCCGCTTGCCTGGCGCCGTTCGTATCCGTTGCTCGTGCTTGTGCTCGTGTCGCTGCCACCGGCGATCCAGGCGGCTGCAACCGGAAACGGAGTGGAGGGCGGCGTGCCGATGATCGCCGGGGTAATCGCGATCTACTCGGTGGGCGCGTTCGGCCGCTTACGCGAGGCGGTTGTGGCGATCGTCGTCCTCGCAGCAACGCTCGCGGTTCACGATGCGAACGATCCTTCGATCCGCGGCGACCGGCTGCAGTCGAACGCGCTTTTCTGGCTCGCGGCCGTGACGATCTGGCTCGCCGGCGTCTACGTCGGCCGCCATCGCGAGGCAAAGGCGCTCGAACGAAGGGCAAAGGAGCTCGAGCTCGAAGGCGTCGAGCGCGACCGCGAAGCCTTGGAGCAGCGCCTGCGGATCGCGCGAGAGCTTCACGACGTAATCGCGCACACGGTCAGCGTCATGGTCGTCCAAGCCGATGCGGCCGACGACCTGCTCGACACGAATCCGGAAGTCGCACGCCGTTCGATACGCAACATCCAGCGCACCGGCCGCGATTCGATGCGCGAGCTGCAACGGCTCCTCGCGGTTATTCGCGACGACGAAGCCGTCACGGACGACCTCTCTCCCCAACCGACGATCGCCCGTCTCGGTCCGCTCGTCGATCGCCTCGACGAAGCCGGCGTCTCATGCGATCTCGAGATTGAAGGCGACATACGCACACTCCCGGCGGGAATCGATCTTTCCGCCTACCGGATCGTGCAGGAGGCCCTCACGAACGTGTTCCGCCACTCACGCGCGCAGCACGCACACGTCCGCCTGCGCTACAGACCGACCGCGATCGAGCTCGAAATCGCCGACGACGGACCGGCAGTGAATCACACGGAAGGGCGGAGCAAGGGCCGCGGCCTGGTCGGGATGCGCGAGCGCGCGGCTCTATGCGGCGGCAGGTTCGAGGCTGGCCCACGGCCGGAAGGCGGGTTCGTAGTCTCTGCGACGCTTCCGCTCGGGGTCGACGCGTGATCCGCGTCGTCATCGCGGACGACCAGGAACTCGTCCGTGAAGGCTTCCGCTTGATTCTCGAATCGCACGACGACATCACCGTCGTCGCCGAGGCCGAGGACGGCAGCAGCGCAGTCGCTGCAACATGTACACATCGGCCTGACGTCGTACTCATGGACATCCGGATGCCCGGCCTCGACGGTATCGCCGCGACACGCGAGATTCGCCGACAGGCCCCCGACACACACGTCGTCATGCTCACCACCTTCGGCGACGACCGCTCGCTGTACGAAGCGCTTAAGGCGGGAGCGGACGGATTCCTTCTCAAGAGTGGGCCACGAGGCCAGCTCGCCGAAGCGGTACATTCGGTGGCGGCGGGGACGAGCCTGCTCTCACCCGAGCTCACGCGCCGCTTGATCGCCTCGTTCGTGGAACGGCAACCGCCAACCGACGGGATACCAGAGCAACTCTCGGAGCTGACGGAGCGCGAACTCGAGGTACTCCGGCTCGTCTGCCGAGGTCTCTCGAACTCCGAGATCGCAACGCAGCTTTTCCTCACCGAAGCGACGGTCAAGAGCCACGTCGGCCGCGTCCTGCAGAAGATCGGTGTGCGGGACAGAGTACAAGCCGTCATCGCGTGCTACTCCTGCGGGTTCGTCCAGCCCGAGGCTCGTCGCGTCTGAGCGCTCGTTGGACTTCGCGGCGCGCTGGCCCGCGACCACCGTAGCTAGCGGCCCTGTTCTGCCCGGAGTGCTGGCAGCGGGAGTTCGATGGCTCCGGTATCTAGCGTTCGCCCGTCTCCTAGGTGGCCACCTCCAGAGGAGCTGTCTGCGATTCGTCGTAGCGGGAAAGGAATGGCCTGAGAGATGACCATTCGCCGTCGACGTCGCTCCTGACCATTGATCGAAGGTGCGACGAGGACGCCACAGTACGCGTGATGTAGTTGTCCCACACACCCGTCATCCAGTCATAGGATGCGAGTTGTCTGGTCGTGATGAGGGCGGTATCGAGCCAGTCGGCCTGCTGCTCGGCGATCACCTTGAGCCGGACAATGTCGATAGCGGTCGGCGTGTTCGGTGTCTGGTCGTAGTAGTGGGCGTGCAACTCCGGGTACTGGATGAACACGTCCGCGAACTGCTTGTAGTCACGAAGGAGGTCGCGGTGTGCCTGTGTTCCTGCGACCTCGTTCCCCACCCGTGATTGGCGTGCAAGCTCGCGCGCCTGAAACGCGAACACGAGTACCGAGGCGACCACGGCGATTGTCGCTACGTAGTCCATGCTTGGCCTCCTGACGTTGGCAGCGCCGACGCGCTGTTGGCAGAAATACAAAGGGACGAGACTACTCCGCCTACTGACCTCGGCGTTCGTGTTCACCCTCCGTCTCGCCGCCGTCCTGTGGACGCTGCGGCCAGGCACCTGACCGCTGAGGCGTTCAGATTCTGCCCTGGCCCGCGACCACAGCGATAGAGCCGCCGCCGAGCGGTGGGCCGGAATCCCGCCCGGAGCCGCACAGGAGCCGACACGGCGCGCCACGTACCCCGATCCGGGCCTACAACGAGGCAGCCGCCCGAAGGCGCCTACGGAAGTACAGCGGGCCGCGCACCTACGCGCCGGGAGGCGCCTGAAGCTCAGGGCTGTCGAAGCGGTCGTATGGCTTCGGCTCGTAGGACGCGCCCGGATCCAGCGGTTCCAGCCCGGCTGCCGCATCCGGCTCGGCGTCCAGCAGGAGCCTGATCGCCTGCCGCAGCAGGCCGGAGATCAGCAAGGTGGCCGGCTCGCGCAACTCCCAGGTCTGCTCCTCGGCCTCATGCAGCATCACGTACAGCTGCTGCGCCGCGGTCAGTGGCGATCCGCCGCTCACGACTTGGCCTTCGGCCCGAGCTTGACCATGCCGCGCTCGGGCTTCACCAGGGCGCCCTTCCGAACCAGGTTGAGCATCGTGGCGTGGGCGGTAGCCGTAGGCGTTCGGCCCTTGAGCGTGGCGTGCTTGTATCCGTCGTCCGTCTTCGTCCAGCCGGTCGCCGCGAGGGCGTCCGCGATCACATCGCGGACCTTACGCGGCTCGTCCGTGCACGCCTCGAGCAACTCCTGTGCCAGGCTCTGCGACTCCAGCGAGGTGTTGTCCAGAGCCGGCCACGGGGTTTCCGTATCATCTTGGCCTTGCCGCATGCCGGTGCTTTCCGCGTTACCAGCCATGTCGGTCTCCTTGGGTAGCTCCCGCCGGTTGACGGGTCAGCCGCTCATGTGCGATGGAATCGTCGGGAAGTCAACGGACACGGCGGGTCGGCGGTTCGAGTCCACCGCGCCCGGTGCGGGCCGATGCGAGGGCAGCCCGAAACCCGCCTATCCAAGCGGGTTCCGGGGAAGCCCTCTAACGGACTCGAACCGTTGACCCCCTCCTTACCATGGAGGTGCTCTACCAACTGAGCTAAGAGGGCAAGGCTTCGAGTGTAGCCCGTGAACCGGCGTAGAAACGGGCCTTGTGCCTGGTCGCCCGCATCGGCCTGGTACCGGCCACATCCGCCGCCTCCCGTCTGCCGGTGCGCCACGGACTGTCCGAGCCGATAGGGTGCGGCCCGACGGCTCAAGCATTGCCTCCACGGCCGCTCCCTCACCAGGAAGGAACTGAACGATATGGCAGAGCCAGTCATGGTGATCATCCGGTTCGCCGGTGCCGCGGACGAGGTGCTCCCGAGGTGGGAGCAGGCGGTGAAGCTCTGGCAGGAACAGTTCGGTGGCGAGTACAGGCTCCCGGCCACCGTTGTTGCTGAAGGAGAAAACGGCGAGCTGGTCGTCGTCAACGTCTTCGCTACCGACCAAGACCACCTGAACTTCGGGCAGAACATGGGTGGCCCGATGACGGCTGTTGGGCTGACCGATCCGTTCGCCGCATTGGAGCATCTCCCGGTGCGAAAGATCGACTGGGACGAGACAAGGCTCCGTTGATCTGACTGCTGACGGTGGGTTGCACCGCCGCTGACTCCGCCTACCCGGAAGTACCGAACTCCCGCTGCCAGCACTCCGGGCAGAACAGACCGCTACCCCTGCGGCTCGCGCATCAGCACCCCGCGCAACTCGGCGAGTCCATGCGGCGGATCGAGCATCACGCGCAGCACCACGTTCCGGTGCTCGGGCGAACGCGCCAGGGCGTACAGGCAGCTGCGAGCCCCTGCGCGCGGCGGCGGGCCGCCGGTCTACATGCTTGCGGCTTCGTAGATCCTGACGGAGTGGATGATCGGGCAGCCTTCGAGCAGCTTCTGCGCGTCGTCGATGTTCTCGGCGTTGACGATGCAGTAGCCGGTGATGGATGTCGGTTCGCGGGGTAGGTCTCGGCTGCCGGTCTTGGTGACCTCGCGGCCCATGCTGAAGGGGTTCCCGCTGTCGACCATGCTGCCACCCACGGCGGCGAACCAGTCCATCCATGCCTTCACGACCTCGGGTGTCGGATCCTCGAATCCGTAGTTGAGGAACATGTACTTCTTCATTGCTGATGTCCTTTCTTTCTTAGATTTGCTTGTTGCTGGCTCAGGAACCTCTCGTAGTTCTCAAGGGTCTCTTCCTCGGTGCCCCAGTAGGCGTGGTATTGGCCGAGCCAGTCCTGGAGCGCACGAATTGCGGATCGGTTGAGAGTGAGGAAGTTGGTGCGTCCGATCTTGCGGCGTTTGACGATGCCAGCGTTCTCGAGCAGCTTGATGTGCTTGTGGATCGCCGGCAGCGAGAGACCGCGAATCTCGGCCAACCGGTGGATCGCGTAGGGCTGGAGGCCGAGGAGGTAGATGATCTCTCGCCGGTGGCCATTCGCGAGCGCCTCGAACACTCTGTCCAGATCGTTTGGGATCTCGCTCATGGGCCTCTTCCCCGCGGAGCTGGACCGCGGACGCGAGTACTGATTGGTTCAGAAGGGGCGCTTCTGCTTATAGTTAACTTCTAAGGGAAGTTTATGCGGAACAGGGAGGACGCGTCAAGCGCCCGCGCCCGGCTGGCCTCGCCGTGGCGCAAGATCACTTGGCGGCAAACGACCATGCTTCCGCGAGAAGCTCTGCCCAGCTGTCGTTGGCCGCATTGGGTGACGGCCGCCCACTCGCGGAATCTGCGGCCGTTCGGCGCGAAGGGCTCGGCTGGCCCCGAATCGATGAGGGTCGCTACGCGGTCGGCTGGGAGCTTGACGACGAGTGCGTCTGTGGTGGGATCGAGGGATGCGAAGAATGCGCCGTCACGTCTTAGGCAGGGGAAGCCCATCATCGTCCCGTGGGTCGCACGCCCGTCTGACACGTATGCGGAAGAGAGAGTGGTGAAGACATCGCCACCGCTCTCGTCGCCGCTCATCGCGGGGCAGTTCCCGCTGGTTCGAATTGCTGTTCCGCGTGTGCTTTCAGCCCCGACATGAAGTCCTTGATGCCTTTGTCCGAGCTGCGGCGAATGACGGCCAAGTCCATGAGCTTCCCGAGAAGACCGAACTTCGGGGAATAGCTCATCGACTGGGTAACGGTCGTCTGGCCGCCATCCTCGGCGAACGAATAGGTGTGTCGCAGCCTTGCGATGGGGAAGTTGCACGATGTGAGTTCGAACGCGAGCTCCTCCATTGGGTTCGAACGCGGTCACGCTTTCCTCAAACCAGTGCTTGCCGTCTCGCATCGTCACCGTCCACGTCGAG
>CAWATJ010000010.1:0-214850 GCA_963784965.1 uncultured Thermoleophilia bacterium
CAGGAACGCGATCAGCACGAGCGACCATCGGCGCACGGAGCAGAGTATGACTCGAGCAGGGAAGTTCAGCGTTCGCGCGGCTCCCAGCCGAAGCGGCGCCAGGCCACGAAAAGCCCGCCGAGACCCCAGGCAACGATGATCATGATTCCTCGGGGCTCTGACCAGAAGGATCCACCCGCCAGGTACACGACCTTGAGGATGCGGATCAGGTAGGTGAGCGGCAGCACATCGGCGATCGCCTGGAGGAATGCCGGATAGCTCCTCGTGGGCCCGAACGAGCCCGAGAGGAACGCCATCGGCAGGACGATCAGCTGCACGACCGCCGACGACCCTTCGGACGAGCGGATCATCGCCGCAGCACCGAAGCCGAGGCCGGCGAACGAGGCGACGCCGAGCACGACCGCGAGACCGAGACCGAGCCAGTTCCGCGGTCCGCTCGCGCCGTAGAGGACGATTCCGAGCGCCATTGTCAGCAGCATCTGCAGGACGAAGACGAGCAGGGTCGAGCAGAGGACGGCGGCAAGATACGTCGTCGGGGGGAGCGGCGTCGCCCGCACCCGCTTGAGCACGCCGGCCTCGCGGCGGATCACGAGTGTGATCGCGAGTCCTGCGAACGCGGTATTGGCGCACCCGTACCCGATGAGGCCGACGAGCAGGGCGTCGGCGGCCGGAAATGGGCCGATGCGACCGTCGTACACCGCTCCCAGGAGCAGGAACAGCATGGGCGGGAACACGAAGACGAAGATCGCCGACTCCTTGTTGCGCCAGAACAGCAACTGCTGCGTGCGCACCTCGTGGCGGAACAACCTCATGCTCCGTCCTTGCCGTCGATCAGATCGAGGTAGATGTCCTCGAGAGACGGCCGCACGACCTCGAGCGCCTCGAGCTCGCGTCCGGCCGCCGCGGCGGCTCCGGTCAGCTCGGCGAGCACGCGCGTCGGTGCATCCGTCTCGATCACGACGTCGCGCCCGCCCTCGTGGTAGCGAATCTCGACCCGTGGGGCGACGCCGATCAGTTCGGCGGGAGACCCGATCTTGACGATGCGGCCCTCGCGCAAGACCGCGACTCGGTCGGCGAGCTGCTGTGCCTCGTCGAGGTAGTGGGTCGTCAGCAGGATGGTCTTGCCCAGCGCCCGAAGGGAGCGAACGAGCTCCCACGCCGTACGCCGGGCCGCGGGGTCGAACCCCGTCGTCGGCTCGTCGAGGAAGACGAGCTCTGGATCGCCGACGAGCGCGACGCCGAGGTCGAGCCGGCGCTTCTGTCCCCCTGACAGGGTCTTGACGCGGGCACCGGACTTCTCCTCGAGGCCGACGAGGCTGATCACCTCGTCGATGTCGCGCGGATGCGCGTAGTAGCCGGCAAACATGCGGTGCACCTCCCGGACGGTCAGCGCGGCCGGCAGCTCGGACGCCTGCAGGACGACACCGATCCGCTCGCGCAGCGTGGAGCCTCCCTGCTCCGGGTCGACGCCGAGCACCTTCACGTCTCCGCTGTCGCGTTTCCGGTACCCCTCGAGGATCTCGACGGTGGTCGTCTTGCCGGCGCCGTTCGGTCCGAGCAAGCCGAACACCTCGCCCTGGTCGACGGTGAAGCTGATCCCTGCGACCGCCGCGACGGCGCCGTAGCTCTTGCGGAGCTCGCGCACCGCCAGGGCTGTCACGCGATGAGCTCCAGCTCTGCCATGCCGGCCACCGGGAACCCCGGGTCGCGTCCGATCAGGGCGAGGGCGATCTCCGAGCAGTCGGGTTGATGGCCGACCGTCGCAACCGGCCCGTGCTCGCCCGCGAGCGCATCCGCGAGAGTCTCGGCGGTCGCACCCGGCGCGAGCGCCTCCTCGATGCGCACCGGCGCGCCGGTCGCGTGGCCGATCTCGGCGGCGGTCTGCCGTGCGCGCAGCAGCGGGCTCGAGAGCACGAGTACCGGTGCTTCCTCGCGGCGGGCCAGCATCTCGCCGAGCAAGCGCGCCTGTTCGACGCCGCCCGGTGTCAGCCCGCGGAGCTCGTCCAGGGCGCCATGGCTGCCCTGGACAGCCTGTGCGTGCCGGCAGAGGTAGACGCGCATCGGTGCCAGGATAGGTGCAAACCCGCGCTCCCCTGTCCATTAGCGGTGCGTTAGGGTCGCTCGGGGCAGTGCGTCGGCCGTCGCGGGACCTCTACGCTTGGTAGGCGCGCGTTACGACGAGTTCGCCCACGGAGGGAGAGGAAACCGATGGCTGCGAACAACATCGGCCGTCCACAACGGTCGGTCGAGCACGAGAGGTGGCGATGAACGACCGCACGATCGGACGAGCCGGTTTCCTCGGTCTCCTCGGCGTGGGTGCCGCCGGGCTGTTCTTCGCCCGGGATGCGACCGGCCTTCTCGGTCGTGCTGTGCCGAAGTCCGTCTCGAGCTTCGTGCCGACCGGCGGCTGGCGGATCTACACGGTTGGCGCCTCCATGCCCGACCCGGACCCGGCGACATTCCGGCTGACGGTCGGCGGGCTGGTCGACCGCCCCGTCAGCCTTTCTCTCGGCGAGCTGAAGGCCATGCCCCGCGCCGATCAGGTCTCCGACTTTCACTGCGTCACAGGGTGGAGTGTGAATGGCGTGCGCTGGGGTGGCGTTCGGATCGCCGACCTGCTCGAGCGGGCCGGGGCCCACAAGGATGCCCACGGGCTTCGGTTCGTCTCGGCGGAGCTGCCGTACGACGACTCACTCACGGTCGAGCAGGCGCTGTTACCGGACGTGATGCTCGCCTACGCGATGGACGGCGGCCCGATCTCGCGGCCGCACGGCGCACCGCTCCGCCTCGTGATGCCCCGGATGTACGGGTACAAGAGCGTCAAGTGGGTGCAGCACATCGAGGTGCAGGCGGCCCCGCAGGAGGGGTTCTGGGAGCAGCACGGCTACGACGCGGACGCGTGGCTCGGGAAGTCGAATGGTTTCTCGTCCTGACGCTGCTGCAGTGCCTCGGATACAGCGGTTCACGCGCACGGAACGCGTGCTCCACTGGATGCACGCCTCGGCATTCTTTGCCTTGCTCGCGACCGGGCTGATCCTCTACCTGCCCGCTCTGTCGACCCTGATCAGCCGACGCAATCTCGTCAAGAACGTTCACATCTGGGTCGCTGTCGCCTGGGCGATCGCCGTCGTCGTGATCCTCGTCGTCGGGAACCGGAAGCGGCTCGCCGACGACTGGCGCGAGATCGAGACCATCGATCGGGACGATCGCCGCTGGCTGCGCGGCCGCAAGGTGCAGCAAGGAAGGTTCAACGCGGGGCAGAAGATCAATGCCCTGTTGACCGTCGCCTTCGCGCTGTTGTTCGCGCTGTCGGGCTTCTTCCTCTGGCTCGGTGAGCGCGACCACCGGTTTCTCTTCGACGGCACCGGCACCGTTCACGACGTGCTGACGTTCCTCTCCGTCGGGCTGCTCGTCGGCCATCTCTATTTTGCGCTCATCCATCCAGGCACCCGCCACTCTCTCCGCGGGATGACCACCGGCGATGTCGACGAGGCATGGGCGCGAAAGCACCACGCCAAGTGGGTCGAGGCCGAGCGACGATCTGTCCTGCGTTAGTTTTCCCTCCATGAACTCCCCCGACACGGAGGCGCTCGGAGCCGCAATCGGGAGGTTCCGCGATCTTCGTCGACGCTTCGAGCGGGCGATGCCCGCAACCGCGGTCGACGGCCGCTTGTGATCGGAACCCTGCCTGCGAGTGGCGGCTTGGACGTTCCCGCCGATTGGGCGCGCACCGAAGCCGAGAGGCCCGGATGAGAACGCTGCGCTACGTCGTCGCCGACGTCTTCACCGATACCCCCCTCGCCGGAAACCAGCTCGCTGTCTTCACCGACGCCCGCGGGGTCGACGATGCGACGATGCAGGCGCTCGCGTTGGAGATCGGCTTCAGCGAGACGGTGTTCGTGCTTCCACCCGAAGGCGGCGGAAACGCGCGCATCCGCATCTTCACCCCTGGGTTCGAGCTGCCCTTCGCGGGGCATCCGACACTCGGCACCGCGTTCGTGCTCGGTGCGCCGCTCCAGCTCGGTGTGATCACGCTCGAGACCGGGCGGGGCAACGTGCCCGTTGTGCTCGAGCGTGACGAATCGGGTCGGATCGTCTTCGGCCGGATGGAGCAGCCGGTGCCCACGATCGATCCGTTCCCCGCCACCGCCGAGTTGTTCGAGGCACTCGGCGTGGTCCAGTCCGAGCTCCCGGTCGAACGGTACGACAACGGGGCTACCTTCATCCTCGTCGCACTCGCCTCCGAAGAGCAGGTGTCCGCGCTGCGTCCGGATCCGGCAGCGGTCGCCGCGCTCGGAGTGACTGGCGTGAGCTGCTTCACGGGATCCGGCCACCATTGGACGACCCGGATGTTCTGGATTCGCGGAGAGGACGCCGCAACGGGCGCGGCGGCAGGCCCTCTCGCCTGCCATCTGGCCCGCCACGGCCGCATCGCGTGGGGCGACGAGATCACGATCTCGCAGGGCGCCGAGATCGGCCGGCCGTCGACGCTCTTCGCGAGAGCCGAGGGCGGTGACGGTCTGATCGATCGCGTCGAGGTCGGCGGGCAGGCCGTCACGGTCGCCCGGGGCGAGTTCCGGCTGCGGTAGCTCTCGCGGTGAAATACCGTACCGCGAGAGCTACCGCAGCTTTCCTGTTGCAGATCTGGGATCCGCTGCGCGGATCCTGCGATCGCGAAGATCCCTGAAGAGGCCGGCGCTGTTTCTTTCCTGCCAGATCTCGGATCCGCTAGCGCGGATCCCTCGATCGCACGCAAGATCCCTGAAGAGGCCGGCGCTGTTTCTTTCCTGCAAGATCTCGGATCCGCTAGCGCGGATCCCTCGATCGCACGCAAGACCCCTGAAGAGGCCGGCGCTGTTTCTTTCCTGCAAGATCTCGGATCCGCTAGCGCGGATCCCTCGATCGCACGCAAGACCCCTGAAGAGGCCGGCCCGCCGGCCTTGTTTGGCCTTGTTTCGATCGGATGTCCACGGTCTCGGCTTGTCGCCCGGGCCGACGTAGCTCTCGGTAGCGCTCGGGTAGAGGGGCAGCGGTCCTCTTCTCGACCGTGCGATCCGGGCTCAGCCCGTCGCCGGGGTCGACCCGTCGCCTAGCTCTTCGAGCGCCTCGAACGCCGAGTCGAGCTCGCTGTCGGGAGCCAGGTGCCCATCGGGCGAGACACTGTCGACGACCTCCGGCAGCACCCGGGCGACCGCGTTCGCGGCCTCGTCCTCCGAGACGCCGAGCGCGGTCGCGATCTTCGCAAGCTCCTCCCCGCCGACGACCTTGCGGACGTCTGCGCCGCTGATGGGCTCGTTCTCGCCGGTACCGACCCACGAGCCCGCCTGCGCCGTCAACCCGTTCGCCTGGAAGCCGGACAGGACCTTCTGGAGGCCGCCACCCGCGAGCAGCCCTCCGAGCATCGGCAGAAGCGATCCGAGCAGGCCCCCCATCCCACCCGGCTGCGCACCGGGCTCGCTTCCTCCAAGGCCTGAGAGGCCTCCAAGGATGTCGCCCAGTCCGCCGCCGGCGCTTTCTCCTCCGGCAAGACCGCCGAGAAGATCTCCGAGACCACCGCCTTGTCCGCCCGCCGCGCCCTTGATCAAGTCATCGAGCCCACTCATTGTTGCCTGTCCCTTTCGCCGTTGATTCGTCAAGACTACGAGAACTCCAGTGCCGTGATCCCGATCAGCTCCGGCACCAGGCCGCTCCAGAACCTGCCCCCGTCCTCGGACAGGAAGAGGCGCGACTCCGACGCGTAGAGCAGCAGGTCGGGCTGGTCTCGGTGGATTGCGACCGCAGTTCCCGCGGGCAGGCCGCCGCCCGCCTCGCGCCAGGTCTGTCCCGCGTCGTCCGACAGCACGAGCGGCGGCCTTCGATCGACGACGGCCGCGATTCTGGCGCCGACCTGATCGGCAGCAACCAGAAGCGGCAGGGAGACGTCCGCACTGCCGACCGGCGGTGGATCGTCCTCGACGAGCGCGGCGTCCCCCGTCTCCAGGTCGACGAGCACGGTGCCGAGTGCTGTCGCGACCCGTGCTTCCATCAGCGCGCGATGATCGTCGAAACGAACCGGCTCGCGATCAACCCTGCCTCGGGCGGTTCCACGCCCCGCTGGCGCGCGACGGCATAGGAGAGGAGGAACGAATCGCCCGCCCCGGTCGGATCGATCGGGCCCTCGATCGGCACCGCGTCGACGTGCGTCGTGACATCTCCCGAGATGATCACTGCCCCCTCGGACCCGAGCGTCAGGACGATCTCCGGGATGCCGAGCGTCCGGAGCGCGGCCTCGTCGGTGCCGCCGCAGAGTTGCTCGGCTTCCTCGTCGTTCAGCTTCAACGCCGTGATGTGTCCGAGCACCGCCCGATCGATCGTGCCGTCACTGACGAGCGGTCCGACCCGGCCGTGGCGGACGAGGCCCTGGGCGTCGACGATGAGCCTATGGCCACGCGCAGTCAGCGCCGTCAGCGTCTCGAGTGGGAAGTCGCCACGGGTTAGCGCACCGACGAGCACCCAGGGCGCGTCGCCGATCTTCTCGCCGACCCAGCCGCGGATGTCGGACGGTGTCCAGGGATCGGCGAGCGCGTCGATCTGCATGATCCGCCGCTCGCCCTCGTAGTGGAACGAGAATCGCGTCGTCCGGTCTGCGGGCCGCCAGTGCACCGGAAACCCGAGCTCCTCGAGTCCCGGCACGAGCACGTCCCGATCCTCGGGAGCAGAACGGCACACGAGGACGACATCGGCCTCGGGATCGATCTCCTTCAGAGCGCGGGCGCAGTACCAGACGGCACCCCCGGGACGCTCCGGCGCACCCGCAATCACGTCCAGCACGAGGTTCCCGACGATTGCGGTGCGTGGCATGGGGGCGATGCTAGACGGTCACCTCGCCCGGAGAGCGAACAGGCCGGCGTTGCTCAATGGGTTCCACGGTACGAAGGCGCAACCCCGACAACGGCGTCGGCCGGGCCTGCTCCTGCTCCCTCGAGGCGGTAGCCCGCGCCGAGGGGAACGTACGCGGCATCCCAGCGGCCGAGCTCGAAGACGTCACGTTCGCCGGCCCAGTCGACGTGGACGAGCATGGTGCCGCCCTCCACGAACACGAGTGTGTCGCCACCGCGGGACACATGGCTGCTCGAGCCTCCCGGGACGACACGGACGCTCGCGACGGTCAGCTGCTCCGTGCTGGCGATCAGACCGACGAGCGCGTCACCTTCGAGGCGGTACGAGCGGTCGCCCTGGCGGACGACCCACATCGAGCTTTGGCGGGGCCCGGCCGGCTGCAACGCCCCGACCAGACCGTCGTCACCGTACGACCACCGCTCCTCGGGGAGATACTCCCTGGTCCGCGCGTACGGGCCCGAGGTGCCGGTCGACGGTGGTGGGGCGAAGAACTCGAGCACGCGCACGGGCTCGGCGCCGTAGGAGAACCCGTGATGCCACGTGTCCTTGCGAAAGAAGACGCTCTCGCCCGGCTCGAGACGGTGGACCTGACCCGTCTCGGGATTCGCGATCACGAAGGTCCCCTGGAGGACGTGGAGCACCTCGTCAGCTCCGAAAATGGTGCGGAAGTCCTCGGAATGCCGGAAGCGTCCGCCCGGCTCCATCCCGAAGACGATCGTGTGGAGAAGACCGCTCGACACGTAAATCCAGTCGTCGACGAGCCCGGCGCAATCGTCACCCCAGGTATGTCGAACGACCTCGGAGAACGGCAGTGCCGTCGGGCGCTCGAACGTGGGACGGGGCGAGGGCTTATAGCCCATCGTGGCTGCGGCGGTCGTGCGAGCGATGGGCTTCTTCCGCCGCGAGCAGCGTGTCGCCGTACACCGGGTCGGGGAAGCCGGTCTCGAGCCGGCGCGCGGCACCGTCGGCGCCCGCGGCCTGCGCGGCGAGCATGATCTCGAGGGCGTGCAGCGCGTGCTCGGGCCGGGTCGTCGTTTCGATGCCGGCGCCAATGCAGTCCACGAGGTGTCGGAGCCCGTCCGTCCACTGCCAGTGGGGATCGCTCTCGGGGTGTACCTGCCAGAAGGCGTCGTCGTTCCGCCACAGCTCCCAGCCCTCCGGAGCCCAGTCGTCCCCGAGCAGCTGTAGCGTCCCTTCGGAGCCGTAGACCTCGACCGCCGGTGAGCGGTACTTCTGCATCGTGAATCCGGTTGTGACCACGCCGAAGCGGGCATCGCCGAAGTCCAGAAGGACGTGGGCGTTGTCGTCCGCCTCCACGGTGATCGTGCGGCCGTTGACGTCTCGCTCAGGGATCGCGGTCCCGACCATCGCGGTGACCCGGCGTGCCGGCCCGAAGAGCCCGCACAGCGTCGTCACGTTATAGACACCGAGATCGAACAGGGACCCGCCGCCGGGCCGGTAGAACCAGTCGGCCCATGACGGGCCGGCCCAGCCGTAGCGGGCTCGCGCCGAAAGAAGGTCTCCGATCCGCCCGCCGCGAGCACAAGCGTGGATCGCCCGGAACGTCGGGCTGAGAAGGATGTGCGGTGCGCAGACGAGCCGGCCGGCACTGATCCGGGAGAGTTCGACGAGCCCGCGTGCGTCCTCGAACGAGGTTGCGAGCGGCTTCTCGACCAGGACATGCTTGCCGGCCTCGAGCGCTGCCCTTGTCAGCGGGCCGTGCTCGTTCATGCTCGTCAAGACGAGCACGATGTCGACGTCGTCGGCGCCGATCACGCTCTCGGGGCCCGGGAGATCGGGGGAGACGCCGTATCGTTGAGCGGCTCCATGCCGCTTCTGCTCGTCCACGTCGTAGACGGCGCTGACGTGGACGCGCCCACGAGCCCTCAGGCGCTCGATCATGCCCATGTACGGCCCTGCAAAGACACTGCCACAGCCGAGCACCCCGATCCCGAGACTCACGCCGCCCCCCGCGCGACGGCGTAGTACGCATCCGTCCAGGCCGGTGCATCGACATCGAGCCCCCGCTCGACGCCGATCCGGGCCGCGAGAGCCACGGCGGCCGGGAAGGCGGTGACGGCACTGAGCCGCGGATCCGAGAGGTCGCCGCCCGGAGCGCGGATCACGCTGGCTCCGCGGGCGGAGCAGATCCGCTCCGCCTCCTCGAGGAGGGGGTCCCCAACCGTCGGGAGGCTTACGACGAGGTGACCCGGCCGCAGCGCGTACATCGCCGACGTCGCTCCCTCGCGGGTCTCGACGCCCTCCGCCGGGACGCCGGCGACCTCCTTCAGCAACAAGGCGCCCTCGAGTGCGCCGGCCCAGGCGTGCCGCGAGCCGAAGACGATCGCGGCGTCGGGCCTCAGCTCGGGGAGACCGTCGGCCCACGGCAGGGCCCTTGCAACCGCGTTCGCGACGATCTCGGGCGCGCCGAGGATCGCCGTCTGCAGCATCCTGTCCCCTGTTACCGCGGCCCATATCGCGAGTGCTGCGGCGACGCTCCCGCAGAATGCCTGCGTGTGGGTGACCGCCTCCTGCGACGAGACCCTGACGAGTGCGACCGCACCGGCCCGCGACCCGATGGTCGACGCGGGGGAGGCTGTGATCGCCGCGAACGGCGTCGGCGCGCCCCCATCGAGCGCTTCGATCACGTCCCGCATCTCTCCGGAGGAGGAGAACGCGAGGAGAACGTCCCCTTCCCGCCACGAGAATGCTCCCCGGGCGAGGAGACCCGCCGGGACTGCCAGCAGGTCAGGGCCGGCCCGGCCGTCGAGCGATGCCAGCCAGAGGGCTGTGGCGGCGTAGAACGCTGCTCCGTTGCCCGTGGCGATGACTCTCCGGACGTGACGGCCGCTCAGGAACCGCGCCGCAGTTGCGACGCTCTTCGTGTCGGCCAGCGTCTGCTCGAGTGTGGCGGGGACGGCGCAGGTTTCCCGCCAGAGGTTCGTCTCGCGCCACGGGACACCCATCGCAGCAGCGACCCTATACCAACGCGGATGCGGCCACACCAATCGAATACCACTTGAGGATTTGACGTAGACCAGACCGTCCCCGATACTCGGGCGCGATGGCGTCGCCCCTCGCCGGCACTCAACCCCTCCATGATCGTGTCCGGGAGGCGATCGCTGCGCAGATCACGTCGGGCGCCATTCCCCCGGGAACGAGGCTGCAGTCCGAGCGTGACCTCGCCGACCGAATGGGTGTGAGTCGGGTGACGGTGCGACGCGCACTCGATGCGCTCGCCGGGGACGGTCTCCTCAGGGCGGCCCGTGGCAGCGGGCGGTTCGTGAGCCACGCTGCCCTCGTCGAGCCGCCGAACGCCCTCCTGAGTTTCACGGAGCTCGGCGCAGAGCGGGGACTCCATACGACATCGCGCGTTCTCCGGTCCCGAGTTCGCCCCGCGACGCTCGGGGAAGCCGAGGTGCTCACGATGGCGCCCGGCGCAGATCTCTTCGAACTCGACCGCCTCCGCATGCTCGACGGGATGGCGGTCGCGCTCGACCACACCCGAATTCCGGTCGCGCTCGCGCCGCAACTCCCGACGATCGACTTCCAGACGGCGTCGCTGTACGCCGTGTTGGACGTAGCCGGTGCGGGGCCCGTGCGCGCCGACTACACCACCGAGGCCGTCGCCGCCGATGTGTCCCGGGCCCGGCAGCTGGGCGTCGCCCCGGGGAGTCCGCTGCTCCTCGCGACGACGACGAGCTACGACGCGTCCGACCGGGTCGTCGAACTGGGTGTGACGGCCTACCGCTCCGACCGCTACCGCTTCCGTGCGACACTCGTGCGCAAGCTGCAACCAGGAGGAGGAACGACCACGTGAAGCGCTCCCGCACGCCAGACCGTACGGCTCGTGATCTTCTCGCCTTCGTGGCGATGTTCGTCGTCGTGCTCGCGGCGCTCGCCGGGCAGGCGACGGGTGCGCGAACGGCCACGACGCTCTCTGTCCAGGACGGTGAAGGTGGCAACACTGCTCGCATCGCGGCCCTCAAGGAGCTCGACAAGCTGTTCGAGAAGGCGAACCCCGGCGTCACGATCAAGCACGTCTCGAAGTCGTACGACGACCTCGTCAAGACCGACGCCCTCCAGCTCTCGGGGTCCAATCCACCCGAGGTCACCCAAGTCAACCAGGGCCTCGGCGATCTCGGCCAGCTCGTCAAGGCGAACCTCCTCACACGGCTCGACGCCTACGCCGCCAAATGGGGCTGGGGCAAGCGGCAGTCCGCGTCCCTGCTCACGATCGACGGGCGGGCGACGCCCACGGGCCAGATCGGAAGCGGAAAGCTGTACGGGATCTCGACGACCGGCGACTGGGTCGGCGTCTTCTACAACAAAGCCAAGCTGAAGAAGCTCGGGATTGCGGTGCCCAAGACGCTCACGGAGTTCGAAAAGGCGCTCGCGACCGCCAAGGCGGCGGGAGAGACTCCGATCGCCTTCGGCAATCTCGAGAAGTGGCCTGGGATCCACGAGTTCCAATCCGTGTTGATGGCGGTAGCCCCGGCCGCCCAGGTCGGCAACACGGTCTTTGGCAAGCCCGGCTCGAAATGGTCGACCCCGGCCGTGCTGAAGGCTGCCGCAATCGTGCAGAAATGGGCCAAGGCCGGCTACTACTCCGACGGCTACGCCGGCCTCGCCTACGCGGACGCGACGAACAAGTTCCTCCAGGGCACGGGTGTCTTCACGATCACGGGCACCTGGAAGGCGGGTGACATGGCACACGGGTTGAAGCAGAACGGAGGACTGATTCTCCTTCCCGCCGCCCGGTCCGGGCAGGCTCCCGGTGCGCTCGCGAGCGGCGGCCTCGCATGGGCGATCCCGGCCAAGGCGAAGAACAAGGAGCTCTCGGCAAAGTACATCAACTTCATCACGAGCCCCGCGGCCGCGAAGGTGATCCAGGGTGCCGGTGACGTCCCCGCGATCGTCGTGAAAGCAAGGCCGGGCGGAGTGCGTGGCGACGCGCTCGCGGGGTGGGCCAAGCTCAGCGCGACCAACGCGATGGCCGGGTACATGGACTGGTCGACGCCGACGTTCTACGACACGGTCACGGCGGCGATCCAGGAGCTGATGGGCGGAAAGCTCACACCCGCCGCCTTTGCGAAGAAGCTCGACGCGGACTACCTGAAGTTCCACAAGTCATAGGCCGCCGAACGTGGCGGGGGTAGCAGCGGCGGACGCCTCGCTCGAGGCCACCGGCCGGCGGAACCGGGGGGACGTTCGTCCCCCCGGTGAGCCGCGCCGGATCGGCTACCTCTACATCCTCCCGGGGCTGCTGGTCTACGCCGCGTTCGCGCTCGTTCCCTTCGGGCACACGTTCTGGATCTCGTTCCACGCCTGGGACGGCATCACGCCCTCTCGCTGGGTCGGCCTCGACAACTACCGGCGTGTCTTCACCGACCCGCAGGTGCGTGAGACGTTCGGGCACGCCCTCGTCCTCGTCGGGTTCTACGCCTTGCTGCCGCTGATCCTCGGGCTCTTCCTTGCGGCGCTGATCTCGCGGATGCGCATCCGTGGCATCTCGGGGTTCCGTGCGATCCTGTTCCTCCCGCAGGTCGTCGCGCTCGTGGCCGTCGGCGTCGTCTGGCGCTGGATCCTGGCGCCGGACGGACCGCTGAACGAGGGGCTCCGCGCGATCGGCCTCGGCAGCCTCGCCCGCCCCTGGCTCGGAGACTTCACCTGGGCCCTCCCCGCCGTCGGGCTCGTCGGGACGTGGGTGACGTTCGGGCTCGCGATGGTGCTGCTCGTGGCCGGTGTGCAGAAGATCCCGACGAGTCTCTATGACGCTGCCAGGGTGGACGGTGCTGGCGCCGTGCGCGAGTTCTTCGTCATCACCCTGCCCGGTCTGCGGAACGAGATCGTGGTCGTGCTCGTGCTCACGACCACGACGGCGCTGCGCAGCTTCGACCTGGTCTACGTGATGACGGCCGGCGGCCCGGGCACGTCGACGAGCGTGCCCTCGTACCGCCTGTACACCGCGGCCTTCCAGACGGGTGAGGCCGGGCTCGGTGCTGCGATCGGGATCGTCCTCGCGCTCGCGATTTTCTCGTTCGCGTTCGTCATCACGAGGCTGGGCGAGCGGGGGCCGAGATGACCGAGACGGTCGAGCGTGCAATCAACTACGGCCTCCTGATCTTCTTTTCCGTTCTCGCGGTGGCACCAATCGTGGGCGTGGTGATCACTGCTCTCCATGGGCCCGATGAAGTGGTCTCGGGCTTTGGTCTTCCGCATCCCTTCACGTTCGACTCGTTCCGGCAGGCCTGGGTCGACGGCTCGTTCGGCACGTCGCTCGTAACGAGTTCGGTGATCACGCTCACGACCGTGCTGTTCTCCACGGTCTTCTCCGTTCTCGCGGGCTATGCCTTCGGGACGATGCGCTTCCGCGGCGCGACGGTGCTCTTCTACGTGCTGCTCTTCGGGCTCCTGATGCCGTTCGAGGCGACGGTCATCCCACTCTACTTCGACTTCCGCCGGATCGGGCTCACGGACACGGTGTGGGGTGTGATTCTCCCGAGCACCGCCCTCTCGATCGCCTTCGGCACATTCTGGATGCGCGCGTTCTTCCTCACGGCGCCTCGCTCGCTGATGGAGGCCGCGAGGATCGACGGGGCCTCGAGCCTCGGGGTGCTGCTCCGCGTTCTCGTCCCGTACGGACGCCCCGCGATCCTGACGATGGTTGTCCTGGTCTTCATGTGGACGTGGAACGACTTCCTGCTCTCGCTCGTGATGCTCTCCGGCCAGAACATCCTCACTGCGCCGCTCTCGCTCGTCTTCTTCCAGTCCCAGCGCCACGGCGAGGTCCAGTTGCTCGCGGCGGCGTCGATCATCGTCGCCTTCCCGGTCCTCGTGATGTACGTCATCCTCCAGCGCCACTTCATCCGCGGCATGGTCGCCGGCTCCGTGAAAGGTTGAGCGCGTGGCATCGGTGACCTTCGATCGCGCTGTGAAGCACTTCGGTGACGTTGTCGCGTTGCACGAGTTGTCGCTCGAGATTGCGGACGGCGAGTTCATGGTGCTCGTCGGCCCTTCCGGATCGGGCAAGACGACCGCTCTGCGGCTTCTCGCGGGCCTCGAGGGCCTCTCCGACGGGCACATTCGAATCGGCGACGACGTCGTCGACCAGGTTGCACCTCGCCGTCGCGACATCGCGATGGTCTTCCAGGATTACGCGCTGTACCCGCAGATGTCGGTGCGCGACAACCTGGCGTTCGGCCTCAAGATGGGCAAGGTGCCGCGCGACGAGATCCGTCGCCGAGTCGACGAAGCGGCGCAGGCGCTCGACATCGGAGAGCTCCTCGAGCGCAAGCCGCGCGAGCTCTCGGGTGGACAACGCCAGCGGGTGGCGCTCGGGCGGGCCCTCGTGCGCCAACCCCGCGTCTTCCTCATGGACGAGCCGCTCTCGAACCTCGACGCGAAGCTCCGCGCCCAGACACGGGGTGAGATCAAGCGGCTGCAGCAGGAGGTCGGTACCACGACCGTGTACGTCACGCACGACCAGGTCGAGGCGATGACGATGGGCGACCGGATTGCCGTGATGAGTCAAGGCCGGCTCGAGCAGGTCGGCGACCCCGACACCGTCTACTCGCGCCCGGCGAACACGTTTGTTGCCGCATTCATCGGCAGCCCGTCGATGTCGCTCGTCCCGATGTCGCGCGAGGCTGCCGGCGTGCTCGTCCGCGGCGGGCTGCGCGTCCCCCTCGCTGCTGCGACCGGTGAGCTGCCGGCCGAGGTCGTTCTCGGCGTCCGGCCCGAATGCTGCCTCCTCTGGTCGGACGGTCGTGGGCTCATCGGCCCGTTCGAGGCGCGAGTCGAGTACGCCGAGGCGCTCGGCCGTGAGACGTTCATCGGGGTCGAAGCTGCCGACGGCGCACGGTTCGTGATCGAGGCGGACGGCAACGTGCGGGTCGGGATCGGCGGGACGGTGCAATTCGGGCTGGCGCCTGGAGGGCTCCATCTGTTCGACGCGGCCACGAACACCGTGATCACCAAGGTCTAGAGGAGGACGATGGCACGGATCAAGATGGCGTACCTCGGGGGTGGCTCGACTCGGGGAGCGGGCACGATGGCCTCGTTCATCCACCACCGTGGGGTGGACTTCGACGGCTCCGAGATCGTCCTGATCGACCTGGACTCCGACCGGCTCGCGCTCGTCGAGGCGCTCGCCAGGAAAATGGCCCGCGCCCGAGGGCTCGACATCAAGATCACCTCGACGACCGACCGGCGGGCCGGTCTCGACTCGAGCGACGCCGTGCTCTCGAGCTTCCGGCCCGGCGGGTTCGAAGCGCGCGCGCTCGACGAGCGGACAGCCAACCGCCACGGTCTGATCGGGCAGGAGACACAGGGCGTCGGCGGCTTCTTCATGGCATTGCGCGCGATCGAGGTGATGAAAGCCGTTGCGGCCGACGTCGAGGCCGTTTGTCCACGGGCGCGGGTCTTCAACTACACGAACCCGGTCAACATCGTCGCCCAGGCGTGGACGCTCAACACGGGCATACCGCTCGTTTCGCTCTGCGAGGGCCCGTACATCTTCACCGAAGAGCTCGCGCGGGCCGCCGGCCTCGACCCCCTGCGGGTCTCCTCCACGATGGTGGGGCTCAACCACGCGTGCTGGAGCGTCGAGCACGCATTCGACGGCGAAGACCTGATGCCGTACGTCCATGCGGCGGCCGCGGAGCGGCTCGGCCCGGATTCGGCGCTCTCGGTCACCGAGCAGCGCATCCTGCAGCTCACCGCGGTGATGGACGCGATCCCGGCCGACTACTTCCAGTACTACTACTGGCGCGACGAGGTGCTCGCAGAGCAGCTGGCGAAGCCCACGACGCGCGCCGAGGACATCCTGTCGTGGGTACCGGGATACTGGGAGCATTACGCCGAGCAGGCGGAGCTAGACGATCCCGTCCTCGATCCAGCCCGGTCACGCGGTGGCATCAACGAGCTGGAGCTCGCAATCGATGCGATGCACGCCGTCTTCAACGACACGGGTGACGTCCTGCCCGTGAACGTCCCGAACCGCGGCTCGCTGCCGGGCTTCCCCGACGACCTGGTGGTGGAGGTAACGGGCCGCTGCTCCGCCTCCTGGGTCGAACCGCTGCCGCAGCGCGAGCTGCCGCGTCACCTCCGCGGCCTCGTCGAGATGCTGGCCGAGTATCAGGTGCTCGCGGCGGCGGCTGCCTGGTCGGGGACGCGGACCGACGCTATCCGGGCTCTCGCCGCGAACCCCCTCGTTCAATCCGTCGAGAAAGCGGAGGCGGTCTTCGCCGAGCTTGCAGCTGCGCATCAGGCCTTCCTCCCCGACCGGCTTCTCGCAGCATGAGCACGCTCGTTCTCGGGGTCGACGGGGGCAACACCAAGACGGTTGCCCTGCTGGCGCGGCCGGACGGCACCGTGGTCGGGTCCGGCCGGGGCGGCGGGTCGGACATCTACGGGGCACCGTCCTTCGAGGCGGCGATCGGCGAGATCTCGGCGGCTGTCAGCGCCGCCCTCCCCGACGGATCGGCCCGCGCCGATGTGGAGACGGCCGTCTTCAGCCTGGCGGGCGCTGACTGGGACGAGGACAAGGCCGACCTCCTCGCGGCGCTGTCGTCCGTTGTGCCGCGAGCGCGTGTCACGGTGGTCAACGATGCCATCGGGGCGCTGCGCGCGGGGACGAGCGACGGTGTCGGCATATCCGTCGTCGTCGGGACCGGCGGGTGCGTGGGCGCAACAGGCCGCGATGGTCGCGAGTGGCACTCGAGCTGGTGGGCGTTGCACACCGGGGCGTGGGCGATCGGGAGCGACGCTCTCCACGCCGTTTACGAGGCCGAGTTGGGGATCGCGCCTCCGACCGCGATAACCGCCGAAACGCTCGATCTCTTCGAAAGACCCGATGTGGAGGGTGTCCTCCACGCATTCACGCGGAGAGGCGGTCGCCGTTCCTGGGACGCCGCTCTGCTGGCGCCTGCCGTGCTTCGCCTCGCACGGAAAGGCGACGGAGTCGCCCTGTCGATCGTACGCGACCATGGCGTGAAGCTCGGCGAGGTTGCCCGGATAGCCGGTGTCAAGGTTGGCCTGGAGCCGCCCTACCCGCTCGTTCTCCTCGGAGGCGTCCTCCGGGGCGAGGGCGCCGAGCTCCTCGTGGAGGAGATCGTTGCCCGCCTGCCGGGTTCGAACCCCGTTCGCCCGAACCGCGAGCCCGCAGCCGGAGCGCTGCTCGCTGCGCTCGACCGGAGCGGGGCGCCCTACGACGCCATGCTGGTCGATGCGAGCCTGCCCGGACCCGATTTCTTCGGCACCGGGCCCGACTCCCGCTAGGGCCCTTTTCGACGGATACCCCGGTTCAGCTCCCTGCGGCGAGCAGGGTGGAGCGGCGGCGGGAAGCCGCCGCCGCGACGAGGCCGACGAGAAAGGCCGCGACGAAGCTCGGCAAGGTCGCCCCGACCCCCCAAGACGGCGGGTCGAGCCGCTGCACCTGCGTGACCCACCACGTCGGACCGGTCGGGGAGAGCCACTGGTAGGTAACGAAGCCGACGACCCAGGCCGCGATCAGCCCCGGGCGCCAGGCGGGCGCGCCGAATACGTCATCCGCGTCGTAGGCACGACCGGCAAGCAGCCAGTCCGCGAGCAGGACGGCGAAGAGAGGCACGAAGAACGAGCCGAGCAGGAAGAGGAACGACTGAAAGCTCGTCAGCTCGAGCAACAGCGCGCCGAGCGTGCCGAGCGCCGTTGTGATGAGGATGAGCAGCCGCTGAGACGCCGAGGGAAACAGATTTTGCAGGGAAACGGCACCCGAGTAGGCGTTTGCAAACGCCTCGTCCGTCTCCGCGACGGTGAGCACGAACAGGACGACCAGGGCAACGATCCCTCCGGCCGCGACGGCGGCGGGAAGAGCGGCCGCGTCCCCGACCTCGCGGGTCAGCAGGATCACCGCACCGAGGGCGAGCAGCAGCACGTCAGGTACGAGGTAGCCGATTCCCGTGCCCCAGAATGCCCCTCGCGGCGTCCGCGCGAAGCGCGTGTAGTCGGCCGCCAGCGGGATCCACGAGACCGTCACGCCGACGACGATGTCCACGCCTTGCCAGGTCGACAGGCCGCCCTCGCCGGGCCTGTCCCAAGCCGCCGCGAGCCCGCCGCCCGTCAGGGCCCACCACGCCAGGTAGACGATCGCGACGGGCACGACCCACACGGCCACCCGGCGGAGCACGGTGCGCACGACCCCGATCGGGCCGAGCAGCCCCATCGCCAGGGCCGCCGCCCCAAAGACGAGCGTCCAGGCCCAGCGGGCCTCGACCCCGAGCAATTCGTCCGACAGCGCCGCCGCCGCCGTTGCGATCACGAGCAGCTCGAACACCGTCCAGCCGAGGCATTGCACGACGTTGATGACGGTCGGCAGGACAGAGCCGCGCGACCCGAGCGGCGCGCGCATCAGCGTCATCGCCGGGACACGCGCCTGGGCGCCGATCAACCCCGCCACCGCGAGCATCAGGTTCCCGACCAGGCAGCCGACGACGATCGCGACGAGCGCAGAGGGGAGCGAGAGCGCGGGCACCAGGATCGCGCCCGCTACGACGACGAGCAGCGAGACGCCCAGGTTTCCCCACAGGAGTCCGAGGTCGAGGCCGCTGAGCACTCGCAATCGCTCCGGTACCGGGTCGATGCCCCAGGACGTCTCGTTCTTGCTCATCAGCCTCCTTCGCCTGGGTGCCCCGCGGCGGGTCGCGGATCGTTGCTCAGTCGGCCAGAAGTCGCCGCAGCACGTACGGGAGGATCCCGCCGTGGCGGACGTATTCCCGCTCACGTGGGGTGTCGAGGCGGAGAATCGCGCGGAACGAGATGTCGTCCGCATGAACCGTCACCTCGCGCGCCTCGCCGTTCGCGACGCCGGTGACCGCGAACTTTTCGCGGCCGGTGAGGCCGAGGGACGCAAGGCTCTCGCCCGGGAGGTACTGGAGCGGCAGGATCCCCATCATCAGCAGATTGGAGCGGTGGATTCGCTCGTAGCTCTCAGCGATCACCGCCCGTACCCCGAGCAAGTTCGGCCCCTTTGCCGCCCAGTCGCGAGACGAGCCGGATCCGTATTCCTTGCCGGCAAGCACGATCGTTGGGGCGCCTTCAGCGAGATATCGCTCTGCGGCGGCGAAGATCGTCGTTTCCTCGCCGTCGGGTAGGTGGGCCGTCCACGTTCCCTCAGAGCCCGGAACGAGTTGGTTGCGGAGGCGCACATTGGCGAACGTGCCGCGAACCATCACCTCGTGGTTGCCTCGGCGCGATCCGTACGAGTTGAAATCAGCTCGCTCGACGCCGTGCTCGACGAGGTACCGGCCGGCGGGCGAGTCGGGCTTGATCGAGCCGGCGGGGGAGATATGGTCGGTCGTCACCGAGTCGCCGATCGAGACGAGGCAGCGTGCGTCGATGATGTCGGCGATCGTGCCGGCGGCAGGAGCCATGCCGTCGAAGTAGGGTGGGCGGCGCACGTAGGTGGATGCGTCGTCCCAGGCGAACAGTTCGCCGATCGGCACCGGCAGCTCGCGCCAGGCGTCCTCGCCCTCGTAGACGTTTGCGTACGTGTCGAGAAACATCTCACGCCCGATTGCCCCGGCGATCGCGTCCTCGACCTCGGTGGGGGAGGGCCAGATATCGTCCAGGTGGACAGGCGCTCCGTCCGGGTCGTATCCGAGCGGCTCGGTCGTGATGTCGATGTCCATCCGTCCAGCCAGCGCGTACGCGACCACGAGCGGCGGGGAGGCAAGGTAGTTCGCCTTGACCTCGGGATGGATGCGGGCCTCGAAGTTCCGGTTGCCGGAGAGGACGGCGCACGCGACGAGATCTGCGCCGATAACGGCTTGCGAGACCGCTTCGGGCAATGGCCCGGAGTTGCCGATGCAGGTTGTGCACCCGTAACCGACCGTGTTGAAGCCCAGGGCTTCGAGGTACGGCGTCAGACCTGCCTTCTCGTAGTACTCGGTCACGACCTTGGAGCCGGGCGCGAGGCTCGTCTTCACCCACGGCTTGCGCGTGAGGCCTCGCTCTACCGCCTTCCTCGCGAGCAGGCCGGCGCCGATCATCACGGCCGGATTGGAGGTGTTCGTGCAGGACGTGATCGCCGCGATCACGACGGCGCCGTGACCGATCTCGACCGTCTCGCCGTCGATGGTCAGCGCGACGCCGGTACGCTCGACGGTCGCCGTCAGCGCCGGTGCGTCACTCGCGTCCATCGACTCCTCGACCGCCTCGTCGACGCGACCGTTGCCCTCGCCGACCCCGAACGACGGCAGCGCTGCCGAGAAGGCGTTGCGCGCCTCACGGAGCGGGATCCGGTCCTGGGGACGCCTTGGTCCGGCGATCGACGGTTCGACGGTGGAGAGGTCGAGCTCGACGATCTGTGAGTAGGTCGGCTGCTCGTCGGGGTCGTGCCAGAGCCCGTTCTCCCTGCAGTAAGCCTCCACGAGCGCCACCTTGTCGTCGCTGCGGCCCGTGAGACGCAGATAGCGGAGCGTCTCGTCGTCCACCGGGAAGAACCCGCAGGTGGCGCCGTACTCCGGCGACATATTGCCGATCGTGGCCCGGTCGGCGAGCGGTAGCCCGGCGAGCCCGTGCCCGAAGTATTCGACGAATTTCCCGACGACGCCGGTCTGGCGTAGGATCTGCGTCACCGTGAGCACCAGGTCGGTCGCCGTCGCGCCCTCGGGCAGTGCACCGTGGAGCCGGAAGCCCACGACCTGCGGCACTAGCATGGAGATCGCCTCGCCGAGCATCGCCGCCTCGGCCTCGATCCCACCGACACCCCAGCCCAGGACCCCGAGCCCGTTGACCATCGTCGTGTGGGAGTCGGTGCCGACGACCGTGTCGGGGAACGCCTGGCCGTCGCGCTCCTCGACCACCCGCGCGAGGAACTCGAGGTTGACCTGGTGGCAGATACCCGTGTTCGGCGGCACCGCCTTGAAGTTCGCGAAGGCACCCTGGCCCCAGCGGAGGAAGGCGTAGCGCTCGCGATTCCGGCTGAACTCGAGTGCGGAGTTCCGCTCGATCGAAAAGCGCGTGGCGAAGTCGTCGACCTGAACGGAGTGGTCGATCACGAGCTCGACCGGGATCAGCGGGTTGATCTTCTGCGGGTCGCCGCCGAGGTCGGCCATCGCGGCGCGCATGGCGGCCAGGTCGACCACGGCAGGCACGCCTGTGAAGTCCTGCAGGAGGACCCGCGAGGGGTTGAAGTTGATCTCCTGCGACGGGGCGGCGGCTGCGTTCCAGCCGGCGACGGCCTCTACGTCGCGCGCGGTGACGGTGACGCCGTCCTCGCGGCGCAGCACGTTCTCGAGTAGGACGCGAAGAGTGTAAGGAAGCCGGGCCACCTCGTACCGCGCCTGGAGCGCTGCGATGCGGAAGATCTCGAGCTCACGGCCGCCGACCGCGAGAGCCGAGCGCGCGCCGAAAGAGTCAGGGTGGGCCATTGACGGTGATTGTAGGGGCGGATGCCTCCCACCCTGGCGAAGGAGGGTGGCGGACGGTGCGAGGGGCGCTGTCTACTCTTGGTGATTTCGGGGACGGGTCCAGGTGCGCAGGGCAACCCTCAGCCGTGGACGGCGATGACGCCGCACCAGTCCCGCAGCCGGCCCCGGTCGAGGTCCAGTGCCGTGGCGATGGCGTCGAAGCGCGCCCGTCTGCCGGGTCGGCGGTTCGCATGGACCCAGTACGCGGCGTCGTATGCCCCGTCACCGGCGCACGGCAGTGGATCGATGGCGCACAGGCCTCGCCGTGCGCAGGTGAGGATGTTGCGCTCGTCGAAGTCGCCGTGGACGACGACTGCTGGGGACGGGTCGTCGTCCAGCCGCTCGACGGCCTTCCTGGCCCAGGCGAGCCGCTCTCCCGACGCTCTCCCGTTGCGCTCGGCGCGATCCAGTCGTCGCCGGGCTACTCCGGCAAGGGGCGGCAGGTGGGGAAACGCTGGGAGCTGAAGCTGCCGGAGGAGGGACGCGACTTCGCCGGCGTCGGCCTCGATCGCTGCCGTGCCGGGAACGATTCGCTCGAGCAGGAGCGCGCTACGCGACTCGTCCGCCTCCAGCAGTTCGGGGGCAGGGCCACCTGCCCAGGCGCGCAGGCAGGCGATCTCCTCGACGGTGCGGTCCCACGGCCCGGCAAGCTTCAGCACCGCATCGGTGCCGTCGGCCCGCCCGACGAGACGAACCGACGCGAGAAGCCCGCCCGCGAGCTCCGGACCGAGCACGAGCTGCCAGCGCTCGGCCAGCTCGGCCTCGAGGGTCGGCAACTTCCGGAGCCACGCTCTGGCCTCGTCGCCGACGAGACGCGTGAGGGATGAGCGGAAGGTTGGCTCGACGGGCTCGCCCACGGTCAGTCGGGAGCGAACGGCTCGCCGTAGTCGTGCTCGGACGCATCCTCGTCACGCCGGCAGGCCCGATCCCTCACGTTGCCCGCTTCAGCTTGTCGATTCCCCGCTCGGTCAGGCTCGTCCGCTCCGGGTCGAAGTGACGGGCGACCGCTGAGCCATACGGTCTCGCGACGCGTGCCGCATAGGCTCCGAATCCCTCGTCGTGTAGCGGCTTCAGGTCCTCGCCGTACGGATCGAGCAGGTGCTGACGCCCGATGTGGCGTGCGGAGTTGAAGAATGCGATGCCCACCCCGGTCGACACCTCGAGCAGGCTTCGGCGCTCGCGGACAGCCTCTGCCCGTAACCCGCCGAAGAGCGCGGCCATCTCGGCCGGCGAGGGGAGCCCGCTTGCATCCTCGCGCAGGTCGGCGAGTGACCGGCGGAGCGCCGCGAGCTCGAGCGGGGGGATGTCGATCAGCCGGGCCGCCGTCCCGGAGCCACCCTCGAGCGCCGCGAGCAGGTCGTCGACCGATCCGAGTCGTGCCTCGCCCGCCAGCACGCCCGCAACCTTGAGCTCGTCCACGAGCGCGTCGAGGTACACGCGCGTCCCGTGGGTGACGTCTGCTGCCGCGGCAAGGAGCCAGAGCGGCGAGAAGCCGAAGGCGGCGATAGAGCCGAGCTCGACCACATTCCCGGCGGTCTTGCGGACTGCGAGACGCCTGGCGTTCGGCTCGTACTCGTCGACCGAGGATCGAGATGCCTCGACGCCGCCGACGAGCTCGATCGAGACGCGCAACAGGTTCTTCGCGGTCGCCTCGTACAGCCGCGAGCGTCGCACGAGACGCGGCAGCACGAGCTCGGCCGTCTCGTGGACGCCGCCGCCGGCGAGCGCGAAGACCGAGCGCACCGCGCGCTCCGGAAGCGACAGGAGGAAGGCAACGCGGCCGGCCATCGTTAGCATCATTGCCGATGGCAACGAACGTGATCCGCGATCTTCTCGATCAGGCCTTTCCCGGAGGCGAGATCGAGATCGAGGACCGCACCGGCGGCGGCGACCACTTCCAGGTCACCGTCACCTCCGACGCGTTCAACGGATTGCCTCTGATCCAGCAGCACAAGCTGGTCAATGCCGCGCTGGCCACGCCGCTCGCCGACGGCACCATCCACGAGCTTCGCATCCGAACGAAGGGGACTGCATGAGCACCTTGCACGATCAGATCAAGCAGGTCATCGACACCGAGCCGGTCGTCGTCTTCATGAAGGGCACGCCGGATGCGCCGGCCTGCGGCAACTCGATGCGTGCGCTGCAGGCCCTGTGGCAGGCGGGCGCGCCCATTACCGGCGTCGACGTGCTGCCCGACCCGCGTATCCGCCAGGAGCTCACGGCGCTCAGCGAGTGGCCGACGATCCCACAGGTGTTCGTCAAGGGTGAGTTGATCGGCGGGGCGGATATCACGGAGGAGCTCTTCGCCTCCGGCGAGCTCAAGGCGAAGATCGACGATGCACTCGGGGCCGGCTCCGAGCAGTCGGTGCGGACGGTCGCGCTCGCGCTCGACTGAACTCTCGTCAGCGAGGCGACCAGTGCCGGACGGCGCTCTCGACGTGCACCCGCATCAGCCGTGCCGCCTTCTTGCCGTCGCCGGACGAGAGCGCCTCGAGGATCGCGCGGTGCTCCTCGACGTCGTCGGCCTGCCAGTTCGCTGACCGGCTGCGCTGCGCCAGTAGCCTTCGGCCGACGTCGGCGATCCAGAGTGAGTCGAGCAGCTTCGTGAAGGCCCGGTTCTGCGTCGCCACGGCGACGGCGACGTGAAACGCGCGGCTCGCATCGTGCACCTCGTCCGATGTCCGCGCGGCTGCCTCGGCCGTGATCGTCGCCCGCATCAGCTCGAGGTCCGCGTCGCTGCGGCGGTCCGCGGCCAGCCGGGCGATCTCCGGCTCGAGTGCGAGTCGCGCCTCGAGCCGCTGACGCACGTCGTCGAGGGCTGCCTCGGCGACGAAGAAGCCCCGGTTGACCTCGAAGTCGACGAGCCCGTCGCCGGCGAGTCGACGGAGCGCCTCGCGCACCGAGCCGCGGGAAATGCCGAGCCGGTCGGCCAGATCGCCCTGGGCGAGCCGCGAGCCCGGAGCGAGCGCGCCTGCGACGATCAGTGACCGGATCTCGTCATAGGCGAGGCCGACGACCGAGCGGACCCGCAGCGTGCGTGCGTGCGGCGGATCGTCCGAGCCGGGAGAGCGCATGGTTGACATTCGATGTTCGAACCTTATAACGTGGCCGCCAGGCGAGCGCAAGGCGACTCGACGCTCGGAGGACGACACCACGGAGGCGGACTGAGATGAGCCAGGCGGACGACGTCGGAGGAGCGGGCTCGACGGGCCAGCTCGGACAGAAGAATCAACGACCAGTTCGCGACGTTCATCCTCTCCGCCACGATCGGGTCGTTCGCGATCGAGCTCGTCTACCTGATCCTCGCCGTCGTGGCGTTCGGGCTCGTGCGCAGGAGCGGCAACAAGTGGTGGCAGTACCTGATCGTCGCCGTTGCAGTCGCTACGCCGATCCTGGGCTTCTACGGCGCGCTCAACCCCGATCCCCACGACGGGTCGAACTTCAACTGGGTCGCGCTCTACTGGACGCTCGGGTTGCTCGCGCTCGCACTTCTGTGGTTCGTGATCCTGCTCGTCACGCGCCGGGCCAACGTCGACAACGCGGCTGCCCATGCCGCCGAGCATCGCGGTGTCGCGCCGCTCGACGAGACGCTCGCGTACGAGTCGGCGGGCGACACCACCCCTCTGTAGGACGGAGAGATCGTGAGCGAGCGATCCTGGCACGGCGTCGGCGCAGTTGAGGAGGCCCCCGTGGGCTTCCTCCGCCGTGTCGAGATCGAAGGTGCCGCCATCTGCCTCGGTCGTACGGCCGACGGCTGGGTCGCTTTCCAGGACACGTGTACTCACGAGGAATGCTCTCTCTCGGACGGCGAGCTCGAGGGCGGTGTGATCGTCTGCCCCTGTCACGCATCGGAGTTCGACCTGCGCACGGGGGACGTCCTGTGCCCACCAGCTCTCGAGCCGCTCCCGATCTTCGAGGCGCGCATCGAGGCGGGCGAGCTCCAGGTGCGGCTGGGCCCGCCGCCTGCCGCCGCCGAGGCGGCGCACGAAAGGGAGGATCACGTCTCAGAGACGGTCGCGCGTGCCGCGACGACGGCAGGGCCGTCCGTCGAAGGGCTCGTGCTCGACGACGTCGACCTGACCGACCTTGGTGCGTGGGAGCAGGGTGTGCCGTACGAGTGGCTGACGCTGCTGCGTCGCGAGGCGCCGCTCTTCTGGCAGCCGGAGACCGACGGCCGCGGCTTCTGGGTCTTCACGCGATACGACGACATCGTGCAGATGTCGAAGGACTGGGCGACGTACTCGTCCGAGATCGGAGGGACGTCGCTGGAGGACCTCACTCCGGAGGAGGTCGAGGCACGCAAGTCGATGCTCGACACTGATCCTCCGGCGCACACGCGCCTGCGCGCGCTCGTCAACAAGGGCTTCACGCCGCGGGTCGTCAACACCTACGAGGAGCGCATCCGCGGCCTCGCGCGCGGCATCCTCGCGCAGGCATTCGAGCGCGACGCCTTCGACTGGGTGGAGGACGTCGCCTCGGAAATTCCGATGTGGGTGTTCTCCGAGATCATGGGCCTCCCCGTCGACGACAGGCGCCTCCTGATCGAGCTCGGCGACAAGCTGCTCGGCAACACCGACCCCGAGGTGGTCGGCGAGCAAAACCTGCGGGAGCTGACCTCGAACGACCCGTCGATCCGCCTGCTGCCCTTCTCGAGCCCGTTCGCTCCCGAGTTGATCGAGTACGGGTGCAGGCTCGGCGAGGCGCGCCGTGCCGATCCCCGCGACGACGTCACGACCCGGCTAGTCGAAGCCGAGATCGACGGCTCGCGCCTGTCGGAGCACGAGTTCGGCCTGTTCTTCATCCTGCTCACGACGGCCGGGAACGAGACGACCCGGCACACGATCAGCCTCGGCTTGCTCGACCTTCTCGCCCATCCCGAGGAGGCGGCCCGTCTGATCGCGGACCCGACGCTCGCGGGCACCGCGGCCGACGAGATCCTGCGCCGCGCACACCCCGTCCACCACTTCAGGCGCACGGCCGCCTGCGACGTCACGATCCACGGTCGCCGGATCAAGGCCGGCGATAAGGTGACGATGTGGTACGCCTCCGGCAACTACGACGAGGAGAAGTTCGCGGATCCCTACCGACTCGACCTCGGACGCCAGCCGAACCGGCATCTCACCTTCGGCCTCGGCGGCCCGCACTTCTGCCTCGGAGCACACCTCGCGAAGCTGGAGGTGAGGATCTGGCTGGAGGAGATGGTTCCCTTTCTCGACCGCATCGAGCTCTCCGGGACGCCGATGCGCCTGCGCTCGAACTTCTTCAACGGCATCAAGCGCCTGCCCGTGCACGTGCGCTCCTGAGAGACGAGGAGGGCTGGACGTGAGTCAGCACCTGGAGGCCGAGGCCGCGGCGAGGACATTGAGCGGGCTCGGCGTGCGCGCGGTCCGGCTGCTCTATACGGACTTGCACGGCGTCGCGCGCGGGAAGGACATCCCCATCGGCCACTTCGCCGGGATGTGCGAAGAGGGAGTCGCGTTCTGCGCTGCCGTGATGGGCACCGACCTGCGGCACACCCCCGTCGTCGGAGGCGAAGAGGGTTACGTCGACTTCGCGATCCGGCCCAACCTCGAGACGCTGCGGCCGGTGCCGTGGCAGCCGGAAGTGGCGTGGTGCCTCGGCGAGGCGTGGACGCTGGACGGAGCAGATCACTGGCCGTCCTGCCCGAGGGCGCTGTTGCAACGGGTGATCGAGGCCTACACGACCCGCGGCCTCGAGCCGATCGTCGCGCCGGAGCTCGAGTTCTTCCTCGCCGAACGCGACCCCTCGGCTCCGAACGGCCTCCGGCGGTACGTCGACGAGCTCTCGCGCGTCTACACCGTCGGCGCGGTCTCCGACCCCCGCGAGATCGTCCTCCGGATGCTGCTGTGGTGCGATGAGCTCGGCCTGCAGGCGTTCGCCGCGAACCACGAGTTCATGAACTCGCAGTACGAGATCAACGTAAAGCACTCGGGCGCCCTCGACGCCGCCGACCGCGCCTTCATGCTCAAGGCTGCGGTGAAGGAGATCGCCGTGCGTGAGGGGATGCTCGCTACGTTCATGGGCCGTCCGTTCGCCGACCAGGGCGGCTCGGGTTTCCACCTGCACCTCTCGCTCGCCGGCAAGGATGGTCACAACGCCTTCGCGGACGAGGGCGGCCCCGACGGGCTCAGCCCGCTGGCGGCCCAGTTCATCGCCGGTGTGATCGAGCACGCACAGGGTCTCCAGGCGCTGCTCGGGCCGACGATCAACTCCTACAAGAGGCTCCTGCCCGACAGCCTTGCACCCACCCACGCGAACTGGGGCCACGACAACCGCACCGCCTTCTGCCGAGTCCCGAACGAGCGCGGCTCCCGCGCCCGCGTCGAGATCCGCGCTGCCGACGGAGCTGCGTGCCCGCACCTCATCACCGCCGCGCTGCTGTTGGCCGGGCTCGACGGCATCGAGCGCGAGCTCACGGCTCCCGACCCTGTCGTCGGCGACTCGTACCGGATGGACGACGCACATGCCGGCTCGACCCTGCCCTCCGATCTCGGCGCCGCCCTCGATGCGCTCGAGGCCGATACCGTGCTCGCGGACAAGCTCGGCCGGCCGCTCGTCTCCACGTTCGTTGCGATGAAGCGCTTCGAGGTGGAGCGATTCGCCGAGGCGGTCGGTGAGCTCGACGTCGAGGTCGTGACCCCCTGGGAGATCGAGGAATATGCGTCCCATCTGTAGCCCGGACGGACGATGCGTTCGCATCGAGGTCGACGGTGAGGGGCGTTGGGGCGGCCGCGACGGCGACGACATCGTCCTCTCCGACGGGGTTCGCGTTCCCGAGGCGACTGCCGACTACCTCGCCCCGGCGACGCCGTCCAAGATCCTCGCCGTGCATCTGACCTACGAGAGCAGAGTGCGCGAGTACGACGCCCGGATTCCGCCCCAGCCGTCGTATTTCATGAAGCCGCCGACGACGCTGAACGGGCATCGGCGGCCTGTCCTGATGGCCCGGGGCGCCCGCTTCCTCAACTACGAGGGCGAGCTGGCTGTCGTCGTGGGCCGGCGAATGAAAGGTGTGCCGATCCACGAGGTCCTCGATTTCGTCGGGGGCTACACCTGTGCGAACGATATCGGCATGCATGACTTCCGACACGCCGACCGCGGGGCGATGCTGCGCGTAAAGGGGCACGACGGCTTCCTCCCGCTCGGCCCCGAGCTCGTGCCGGCCGCCGAGTTCGATCCGACCGACTACCTGCTGCGGACCTATCTCAACGGCGAGGTCGTCCAGGAGGCGACGGCGGACGACCTCCTCTTCCCGGTCGCGTACCAGCTCGCCGACCTCTGCCGGCTGATCACCCTCGAGCCGGGCGACGTGATTCTCACCGGCACGCCGGCGAACTCGCGACCGATGAGCCCGGGGGACGTCGTCGAGGTCGAGATCTCGGGGATCGGGCGCCTGACCAGCACGATCGAGGAATGGGACGTCGACCTCGCCGGCCCGGGTGAGCAGATGCAGGTCTCGGCCCAGACGCTCCACGTCGCGCTTGCGATCCCCGAGGACGAGGCCGAGCGGATGGCCGCCGAGGGCCGAGAGCCGTGATCGAGCTCCGCCGCATCGACCATGTCTGCCTCCGCGTTGCCGACGTTGAGGAAGCAGCTGCGCGCTGGACGGTCCAGTTCGGTCTTCTCGACCGGGGCCGCAACGGCGGGCGGGCGCTGCTCTCCTGCGACGACGAGCCGTACAGCCTCGAGCTCGCACAGGGGGAGGAACCGGGGCACGACCACACCGGTTTCGAGCTTGCCCGTGGCTGCTCCCTCGACGACGCTCGCGCGCACTTCCGGGCGGTCGGGATCACCTGGCAGGAGCAAGAGGGAAGCCTCTTCGTGCTCGACCCTGACGGGCGGGGTGTGCAGGTGATGCCTTACCGGCGCCAGGAGCCGTGGGTCATCCACGCCCGGCGTTCCACCACCGTGCGGCCGGGTGCGCCGCGCAGGCTCGGCCACGTCAACTGCCTCAGCACCCATTTCGACGACTCGACCCGGTTCTACACCGAGGGCCTGGGCATGCGCGTCGCGGATCGCCTCGGCGATGCCGGGATCTGGTTCACCATCAACAGCGATCACCACGTGATGGCGCTGATCGACAAGGCTCCCGTGCATTTCCATCATCTCGCCTTCGACACGGTCGATATCGGCCAGATGCGCGACCTGCTCGACCACCTCGCCCGGCACGGACGGTGGCTCGGCTGGGGGCCCGCCCGCCACGGAGTCGGCGGCAATATTGCGAGCTACGTCAGGGTCGTCGAGGAGGAATGCTTCGTCGAGCTCTATTGCGATATGGAGCAGCTCCAGGCCGATCACGAGCCGCGCGTGTGGCCCGACGACCGGTACTCGTCGAACACCTGGGGGCCGCTGCCCCCGCGCTCGTACTTCCGGTTCGATCCTGTGGCGGTCGTCTGGGAGCGAGACAGCCGGGAGACACTCGGTGAGCCTCTGCCCGAGGCCTTCTCGTGACACCGGTGACCGGGTACACGATTCCGCGTTCGCCCGGCGGGCGCGCGTCGATCGTCCCCTACCCGCCGTGGCACTACGTCGGCGACTTCCTCGTCGTCGAGTACTGGGCCGACCCGGACGAGGCGGCTTCGTGCCTTCCTGCTGGACTCTCCCCGCACCCGGACGCCGGCCGTTGCGCCGCGGTCTTCGCCGACTGGCAGTCGTGCTCGGACGGCGGCGGCGAGCTGATCGATCCTTCGCGCTCCCAGTACAAGGAGGTGTTTCTCGTCGTCAATGCGCTGCTCGACGGCGAAGAGGTGACGACCTGCCCGTTCATCTGGGTCGACCGCGATTTCGCCCTCACGCGCGGCTGGCTCCAGGGGTTCCCGAAGAAGCTCGGCTCGATCTGGATCACCCGCACGTTCGGGCTCGACAGCCCCGCCGACCCCGGGGTGAAGCCGGGTGCGACGTTCGGCGGCACATGCGCGGCCTATGAACGGCGCGTCGCGCAGGCGACGGTGACGCTCGAGCGGATCTCGGAGTCAGGGCCGACGCACAACGACCCGCCGATCGTCAACGTGCGGCATTTTCCCCGCCTCGAGGCCGGGCGGCACGACGATCCCGCCGTGCACGAACTGGCCCGCTCGCGGAGCCGCGACCGCGTCCTGTCTCCGGTGTGGGAGGGCGGGGCGACGCTCGAGCTCTTCGGTGCGGCCCACGAGGAGCACGACCTGCTGGCCCCGGTGCGGATCGGCAAGGGCTTCCGGTTCACGTTCGGCTACACGGTCGACGACCAGGAGATCGTCAAGGACCTTCGCGTGTGACCCGGGTGGTGCTCGTCACCGGCGGAGGCACGCGGCATCGGCGCCGCCGTCGCCCGGCGGCTTGCGGCCGACGGGTACGCCGTCGCAGTCACCGGCCGGCGGGCCGGGCCGGTCGAGGACGTGGCGAGGGAAACGGGTGGCCTTGCGCTCGTCGCCGACACCGGTGTGCTCGCCGACACCGAGCGTGTGGTCGCAGCGACGGTCGACCGCTTCGGGGGCCTCGATGCGCTCGTGCTCAACGCCGGTATCGGCGGCGAAGGATCGCTGCTCGACCTCGACCCGGCGACCTTCGATCGCGTCTACCGCGTGAACGTCACCGGCGCGTTCCTGATGGCCCGCGCGGCGATTCCGCACCTGCTCGAGCGGCGCGGAGCCATCGTCACGATCGCCTCCGTCGCGGCGCTGCGAGCGGCGCCCGCCGGCCTCGCGTATTGCTCGTCCAAGGCCGCGCTGACGATGCTCACCCAGTGCATCGCGCTCGATCATGGACCCGCGGGCGTGCGGGCGAACTGCCTCTGCCCGGGCTGGGTGCGCACCCCCATGGCCGACGGCGAGATGGACTCGCTCGCCGACCACACCGGTGGCTCGCGGGAAGACGCCTACGCAACCGTCGCGGGCGACGTGCCGTTGAGGCGAGCGAGCACTGCCGACGAGATCGCGGGAAGCGTCGCCTGGCTGCTGTCCGACGATGCGTCCTACGTCAACGGTGCCGTGATCCCCGTCGACGGAGGCGCGACGATCGTCGACGTCGGCACGCTCGCGTTCGGGAACATCGCGTGAGCGGGCGCTTGAGCGTCGCCGGCGTCGAGGTCTCGCCGGATCACTTCATCGGAGGCGAACGCGTGCCCAGCGAGCGCACGTTCACGGACATCTCTCCGATCGACGAGCAGCCGCTCGGCGAGATCGCTCGTGGGGGGCAACGCGAGGCAGATCTCGCCGTCGCCGCCGCCGGCGAGGCCTTCCCGGCCTGGGCTGCCCTCGGCGCAGCCGGACGCGCCGCCTACCTGTACCGGCTGGCGGATCTGATCGACGCCCACGTCGAGCGGCTCGCACTCGTGGAGTGCCTCGACATGGCGATGCTCCTGCGATCGCTGAAGGCGCGCCTGATCAACCGGGGCGCGCGCAACTACCGGAGCTACACCGACCTCGCCGTCGCCTACGAGGAGCGCGTCTGGGAGTCGAACGGCACCGCGAACCGCGTGATCCGGATGCCGAGCGGCCCGGCCGTCGTGATCACGCCGTGGAACGCGCCGTTCATGCTGTCCACCTGGAAGACCGCGCCAGCGCTCGCGGCCGGGTCTACGGTGATCCTCAAGCCCGCCGAGTGGTCGCCGCTCTCGTGCTCACTGCTCGCCGACCTCATCGCCGAGGCGCGCTTCCCGCCCGGTGTCTTCAACATCGTGCAGGGGATCGGCGAGGAGATCGGCGCTGCGCTAGTCGCCCATCCGGGCATCCGCCGCGTCTCGTTCACCGGCTCGCCGGAGACCGCGCGGCACATCGGCGTCGCGGCGGCGAAGAACATCGTCCCCTTCACCGGCGAGCTCGGCGGCAAAGGGCCGCTGCTCGTCTTCGCCGACTGCGACCTCGAGGCCGCGGCCAGGAAGGCTGCCGGGCAGTACGACGACGCCGGCCAGGTGTGCCTCGCCGGGACGCGGATCCTCGTGGAGGAGTCGGTCGCCGCGCCGTTCCTCGATCTCTTCCATCGGTATGCCGACGCGCACGTCCTCGGCGACCCCCGCGACGACGACACGACGGTGACGCCGCTCATCCACCGCGAGCACCTCGAACGGGTTTCGGGGTTCGTGGAACGGGCGCGGAAGAACGGCGACGAGATCGTCCGCGGCGGTCGCCCGGCCGAGCGCGGCGGCCTTTTCTACGAACCGACCCTCGTGATCCCGCGCTCGAACGAGAGTGAGATCGTCCAGCGGGAGGTATTCGGCCCCGTCCTTACGGTCCAGACCTTTTCGGGGGAAGCCGAGGGCATCGCTCTTGCCAACTCGACCCCGTACGGGCTGTCGGGGATCCTGTACACGGGCTCGGCGGAGCGGGCCGAGCGGGTTGGTCGCGCGATCCGTGCCGGCACCGTGTGGGTCAACACGTTCCTCGTGCGCGATCTCACGGCACCGTTCGGCGGGATCGGGATCTCGGGGATCGGCCGCGAGGGTGGCGACTTCGCTCTCGACTTCTACTCCGACCTGAAGACCTTGCAGATCGCCGACGGCACCACGACGTGAACTGTCGGCGCGAGCAGCGGAGCGTGTCGTGAGCCGACGCGAGAATCGAGCGACCGGGCTCGTCTGGCACGAGCGGATGATGTGGCACGACACCGGCTCGGGCGCCTCGGAGCTCCCCGCCGGAGGCTGGCTCGAACCGGCTGAGCATGCCGAGAATCCCGCTACCAAGCGCCGACTGAAGAACCTACTCGATGCGACGGGCCTGACCGACCGGCTCGTCGTGTTGTCGCCGCGGCAGGCGACGATCGAAGAGCTTTGCCGGGTGCATACACGGGACTACGTCGACCGCATCCGCGAGCTCTCGGCGGGCCACGGCGGGGATGCCGGTAGCGAGGCACCCTTCGGCAACGGCTCGTTCGAGATCGCGCGACTCGCCGCCGGGGGGACGATCGCGGCCATCGATGCCGTGCTCGACGGTAGGGTCGACAACGCCTACGCGCTCGTTCGGCCCCCCGGTCACCATGCGCTTCCCGACCTCGGCATGGGCTTCTGCCTGTTCGGGAATGTCGCCGTCGGTGTCCGCCACGCCCAGACGGTGCGTGGGATCGGCCGTGTCGCGATCGTGGACTGGGACGTCCACCACGGCAACGGGACCCAGGCGGTGTTCTGGGAGGACCCGTCCGCGCTCGCTGTGTCGTTGCACCAGGACGGCTTCTATCCCGCGCGCTCGGGGCTCCTCGCCGAGACCGGCGCAGGCGCCGGGTCGGGCGCGACCCTGAACATCCCTCTCCCGGCCGGGTCGGGGGCAGGCGCGTATCTCGATGCGATCGACCGGGCCGTCGTCCCGGCGCTCGAGGTGTTCGAGCCGGACCTGATCGTGATCGCCTGCGGCTTCGACGCGGGGGCGCTCGACCCGCTCGGGCGCATGCTGCTGCCGGCGGCTGCCTTCGGTGCGATGACGAGACGGCTGCTCGATGCGGCGTCGCGCCTCTGCTCCGGGCGCCTCGTCGCTTCGCACGAGGGCGGCTACTCGGCCGGTCACGTGCCGTTCTGTGGCCTCTCCGTGATCGAGCAGCTGTCGGGTCTCTCCGCCGGGATCGACGACCCGTTCGCCTACCTCGGTGAGGTGCCCGGACAGGAGCTCACAGCGCATCAGCGGGCGGCGGTCGACGATGCCGCCGCTCTCGTCGCCGGGGTCCCCCGCTGAGCACTCCCAGGCTCGTTCTCGTCCTGAGCGAGAACTGGACGCTCACGCCGCCCCGGGACCTGCGCGCGCTCGTCGACATGGCTGTCGTCGCGGAGGAAGCAGGTTTCGACGCCGTGATGGTGAGCGAGCACATCGTTCTCGGGCCGAGCGCCGGGGAGCTCGGAGTCATGGGCAACCCGCGGGACTACGCGATGCCGGGGAACCAGGATCCCGCGATGCCGTGGCCGAGCTCGCTCGTGCTGCTGTCGGCGATCGCCGCTGCGACGACGAGGATACGGCTCGCCGCCTGCGCGGTGATCGCGCCGTTGCGTCACCCGTTACTGCTCGCACGCGAGCTCGGCACGCTCGATCTCCTGGCCGAAGGTCGCCTGGTCGTGCAGCCCACCGTCAGCTGGCACCGGCACGAGTACGACGCCCTCGGGGTCGCGTTCGACAAGCGGGGTGCCATGCTCGACGAGCATCTCGCCGCGTGGGAAGGTCTCTGGCGCGACACGCCCGCCTCATTCGCAGGCAGGCACTACGCCTACGAGGACGTCTATCTGGAGCCGAAGGCCTGGCACCCGGACGGCCCCCGCCTGTGGCTCGGCGGCGAGTCGGTGCATGCGCGCCTCCTGCGCAGGATCGTCCGCTACGGCCACGGCTTCCATCCGCTTGGGAGGCCGTCGGACGACGACATGACGACGTTACGGGACGGCCTCGCCGCCGCGGGCCGGGACATCTCCGATCTCGAGCTCGTCGGAGGCATGCGCGCCGTCTTCCCGAACGACTTCACGCCGTCGCCGCTCGAGCCGGCGATCGCGTCGGTCCCCGCGCAGTTGGATCGAGGCTTCACGACGTTCTGCATCAAGCCGTCTCAGTTCGTCGACGACATCGCCCTCTACCCGGCCTGGTGCCGGGAGGTGGTCTCACGGGTGCAGGCTCTTTGAGCTTCGCCGACGAGATCACGGTGGAGGAGCTCGAGCGCGATCCGTACCCGGTCTACGCCCGGATGCGCCGGGAGGAGCCCGTGTGCTTCGTCCCTGCCGTGGGCCTCTGGTTCGTGACGCGGTGGGAAGACGTCGAATATGCCGCCTCGCACCCCGAGTTGATCGACTCGGCAGTGTCGCCCTCACCACTCGACCGCGCGATGGGAGGCAAGAGCATTCTCGTCCTCGACGGAGACCCGCAAAAACGGCTCCGCGCGATGCTCGACCCGTCGCTCCGGCCGCGCGTGGTCGAGGCGACGACGCCGGAGCTCGTCGCCCCGATCGTGGAGCGCCTCCTCGACGTCATCGCCCCGCGCGGTGAGGCCGAACTGATGAGTGAGTACTTCGAGCCGGTCTCGGTGCTCTCGCTCGGCCAGATCCTCGGTCTCGGCGAGATCGACGGCGATACGCTTCGCCGTTGGTTCCACGGGCTCGAATCTCGGTGTTCTCGTTTCCTCGGCCAACCGCGACGAGGCGGTGTGGGGTCCGACGGCAGCTACCTACGATCTGCATCGCCCGAAGCGAAGCCACGCGGCGTTCGGCTTCGGTCCCCATTTCTGCTCCGGCCACCATTTCTCGCGCGTGCAGATGCGGATCGCCGTGCAGCGGCTCTTCGAACGGCTCTCGAACCTGCGGGAGGATCCGGAGCAGTCGCCCGTCTTCACAGGCTGGGAATTCCGGGCACCGCGGCACCTACACGTTCGCTGGGACCCCTGATGGGCTTCGATCTCGGGCCCGCCGACCTCGCCGACGGCCACCTGCGTGAGGCGAAAGCAGGTGAGCTCGCTCTCGCGGTCGCCCGGATCGGCGACCGCTACGTCGCGTTCGAGACGTGGTGCACGCACGAGGAGTGCCCGCTCAGCGACGGTTGGCTCGAGGGAGAAGCGGTCCGCTGTGCCTGCCATGGGGCGCTGTTCTCGCTCGTGAACGGCGTCCCGCTCGAGGGGCCAGCGACCGATCCGATCCGGCTCTTCCCCGCCCGCCGGACGGCCGGCGGACGCATCGAGGTGGAGATCCCTATCCTTCCCGCGTGAGCCTTCGCCTCGACGTACCCCGCGAGCAGGCACTCGACCGGGCGGCCGAGATCGTCGCCGCCGGCTGGCGCAGCTTCGACCACGCACGCGCGACCGAGCCGCCGATCGACGAGCGGCTCAAGGCGCTGCTCGGGGCGGCCCTGCCCGAGTCGGCGACAGGCGTCCTCGAGGTGCTCGAGGACGCTCGCCGGGTCCTCGACGAGTCGATCGCCCAGACACGTCCGCGCTACTTCGCGTTCGTCGCCTCGTCGGGGCTCGAGATCGGCGTGCTCGGCGACCTCCTCGCCTCGTGCTTTGACGCGAATCTGGCGGTGTGGGCGGCCGCGGCAACCGAGATCGAGGACCAGGCCGTACGCTGGGTCGCCGAATTCGTCGGCTTCCCGGCAGCAGCCGGGGCCTTCACGAGCGGGGGCACGGTGTCGAACATGACGGCGCTCGCAGCAGCCCGCGAGCGCGCGATCCCGGGCTCGCGTCGGCACGGGCTCGGCGACACCCCTGCAGCCCTCTACTGCTCGGAGGAGGCGCACTACTCGATCGAGCGGGCGGCCGAGATCCTCGGGATCGGCTCCGGCAACGTACGCGCGCTCCCGATCGACGGACGCCGGCGGCTCGTGCCGGAGGCGGTGCGGGACGCGATCGGCGCCGATCGCGTCGCCGGGCGAGTCCCGGTCGCCGTCGTCGCCTCCGCGGGCACGACGCTCACCGGTGCCGTCGACCCGATCGACGAGCTCGCCGACGTCTGCTCGGAGGCCGGTGTCTGGCTGCACGTCGACGGTGCCTACGGGCTCCCTGCCGCGACGACCCCGTCCGCAGGCCATCTCTTCGCGCGGCCTCGACCGCGTCGACTCGGTGACGCTCGATGCGCACAAGTGGCTGTACCTGCCGAAGGCGTGCGGCGTCCTCCTCGTGCGTCGCCGCGACGATCTGTTCCAGGCGTTCTCCCACGAGGAGGCGTACATCCCGCACGAGCGGACCGGCCACATGGTCGACATCACGCTCGAGTTCTCGCGACCCTTCCGGGCGCTGAAGCTCTGGCTCGCCTTCCGGGCCCACGGTGCGCAGGCGTTCCGTGACGCGGTCGAGGACAACCTCCGACAGGCGCGCCTGCTCTACGATCTCGTTGTCGCCGACGGCGCCCTCGAGCCCCTGTGCGGCCCGCCGCCACTCTCGATCGTCCCGTTCCGCCACGCGGGCTTGGCTGGAGACCCGAACGCCGTGAACGCCCGGCTCGTGCGAGCGCTCCAGGATGACGGCCGGGTCTGGGTGGCGCCGGCGACGATCGACGACAAGGTCGGGCTGAGGCCGTGCTTCGTGAATTTCCGCACCACCGATGACGACGTGCGCGCCCTGGTCGAGATCGTCCTCGAGCTCGGCCCCGGCTGATACCCGCCTCGAGTGCGCCGAGCAGCCGACGGCCTGTGGCACAACCGGCTCTCCGGCTCCGCAACACCGGCTTAACCGCCACTAACCCGCGATTCACGATGCCGCCCGTATAACGAGGGCATGGAATCGATGTCACCTGCTTCGCGCCCGGCTCCCGGCCTGCCGGCGGCCGCCCCGACCCGCTCGAGCTCCACTCTCAAGCCCTTTGCCCTCCTCGCCGCTGCAGCCCTGCTCGGTGGCGGTGCGGCGCTCGGCGGCGCCGCTGCCGTCGGCGCCTTCGACGGCACGTCGACGACGACGGTCGTCCACGGCAGCCGAGTACGGCGCCGACCGTCGTTCCCACCGCCGCCGGCACGGCGCTCTCGATCAACGAGATCTACAAGCGAAGCGGTCCCGGAGTCGTGCAGATCACCTCGACGATCGCCGCTTCCACCTCGTCGACCGGCCAGTTCCAGCAATCGTCGCAGGCGCTCGGCTCGGGCTTCGTCCTGGACAAAGAGGGACACATCGTCACCAACTATCACGTCATCGACGGAGCGACCTCGATCGAGGTGCGTTTCTCGAACGACGACACGCTGAAGGCGACGCTCGTCGGGAGCGACCCGTCGACGGACATCGCCTTGCTCCACGTCGAGGCCGGCGCGCGCGCGCTCACCCCGCTCGTCCTCGCCGATTCGGACCGGGTCGAGGTAGGTGACGCTGTCGTCGCGATCGGCAACCCGTTCGGTCTCGAGCGCACCGTCACGGCCGGGATCGTCAGCGCCCTCCAACGGGCGGTAAGGGCACCCAACGGGTATTCGATCGATCACGTGATCCAGACCGACGCGCCGATCAACCACGGCAACAGCGGCGGGCCTCTCCTGAACACGCGTGGGCGAAGTGATCGGCATCAACTCGCAGATCGAGACCGGCGGCGCGGGCGACGGCAACGTCGGCATCGGTTTCGCCGTGCCCTCGAACACCGTCAAGTCCGTGATCGGCCAGCTGCTCGCCTCGGGCAAGGTCGAGCACGCCTATCTCGGAGTGTCCGCGGTCGAGGTCACGTCGGACGTCGCGAAGTCCTTCCGACTTCCGATCAGCAAGGGTCTCGTGATCCAGACCGTCAGCCCCGGCTCCGGTGCCGCGGAGGCCGGACTGAAGCCGGGCAGCGAAGCAGGTCGTGATCGCCGGCGAGAGCTTCCGGATGGGCGGCGACGTGATCGTCGCGGCGGACGGAAAGGCGATCTCGACGATCGACGCAGCTTGCGTGACGTGATCGCCGCGCACGAGCCCGGCGAGCAGATCCAGCTGAAGATCTACCGCGGCGACACGGCGAGAACCGTCACCGTCACGCTCGGGCGACAACCGACCTCGGCCTCCCAGTAGCCGCCCTTTCACACCGGCCCTCAGGGCCGGTAACCGACGACGAGAGGCCCCCGGGCGGACCCACTGTCCGGGGGCCTCGGCCGATCCGGGCCGTCGCGTCGCATGCCGGTGTCGTTATCGTGCTGCCGTGACCGAAGACGAGAGGCCAGAAAGCGGCTCGTTGCTCCTCGACGAGGAGCAGGCTGTCGAGGACGAGGAGCTCTGGGAAGATGACGGCTCCGGCGACTATCGGGGCTGGTATTGCGTGCGCACCGATCCCTTCCCTTGTCCCGCGGTCGGCTGCACGTTCGTCGCGGGGCACATGACGGCGGCGCACCTCGTGCTCGTCTGGGAGGAGCGTGACGATCCCAATCTCCTCTGGCATGCCCAGCGGGCCATGGAGGTCGGTCGCAATCCCCGGGTCGTCTCGTACGAACCGTCGTTCGGGCCGAGCGCTTCGTACTACGCCTGGGAGGCGGCGGGGAGACCGGTGCACGGCGTACGCGGCAAGGTCTGAGAGCGCGCCGCAACGACGACGTGCCGTTTCCGCTCGGGCTCCCCGGTAGCATCTGCGTCGATGGCGTCCCAGTCCGAAACGCTCCACGTCACGGGAATACGCTGCGAGCGGTGCGTCAACCGGCTGGCGGCGACGCTGCAGGGCCACGAGGGCCTCGAGAGCGCGAACGCGAACCTGATGGGGTTGGTCGCGCTTCAGTTCGACGACGAGAAGACCTCGCGCGACGCCATCGTCGCGGCGATGGCGAAAGCCGGCTTCCGCGAGCTCGAGATCGTGTAGCTGGAATAAGTCGGCGCTCGATCACGTTTCAGCGTCCGTAACCGCTACGGTTGCGCGGTGGGTGAGGCGGAGCCCGACATCGAAGGACGGCGGATCGCGGCGGAAGCCCGCGACCGCGTTCGCTTCGAGGAAGAGGCGCTCGCACTCGCCGACCAGGTGTATCGCGTCGCACGCAGGCTCGTCGGAACCCGTGAAGAGGCTGAGGATCTTGTTCAGGACACCTACGGTCGTGCATTCAGGAGCTGGCGCTCCTACACCCCGGGCACGAATCTCCGCGCGTGGCTGTTGCGCATCCTCACCAACCTCAACCTCGACCGCGGCCGCAAGATCCAGCGAACACCCGATATGCAGCCGATCGAGGAAGGCGACTACTACCTCGCGAACCGGATGGTCGAGTCGCAGGGCGAGCAGGTGCTCGATCAGGACCGCGTCGTCGAGAAGCTCTCGCAGGACTCGATCGTGACTGCGCTCTCCTCCCTTCCCCACGACTTCCGGGACACCGTCGTGCTCGTCGACATCGGTGAGTTCAGCTACGCCGACGCGGCTCAGATTCTCGATATTCCGATCGGCACCGTCATGTCGCGACTGCACCGGGGCAGGCGGCTGCTGAAGCAGAAGCTCGCAGAGGAGGCGATCTCGTGAGCCACGGACCGTGCGACGCGTGCGAGGAGCTTCTGCAGGGATATCTCGACCGCGAGCTGACGGACGCCGAGGTCAGTCAGGCCGAGTCGCACCTCGACGGCTGCGATTACTGCCGGCGGCGGTATCGCTTCGAGGCTTCGCTGCGGCAGTACGTACAGACTGACGGCGGTCGAGCGGATGCCCACCGGTCTGATGGAGAAGCTGATGCAGCTACGGTCGGCGGACGCCTAGGGCGCCGGCCGCAGCACGCTTCGGCCGTCCCGTCTACCGCAATCGCTCCGGCAGATCGGCCGGAGTGTTCACGTCTCCAGGATCACCGAGGTCGTCGCAGGGAACCAGTCGCACGTCGAGCTCCCGCAACCCCGCGTCGGGGATCCTGTCCCACGCCTCCCGGGCGACGAGCAACGGGTGACCGCGTTCACCTCCGTAGGAGGCCGCCACGAGGCAGCCGCCTTCGGCCCGCCAGGAGGCGATCACGCGCTCCACGGCTTCGGGGGCGAGATCTGGCCCATCGGCGAGGACGACGATCGCCGCCTCGTGTCCGACGCCGAGCTCCTCGAGCCCGCTCGCGAGCGACGCACCCGGGCCACGCTTCCACCCTGCACACGTGACGACCCGGGCAGGCGTCTCGAGTGTATGCGCCCCGGCCACGACGACGACCTCGTCGACGGGGCTCTGTTCCAGCCGTTCGAGCACTTCGGGCAGCAGCAGCCGCTGCTTCGGAGTGCCGAACCGGGAGGCCTCCCCGGCCGCGAGGACGACCGCCGCGATACTCACTTTTCCTCGACCGTCACCGATTCGATCACCACGGGGCGGGTCGGCTGCTCGGTGGCCGGGTCGCCGAGCTCGCCGATGCGCTCGACGACGTCGATGCCGCTCGTGACGTTGCCGACGACGGCGTAGTCGGGGGGCAATCCGATGTCGGCGCCGGTGACGACGAAGAACTGACTTCCAGACGTTCCAGCCGCCTCGGCTTCCGACTTCGCCATCGCGACCACGCCCTTCGTGTAGCTCACGTCCGGGGGGGGCGCGTCGACCGTCTTGTAGCCGGGCCCGCCGTTGCCCGACTGGGTCGGATCGCCGCCCTGAATCACAAATCCCGGCACGATGCGGTGGAAGATCGTGTCGTCGTAGAAGCCCGACTTCGCGAGCGACACGAGCGAGGCCGCCGTCGCCGGTGCCTTCGCCTGATCGAGCGTGACCGTGAACGAACCGCAGTTCGTCTTGAAGACGAGGTCATACGTCTTCTCCTGGTCGAGCCGCTCGGTCGGTGCCGTCGCGCCGCCGTTCTTGCGCGCTGCAGGCACGGCGACATCGCTGCAGCCGGCCGCGATCGTGGTCGTGCCCGCAGCCCCGGTCGTGGTTTCGGCGGTCGTGGCCCCGCTGTCGCTCGACGAGCCGCCGCAGCCGGCATCGAGGAGGCCCAGGGCGAGAAAGAGGATCAGGAGCGTCCAGCGCACCGGCCGATCCTACCCCGGTTGGGGTACGTGAGCAGGCGCGTGTCGTCCTAACGTCGACGTCGTCTCCAAGCACGTTGGCCACTACCAGTACAACCCCCGGTCGGTTCCCTGCTCGACCGGCTCTGGGTCAAATAGCCCCGCCCGCGCCACTCGAGGCGGCTTGACGAGGTGCGCGTGGCGCCTGTAGTCCTTGAGGCATGCCCGTCACACTCGCAGTCAACGGACAGCGCCACGTCGTGGAGCCCGCCGGGCGGCGGCTGCTCGCCGTGCTGCGGGACGATCTCGAGCTGCTCGGAGCGAAGCTCGCGTGTGGCGAGGGAGCCTGCGGCGCGTGCGCCGTGCTCGTCGACGGCAGGCCCGTCAACTCCTGCCTGCTGCTCGCCGAGGCGGCGGCGGGCCACGAGATCGTGACGATCGAGGGTCTCTCGACCGGCCGGGGCTCCGCGCTGCAGGAGGCGTTCGTCGCCGAGGATGCGCTGCAATGCGGCTTCTGCACCCCGGGTCAGATCGTCAGCGCGACGGCGCTGCTCGAGCGGACGCCGCAGCCGACCCGCGAGCAGATCCACGAGGCGATGGCCGGCAACCTCTGCCGCTGCGGTGCCTATCCGAAGATCGAGCGGGCGATCCTGCGCGCGGCCGACGCGTCGTGACCCGTTTCGTTCGCACCCAGAAGGAGATGGAGGGGCGCTACGAGGACGTCTGGGCGCTCGTCGACGAAGCCGACGATGTCGAGACCTGGGGGCCCGAGGTCGACCTAGCGCTCGTCGGACGCCCTGCGCCGCGCCAGGACGGTGCGGCCCGCGCGGCCGGACGCGCGCGCTTTACCGTCGACGTGCGCCTCGACGGAATGCTCCACGCGGCGGTGCTTCGCTCGCCCGTTGCGCACGGACGCGTTCGCTCGCTCGAATTCGACGCAGCTCTCGCTCTCCCCGGTGTGCGAGCCGTGATCGGCCCCGAGAGCAAGCTCTCACTGACGACCCACGCCCCGCTGCTCGCCGTCGAACCCGGCTACGCCGGCCAGCCGATCGCGGTTGTCGCGGCAGACTCGCTGGAGGCGGCACGGGCGGGTGTCGCCGCGCTCGCCCTCGATCTCGATGCGCTCGCACACGTCGTCGACCCGACGGACGCCCTCAACGAGCAGCGCTTCACGACGGACCCGTCGGACGCCTCCCGTGGTGATGCGGAGGCGGCCCTCGCGGCTTCCGAGGTGACGATCGAGCTCGCCGTCGAGACACCGGCCCAAGTGCAGGCACCGCTCGAGCCCCACGCCGCCGTCGCCTCCTGGGACGGCGACTATCTCACCGCCTGGGTGTCGACCCAGGGGATGTTCTCGGCGCGCGAGGAGCTCGCGAAGGCCTTCGGGTTGCGCAAGGCCGACGTCCGGGTGCGGACGGAGTTCGTCGGCGGCGGCTTCGGCGCCAAGCAGGGTGCGGGCTTCGAGGCACTCGCGGCGGCAGAGCTCTCCCGGATCACGGGCAGGCCGGTGCGGCTCGTCAACGACCGTCACGCCGAGCAGCTGGACGGGGGCCGGCGCGCGGGCACCCGTCAGACGGTGAGGCTCGGCGCACGGCGTGACGGAACGATCACCGCCATCGACGCGGATGCGGTGATCGCCATGGGGCAAGGCGGCTGGGTGTTCCCGGTATTGATTCCCGCCCGCACGCTCTACCGCTGCGCCGACGTGCGCGCGCTGACCTTCCCGGTGAAGACGAACCTGCGCGCCCAGAATGCGTTCCGTGCTCCCGGGGTGATGGAGGGCACGGCGGCGTTCGAGCAGGCGATCGACGTGCTGGCGCTCGCGCTCGACCTCGACCCGCTCGAGCTGCGCCGCCGCAACCACACGGACGTCGACCAGGTGAGCGGGCTGCCGTACTCCAGCAAGCAGCTGCTCGCCTGCTATGACCGTGCGGCGGAGCTCGCCGGGTGGGCGGAGCGGGACGAACTCCGGAGGTCGAGCGACGACGGGCTCCTGCGCGGGATGGGTTGTGCGACGCAGATCTGGTGGGGCGGCGGCGGGCCTCCTTCGCACGCCACCGTGCGGCTCGACGCCGAAGGACACGCGTCTGTGATCACCGGGATCCAGGACATCGGGACCGGGACGTTGACCGGCGCGCAGATCATCGCCGCCGAGGAGCTCGGGCTCCCGCTCGATCACGTGCGCGTGGTCGGCGGCGACACGAGGCCGAACGTCTACGGCCCGGTCGCCGGCGGCTCCCAGACGACGCCGTCGGTGATGCCCGCGGTGCGGTCGGCATCGGCGAAGGTGCGGAAGACGCTCCTGCAGCTCGCCGGTGACGTCTTCGAGATCGCGGCGGGGGACCTCGAGATCTCGAGCGGCCGTATCCACTCGCACGACGGGGCGATCGATGTCGACGTGACCGAGGTGACGGGCAAGCTCGGTGATGCCACCATCGACGGCTCGGGGTCTCGCGGCCCCAATCCGGCCGGCTTCGTCGTCCACACGTTCGGATGCCAGATCGCGCGGGTGGCTGTGGACGCCGCGCTCGGCGAGGTGCGGGTCGAGCGAATCGTCGCGGTGCACGATGTCGGGCGCATCGTCAATCCATTGACCGCTTCGAGCCAGGTCGAGGGAGGAGTGCTGCAGGGGATGGCGTTTGCGCTCTCCGAGGAGCTCGTCGTCGATCCGACGACCGGCATTCCCGTCAACGCACACCTCGACGACTACAAGCTCCCGACGATCGCCGACGTGCCGGAGATCGTGATCGACTACCCGCACGTTCCGGACGCGAACCTGCCGAACGTCGGTGCCAGAGGCCTCGGCGAGCCGCCGATCGTTCCGACCGCCGCCGCGATTGCCAACGCGTTCGCGCACGCAACCGGGCGCAGGGCGTCGGCGTTGCCCCTGACGCGCGACCGGGTGCTCGAGGCACTCGCATGATCTCCTACGCCCGGCCGGACTCGGTCGACGAGGTGCTCGAGCTGTTGACTCGGGAGGGCGGCGCGGTCCTCGCCGGCGGCACCGACCTGGCGGGACAGATCGACCGTGGGATTCGCATCCCCTCGCTTCTCGTCGACCTACAGGACGCGGGGCTCGGAGGTGTGGCGGCCCACGGGGAGGGAATCCGGATCGGAGCGACGACCACGCTCGCGGAGCTTGCCGGCGCCGAACTCGTGGCACCCTATGCGGCTGTCGCGACTGCCGCCGGTCTGGCGGCCTCCCCGCTCCTTCGCAACCAGGGAACGGTGGGCGGCAACCTGTGCCAGCACACCCGCTGCTGGTACTACCGTGGCGAGGAATGGCATTGCTGGCTCGGGGGCGGCGACACGTGCTTCGCGCAGATCGGCGATCACCGCAAGCACAATCTCGAGCCGGGCGACTGCATCTCGGCGCATCCATCCGACCTGGCTCCGGCGTTCGCGGTCAGCGGTGCCGTCGTGGTGCTGCGATCGCGGGACGGTGAGCGGGAGGTGCCGCTCCTCGAGCTCTACCGCCGGCCGACCGACGAGAATCGCTCGCTCCTCACGCTGGGGGAGGGCGAGATCGTCGTGGCGGTGCGGCTGCCGATGCCTCCCGAAGCATCGGTCTACCTCCGCACGGGCGAGCGACGGGCCTTTTCCTTCCCGCTCGTGTCGGTTGCAGCCGCCCGCCGGGGCGGCGAGCTCGCACTCGTCGCAGCGGGTGTCGCAAACCTCCCCCGGGCGCTCGACCCTGCCGATCCGCTTGCCGACCTCCCGGGCCACGCGCAAAGCGCCTGGAAGCGCAAAGTGCTCGCGACCCTCGTCGAACGGGCCTCAGCAGCGGTAGCCGGGGTGTGACGCCGGGCTGAAGCCCGGCGTCGGGCGCCCTAGGCGCCGTGCCTGGCGTCGGGCGTCGTGACCGCGAGGATGTCCGCGATGTGGACGAGCATGCGGGCAGGGCGGGCGATGCGCTCGGACTCCTGACGATCCTCGACCTCACCGATTCCGGCCCAGAGCTCGGCTGCGGCGGAGAGCGCCTGGCGGATCAGGTCGGCATCGGGAACCCCGTCGACGTTCGCCTCGTGCGCGGCGTTGAGCGCGAGCCCGAGGCCCCCTGCCCGGTCGGGCTGGCGCATCCAGAGGAGCGGCGTCGCCATCCCGATGTACTGGTGAATGCGCGCGAGCGGGAGGGATTGCGTGATCACCGCGGGGCCTTTCGGCGCCGTGAGCGCCGGCAGCGGGTCGCCGTTCTTGATCGCCAGAGCCGTGCCCCCGAGCATCCCGCGAATCTCGGCCTCGTCGAAATTCGCGATTCGCGCCGCCCGAAGTGCGAGCAAGAGCTGGTTGGGGAGGCGCCCGTAGGGGTAGTCGGTCGCGAAGAGGATCTGCTGTGGCGCCACCTGGCGCATGAGGTCGAGAAGGTCGACGATGCTCCACAACGAGGTGTCGAAGAAGACCCCTGGGACATGCGCGAAGTGGCGCGCGAGCCCTCCGAGGTCCGCGATTCCCGCGTGCGCGATGATCAGGCGAACGTCGGCGTAGCGGTCGACCAGCGAAGCGAGATGGTCGCCGATCGGAGGCAGGCCACGGCCGCCGTGGATCAGGATCGGGACGTCGTGCTCGACCGCGAGCGCGAAGACCGGGTCGAGTCGCTCGTCGCTGACCGAGAACTTCTGCGCGCGTGGATGCAGCTTGATCCCCCGGGCCCCGAGGTCGAGGCAGCGGCGCGCTTCCTCGACAGGCTGCTCCTCGAGATCGAGCCGGACGAAGGGAACGATCCGATCCGGGCTCTCGGCGGCGTACGCGAGCGTGCGGTCGTTCGCGGCCGTGAACGCGGGGACGCGATCGGGCTCGTCGAGACAGAACGTGAACGAGCCCGTGATACCGACGCGATCGAAGATCGCGAGCATCTCGTCGGGGCGTCCACGCATCCCGTCGATGTCGTCTCCCAGGTGTGTGTGGGAGTCGAAGAGAACCGTTTCCGCCGGCAACTCACCGAGGACGCGCTCCGTGACGCCGTCCAGGATCCGATGCGCACGCTCGAGAGTGTTCACCGTTCGAGTCTACGCAGCTGCGAGCAGGCGCTCGACGAAGATCCTCTCGGGGAGGGCGCCGACCCACGCCAGGCGGCCGTTTGCGACGACCGCCGGCACGGAAACGACACCATGACGGTCGGCGGCGGCCGCGAACTCGGTCGCCTCCACGGCAGCGGCCGAGACCCGCGGCGACGCGAGCGCACAGCGGTAGGCCATCAGCACGGCCGGCGGGCAGTGGGGGCAGGTCGGGGTGACATACACCTCGAGCGCGACGTCGTGCTCGAGGCCGGCGAGCGCGGCGAGCGACGCTTGCGAGAGCGAGCTCTGTGCGCGACCTGCTTCGGCGATGGCCCCGACCAGGGTCGTCAGCTCGAAGCCCCACGGCAGCCCGAGATAGACCAGCCGCCCGCCGACCGTGGTCTTCGGCCAAGCCCCGCGCGCGTTCCTCTCGGTTACCTTCAGGTCGATACGCTCGGAGAGCTGGGCGACTTGTTCGAGGAGGGACTGCGTCTCGGCACCGAAGTCGATCTCGCGGCCGCCGGCGATCACGGTCGTGGAGGTCGCCTCGGGGCCGAGCTCGAGCCGCAGCGACACATCACGCTCGATCCCGGCGAGGACACCACGGATGGCTTCACGCTCGTGCTCGCCGAGTGTCGTCACGCGACGAGCGTCGTCATCTTGTCGCCGAGGTAGGCGAGGTACGGCTGCGGGTCGATTGCGTCTGACCCCGTGATGCGCGCAAGTGTCTCCTTCGGCGTCAGCTTGCGTCCGTGCGCGTAGAGGTTGTCCCTCAGCCAGTCGGACAGCTGGAGCAGGTTCCCCGCGGCCATCTGCGCATCGAGGTCGGGGATCGCCTCTTGTACCTTCGCCCAGATCTGGAGCGAGATCACGTTGCCGAGGGCATAGGTCGGGAAATAGCCGATGCCGCCTCCCGACCAGTGGACGTCCTGGAGCACCCCGTCGGCGTTCGAAGGTACGTCGACGCCGAGGAACTCCTTCATCCGCGAGTTCCAGATCTCCGGCAGGTCATCGAGCTCGATCGTGCCCGCTATGAGCTCTTGCTCGAGCTCGAACCGCAGGATGATGTGAAGCGAGTAGGTGGTCTCATCGGCGTCGACGCGGATCAGCCCGGGCTCTGCACGATTGATCGCGCGCATGAACGAGTCGAGCTCGACCTCACCCAGTTGCTCCGGGAAGATCTCCTGCAGCGGCGCATACCAGTGCTCCCAGAACGGCCGGCTACGGCCGACGAGGTTCTCCCAGGTCCGGCTCTGGGACTCGTTCACGCCGAGCGAGGGTGCGCCGCCGAGCGGCGTCCTCATCAGCGAGTCGGCGATGCCGTGCGCATAGAGCCCATGGCCGGCCTCGTGCAGCGTCGACCAGATCGACTCGAGGTCGTCGGGCCGGTACCGGGTCGTGAGCCGGACGTCCCGGTTCGAGAACGACGTGCAGAACGGATGGGCGGTCGGATCGAGGCGCCAGGCGCCGTCTTCGAACCCGAGGGTCGGGAGAACCCGCTCGGCGAAGCGCCGTTGCGCGTCGGGGTCGAAGGATCCGTGCAGGAACGACGCGTCCACGTGGGGGGCCGCGCGGACGAGCTCGGTCAGCACAGGGCGCAGGGTTGCGAACACCTCGCGCACCTCTGTCGTCGTCATCCCGGGCTCGTAGTCGTCGAGGAGTGCCGTGTAGGGCAGATCAGCCGGCTCGTAGCACTCGATGTAGCGGCGCTTCAATTCGACGTTCGTGCGCAAGTAGGGCAGAAAGGCCTCGAAGTCGTCGTCTCTCCGGGCGTCGACCCAGGCCTGGTGCCCCCGGGCTGCTGCGCGCGTCATCTCGACTCGGAGCTCTGTGGGTACCCGACGAGCCTTCTCCCAATCGCGGCGTGTGACGCGGATCAGGCTCGCGTCGTCCGAGTCGTACGGCAGCGATTCCTCGAGCGGCGCGAGCCGGTCGAGCAGGCGACCGACATCGGGGTCCGTGAAGCGCTCGTGGATGATGCGACCGAGCGTCGCAAGTGACTCGGCCCGTGACTCGGTGCCGAGCGGCGGCATCGAGACTCGCTGTTCCCACCCGAGAACGCCCGCGGCCCGGCCGACGTCGGCGATCTCCGCGAGTCGTTGCCGGAGCGTTGCGAGGTCGTCCATTTCCCTGACCCTATCGATGTGATGTAACGGGGTGCGCCGGCGATAGGATCGTCCGAGATGATCGACGTCCTCATGAACGGCGACAGGTTCGTTGCCCCGTTCCGCCGTGAGACGATGACGCCCCTGTACGAGCTGGAGGTTTCCGCGACGTGAGCGATCACACCATTCACACGCTCTCCGACGAGGCGCGGCGGTTCCCTCCCTCGCCTGCGTTCGCGGCCCAGGCGAATGCGCGGGCCGGCGTGTACGACGAGTCGTTCGAGGCGTTCTGGGAACGCAACGGACGGGAGCGGGTGACGTGGTTCGAGCCGTTCGTCGAGCTGTACCGCTGGGAGTTGCCGTATGCGCAGTGGTATCTCGGCGGCACGCTCAATGTCTCGTACAACTGTGTCGATCGCCATGTCGAGGCGGGGCTTGGTTCGCGGGTGGCGTTTCATTGGGAGGGTGAGCCGGCCGGCGAGACCCGCGCGATCACATACGCGGAGTTGCAGCGCGAAGTCGTGCGGATGGCGAATGCGCTGAAGGAGCTAGGCGTCGGCAAGGGCACCGCCGTCGCGATCTACATGGGAATGGTGCCGGAACTGGCGTTCGCGATGCTCGCGTGCACCCGTCTCGGCGCCCCGCACACGGTCGTCTTCGGGGGCTTTTCGGCCGACTCGCTCTCGGACAGGATGAACGACATGGGGTGCGAGGTGCTCGTGACGCAGGACGAGGCATGGCGGCGCGGGAAGCCGGTGCCGCTGAAACGAGTGGCCGACGAGGCGATGGCGGAGGCGCCGGGGGTGCGGGATTGCCTCGTAGTGCGGAGGACGGGGTCGCAGGTGGCGATGACCGCCGGCCGCGATCGCTGGTACCACGAGCTCGTGCGTGTCGGACGATCCTGCGACGTGCCCGTGCGAGCCGATGGACAGCGAGGATCTCCTCTTTCTCATGTATACGTCCGGGACGACGGCGCGGCCGAAGGGGATCGCTCACACGACCGGCGGCTATCTCGTCGGGGTGGCGACGACCCACTCCCTGATCTTCGATCTGAAGCCGGATACGGATGTGTTCTGGTGTGCGGCCGACATCGGCTGGATCACGGGCCACAGCTACATCGTCTACGGGCCGTTGTGCAACGGTGCCACGTCTGTGATGTACGAGGGCACGCCCGACTTCCCGAACCACGAACGGTGGTGGGAGATCGTCGAACGTTACGGCGTCTCGATTCTCTACACGGCGCCGACGGCGATCCGGGCCCACATGAAATGGGGGCCGGAGCACGCTGCAGCCCACGACCTCTCGAGCCTCCGTCTGCTCGGCTCGGTCGGGGAGCCGATCAACCCCGAAGCGTGGATGTGGTACCACGAGCACATCGGCAGCGAGCGCTGCCCGATCGTCGACACCTGGTGGCAGACCGAGACCGGGATGGTATTGATCACGCCGCTACCCGGCGTGACGACCACGAAGCCGGGCTCCGCGACGAGGCCGTTCCCGGGTGTCGAGGCGGCCGTTCTCAACGAGCAGGGCGAACGCGTCGAACAGGGCGGCGGCTACCTCGTGCTCGAACGCCCTTGGCCGGCGATGACCCGCGGGATCTTCGGCGACGACGCGCGGTTCCGGGACACCTACTGGACGCGGTTTCCGGGACACTACTTCGCCGGCGACGGCGCTCGGATCGACGAGGACGGAGACTTCTGGTTGCTCGGACGCGTCGACGACGTGATGAACGTCTCGGGCCATCGCCTCTCGACGATCGAGGTCGAGTCGGCGCTCGTCGACCATCCGAAGGTCGCCGAGGCCGCGGTCTGCGGACGCGCGGACGCGACGACGGGGCAGGCGATCGTCGCCTACGTGACGCTGAAGGGCACTGAGGGCCCGTCCGTCGAGATGCTCGAGGAGCTGCGCAACCATGTCGCTCACAAGATCGGGGCGATCGCGAAGCCCGCGAACATCGTTTTCACGCCTGAGCTCCCGAAGACGCGGTCGGGCAAGATCATGCGGCGGCTGCTCCGCGACGTGGCCGAGAACCGGGCGCTCGGCGACACGACGACTCTAGCCGACCCCGCCGTCGTGTCCGAGCTCGCAGCCCGCGCCGCCGAGGACCCCGAAGGGACGTAGGGCCGGGGAGGCATCGGTCGAACCGGGACGTTCGTGCACGGAGCCGGTCTTCCGGCGCGCGCTCTGACCTCAGACCAGGACGGTCTGGAGCCCGAGCTCGTCGAGCGTGGTGCCGACGCGCTCATCACCCCCGTCCGCCAGCTCGCGGACCCGCGCGTGCAGCTCTACGAGAGCGGTGAGGTACTGCGCGTGGGTCATCCCGCGCCCGCCGGCGCCGGCGCGGTAGCGCATGGCGATCTCGCGAGGTACGCGGCGCAACATGATGTCCTCGTGCTCCCTCGCGCCGGGGTCGGCGTCACCGTCTCCGCGAATGAAGATCACGTCGTGCGGGTGAGGGTGCGGCGGGAACGGCAGCGGCACGTTGAACGTCTCCGGCTCGGTCATGGCTGGCTCCTCTCTGATCGCGTGACGATCGACGACGCCACGATAGCGTTGATAGCGTACGCAATCAAGATCGGAATGGTCCGCGGCGAAACCTCCGGCTCGGCGGGTGAGGGCGGGTCGTCGAACCGGGCTCGTGCGGATGCCGGCTAGGAGGCGACGAGGAGCCGCTCGAAACGGTCGGCGTCCTCGAACGGGCCGATCACGGCGAGGCGCAACTGCTTGCCGACGACGTCCTGCGCGACCCGCTGGATGTCCTCGGCTGTGACGGCATCGAGTCCTGCCAGCATCGCCTCCGGCTCCTCCGCCTGGCCGAGCAGTACCTCGCGGCGGAGCCCGTACATGGTCGTGCCGTGGGGGCTCTCGATCCCGAGCACGAAGCGGCCCTTCGCGAAGGCGCGGGCCTTCTCGAGCTCGGCCGTGGGAACCGGCTCCGCGGCGATTCGGCGCAACTCGGCCGCGATCGTCGTCACCGCATCGTCGATCCGCTGAATGTCGACTCCGGCCTGAGCGTAGAGCGAGCCTGCGTCGAGGTAGCTGGCGTTCGTGCTGAACACGTAATAGGCGAGCCCGCGGCGCTCGCGCACCTCGGTGAAGAGTCGCGACGACATGCCGCCACCGAGCACGGTCGTCAGCAGCTGCAGTGCGAACCGGTCAGGGTGACCAAGCGGATAGCTACGCGCGCCGAGAACGATGTGGGCCTGGTCGGACGGCTTCGTGAAGACGGACACCGGTGAGCCGTTCGGAGAAACCACGGCCGCTTCGGGCATTCCCGTCTCGCGCGGTTCGATCGAGCCGAGCAGCTGCTCGAGCCGTTCGGTGAGCCCGTCTCCGATCCGTCCACCCACCGCGACGACCGTCCGTTCGGGCCGGTACCAGCGGTCGATGAACGACATGAACGTCTCGCGGGTCGCGGCGCGCACGGTCTCCTTCGTGCCGATCACGTCGCGGCCGAGCGGATGGTCGCCGTAGAGAAGCGCATCGTAGACACCGCCGACGAAGTCCCGGGGCGTATCGAAGTACATGTTCATCTCCTCGACGATGACACCCTTCTCGCGGTCGATCTCCTCTGCATCGAAGCGCGAGTTGCGGATCATGTCGACGAGTACGTCGAGCGCCACGTCGCGGGTGGCGGCAGCGCACTTGACGTAGTAGCCCGTGAACTCCTTCCCGGTGAACGCGTTGAACTCGCCGCCGATGCCGTCGATCTCGGCCGAGATCGCGCGTGCCGTCGGTCGTCGCTCGGTGCCCTTGAAGAACATGTGCTCGGCGAAGTGGGCGATGCCGGCGACATCCGCGGTCTCGTAGCGGGAGCCGGCCGCGAACATGACGAAGCACGAGACCGACTGGGCCTGCGGCATCGGCGCGGTCAGGACACGAACACCGTTACTGAGGGTGCTGCGCTCGAAGACGGGCATCGCGACATCGTAGACACGCGAAGCTCGAGTGCGTGGGATGATGCGGCATGCTCCGGAGCGTCATCGACACCGTGCCGACCGCGGTGCTCGTGCTCGTGGTAGTCGGCTGCGTCGTCGGAATTGTGCTGCTCGGCGTGTGGGCCGTGCGCCGCTCGATCCCCGCGACCCGGGAAGGGTTCGACGCCGAAGTCTCCTCACAGGTCCTCGGAGTCGTCGCCTCGCTGTTCGGGCTTCTGCTGGCCTTTGTCGTCGTGATCGAGTTCCAGGCGTTCAGCTCGGCGGGAGACAACGTCCAGAGCGAGGCTGACGACCTCGGCGCGATCGTGCGCGACAGCTACGCGTTCGGCAACCCCGCCGGGGCGAAGATCCGGTCGTCGATCGGCGACTACGTCCACGCCGTCGTCGACGACGAATGGCCGTTGATGCGCGACGGCAAGGAAAGCTCCGCCGCCTGGTTGAGGATCGACGGCGTGTTCACGGCGCTACAAGCGTACAAGCCGATCTCCACGTCGGAGGTGGCGTTCTACGACGACTCCGTACGGCACCTCAACGCCGTGCTCGAGGCGCGGAGCAACCGGCTCGATTCGAGCGACGGCAACGATCTGCCCGTGCTGATCGCCGCGCTCATTCTCGTCGGCGCCGTCGTGATCCTCGGCTACGCGACACTCGTCGGCTCGACGAGCTCCGCCTTCCATGCAATCGGTGCAGGTGCGATCGCCGTCGTCGTCGGCTTCTCGCTCGTCGTCCTCGTCGCCCTCCAGTTCCCCTTCTCCGGTGGCCTCGCGGTAGACTCGCAGCCGTTCCGCGAGGGTGCGCTGGCACCCTTCTTCTCGCCGCCGAAATGACCCACGACCAGGCCCTCACCATGATCGCGAATGTGCTCGAGGCCACGCCTGGGCCCGTTTCCGTCGTGGTTGTCGACACCCACGGTGAGGTCGTGGCCTCGGTCGCCATGAGCGGCGCGGCCCGCGACACGTATCTCAATGCCCAGCGCAAGGCGTATACCGCCGCGCGGAGCGATGCCTTCACGACCCGTCAGCTGGCGGAGAAGGCCGGCGGCTTGCCGACGGAACTCGCGAGCTTCGACCCTCAGTTCAGCTTCTTCCTCGGCGGCGTTGCCGCATTCCGCGACGGTGACCGCATCGGTGCGGTCGGAGTCAGCGGCCTTCCGGGCGAGGTCGACGAACGACTCGCCTTCGCGGCGATTCGCGCCGCCGGGCTGCAGGTACCTGTTTCCTAGCGGCCTACGCGCGCACGACGAGCGCGCGGATGCGCTTCCGCTCGGCAGGGAGGTAGAAGCCGAGCGGCAGGAGCACGACCGGATACACGACGATGAGCACGACCGCGAGCGGGAGCCCTCCGCCCACGAGCTTGCCGACGACGGCGAGCCCGATCCCCGCGCTGGCCGCCGTCGCGACCCGGCGCCACTGGTAGGGGACGTGGAAGACCCGCTGCGACCACCACGCCATTCCGAGAAACATGACCGTGTACGCGGCGACCGTCGCGACTGCGGCTCCCATCATCCCGTAGGGCGGGATCAGCGTCAGGTTCAGGGCCACGTTGACGGCAGCTGCGGCGCCGGTGATCACCCAGTTGAACTGGGTGCGTCGCGCGCGGCCGATCCCGATCGCGAGCACGATATAGCCCCCGAACGAGACTGCCGCGAACGCGAGCGGCCCGACGACGCGCGAGGCGCTCGCGAACTGCGGCGCAGTCAGCCAGGCCACGAGCCACGGGGAGAGCAGGGTCAGCGCGGTAGCAATCCACGTCGAGATTACGACGAGGTAGGTGAGCACCCACGCGTACGTCTGCCTTGCCTCGTCGTCGCTCTTGATCGAGTACGCGAACGCCGGCCAGGCCGTCCGGAAGGCGGTCAGCAACAGCACCATGGCGGAGGCGATGCGGACGCCGACCGAGTAGAGGCCGACCTCCGAGGTATCCGTCAGCTTGACGAGAAAGAACCGATCGCTGAAATTCGTCACCCAGAGGAGCAGCGCCGAGGGGACGAGCGGCAGCCCGAAGTGGTTCATCCGCCGGAGCAGGGGCCAGCTCAGCTGGAGCCCGAGCTGCTCGCGTCGATATCCGAGGAGCGCCACATAGACGACCAGCGTCCCCGTGAAGTTGCCGACGATGACACCCAAGGGGCCCTTGTCCAGCACGACGACGAGCAGCAGCGTCGCCCCGACCGTGAGGATGACGTTCGACAGGCTCGCGAGCACGAACGCAACCGAGCGCTCCTCGACGCGGAAGAGGTTCGTCAGCTGCATGTAGTTCAGCTGCGCCCAGAGCGCGACCGCGCTCGCGCGGACGAGGTTCGTCGCACTCGCGTCGCCGAACAGCCATTCGGCGATCGGGGTTGCGAACCCGACGAGCACGACGAGCCCGAGCGTCGCCATCGTCATCGTGAACCAGAACGAGGTGCGCAACACGAGCCTGCGTCCAGCGTGATCGTCCGCGTCGAAGTAGAAGCGGAAGAACGCCGACGAGATCCCGAACTGGAGCACAATCGCGAGAACCGTGACGAGCGCGATCAGCGTCTCGATCTGCCCGTAGTCGGAGGTCGAGAGGTAATGCGTGTAGAGCGGCAGCAGGAGGACGGCAAGGATCCGCGAGACGAGGCCGCCGAGGCCGTAGATCGCGGAGTGCTTGCCGAGCCGCTTGAGCTGGCCGGAGAGCGCCATCAGAGTCGAGCGTAGACCTCGAGGAGGCGGTCGGTGATCCGCTCCTGGTCGTGGACGTGCTCGACGTAGGCCCGCGAGGCGGCTCCCACCATTCGTCGCTCGGTGGCGTCGAGGACAAGCGGACGGAGCCGGTCGCGGAGGGTCTCGGCGGTGGCGGAGACGATTGGCACGGTGGTGCCGAAGGCCTCTTCCGTGCGCTGCACGGCTTCTTCGTGGAGGAACGTGACGACCGGCTTCCCGAGCGCCATGCACTCGATCGCAAACAAGCCGTACCAGCCGGCGTTGAGCTGGTCGACGACGATGTCCGCGTTTCGGTAGCGCTCGAACGCATCGGCGTGGTGAAGGCCTTCGACGATCTCGAGGTCGGCGTCAAGCCCTTCGACCGCCGCGACGACGTGCTCCGTGCCCTTGCGCCCACGTGACGAGGGTGCATGCAGGATCAGCGGGCGCGCCCGATCGAACGGTGGCGCCGGCGTGATGCGTGAGAGATCGATTCCCGGGGGGATCACCTCTGCGCCCGGCACCCAGCGGATGGCGTCGTAGCTGCCCACGATCTCTGCGCCCGCCTTCCTCCCGTAAGCGAGCTGCTCCGGAGTCTTGCCACGGATGTCCGAGCCGAGGTAGTGCATGAGCGACTTCTTCCGGAAGAGCCTGAGCAGCGGGAACTGGAGCGTCTGCGGCACGAGGGTGAGGCCGAAGATGAAATGAAAGATGTCCGTCTGCGGCAGCAGGCCGGCGAATGCCCGCCACTGGGTCGCCTGCCGTCGCGCAAAGCCACCCGTGCGGTCGAGGGAGACGTCCGCCTCGGGGTGCAGGGCATAGCGCTCGAACACGACGAGCCTGGCGTCGATGCCGCGGTGTCGGAGAGCTTCGGCCGTCGTCCACGGAACGCCGGCCGTGTTGACGGGGCAGAGGACGACGCGCAGCGGGCGATCGCCGTTACCCTTGCGGTCGGTGCTGTCGTTGCCAAGGCCGTTACGGTCCTGGCGGTCGTCGTTGCCGCGAGGGTCTTCTGCTCCGTCGGCAGGTCGGCCGCCGTCGGCCTGGCCGGGGCTGCTGGGGAGCGGTTGGCTCAATGTCGACTCGATCCTGGCGCGGACACGTCACGGCTCTCCGTGTAGCGTGCCTGTGCCCATGCCCCGGGTGGGTGGGGGTTTGGGATGGTCGTCAACGAGGGACCCCGGTCAGGCGTCCCACTCGAGCTGATCGAAGTAGCGCAACGCCGTCCGTCCCGGCCTGATGCGCGACCGCAAAGCGATGAGCTCTGCGGCCGAGATCTCCCCGAGCGCCCGCTTGACGCCGAGGTAGGGGATGTTGAGATCCTCCTGGTAGACGATCGTCGAGATGCGTGGGTTGATCTCGATCACGTGCCGGCCGACGAGCTGGATGTTGAAGAAGTGCTCGATCTCGAGCTCGGCGACGATCCGGCCGGCTATCTCCATCAGCGACTCGTCCTCGAGCGTGACGAAGTGCATCGCGAGCCCTGCGCGCATCGCCTCGCGTGTCTTCGGGTGCCCGAGCAGGATGCGCTCACCGTCGGCAATGCCGTCGATCGTCCGCTCGCCGCCGGTGGCGAGCTCCATCACGAGAAGATCGGGGCCACCCTCGGGAGGAAGCAGCTCCACTGCTTCCTCGAGGCGCATCGCGACCGATCCGGGCCGTTCGTTGAGCAGCTGGTGGGCGCGGTCGACCGTCGGGTCGAGGATCCGGAAGCCACGCGACCCCGACGAGAACACCGGCTTGAAGCAGACGGGCGCCTCCGGATAGCCAAGCTCACGGGCGGCGGCCTCGACCTCCGCCGCGCCGTTGACGCGTCTGAATGCCGGCGCGGGCACCCCGAGCCGGTGGAGGAAGGCGTAGGTCTCGGCCTTGTCGTTGGAACGGAAGATGGCGTCCGGCTTCGACACGAGCACGGGTACCGGAAAGCTCTCGCGATGCGCGGCAAGGCCCTCGAGATCGAACGACGACTGGGGAAGGACGCAATCGGCTCCCTCGCGCTCGACGACCGCGCGGATTGCGCCTGCGAAGCCCGGGTCGGAGCCGGCGGGGACGAGGTGGAACGCATCACAGAGGTGGCGCCCGACAGAGCGCTCGGACATGTCTGTTCCGACGAGGCGCACCTTGCGCTCCCCGTTCTCACGCAAACCGCGCAGCAGAGCGGCGGTGCCGGGAGCACCCGAGGCGGTGACGACGACGGTTATCGGTTTCAGCGCCACGCGAGCACCAGTGTGCCGCTCGCGGATCTCGGCGCGGCGGAGAACGGCTTCGGCCGAGACGACCTGACCGACGGGCCGATCACGAGAGATCGATCCGGTCGTGCGCGAGCTGCTGCAGACGTCGCTCCTTCTCCGCCTCCAGCATCGCCCTCATCGTCTGGCCCATCGTCTCGCCGGGATACGCCCAGATCTCGGGGTGCGTCACGAGCTGCAACCAGGGGAAGGCGCCCGCCCGAAGGTCGTCGTGAGGGCAGCCGGAGCGCCAGTGCTGGTTGGAGTCCGAACGGTACGTCGCCGGGTCGAACCACGGCTCCTGCATCACGTTGATCCGTCCGTCGGCGAGCGGCGCGCGCATGTACTCGGGGTCAGGGTTGTGCCACGCGACGACCGGATCGAAGCGGTCGTCTCCAGGAGCGTTCGGGTACACCGCATGCAGGGCGACGTGATGCCCGAGCTCGCGCAGCCGGGTGATCGCGGCGACGCCCTCCGTCGAGTCGAGGTTGTAGAACACGGACTCCGTCATCAGAAAGTAGGTCGAGGTCGCCCCGGCGTCGTGCTCGAGCTCCGCGATCCGCACGGCCGCGTCGAGTGACAGGTCGACGTCGTGTCGCAGGATCACCGAACCATCGGCCGGGACGCCCTCGAAATGCGCGAACCGGTAGCCGCCGGTGCGAGCGGCGGCGACGATCTCGCCGTAGTGCACGAGATCGAAACCGCAGCTCATCCTTCCACCTCGACCGTGAGCAGCCGGGCCGCCGACTCTGCGAGGTCGAGCGCCACGATGTTGGTGTCGGCCACTGCGATGACGTACCCGCGCCGGTCGCCGTCGAGGCGGACAGGCCGGATCGTCTCCCCGACCTGCAGATACGTCTCTGCCTGGACGACGCCTTCGGCCGACAGCACGGGCTCGAGGCTGCCGATGTGCGTGACGCGTCCGCTCGGCAGAGGCCCGGGGTCGGCGGTGAGGAAGCGGATCGCGAGCGGCTGCTGGAACCGTGGCCTTGCGACCTCGTCGGGAACCGGCTCGCCGAGCGCGAACCGCAACGCGATGTCGACGAGGTCGACGCCGGTTGCATGCCGCACGAGGTCGGCCATCTGGCCTCCCGGAATCCGGGCCGCGACCTCGACGACGGCCACTGAGCCGTCGGGATGCGCGATGAGCTGAGGGAAGGCGATGCCGTCGCGAAGGCCGAGTACCTCGACAGCGCGGGCGGCGACGCGTTCCGAGAGCTGCAGTTGGTCGCCGTAGGTCGATGCCGGGTACACGTGGATCCAGCCCACGCCGAAACCGATGCCGGGCGGTCGCAATCGATCGGACAGGGTCACGACCTCCCCAACGCCGTCGCGCGCGATCACGATCCCGTTCATCTCGGTGCCTTCGACGAAGCCTTCGAGAATGCACTCCTGCTCGGCGGACTCGGCGAGAGCTGCGTGAAGGTGGCGGTCGAGGTCGTCGACGCTCTCGATCCGGAAGACGCCGCGCTGGCCTCCGGAGTCGGCCGGTTTCAGGACGGCCGGCAACCCGACCGTCCTCAGGCCTCGCCTCGCCTCGACGAGTGAGCGGACTGCCGCGAACGGCGGCTGCGGAACGCCGTCATCGGCAAAGGCCCGGCGCATCACGATCTTGTTGCGCATCCGCTGCGCGACGGCGGTGCCGATCGACGGCAGCCCGAGACGCTCCGTCACGGCGGCGACGACGGGAACCGCCCGGTCGGCAGAGACCGTCAACGCTCCGTCGACGGCGTGGCGACGGGCGACCTCGGTCACCGCCTCGACGTCAGTGAAGTCGACGGCCTCGGCGACGTCGGCCACCTGTAGCCCGAGTGCGTCGGGATTGCGGTCGACGGCGACGACGCGGATTCCCTGCTCCCGCGCTTGCATGATCGCGCGGCGCTGGTGGCGCCCGGCGCCGACGAAGAGGACGGTCTTCACAGTGAGCGATGCTAGCGGGGCGCGGATCAGCTGCCGGATGGCGTGCCGGGAGATGCCTTCGGCGCCGCGGGGAAGAGGAATCCGACCCGGTCCCAACGGGCGATGGCACATCCGTCCCTTCTCGTCAGCCGGACCCATAGCGAGCGGCCGTCGTACGTGCCGGTCACGACCGCGGTCATGTCGCCGCCGTAGAGCTGCGCGCACAGCATCCCGCGCGGGGTCGGCGCGAACGCCTTCGTTCCGATCGTGTGGAGGCGGGTGCAGGCGGCGCCAGGGTGGGCAACGGTTCCGCGTGCGGGGTCACACTCGAGCGTCAGCGTTCGCGGCGCCGCAGTGTCGCTGGCGCGATACGCGATGCGCAGGTCGACGGTGCCCGCGCCCGCCGTTGCGGGCATCACGCCGAGCATTACGACGACGGTGGCGAAGAGGGTCGTGCGGTGCAATGTCCGTTCAGGATACGTCGCTACACTCGCCGCGTGGCTCTGCGCGGCAAGAGGATCCTGATCACCGGAGGCGCCGGCTTCATCGGGACGACGCTCGCGCGGCAGCTGGTCGACGACAACGAGGTGATCGCGTTCGACAACCTCCATCGGGACGCCCTCTCGGCCACCGACCTCGGAGGGCACGCCAACTTTCGGCTCGTGGCCGGCGATGTCCTCGACCTACCGGGCCTGACGGAGGCGGCGAAAGGCGTCACGCACATCGTCCATGCCGCGGGAATTGCCGGCGTCGATACCGTTCTCGCGAGTCCCGTGCGGACGATGCGAGTCAACATGATCGGCACCTACAACGCTCTCGAAGCCGCCCTCGCGACGCAGGACACGATCGAGCGGATGGTCGAGTTCTCGACGAGCGAGGTGTTCGGGCAGCACGCGTTCAACGTCGGCGAAGGACAGGTTACGACGATCGGCTCCGTCGGCGAGGCACGGTGGACGTATGCCGTGTCCAAGCTCGCGGGCGAGCACATGTCGCACGCCTACCACGCGGAGTTCGACCTCCCGACCGTCTCCGTGCGCCCCTTCAACATCTTCGGCCCGGGCCAGATCGGCGGCGGTGCGATTCGTGCGTTCATCGAGGCGGCGCTCGACGGCCGCGACCTGACGATCCACGGCGACGGCTCCCAGATCCGTGCCTGGTGTTACGTCGACGACATGGTGCAAGGAACGCTGCTCGGCCTGGAGCATCCGAACGCGGTGGGCGAGAGCTTCAACATCGGCAATGCGCGATCCGCCGTCACGATCTACGACCTCGCGCGGCGGATCAAGCGCATCATCGGCGCCCCGGGGCAGATCGTGTTCACGCCGCTCGACTACGTCGACGTCGAGCTGCGCATCCCGAACATGGGCAAGGCTCGCGAGCTGCTCGGCTTCGAGGCCACCGTGGAACTCGACGACGGGCTCGAGCGTACGATCGACTGGTACCGCGAGAACCGTCCCATCGGCTCGTGAACGCTCCCATCCGCCTCGCGCATCCTGACGTCGGCGAAGCCGAGGTCGCCGCCCTGGCCGAGGTCGTTGCCACCGGCATGCTGACGATGGGTCCGAAGGTCGGCGAGTTCGAGCGCGCGCTCGCCGCCGCTTCCGGTACGGCCGATGCCGTTGTCGTCTCCTCGGGTACGGCTGCACTGCACCTGGCCATGATGGCTCTTCGGATCGGTCCCGGCGACGAGGTCATCGTCCCCGCCTACACGTTTCCGGCGACAGCGAACGCCGTCGAGCTGTGCGGAGGTCGGGCGGTGCTCGTCGATATCGATCCCGACACCTTCGACCTCGATCTCGCCCGGGTTGCCTCCGCGGTCACCGAGCGGACGAGAGCCGTGCTCGCGGTGCATCTGTTCGGCCGCCCGGTCGAGTGGGAGGAGTTGCAGACCGCCGTGCCCCAGGAGGTCGCCCTTGTCGAGGATGCCGCCGGAGCGCTCGGTGCCCGCTATCGCGGCACGCCCTGTGGCTCGCTCGGAGCAATGGGCTGTCTGTCGTTTCATCCGCGGAAGATCGTCACCACCGGCGAGGGTGGCGCCGTCACGACCGACGACGCCGAGCTCGCCGACGCGATCCGTCGGCTTCGGCACCACGGCATCGTCCCGGGCGCCGACTTCGACATTCCCGAGCCGGGTCTCAACTACCGTCTGCCCGATCTCCTCTGCGCGATCGGTATCTCGCAACTCGCCCGGCTCGAGCAGCTACTCGCTGCGCGCGAGAGGGTGGCCGGATGGTATTCGGAGCGGCTCGAGCACCTCGTCCTGACACCGTCGGCGGCCGACGGCGATCGCCACGGCTGGCAGGCGTACGTCGTCCAGCTCGATCGCCGCGACGAGGCATTGCACGCGTTGCGGGCCGACGGAATCGAGGTTCAGATCGGCACCTACGCGCTGCATCACCTGGGGGCCTACCGCGACAGAGGGGTGTTTCCGGGCGCCGACCGGGCATTCGCGCGAGCGCTGGCGCTACCGCTCGCGACGACGACGACCGAGGACGAGTGCGACCGGGTCGCGGCCGCGCTCACCCGCTTTCTGTAGCGCCACGGGGCAGGACCCCGGGAGGCGCGTCGAGAGACCGTCATGAAGTCGGCGCAAGGGGTGTCTCCCTCCGGGAGACACCCTCTAGATGACGGTTACTTGACAAGACTCCTATGTGAGTAAATACTTACTAGTATGAAAGCTACGGCTCCCCGCCAGACAGCAGACGAGCGCCGGGTCGCCGTGCTCGACGCCGCCACCCGTGAGTTCGCGAGGAAGGGGCTTCACGGAGCCTCGACCGACGACATCGCACGGGCGGCCGGGATCTCGCAGCCGTACCTGTTCCGGCTCTTCGGCACGAAGAAGGAGCTCTATCTCGCCACGTCCCAGCGCACGATCGAGCACCTGTACGACGTGTTCGCCGATGCGTCGCGCGGCAAGACGGGGATGGACGCTCTTCACGCGATGGGAGAGGCCTACAACACGGTCATGGCCGATCGCGACCGCCTGATGCTGATGCTGAAGTGCTGGGCCTCATGCGACGACCCCGAGATCTGCGAGTCCGTTCGCAGCGCCTGGCGGGATCTCGTCGATCTCGCCGAACGCGCATCCGGCGAGTCACCGGAGGTCGTGAGCACGTTCTTCGCCAAGGGCGCGCTGCTGACCATCCTGACGGCGATGGAGGCCTTCGGCCGGCCTGAGCCCTGGTCGGCCCGACTTATCGAAGGCTGCCAGTCCGGCCTCACCGAATAGAGCCGTGGCTCTCTTTTTTTCACCAGCTAGTAAGTGATTGATCACAATCATAAGATCCGAGAAAGGAACAGATCGAAGATGACCCAGCGCACAAGAACGCAGCGCAGCACGACCCTGTGGACGTTCGCGATCACCTCGATCGCGCTGTTCATGGTCTCCCTCGACAACCTCGTCGTCTCGACGGCGATCCCGGTGATCCGCACGGATCTGCACGCGTCCCTGGAGAGCCTCTCCTGGACGGTGAACGCCTACACGCTCACGTTCGCGGTCCTGCTCCTCACCGGGGCCGCGCTCGGTGACCGTTTTGGTCGTCGCCGCATGTTCGCGATCGGTGTCGGGATCTTCACGGTCGCCTCGGTGGCGGCCGCGCTCGCGCCGAACGTGGAGGTACTCAACGTCGCTCGTGCCGTGCAGGGGCTCGGCGGCGCCATCGTGATGCCGTTGACGTTGACCATTCTCTCGGCGGCAGTGCCACCCGCCAAGCGTGGTCTCGCGCTCGGGGCGTGGGGCGCCATCGGCGGCCTGGCGATCGCGTTCGGGCCAGTCGTCGGCGGCGCCGTCGTGCAGGGCTTCTCCTGGCAGTTCATCTTCTGGCTCAACGTGCCGATCGGAATCCTGCTCGTGCCCCTGGCACTCCGTCAGCTGACGGAGAGCCACGGCCCCGCCGGCAAGCTCGACCTACCCGGCGTCGCGCTCGTCAGTGCCGGCATGTTCGGGATCGTCTGGGGCCTGATCCGCGGAAACGCCCAGGGCTGGTCGAGCCCGGAGATCCTCACGGCACTCGTCCTCGGCGTGGCGCTGGTGGCGGCGTTCGTCGCCTGGGAGCTGCGTGCACCTCACCCCATGCTCCCGATGACGTTCTTCCACAACAAGGCGTTCTCGCTCGCGAACCTGGCATCGATGTTCATGTTCTTCGGGATGTTCGGCTCGATCTTCCTGCTGACGCAGTTCTTTCAGACCGTGCAGGGCTACTCGCCGCTCAGCTCGGGCCTGAGGATTCTGCCGTGGACGCTCGCGCCGATGTTCGTCGCTCCGTTCGCCGGCGCGATGTCCGACCGGGTCAGCCCGAAGCGGATCCTCAGCGTCGGACTGACGCTGCAGGCGATCGCGCTCGGCTGGATCGCGGTCGTCTCGACGCCGACGACGCCGTACGGCGCGCTGATCGTCCCGTTCGTGATGGCGGGCGTCGGCATGGCGCTGTTCTTTACGCCGATGGCGAACCTCGTGCTCTCGTCGGTCAAGCGCGAGCAGGAGGGTCAGGCCTCCGGAGCCAACAACGCGATTCGCGAGCTCGGCGGCGTGTTCGGCGTGGCGGTGCTCGCGTCGGTCTTCTCGCGTTACGGCGGCTACGGCACGGGCCAGACGTTCGTCGACGGGATGACCCCGGCGCTGTGGATCGGTGCCACGGTCGTCGGCCTGGGAGCGGCCGCCGCGTTCGCGATCCCGAGCGTTCGACGGAGCCGTAGCATTGAAGCGGAAGCCCTCACTCCGGTAACAGACGCCACCTGAGTTACTTGCTCCTGAGCTCGGGCGCCGACCGTTTCGGCGGTCAGTGCCCGAGCTGACGTCTACCCCCGAGGCGAGGATGCAGGCGGAGACCCTCCCCACGCTTCCTGTGATCGAAGCCCCAGTGATAGAGTCGCCGCTAACGAGGGCGCAAGCGGCCCTCCTGATCGCGCATGCTCTTGCGAACGGGTGAGCAGCGCAACCGGAGCGCGATGACCTCACAAGATCATCCTCCTAGCGATCCCGCTCCTCTCGTTCCATTTGGTGCAATTCCTCAGATTTTGCAGGGGAATCTCCGATGCCCCCATTGTCGGTCTCCATTAACTCAACTTCAATGTCAACACTGCTCGTGGCTTGTCCAAAATCTGGATGGGAAAATCCTTGTGTGTCTCGACGAGAGATATATGAGCAGGAACAATAAAAGAGAAATGCACGAAAACGACAAGATCCTGCCGAGCGTGATATACAAGCCGGAGAACTATCAAGACTTTGAGAAAGAACGTTTACTCGAAGATATCGAAGAGTTGGCACGACTAGTTCAGGAAATCCCTGGATATTCGCCGTCATCTAGCAAGCTTCTGTTTGTTGCGGTCGGAACAGGTATGGAAGCATTCTACTCAGACCTTCCGCTTACTAATGCCGTGTGCACGGATATCTCAAGACAAGGATTGCGGGGACTAGTTACGCGATTTACCACCCGTGGTAAGGAATTACCACCCGCGCTTGTTGCAGCGGATGCTGAAGAGTTGCCTTTTGAAGATGACGCTTTCGACGTTGGCATTGCGTTTGAGGGTCTTCATCACTGTAATGTGGCTATGAAAGGTCTAAGCGAGCTAGTAAGATGTTCTAGGCTGGGTGTGGTGGTGTTTGATAACTGGGATTGCCAACTGCAGTGGTGGGCGCGGCGCCTAGGGTTAGGTGGAAACGTTGAGTACTCTGGTCTTGTGGCAAATCGTTTTGGACGCTATGGGTTGTGGGCCTTTGGACGAAACAATGGCCTGGTCTATCAGCATTTGTCGATAGACCTAATGATCCCTTCGGGCCTCCACGACAGGTTCGGAGGCTCTGTTTTTGTTGGGAAGAGTTTTTCCATTCTGGGAAAACCACTTACAATGTGTGGCCAAGGAAATCGTGTCACGTTTGTCGCTCTGAAGCAAAAGGGATGATAATGCGGAAGCGCTACCCATGTGGGCAAACTTCGCGACAGTAGTGCCTGATGCACGTGTTGTTGTTGATTGCGAGAATCGTGGTGAGAGCGAAGCCCGGACGTGTTGCTCGTCTGCGGCAGTTCGTTGTGGGCGCGGGCCATGGTCTTCTTGCGGCGAACGCGGCCAGACGCTTGCCGAGGCGGGCGGAGGCGAAGCGGCTGGCCCCGATGTTCGTTGCCCCGTTCACCGGTTGTGCGAGTCAAGGACATGAACAGGGACGGAATCGGTCCGCGCCCCCGTAGCTGACCGACGTGTCCGGTAAACCTTCCGTGGCCTCACGGTGGGCCTTCCTGCGCGCGCCGATCACAACGACGGCGACGGTCTCCGGGTGCTGTCCGAGACGGTGGCTGACGACCGGGGTCACGACGTGGATGCGTCGGGGCCTCGGCCGTTGCTGCTTCTCTGTGGGCGTGATCCACCTGATTGCGACCCGCGCTCGCGCGGTAACGGTCGTGTCGGCCGGCCTCGTGACGGTTGCGTTCGCGATCGGCAGCACGGTGATCCCCCGCATGGATGCCGGCTCGGCGCAGTTCGCCGACCTGTCCTCCGAGAGTCGCCTCGCAAGCCTCGAGGTGGAGCAGAAGACCGGCGTCGAGGTCGACCCCGGCGTGCTCGCGCTCGTCACGGGTGGCCCAGCGGCCGTCGCGCGGGCACGAGCCCGGATAGACCGCGATCCTGCGGTGGCGCGGACGGTTGTCGACGAGAGCGGCGTCGTGCTCGTCTTCCTTCGCGCTCGCGGTGGCGACGCCTCGAAGGATGCGGCGGACCGCCTGACGGCGGCGTTCGCCGGCGACCCGCAGGTGCTCCTCGGCGGCGGTGCGATCGCATCCCGCCAGGTGACGGAGGCCATCCAGAATGACCTCCGTCGCGCCGAGCTGATCGCCTTCCCCCTCGTCCTGCTGCTGTCGTTCTGGGTCTTCCGTGGGCTCGTGGCCGCCTTTCTGCCGCCGCTCGTCGGGGCGGGCGCGATCTCGCTCACGTTCCTCGGCCTTCGGATCGCCGTCGAGGTGCATTCCCTCTCCGTCTTCGCGCTCAACCTCGTCACCGGCCTCGGGCTCGGTCTTGCAATCGACTACTCGCTCTTCATCGTCTCGCGCTGGCGCGAGGAAGCGGCGCGCCACGGGCACGGCCCCGAGGCCCTCCTCGAGACGATGCGCACCGCCGGCCGCACGGTCGTCTTCAGCGCGCTCACCGTGGCGGCGTCCATGGCCTGCCTGCTCGTCTTTCCACAGCAATTCCTCTACTCGATGGGTCTCGGCGGCGTCCTCGTGGCTCTGTCGGCCGGCGTCGTCGCTCTCGTGCCGCTGCCGGCGTTCCTCTACTGGCTCGGACCGCGGATCGACGCGCTGGCGCCGCGCAGGCTGCAGCAGCTGCCCTCGGGCGGGCGGTGGGCACGCCTCGCCGCATGGGTGATGCGACGGCCGGGGCGGGTCGCGGCGGCCTCAGCCTCCGCCCTGATCGTGCTGGCGCTTCCCGCGTTCGGTGTTCATTTCGTCGGTGTCGACGCGACGACCCTGCCCGCCTCGGCGAGCGCGCGTCAGGTGGCAGAGGCGCTCGACCGTGCCGGCATCCGGGGCCGCTACGCGCCGGTCACAGCGGTGAGCGACAGCCCGCCTTCAGCGGAGGCAACTGCCCGCCTCGCAGCTGCTCCCGGGGTCGCGGGCGTGCTGCCGGCCAGGCGCGTCGCACCAGGCCTGTGGCGGCTCGACCTCCTCCCACGCGAAGAGGCGCTCTCGGAGCGGTCGCAGCAACTCGTCCGTACCGTGCGGGCGGAGCTGCCGGCAGCGCGCGTCACCGGGCAGACGGCGGGTTTCGTCGATCAGCAGGCTTCGCTCGGCGCCCATCTCCCCTGGGCGCTCGCGATCCTCGCACTGACGACCTGCACGCTCATCTTCCTCTTCACCGGCTCCGTCGTGTTGCCGCTCAAGTCGCTCGTCATGAACGTTCTCACACTCGGCGCCTCGTTCGGGATCCTCGTGCTCGTATTCGAATGGGGCGAAGGCCTGCCGGGCCTCGAGTCGACCCAACCGATTCTTCTCTGCGCGACCGCCTTCGGCCTGTCGACCGACTACGCGATCTTCCTCTTCTCCCGGATCAAGGAGGCGCGCGACCGCGGGCTCCCGAATCGTGACGCGGTCGCCGACGGGCTCGAGCGCACGGGCCGCGTCGTGACGGCGGCGGCGCTGTTGTTCTGCGTCGCGATCGGCACGTTCGCGACGTCGGGAATCTCGTTCATCCAGGAGCTCGGGGTGGGAACCGCCGTCGCGGTCGCACTCGATGCGACGATCATCCGCGCCCTTCTCGTCCCGAGCCTGATGGCGCTTCTCGGCGCGTGGAACTGGTGGGCGCCCGCGCCGCTGCGTCGTCTCTATGCGCGGCTCGGTCTCGCCGAGGCCCGACCGGCCGAGGCGCAACCCTGATCGCCGGCGCCTGTCCCCGACGGTTAGGCTCCCCTCCCATGTCCGAGACCCAAGCGCTCTCAGGGCCTTCGCGCGCAGACGTCGCCGATTCACCGCCCGAGCTCTCTGTCGTCGTCACGCTATACGACGAGGTGGGCTCGCTCGACGAGCTCCACCGGCGGGCTGTCGGGAGCCTCCAGGAGCTCGGTCGGCCGTTCGAGCTCGTGTACGTCGACGACGGTTCCACGGACGGCACCTTTGCCGCGCTCGAGCGCCTGCACGCCGTCGACACCCGAGTGCGGGCAGTTCGCTTCAAGCGGAACTTCGGCCAGCACCCTGCGATGCACGCCGGCCTCAGCCGGGCCCGCGGCGAGATCATCGTGACGATGGACGGCGACCTCCAGAACCTGCCGGAGGACATCCCCAAACTCGTCGCCGCCGTCGACGCGGGGTACGACGTGGCGAGTGGGCGGCGTACGGCGCGCAGCGACTCGTGGGGGCGCACCCTGCCCTCGCGCCTGATCAACGGGATGCTGCGCCGTTTCACGCATGTCGAGATCTCCGACTTCGGATGTGCCTTCAACGCCTACCGTCGCGCCGTCGTGACGCCGATGCTCGGCTCGATCGGGAGGCAGAAGTTCACGAAGGCGCTGATCCTCTCCGGTGGTGCGTCGGTGATCGAGGTGGACGTCGGCCACGCGTCCCGTCAGGGTGCATCCCGCTACTCACCTCTGCGACTGACCCGGCTCGCCCTTCACGTTCTCGCGGGCTTCTGGCCACAGCCGATCCAGTGGGCCGGCGTCGTGCTGGGATTCGTCTGCACCTTCGCCGCGACGGTACTCGGCGTCTACGCGGTCGCCTACTGGATCGGCAAGTCGAACTTCCCCGGCCCTCTGTTCCTCGGTGCCGCGGTGATTTTCGTGCTCGGCGTGCAGGGGTTCGTGCTCGCCCTCGTGGGCGAATATCTCGGTCGCATCCAGCGCGAGGTCGAAGGGCGTCCGCTTTACGCGATCGAGCGGGAGCTCTGATCCCACAGGCCTGTACGATCGACCGATCGTGAAACGCGTTCTCGTCACCGGCGGCGCCGGCTTCATCTCGTCGAACGTGATCCGGTATCTCCTGGAGCAGACCGGCCACGAGGTGATCTCACTCGACTCCCTCACCTACGCCGGGAATCTCGAGAACCTCGCAGACGTCTTGGGGCACGAGCGTCTGTCCTTCATCCACGGAGACATTCGTGACGCCGCTCTCGTCGCCGAGCTCGTCGACGACGTCGACGTGATCGTCAACGCAGCGGCCGAATCGCACGTGGAGAAGTCGATCGAGGAGGGTGCCTCGGAGTTCGTGACCACGAACGTCGAGGGCACCCAGATCATGCTCGATGCGATCCGCCGGACACCGGTCGAGCGCTTCATCCTCATCTCCTCGAGCGAGGTCTACGGCACCGCCGAGACGGCTCCGATGGACGAGCGACATCCTCTCGAGCCGCGTAGCCCGTACGCAGCGACGAAGGCCGGCGGCGACAGGCTTGCGTACAGCTACTTCGTCACGTACGACCTGCCGATCGTGATCGTGAGGCCGTTCAACAACTACGGGCCGCGCCAGCACCCGGAGAAGGTCGTGCCGCGCTTCATCACCCAGGCCCTTGCCGGCGTTCCGCTGACGATCCACGGCGATGGGCACGCCAGCCGCGACTGGCTCTACGTCGACGACCACGCCGGGGCGATCGAGGCGCTGATCGAGGCACCGCTCGACGTGCTGGCCGGAGAGGTCGTCAACGTCGCCACGGGTATCGACATCTCGGTAGCCGAGATCGCCGATCTCGTGATCGAGGCCGTCGGCGACACCGAGTCGACGAAGGTGCACGTCCCCGAGCGGCTCGGTCAGGTCGACCGCCACATCGGATCGACCGACAAGATGGCGGCTCTCACAGGCTGGCGGGCACGGACGACGTTCGCCGCCGGCCTCGAGGAGACCGTCGCCTGGTACCGCGAGAACGAGGCCTGGTGGCGGAGCATCCTCGGTCACACGCAGCACGTCTCCTCGTCCTAGGCGCCGGGGCGGCCCAGCTCGGCCTGCTCGAGGCAGCGGCTGCTCGCAATCTGACGGTGATCGCGGTCGACCAGGATCCGCTCGCGGTCGGGTTCGCACTGTCGTCCGAACGCGCCGTCATCTCCTCCGAAGACGAGCAGGGCGTCGAGCGCCTCGCCCGCGCCCGAAGCGTCGACGGGATCATCTCGCCGGGTGCGGACTGGCCGGTCGGCATAGCCGCGCGGGTCGCTGAACGGCTCGGGCTGCCGCACCCGATCGACGGCGCGACCGCCGTTCTGGCCACCACGAAGACGAGACAACGCGAGCGTCTTGCCGCAGACGGCGTCTCGCAACCGCGAACGTTCTCGGCGAGCGACCCGTCGATCCCGTTCCCCTGCGTCGTCAAGGCGCCCGACCGTCAGGGCCAGCGAGGCCTGACGGTCGTCACCGAGCCGTCAGGGCTCGCGGCCGCGGTCGAGGCTGCCGTGGCGGAGTCGCGAGGCGGCGGCGTGCTCGTCGAGGAGCTCATCGACGGGCCCGAGTTGACGGTCAACGCCGTCTCGCAGAACGGAGCGTTCGTTCCGCTCACGGTCACCGATCGGATCCTCGCCGATCCGCCCGCGTTCGGCGTCGCCCTGGCGCACGCCTGGCCGAGCGAGCGCCCGACCAGTCGCGTGGTCGAGGTCGCGCGTGCCGCCGTCTCGGCCATCGGCATCGAGAACGGGCCGAGCTACACGCAAGTCCGGCTCGGCGCGGGCGGGCTCCCGTACGTCGTCGAGGTTGCGGCGCGTCTCGGTGGCGGTCACGATGCAGAGCTCTGTCGCGCCGCACTCGGCGTCGATCTCAACGACGTCGTGCTCGACTTCGCGCTGGGCGACGACCCTTGTGACAAATTGTCACGAGGTTTGGTACCGGCCGCTGGTGCGTGCATCCTCTTCCTCGTGGCCCCCGAAGGCGTGCTCGTGGCGACGGAAGGCGTGGAAGCGGCCGGGGCAGTCGAAGGTGTGAAATGGGTGCGAACCTACCGGCGGCCCGGGTGGCGTTTCGGACCGCTCCTCCGCGGTGCCGACCGGGCCGGTGCGATCCTGGCGACAGGTGACGACCGCGAGGATGCCCTCGCCCGGGCTCGCCGTGCGGCGCAGGCCGTACGCTTCCTGGTCGATGCGAACCCCTCGTAGCACCAGGCTCGGCTTTCAGCCCCCCGCGATCGGGGAGGAGGAGATCGCCGCCGTGGCAGAGACGCTGCGGTCGGGCTGGCTCACGACCGGACCGCGTGCCGCGCTGCTCGAGGAGCGCATGGCCTCCTACCTCGACGCCGAGCACGTGCTCGCCGTGACGTCGGGGACGGCCGCACTCCATCTGGCGCTGCTCGCGGTCGGTGTCGGCCCCGGAGACGAGGTGATCACGAGCCCGGTCACCTGGCCCGCGACGGCGAACGTGATCGAGCACTGCGGCGCCGTTCCCGTCTTCTGCGATGTGCGCGATACCGATCTCAACATCGACCCGGCACTGATCCCTGCTCTCGTCACGGAACGGACCAGGGCGATCCTGCCCGTCCACCTGGCGGGGCAGCCGGCCGATCTCGACCCCATCCTCGCCCTCGGCCTGCCGGTGGTCGAAGACGCCGCGCACGCGGCCGAGAGCAGGTACCGCGGGCGCAAGCTCGGCGGGATCTCGGACGCTTCGTGCTTCTCGCTCTATGCGACGAAGAACATCGCTGCAGGCGAGGGAGGGCTCGTCGCGACGAACCGCGACGACGTCGCCGAGACGATCAGGAACATGCGGTTGACGCGGCGAGGGGAAGGCTCGCACTACGACCAGGTGAGCCCGGGGTTCAAGGCGAACCTCTCGGATGTCCTCGCGGCGATCGCGCTCGTCCAGCTCGACCGGGTCGAAGCACATGCGCGAATCCGGGAGCGGCAGTTCGCACTCTACGACCGGGGACTCGAGGATCTCGACGGGATCGAGCCGCTCGCTCGCGACGGGCGCGACACGCATGCTCGCCATCTCTACGTGGTGCGCATAGACGGCTCCCGCGCCGGCGCCGACCGGGATGCCTACCAACGGGCCCTGGCCGACGAGCTGATCGGAACGAGCATCCACTTCCTGCCCGTGCACCGGCTGACGTGGTTCCGCGAGCGGTACCCGGCCCAGGCGCTGCTGCCGGTGGCAGAGCGGGCGGGCGGCGAAGTGCTCTCGCTGCCGCTTTCGCCCGCTCACTCCGACGACGACATCCTCGATGCGGCCGACGCCCTTCGGCGGGTGCACGCACGGTTCACGGCATGAGGACACCCAAAGTGCCGCGCCTCTCGCACGTGAGGCGACCCGTGAGGATCGCGATCGGGCTCACGTTGACGACGGTCGCAGTCGCGTACATCCTCCTCAAGATCGACGTCCAGAAGACGTGGGACGTCCTCACCTCGGCCAATCCGTGGTGGTTCGCCCTGGCCGTCACGATCATGATCGTGACAGCGCTGCCCATGGCTCTACGGTGGCGCTGGTTGCTTGCGGCTCAGGGGATCGTCGAGCATTTCTGGTGGCTGACGCGCGCGTATTTCGTCTCGTACACCGCCGGCCAGATCCTGCCGACGTCGATCGGCGGCGACGCGGTGCGGATCTTCGAAACTGCCAAGCGGCACCCGGGCCGCTCCGGCGACCTGACCGCGATCGTCCTCATCGAGCGGGGTCTTGGGGGCGCCGCCACGGTGCTGCTCGGGGCGGTCGGCTTCGTGCTCGCGCTCGGCCGGTACGACGTCAGCGCCTACCTCTGGCTCGAGGGAGCGTTCGTGTTCGGCACGATCCTGCTCATCGTCGTTTTCTTTGCCCGGTCAGCGCGCCCGCTGCTCTCCCGGCTACGCCCCCTGCTCGTGCGCGTCCGGATCGAACGGCCGCTGAGGTCGTTCTACGACGGCGTCCACCACTACCGCGGCCATCCTCGTCTCCTCCTGAAGGTATTCGTCTTCACGACGGCGATCCAGGCGGTGCGCATCCTCTCGATCTGGGCATCGTGCAAGGCGGTCGGGATCGACCTCGGGCCTCGCATCTACTACGTGATGGGGCCGCTGTTCTTCCTCGTCCTGTTGGTGCCCTTCACGCTGAACGGATTCGCCGTCCGTGAAGCGTTCTTCGTCAGCTTCCTCGGCAGTGTCGGCGTGGGTGCCGATGCGGCGTTCGCCGCGGGCTTCCTGTTCTTTCTCGTCACCGTAGCGCTCGCTGCGCCCGGCGGCGCGATCCTGCTCTGGGAGTCGGTGCGTGGTGGTGCCCGCCCCGAGGTCGGGCATGGCTGACGCGGCTGTCGTCGTCACCACCCACAACGCCCTGCCCTGGATCGAGCAGTGCCTTCGGAGCGTCCAGGGTGTCGAGACCGTCGTCGTCGACAACCACTCGAGCGACGACACCGTCGGATTCGTCCGCACCCACTTTCCGGAGGTGCGGGTGGTGGAGCAACCGAATCGCGGTCTCGCCGCCGGCTGGGCCAGGGGCCTGGCGGAGACGTCCTCGTACCGCTGGGCGCTGATTCTCAACGCCGACGCCTGGCTCGTCGGCGATTCACTCGAGCGGATGGTGGCCGTCGGCGATGCGCACCCGGGCGTCGCCGTCGTCGCCCCGAAGCTCCTGAACCCCGACGGGTCGTTGCAGCGGTCGGTGCGGGGCTTCCCCACGCTGTGGCGGCTTGCGACCGAATATCTCTACCTCCGCAAGGTCGGCCCCCGGACTGAGCTCCTGAACGCATTCTACGGAGCGGGCTTCGACCACGCGTCGGCGCGGGAAGTCGAGTGTGTGATGGGTGCCTGCATGCTCGTCCGTCGCGATGCCGTCGCCGAGGTCGGCCCGCCCGACGCCGCCTTCTTCCTCTTCAGCGAAGAGGTCGACTGGTGCTACCGCTTCGCGGAAGCAGGCTGGAAGACGCTCTTCACGCCCGAGGCGCGCTGCGTGCACGTCGGGGGCGCCTCGCACGGAGGACGCCTCTTCCGGGAAAACGTCCGCGGTCATCTGCGCTTCTTCCTCAAGCACCACGGTCCCGAGGAGGCGGAGCGCGTCCGATCGCTGCTTCGCACGTCGCTCGCCTTGCGGGGCCGCATCGTGCGCGGCCCCCAGGGTGTGGTCTACCGTGAAACCGCTCGCTGGCTCGGGACGGGCGACGCTCGCTCGCTGCTCGAACGGTGAGCTCGGTGTTCCTTCTCGTCCGGCTCGCGGCCGCGACGGGACTCGTCCTTGCGCCCGGCGCGATCGCGGCGCGTGCGGTGGGCGTGCGGAGCACCTCGGCGACGCTCGCGTGGGGGCTCGGGATCGTTTTCGGCGCCATGGGCGTCGTGTTTCTCGTCCACGCGTCGCTGACGCTCGGTCTCGTGCTGCTCGCGGCCGCAGCACTCGTAGTCGCGCCGTTTGCGATCCGGATGCCGGTCGTACCGTTGATCCCCGGGCGCGCGCCGGTCTGGGTCGCCGGTGCAGTGCTCGGGCTGCTCCTCTGGCCCGTCGCGGGCGAGATCGGCGGCGACGGGCTCTTCCACCTGGCACGCATCCGCAAGCTCGTCGAGCTCGGCGGCCTCTCGCTGTCGTCCGTGAACGAGTTCGCCGACGGTGGTCTCCACCCCGGCTACGCATTCCCGCTCTGGCACGCGTTCCTCGCTCTCGTCGCGAAGGTCGCATTTGCGGATCCGGCCGAGGTGGTGCTCCACGAGCCGACGGTGCTCGCGCCCCTCGCGGTGCTCGTCGCCTACGAGGCCGGCTACGCGGTGTTCAGGCGGGTGACGCCTGCCGCAGCCTCGGCCGGCGCCGCCGTCGCCATCGCGGCGATGGCGCCGGGGCACGGCGGGGCCTATACAGCGCTCGCCCTGCCGGCGACGGCGGCCCGCCAGCTTCTCGTTCCGGCGGCGCTCGCTCTCGCTCTGGCAGCAATGCGGAAGCCGGCCCCCGGCCTCCTCGTCAGCGCGGGACTCGCGTCGCTCGTCCTCGCCGTCGTCCATCCGACCTACGCGATCTTCCTCTGGATCCCCTTCGGCGGCTTCCTCGCGGTCCGCTGGGCCTGGCGGCAGGAGGAGATGCGTGGCGGGGTGCTCGCGCTCGTGGCGCTCGTCGTCCCGGCGGGGCTCTTTCTGGTGTGGCTCGTGCCGGTGGTCCGCAGCACGGCCTCGGTGAGCCCGGACGCGTCGGAGCGCGCCCGCGCCTTCGATCAGTACCACGGTCAGCTGCATGGGTCGGTCGATCACTTCTCGCTCGCGCCCCAGGTGTTCGGTCGCGCCGGCGCCGTCGCGGTGGCGGCGCTGCTGCTGATCCCGCTCACGGCACTCGCTTCGAGGCGTCGCTGGGCCGCATACGTCGTCGGGGGCTCGCTCGCGATCTTCGCCATTACGCTCGTGCCGTGGCTCTTCACGCCGTTCTCGGACGCGGTCTCGCTCTCGCAGGCGCGCCGACTCGCCGGCTTTCTCCCGTTCGGCTTCGCGTTCGCCGGCGGCATGGGCGTTCTCTCGTCCCTGCTCGGCGTCGTCGCAGCGCCGCTCGCACTCGCCGCCGGCGTCGTGCTGCAATGGCAGTACCCCGGCGACTTCGGGTACACCCTCGAACAGGGTGGCCCTGCCTGGGCGACCTGGATCGCAGTCTTAGGAGCAGCCGTCGCCTTCGTCGTCGGTCTCCGGCACCTCCGCTCCGTGGAGACGACCGCCGCCGTTGCCTCGGCGCTTCTCCTCCTGCCCACCTTCGCCCACGGCCTCGCGGATTGGTCGCCCTCTGCCGAGCGGCACCCGAGCCCGCTGACGCCGGGGCTCGTCGACGCGCTCAGGACTACCGTGCCCAAGGGAGACATCGTGTTCTCCGACCTCGAGTCGAGCTACCGGATCGCCGCCTCCGCCCCGGTGTACGTCTGCAACGCCCCTCCGGGCCATGTCGCCGACACCAGGAGGAATCAGCCGTACGTGCGCCGTGCGCAGTGGCGGCGCTTCGACCGCACCGGCGATCTCGGGATCCCGAGGCGCTGTGGCGCGCAGTGGCTCGTCATCGATCGTGGCCGCTTTACGACGCGTCCGAGCCTCCCTGTCGCCTACCGGGATGGGCGGTTCACGCTCTACAGTCTCCCTCGATGAGCAGCGGCTCGACCTCGACACTCTCCCGGAGCCGTGGCGCCCTGCTGCTTGCGATCGGCGTCGCCTCGTCGGTGTTCTTCCTCTGGCTCGTGATGCGCAACGCCGACCTCGACGCGGTCGGACGCGCTCTTCGTGATGCCCGTCTCGGAGGCGTCGCACTCGCGGCGGTCGTCATCCAGGTCGTGTACGTCGCTCAGGGTGCCCGCTGGCGATTGATCGCCGGCACGCTCGAGCTTTCAGTGCGACGCTTCTACGCGCTCGTGCTCGGTGGAGTCGGCGCGAACAACGTCTTACCGCTCCGTATCGGGGACATCCTCCGGGCGCGCTGGCTCGCAACCTCGGCGGAGATATCCACCGGCCGCGCCTTCGGGTCGGTGTTTCGCGACCGTGCGTGTGACGTACTCACTCTCGTCGTCGCGCTTGCAGCTTCCCTTCCGATCGTCGGAGACGCTGCCTGGGTGGCTCGGATCGTTGTCGGGGGCATCGTTCTGCTGGCAGTGATCGCGCTTTTCGTCGTTGCAGCGTTCGTGTACGCGCGCACCCGGCCGCGGGCGCGACGCGATGCGCGAAGTCGCGCCCGGAAGCTGCTCCGAGACACGATCGACGAGCTTGCTTCGCCGATCGGAAGGCGCCGTCTCCTGCTCGCCCTCTTGCTGAGTGCCGCCGCGTGGGGTGCCTGGGCAGTCTCGGCCGGCCTCGTCAGCCGGTCGCTTGGCATCTCCCTTTCCCCCGCCGACCTCGTCTTCGTCACGGCGGTGGTCAACCTCGGGGTCGTGATCCCGAGCTCGCCCGGATTTGTCGGGACCTACCAGTGGCTCGCCGTCTCTGCGCTCGGCGTCGTCGGCGTCAACGGTGGTGTCGCCATTGCGTTCTCGTTGTTGATGCAGGCGATTTGGTACGTCCCGACGACGCTCGTAGGGGGCGCGATCGCTATCCGTGAGGTCCACCGCGAGGCGATCCGCCCGCGGGTACGGGGTGAAGCGCCAGTACCATCGCCCCGGTGAAGGTGCTGCTCGTCAGCTTCTACTTCCCTCCGGCCGGTGGAGGAGGGGTGCAGCGTCCCCTCAAGCTCGCGCAGTACCTGCCTGCGCTCGGGATCGAGACCCACGTCCTGGCCCCCGACGATCCACAGTGGATTCACCGTGACGACGACATTCGCGTTCCCACCCAGGCATGGGTCCACCGCGCACGCTATCTCGGACCGAGCGGCCGCAAGCCGGCAGAGGAGCTCCATGGCAAGGAGGGGCTGGCGCGACTCTCGACCCAGGCGCGCCTGTTCGGTCGTCGCGCGCTCGTGCCGGACGAAAACGTCCCCTGGAACCTGACGGCTATTCCGGCCGCTATCCGGCTCGTGCGCGAGCACGAGATCGACGTGGTAATCACGACTTCCCCGCCCAATTCGATCCATCTCCTCGGTGCTGCGGTCAAACGGGCGACCGGGGTTCGCTGGGTAGCCGACCTGCGTGACTCGCCCGTCGCACACGTCCATCGCCGCTCGGAGAGTGCGGCCGTGAGGGCGAAGGAGAAGGTCGACGTCGGCGTCGCGAAGCTCGTCGCCCGCTCAGCCGACGCCATCGTGTGCGTGGCGGACTTCATCGCCGACGAGGTACGAGCGCTCGAGCCGCGGGGAACCGTCGTTACGATCCCGAACGGCTCCGACTTCGACGACTTCGAAGGTCTCGACTACGTTCGGAGCGGGCACCTGCGCATCACGCATACCGGGAGCTTCTTCGGTAAGCGGGATCCGCGGCCGTTCCTGCAGGCGTTCCACGACTCCGGGATCGATGCCGTCGCCCGCTTCCTCGGTGACTTCCGCAGCGTCGACCGCGAGTGGGCTGAGAAGCTCGACCTGGGCGATCGGCTCGACCTGATCCCCTACGCGCCAAGATCGACCTCGCTCGCGCTGCAGCGCGACTCCGAGGCGCTGCTGCTGCTGATCCCGGACGCCGGCGGCCGCGGTAAGGGGGTGCTCTCGGGGAAGGTGTTCGAGTACCTCGCGGCAGGTCGGCCGATCCTGGCCGCGGTGCCCCTCGACGGCGCCGCGGCCGACCTGATCCGCGAGACCGGCGCGGGCATCGTTGCGCCGCCGGACGACGTCGACGCACTCCGCGAAGCGCTGCTCGAGCTCGACCGCCGGTTCTCGAGCGGCGGCCTGCCGGACGTTGCGCTCTCCGAGGACTGGCGCCGTCGCCTCTCCCGGACCACCCGGGTCGAGGAAACCGCCGAGCTGTTGAGGTCGCTGTGACGACCAGACGCCAGCCGATCGTCGACGCGCTGTTCTTCGCGACCGTGTTCACGGTCACCTTCGCGAAGATCCACTGGAGCGTCGGCGGCGACCTGTCCCTTTCCGACGTGCTCACGGTGCTCTTTCTCGTTGCCTTCGCCCTGGGCCGAGTAGAGCGGCTCGACGGCCGATTCGCGCGCTGTTCGGCCGTGACGTTCGCGTTCTTCCTCGCGTTTCTCGCCGTCTACCTGCTCGGGTTCTTCAATCTGGAGTCGGCAACGTCCCTGGCGCAGTGGGGGAAGGGCATGATCAAGTTTCTGCTCCACTTCCTGTTCCTCTTCGCTGCCGTGGCACTCGTCGCCCGGCGCGGCGAGCGGTTCTACTGGTGGGCGCTGACGGCGTTCTGTGGGGGCCTTGCGTTCAACGCGCTCTACGGGGTGCTGCAGCTCGGTATCGCCCAGACGACGGGCGGGAACCTCGACGCCACCCTCCTCTCGCCGCTGACCGGGGGTGCGAGCCAGATCAACATCTACGGCGCGATCGGAGGGGCGAACGTCTATCGCCCGAACGCGCTCACGGGAGACCCCAACCACCTCGGGATCGAGCTCGTCGTCCCTCTGCTGGTCTTGCTTCCGATCTACCTCCGCCTCGAGCGCGGCCACCGCCTGCGGGTGCCGTTGATGCTGACGCTGATGTTCCTCTTCCTGATGGAGCTCGCGACTCTGTCGCGGAGCGGGATGCTCGGGCTTCTCTGCGGCCTGCTGGTCCTGGCGGTGCCCTACAGGCACCTGTTCTTCACGGCGCGGTTCCTGCTCCCGGTCGCGGGCATCTGCGTCGCGGTTCTCGCGTTCGTGGCTCGGCGGGCCGGCTTCTTCCAGACGGTCCTGAAGTCACGCGTCGACACGAGCGGCAAGGGAACGTCGACGCACTTCGTCGTCTACGAGTTCATCCCCCAGGTGCTGTCCCAACACCCGCTGTTCGGCCTCGGGCTGAACAACTTCTCGGTCTACTACCAGTTCGTCACCGGGCGTGACAACTTCGGACCGCACTCGTTCTACGTCGCATTGTTCGTCGAGACGGGCATCATCGGTGCGCTGCTCTTCCTCGCCTTCCTCGGCTATCTGTTCCACCGACTCGCGGTCGGACGTTCTCTTGGCCGGGCGCTCGCGGCGGCGGGCGACGCGGTCGCGGCCCGGGTGCGCCCGCTCGAGTGGGGCCTGACAGCGGCCCTCGTCGGCACGATGGCGGCGAACTTCTTCTACCTGACGATGAGCTTCTACTACTTCTTCGTCTTCGCGATGCTCGCGATCGTCGCGCCCGCCGTGTTCGGGCGGCGTCTCCAGCCGATATGACCCCGAACGCTGGGTCCCGGGAGGAGACGACCGCGGCGGCGATAGCAAATGGTCGGTCCGGAGTGGCGACGGTGTATGTCGTCGTTGCCGGCGCCGCGTTCGCCGTCTTCATCGGTGGTGCTCTCCTGCTCGCGATCACGGTTCCGTACCATGATTGGGACGCGTTCGCATTCGGCGATTGGTCGCGGCGCATCGCGTCGGGCGGGTCGATCGACCCGCTGACCGTTGGCCTGCTCGGGGCCGCGCGCCCGTTGTTCTACCTTCTTCAGGGCGCCGTATGGTCGGCTACGGGGGTTAGCTTCACAGCGGGGCGCATCCTGTCCCTCTGCTTTGTGGTGGTCCTGGTGGTGAGCATCGCGGCGCTTGCGCGTGACCGTAGGGCCGCTCCTTCGGTGCGGCGACTTCAGGCAGGGCTGGCAGTTCTCTGTGTGTTGTCCGTAACCTCGTTCGCGCAGCAGTCGGTGGCAGGTCTCTCGGACATACCGGCGGCGGCGATGCTCGCGGCGGTCGGCGCGGTCACTCTGCTTCAGCGTGAGACGAGGAGGATGGCCGTCGTTCTCGCCCTGCTCACCTCCGGCGCCATGCTCACGAAGCCGACCGTTTTCGTGCCGCTGCTCGGCCTCGGAGCGTGGCTCCTGATCGACCGAAGCCGACCCCTGGCCGTGCGCGTGCGGTGGTCAGTGATCCCTTTTGGGGTCGGCTTTCTCCTCGGCCTTGGCTATCAGGGCCTCATGGCCTCCCGTTTTCACGTCGGTCTCTTCGAATACCTTCGAACGGGCACGACGGAAGGCCTGTGGGCCCAGCGCGCGGCCGCGGCACGCTGGGACGCGATTCTCCGACTCGACGTCTTCGGCGCGGGGCTGCGGCTGCCCCTTGCCTTTGCAATTGTCTACGGTCTCCTGCGTGCAACTGCGGTTTCCCACCGCAGAGCGTCGAGCGTCGCCTTTTCGGTCGCACTCGTCTGGGGAATCGTGGGGCCTTTCGCCGTCGGAGTTCAGGGCGGACCATTCGCGTCGGCAGAGCTCATTCTCTGCCTTGTCGGCTTTGCGATTGTCCTTCTCGCCGTTGTAGTAGCCGATGGGGATACCGCGCCGCCCCGCGACCGAGTAACGGCCTTGACGTTGCTCGGCTTGCCACCTCTCCTGGTCTGGATCTACGCGACCCCGTATTCCGATCGTCTTGCGGCGACAGCGTGGCCCGGGCTCGTCGCCCTGATCGCGATCTGTCTGGCAACGGGCGTTCGCTCGCTCGGGCGTCTGGGCTTCCCTGCGGCGTTGGCGCCGATCCCGATCCTCCTCGTGGCCCTGTGGATTTCCATCTCCGGTCTTGACGGCTTCCACGGAGCCATGTGGACGGAGTACCGATCCCTCGGCCGGGATGGGGTGTGGGACGAGGGCCGCGCCATGAACATCGTGCTGCCGAGCGTCCAGTCGGCGCTAGCGCTTGCCGCGCCCAGCACGGAAGCTGGAGGCCGGATCTCCGTGGCGGATCCTCGCTTCCAGTTCTTCCTACCCGACCGAGTCACGACGACGACCGCGCTTCACTGCGCAGACGTCGCAGGGTTCGCCGTCTTCGTCTTGGACACGAGTGACGAGTCGAAGCAACTCGCGCGGGACGCCGGAGGCCTATCGGAGCCGGTGGAATGGGCTGCTTGCCGGTCGCCTCGGCTCGAGCAGCTGTCGGACGGCTCGAACGGGTTCGCAGTCTTCGCCGTGCACGGGTGAGGTGTCGTCTCACTGTATGCGGCAACGGACTAGTGTCCGCAGCACGCGCATTCCGTCGAAAGCCGTCAGCTTCTTTCCCTCGTCGCGCGAGCGCGCCTTGTACGAAACCGGCACCTCGTAGATGCGCTCGCCACGGCTGAGCACCCGAGCCGCGATCTCGGGTTCGATCGCGAAGCCGCGCTCCCGCAACCGAAGCGATTGAAAGAGATCGGTGCGCATCGCCTTGTGGCACGTCATCACGTCCGAGATCCAGCAGTTGAAGAGCAGGTTCGTCGCAAATGTCACCGCCTTGTTCCCGATCACGTACCAGAAGCTGAAAGCCGCGTGAGATGACCACATCCGGGTTCCGAAGACAACGTTGGCATCCCCGCAGAGAAGCGGTTCGAGGAGCACGGCGAGGTCGGCGGCACGGTACTCCAGGTCGGCGTCGAGAATTGCCGTGAAGTCTCCCGTCGCGTATCCGAGTGCGGTGCGCACCGCTGCACCCTTCCCACCGTTTTGCGCGTGCAAGTGCACATGAACGTTGTCGGGGAGTCCCGCTCCGGTCAGCAGTTCACGCGTGCCGTCCGTCGAGCCGTCGTCGACGATGATGATCTCTCTGGTAGAGACCGCGAGGTCGGCCCCCAACGCGTCGTCGATTGCTGCCAAGACGGTGGCTCTTTCATTGAACACGGGCATGAGAATGGTGAGGCTCGGCATCGCGTCCCTGTCAGCCCGATCCGGCGGTGCGGCCGATCGCCAGCACCGATTGGCCAAAGGGCGGCCCCCACCGTCCCTCGAGCTTCCGGGTGAACGGAATCACGAGCCTGTCCCAGGCGTGGAGGATTGGCCCGTCGCCGGGTACGAGGCGTAGCACACGCACCCCGACGAACCAGGCGAGCAGTCCCGGAGCATTCACGTACCGCGCGCTTGTCAGCTCGATCTTCGCCGCGGCAAACGCCCGGGAAATCGTGTCGATGGTGTAACGGCGGTGATGGCCGATCTGCCGGTCGAATTGCCCGGCTGCGAACGGGAAGGCGGGCACGAAGACGACCACACGCCCTCCCGGGCGGACCAGGCGGGCGGCGTTCCGGAGGGCGTTCCTGTCGCTGGCGATATGCTCGATGACGTTCAGCGTAACGACCGCGGAATACGTGCCCTCGGGGACGGTTCCCAGGTCGAGCTCGGCGATCCGCACGCGCGGGTCACCGCCGAACCGTTCCTGCAGGCGGCGGACGCATTCGGGGTCGAGATCGCTGACCGTGATCTTGGGGAGACCGGAATCGAGCCAGAGGGCGGCGCTCACACCGATGCCGCTGCCGATCTCGACGGGGTCGTCACCGAGGTAGGGCAGCGTCAGGTCGGCGATCCACGCGTTGTATCGATGAGCACTCTCGAGAGCCTCGAGGACGCGGAGCTGGAGCTCGGGCTTATCGGTTTCCGGCATGGAAGCGAGAGTATGAGCGAGATGACTTCTGGTGGCCGAACGGACCCGCCTTCGCCACCAGAACACATGCCGAGACGAGGCTGGCGACGCTGTAGCCTGAGACGGTGCGCGTGCTCGTTCTCACCACCTCCTATCCGCGGCACCGGGCGGATACCGCAGGCGTTTTCGTGAGCGACGCGGTCGATCACTTGCGCGAGGCCGGTGTCGAGGTGAGCGTCGTCTCACCGGCGTCCTTCCGCCACTACGGCATCGCCTACGGCGACGGCATCGCGAACAACCTCCGCGCCGAGAAGTGGCGGGTGCTACTGCTGCCGTTGTTCCTGCTCTCGTTTGCGCGCGCAGCACGGCGGGCGGCACGCGGGGCCGACGTTGTCCACGCGCACTGGCTTCCGTCGGGGATCGCAGGGCTCGCGACACGTAAGCCGCTCATCGTGCAGCTGTGGGGCAGTGATGTCGAGCTCGCGAAGCGGCTGCCGTGGCTGTTTCGGCCGATCCTGCGGCAGGCCCGGATCGTCATCTGCGCGTCCACTGCTCTCGCCGCCGACGCGCGGGCACTCGGTGCCCGAGACGTGCGGATCATCCCGAGCGGGGTCGAGATTCCGGAGTCCGTCGCCGACCCCGACGAACCCCCACACGTGCTCTATGTCGGGCGCCTGTCGGAGGAAAAAGGGGTGCGCGATCTGGCGGCAGCCGCGGCCGGCCTGCCGCTTGTCGTCGTCGGCGACGGCCCGCTGCGCGATCTCTTCCCGCAAGCGGTCGGCTTCGTTCCCCACGAGGAGTTGGGCCCCTACTACGAGCGGGCATCCGTGGTCGTCGTGCCGTCCCGACGAGAGGGGTACGGCGTTGTTGCCCGCGAGGCGATGGCGTATGGGAGGCCCGTGGTCGCGACGAACGTCGGCGGCTTGCCCGACGCTGTCGAAGACGGTGTCACCGGGCTTCTTGTCGAGCGCGGTGATTCGGTCGCTTTACGAACGACCCTCGATCGGCTGTTAGGTGACGAGTCACTCCGGCGAGGGCTTGGGTCCAGCGCCCGGCGGGCCGTGAAGGACAGGGTGTCATGGGAGGCCGCGACGCGAGCGACGATTGAGATCTATCGGTCGGTGGCTTGAGCCTCCGCAGTCGAAGGCGCATTTGTGAGCACGGCGATACCCGCTGCGGGCGCTATCGTTCGGCGACCATGACCGGGAGCAACGTCCGGTCGCAGCGCGCCGATCCGGGAGCGAGACCCTATTGACTGCTCCGCCTCAATTGTCCGGCGTCGTCGTCGTCCTCGATGAAGAGAAGCATCTCGCAGAATGCCTCACGGCCATCGGCTTCTGCGACGAAATCGTCGTGGTGGACCTCGGGTCGACCGACCGATCACGGGTCATCGCGCGGCAGCATGGTGCGAGGATCGTGGAGCACCCACGCGTGGCTGCCGTCGAGCTAGTACGAAAGTTCGCAGTGGATCAAACGCGCGGGGCCTGGATAGCGTTCATGGATCCGGACATGATCTTTCCGATTCAGGTCACACCTCGCATCCTCGACATCATGGCAGCCGACACCAAGATCGGGGTCATCTATCTCAACTACCGGAACCACTTTCGGGGTAGGCCGGTTCGGTTCGGTCGGTGGGGCGGTTCCCTGAGCTATCCGGCGCTGTTTCGACGCGAGGCGATGGACTTACTGCCGTACGCGCATCGGGGATTTCGGCTACGCCCAGGTTACGAGTCGACGACAGTGGGACGGGGCGAGAGCGAGACGATCGTCCACCACTGGATCGAGACTCCGGATCAGCTGTGTAGGCGTATCGAGCGTTACACGCCTCTCGAGGGCGAAGCGCGATACGCAGCGGGCGAGAGGTTCCGGGTGAGAGGGATCATTGTCGGAGCGCCGCTGAATTTCCTCAAGAGCTATCTTCTTCAGCGGGGATTTCTCGACGGATGGCGAGGGCTCTACCTCAGCTGGGTCTCTGCTCGCCTGACCGTTACCTTTGCCCTTGCTTTGCGGGACATTCAACGACGGTGCGAGTCGATCCCTGTCGCGGTGGACGAATGATGGTCCTCGAAACCGAGCAGAGAATCTGGCATTCGTTACGAGTGGCGTTGTTCGACATAGTTGATGGGGCGACGAGCCGGTTGGCGCAACGTCACGATCGGGCGAAAGCTGCTTACTATCGACGTCGCTTGGGAGTGGAAAGGCTCGATATCTACTTTCCCGTTTTCCTCGAGCCGATTGAGAACATCATCGTGGGTGAGAACGTTGCCATCAATGCCTTCGTCCACGTCTGGGCGAACGCTCTGGTCTCGATCGGTCGAAATACGATGCTGGCCTCTCACGTCCAGATCTCGTCATCGACTCACGACTACGACGCGGCGATCACTAGAGACTCGCGAATTGACCTTCCGGTGACGATTGGTGAGAACGTCTGGATAGGCTCTGGGGCGATCATTCTTCCTGGTGTCGTGATCGGTGACAACAGCGTGATTGGAGCCGGATCAGTCGTAACTCGCGACATTCCGGCCGATTCAATCGCATATGGGGTCCCAGCCCGGGTTCGTCGATCCCTTCAGCCCCGTTCCGTTCCAGGGCAATGACGCGAGAACCTGCTGCGCGGGTCACGGTGATTACTCCATCGCTGAACCAGGCGGCCTTCATCGAGCGCACCATTCGATCGGTTCTCGACCAGAACTACGAGAACCTGGAATACATTGTCATCGATGGAGGATCGACTGACGGCTCCCAGGACATCATTCAGCGGTATTCCGATCGTATCGCCTACTGGGCCAGCGAACCTGATAAGGGCCAGTCTCACGCAATCGACAAGGGCATCGCACGCGCGACAGGGGAGTTCGTCGCCTACGTCGATCGTGACGACTACCTTCTTCCGGGCGCCATCCGTGCGCTCTCAGACTCTCTTGCGCACAACGCTGCGGCGGTCTGGGCCGCCGGCGCATGCCGTTACGAGAATGACGACGGGTCAATTGAACAAGTCTGGCGACCGGGGCTCCCTGTGGGCCCTTCGAAACAGATCATCGAGAGCGTCTGGTTCGTGCCGCAAGCCTCTTCGCTCTGGCGCCGGGAGCTCTTTGAGCGTCTTGGCGGCTTTACGGAGGAGTCTCACTACGTGTTCGACACGGAACTCACGGTCCGGTTAGCCACTCGCGGGCCTAATGCCTGTTCTCGTGTCACAGGAAGTAGCAGTTCGCTTTCTCCACGACGCTACAAAATCCGCTTCACCTCAGCACTTCGTCGCTGAGTGGACAAGAAGTAGAGCCGGAATTCCTGGCGCAACTCGGCCCGGCCCATGATGTCGCATATCTCGCTTTCAGGGTTCGTCGGCGTCTGCGTGGTGCCTGGGGGCGGCGCGGCGGAAAAGCCCGTTAACTTGCAGCAGTTCAAGCTGGCCGGGTGTGCGGCGCCGGGTTCGAGCGCACCGAGGACGAGACCGTGGTCTCTCAGCCGAGCAACGAGCTCTGCAAAGAGCAGCTGTCCGCTATAGAGGCTGACGAACGACATTTCTGCCTCGAGCACCGCGACGTCCCTGAGGGTGGTGGGCGCCCCGTCGATGACCTCGAGCTCGTATCCCTGCACGTCCAACTTCAGGAAGAGTGAGCAGCCCTCGAGACGGAGCTGCTGACGCAGGTCGTCGAGCCGAGCAATGTGTGCAGTCTCAGAGGAGATATAGCCCGAGTCTGGGGCGGCGTCAAAGTGCAGCTTTTCCATTGGTAGGAAGGAGCTGCTCGTGGAGACGTGCCGAGACGTGAAGCAGGGCCTCGCCGGTGGTAGCTCCGAGCGCCATTGTCAGGCCTGCCAAGTCGGATCGTTGCGCGTCGTCGTACGGAGTCTCTCCGCTGCCCCCGAGAGTGGCTCGAAGGAGACTATGCGTCCGGCAAATCCGTGCGCTCGGAGATCGCGCCCGTAGTCGCCGACGCTCGCCCCGACATCCAGCGCAACGTCGACTGCGTGCTCCGTCATGAGCCTGGAGCGGAGGCGGGAGAATTCCGTCCCCTGGCTTAGCCGACTGATCTCCAGCCCGAATCTTGCGGCGCATCTATGGATGGAGGTTCGAAGCGACGCCACGCGAACACCGTATCCGACTGCTTGATGAGTCTTGCCGCGCCACCCCATGAAGACCAGGCCATGAGATCGGCGATCCGACGCCCCGGCCCGCTAAACGCTGACTGGCGAACCTGAGATGCCCGTCGCGAACGCTATCGTAGATCGGCCGCGATCAGTCGCCTCGACTGGTCGTCCAGACAAGAAAGCGATGAGCGAGACGCATACCCCCCCCTCCGGCCGTCGCTACGGCGCCCACGATCGTGATCCAGCCGCACCGCTCGGGGTCGCTCGGCCTTCGCGATCTCTGGTCACATCGCGAGCTCACGTACTTCCTCGTCTGGCGCGACGTCAAGCTTCGCTACAAGCAGACGTTCTTTGGGGCCGGTTGGGCCTTGATCCAGCCGATCCTGCTCATGGGTGTCTTCGGGCTCTTCTTCGGGCGACTTGCGGGCCTCCCCTCGGACGGATTGCCGTACCCGATCTTCGTTCTGGCAGCGCTCGTGCCGTGGACGTTCTTCTCGAGCGCCCTCGGCGCTTCGTCGCGAAGTGTCGTGGCGGCCGAGTCCGGTCGTCTCAAAGGTCTATTTCCCACGGCTGATCATCCCGGTTTCGGCGGCCACGGCCTTCCTCATCGACCTAGTCCTCGCATTCATGTTCCTTGTCGTAGTTGAGCCCTTTTTCGGCATCTACCCAACCTGGCGCTTTGTTTTCATTCCGTTCCTCACCGTGTTCGCTTTGCTCACGGCGCTGTGCATGGGTGTTTGGCTCGCGGCATTCAACGTGCGCTACCGAGACGTCATCTTCACCGTCCCGTTCTTCATCCAGGCGCTCATGTTCGCCTCGCCGATCGGATACCCGAGTTCGCTGATCCCGGCCAATCTGCGCGCACTGTACGGGCTCAACCCGCTCGCCGGCTTGATCGAGGGATTCCGCTGGGCCTCCACCGACGTGGCCACCCACCCGGGATCAAAGGTCGCGGTGTCGTTCTTCGTGACGATCATTCTCCTCGTCTCCGGCCTCGTCTACTTCGGCCGGAGCGAGAGTTCGTTCGCGGACATCATCTGATGACGGCGATGGTGAGAGCCGACTCTCTCGGCAAGCGGTACGAGCTCGGTCCAGAACACCGCAGGCTACGGCAGGCTGACGGATTCACTCTCGAACGTCTCTTCGACGTCGACGCGGCGAGGCGGTGTCCGAGCGCCAGGAGTTGTGGGCGCTGAGGAACGCGTCGTTCGAGGTCGAGCAAGGAGAGGTCGTCGGCTTGATCGGGCGCAATGGCGCCGGCAAGTCCACCCTCCTGAAGATCCTCGCCCGCGTGACGACGCCCACGGAGGGGAGGGCGGAGATCGATGGACGCGTCGGGTCGTTGCTCGAAGTCGGGACAGGCTTCCACCAGGAGCTGACGGGACGGGAGAACATCTTCCTCAGCGGCGCGATCCTCGGGATGCGACGTTCGGAGATCCAGCGCAAGTTCGATGAGATTGTGGCTTTTTCTGAGATCGAAGAGTTCATCGATACCCCGGTGAAGCGCTATTCGAGCGGGATGGGACTTCGACTGGGATTCGCCGTTGCAGCCTTCCTGGAACCCGAAGTGCTGCTCGTCGACGAGGTGCTAGCGGTTGGAGATGCGAAATTCCGCGAGAAGTGCGTCGGACGCATCGGCGAGGTGAGCCGTGAAGACGGCCGAACGGTGTTCTTTGTCAGCCACGACCTGAACGCCGTGCTCTCGACGTGCTCCAGGGCGATTCTGGTCGACCACGGCGTCGTCATCCACGATGGAGCCAGTGATGGACGGTGGTTGCGAAGTACGAAGCCCTTCAGTCGGGTGCCACCCGGGTCGACGGCGAGTTCGTCAGGACCGAACCCAACCCGCGCTATCCCACGCCGGTCTTCACCGCCGCGCGAGATCGAAGCCCAGGGGTCTAGCGGAGGTCATGTCTTTCACGGCGAGTCGTTCCGGCTCATCATCGAAACGAGCGACGAGCTCGATGAGTCGGCGCTTTGGAGTCAACCTGCGAATCCTTGACTCACGCGATCGCCCGGTCACCTACATTGCCTCCGCAGTCGATGCAGGATGCAACCTTTGCCGCGGGCGATGTGGTCGTGCTCGACATCCCGTTCTTGCCCCTCGTTCCCGGCAGCTACTTCGTGGAGCTCTTCGCGGTCATCACTGGGACGACACTGGACCACTGGGTCGACCAGATCGCATTCGACGTGATTCGGTTCGACCCCTTCGAGATCGGATCGACGTTCGCTCCCAGCCACGACACGGGAAGCGTGGTGCCGGCTCATCGGTGGTCGAGTCGAGCGGTCGGGTCGTCCGATCTTCGGGACAGTTGACTTGATGAGCGATCGGAAGCCTGTGGACAAAGTTCACAGATCTCCCTTGCCCATTCGGTCGCCGAGCATTTCCCATGCGCTTGAACGACTGAACACCGTCGCGACGATGCCGTACGGCCTGCGCTTGAACTCGTATGCGCATTCTCATTCTCGACACGTGCTACGAGGCGTTCCTCGACGCCCACTACGCGGCCGAGGTGGGCTCGAAGACCGCGCCTATACAGAGCAGTGGCATTCGATCATGAGCTGCGGCTTTGGAACCGCGGACGCCTACTCCTTCTATCTCCAGTTGCTGGGCCACGATGCGCACGAGGTGATCCTGAACTGCCTTCCACTACAACGTTCGTGGGCGGCGGAACACGGGGTCGGTATCCGGCGCCCGAGGATCGGCGATAGGCGACGTGCTGTGGTCAAGATCATGTCGGCGCAGGTCGCGGAGTTCGAGCCAGACGTCATCTATGTGCAGGATCTCAAGGCACTAGCTATCGAAGATCTCAAGGCTTTGCGCAAGTCCGCACGGCTTCTCGTTGGCCAACTCGGCACCGAACCACCGGACGTGAGCCGACTCCAGGCATTCGATCTCATCACGACTTCGTTCCCGCATTTCGTGCCGTGGTTGCGCGGGATTGGGGTCGATTCCGAGTTGCTAGAATCGGCTTTGATCCTCGGGCACTCGACCGCGTCAAGACCGGCCCTCGCGAAGGAGTGGTGTTTGTGGGTTCCCTCTTGCGGCCACGCTGGCAGCAGGCAATCGATCGCATTGCCGACGCCGCTGAGAAAGTCGAAATCGACTTCTACGGCTATGGTGCAGAGACCTGGCCCAGAGGCAGCGCTGTGCGGCGGAGATACCGCGGAGTAGCGTGGGGGAACGACATGCTGCGACTGCTCGGGGAAGCCAGAATCGCTCTGAACCGGCATGGCGACGTCTCCCGCGAGTACGCAAACAACATGAGACTCTGGCGACGGGGATGGGAGCTCTGCTCATCACGGATAGCTACAAGAACCTTGGCGAGCTCTTCGATGTCGGCCGAGAGATCGTCGCCTACCGCGACTCCGGTGAGCTGGTCAGCCAGATCGGCCACTATCTCGATCACGAGGAGGAGCGAGCGCGGATACAGGCGGAGCCGGACAACGGCGGACCTTCTCTGAGCATACGTATGAGGTTCGGATGCGAGAGCTCGTCTCAATTCTCTCCTCGCGTCTCTAGCCAAGCCCGTCCCGACGAAACACAACGATCTCGTTCGCGCGGGAGTCCCTTTCCAGCGCAGAGATGACTCGGTCGATGCCGAACCCGTGTGCGCGAGCGCTCGCATAGACGTCGGCCCGACGGTACAGGTTGTGGTAGAAGCCGTCCGGTTCCCGCCGAATAATCGCGCTGCCCTCCACCTCCACGGGATGAAGTTCGCTACAACGAGCGTCTCGTCCGCGACCCGGCATGCCTCTGTGAGCAGTCCCTCAAATCCCTCCATGTGCTCAAGCACGTCCTTCATCACGACGCACGGGAACGACCGGTCAGAGAAGGGGAGATCGCGGATGTTCCCAATCCTGATCTCGCATACATGTCCGAGCGCTTGGAGTTCCTGCTGGGCTTCCGAAACGGCATACGGGTTCGAGTCAACGCCTGTATAGGTTCCGTCGTATCCGGTCGCGTAGATGATCCGGCCGAGCGCTGCGACGTTGCAGCCTAGGTCGAGGATCCGGTGGGTAGACGCGAACGGCCTCGGCGATCGCAAGGTAGGTGTCCGCCTGGCGGCCGCTGAGGAGGGTGTCGGTTGTCGCACTGCCGATTACTGCGGTGCCCCGTTCGATCCAGTACTTCTCGGGTGGGTCTTCGGCCCCCAGGCGGACCGGTCGCGGTGTCGTCAAGCCTCGCCTGACGGCCGCGGTCAGGCGACGGATAAATCTATGGATCGTTGTGCGCTGGGACACGTTTGTTCGCCCAGCCTACTTTCAGAGATGCGAACGCCAGCGCCTGCTCGAGGGTCCACCGACGAGTGCCAGCCCGATTCCTGCGCCTGGGTAGAAATGCTTGGCCGGGCTTTCCCGGAAGAAGAGATACTCGATGCCGAGGTCAGAACAGATCTCCCGGAGCGCGGTCGTTGCATGGGCGTTGTCGCTGATGAGCACGAGGCCGTCCGAACCGTGTTGGACCGCCAGTTCGAGCTCGGCTCTCTCGTTGTCGTACGTGTGGTCGCTGTCGTGAACGAACAGGTCGATGTGCCGGCCAGCGAGCGTTTCGGGGAGTGTGACCTTGGCGTCGCCGACGACGAGCCGGACACCATCGAGCTCGGACTCGTCCAGGAGCCAACCACTCCTTGAATCGATGTCGAACGAGACGAGCTCGCCGGGCGAACCCGCGAGAGCGTTGTATTGCAGCCCTCGGGCAAGGAGCGCCGTACCGAGCCCGTCGGCCGTGCCCGTCTCGACGACGAGCCGCGGCCTCAGCGCCCGTACGACGCAGTACCAGCCGACCCGACGGCCGAACATCGGTTGCGGGTTGCGGTCCTTGCGGCGGGAGAGTCGTGCCGACAGCGCCGAGCGGAGTGCCGTGTCCTCCTCGACCTCACGGACGTAGCCGGCGATCTCGGATACCGGTCGTTCCAACGCGGCGGCCACGAACTCCACGAGTTCGTCGGTGTTGGCGAGGTCATAGGTGAAGTTGGTCGTCTCTCGGCCCCGAAGCATGAACCGCAGGAAGAGCCGCGGTTGCCTCCTCAGCGAAACGTGGTAGGTGCGAAGGATCCGCAATTGCGGCAGAGGCCGTACGCGCAGCGCCCTCCGGAGCGCTCTTCCGGGGAAGGACATTTCAGCGTCGATCCTATGCGCCTCGGGTCAGGACAGCGATCGTGCTCGCGTACGCTGATCCGATGAGATCGGAGTTCTGCACGCTCTTCGACCGGAGCTACCTCCCTCGTGGACTCGTGCTGTATCGATCGCTCGAACGGCTCGGGATCGATTTTCGCTTGCGGGTGTTTTGCATGGACTCCACCACGTTCGACGTGCTCGCTGAACTGGGTTTGCCGGGGATCGAGCCGGTGTCGCTGGCAGATGCTCGAAGCCTCCGATGGCGACCTCCTCGCGGTCAAGCAGTCCCGCTCGCGGGTGGAGTACTGCTGGACGGCGACTCCCTCCGTATGTCTTGCTGCGCTCGACCGGGAGCCCCACCTCGAAGGCATCACCTACCTCGACGCAGATCTGGCGTTTCACGGTGATCCCGGGTTGCTGTTCGACGAGATAGGAGACTGCTCGACGGCCATCGTGCCCCACAGGTATGCGCCGCCCTGGCGCCATTTCGAGGAGATGAGCGGCGTCTACAACGTCGAGTGGATCACGTTTCGGCGCGATCCGAATGGGCTGGAAGCGCTCACGTGGTGGCGCGAACGATGCCTCGAGTGGTGCTACGACAGATTCGAAGACGGGCGGTACGGAGACCAGAAGTACCTCGACGACTGGCCGACACGGTTCCGCGGCGTGCACGTTCTCGAACATCTCGGAGGTGGACTTGCGCCCTGGAACGTCGAGGTCGTCGACCTGTGGCGCGATCCCGGCACAGGGCGCACTCAGGGTCGATGACGTGCCGCTCGTCTTCTTTCACCACCACGGGCTTCGCCTCATCAGCGGATCTGAAGTGATGCGGCGTATCGGTCTCCTGGTAGGAGCATACGGGCGCACGCCGATGCCCTCCGGTGGCGACCTCGTCTGGAGATCCACCTATCCCATCGCAGGTCCTCAGCGAGAGTTGATCTGGCAGCCGTATCTACGGGCACTCGCTGCTGCATACGAAGACATTCGCCATGTTGACCCGGAGTTCGACGAGGGGTTCACCGCGCCGGCACCTCGCGAGATCGCGCGGGTGACCCGTAGACGCGCACGTCGGGCTCCGGCACGTGTCCGTGCTTCGCTTGCTCGTCGCCGGGCCGGGCTCGATTGGTCCGACGAGCAAGTCGCCGGGCAAATGGTGAAGCTCGCAGACGAGGAGCTGCGACTCGAGGTGCCGGTGGCACCCTTTCGAGTCTTCGTCACGGCGATGCGGGATTTGGTCGCGGCAGCTGGGCTCCCGACGAGCAGCTCGTTCCTCGATCTCGGTTGCGGCGCCGGCGCGTACGGTGACATCCTGGAACGCCAGTTTCCCGGCATGTTCGACTACGAGGGCTGGGACGCCTCGTCGGCTGTCATCGAAGCGGCGTCGCGGCGCAGGACGGAGTGGATCTTTCGCGTTGCTTCGCTGCTGGAGGACGAGATCCCATCGAGGTTCGAGGTCGTGCTTGCTTCGGCGCTGCTCGATGTGATGGCCGATTTCGACCGTGCGCTCGACCTGCTTCTCAGCAGCCCGGCGCGATACATTCTCCTCCACCGCCAGAGGATCACATGGGACAAGACACGCGTCGATCGCGCGCCGGGGTACATCGGGCAGACGACGTATCGTTCGTACGTGACCTACTCCGATCTCGAGGCTGCCGCCGTCCGGAACCACAGGCGGATCGTGCAGACATACCACGTCGAGGGCGACGTGCACACCTTTCTCATCGAGCGTGTCGATGACCGGGGTTGATCTCCACGAGGCCTACGCCGGGAGCCGGGTGCTGATCACCGGTGGCCTCGGTTTCATCGGATCCAACCTCGCTCGTAAGCTTGTCGACCTCGGTAGCCAGGTCGTCTTGGTCGACTCCCTCGTCCCGGAGTACGGCGGAAGCCTCCACAACGTTGCAGGTATCGATACGGCGGTGAGGATCAACATCTCCGACGTCCGGGACGAGCACAGCCTGCAGGTCGTCCTTCGAGACCAAGACGTCGTCTTCAACCTTGCCGGCCAGACCAGTCACCTCGACTCGATGACGGATCCCTACACGGATCTCGAGATCAACTGCCGCAGTCAGCTTTCGATTCTGGAGGCATGCCGAAGGCACAACCCCGAGGCGAAGATCGTCTTCGCGAGCACGAGGCAGATCTACGGGAAGCCTCGGTACCTACCAGTCGACGAAGCGCACCCCATCGAGCCCGTCGACGTCAACGGCATCAACAAGACTGCAGGAGAGTGGTACCACCGTCTCTACGGAGACGTGTACGGCCTTCGGGTGACCGCGCTTCGTCTGACGAATACGTACGGGCCTCGGATGAGAGTCAAGGACGCCCGACAGACGTTTCTCGGTTACTGGCTGCGGATGGTTGTCGAGGGGAGCGAATTCGTCGTCTTCGGAGACGGCAGCCAGTTGCGCGACTTCAACTTTGTGGACGACGTCGTGGACGCGTTCCTGGTAGCGGCGGCCGACGAGGGGGCTAACGGGCGTGTTTACAATCTTGGCGGCGAACCCGCCGTTTCGCTCGCTGCTCTCGCAGAATTACTCGTCTCTGTGGCCGGTAGCGGCACCTTCCGGATCGTTCCCTTCCCTCCAGACCGCAAGGCGATAGACATCGGGGATTACTTTGCGGACGCCTCGCGGATCCGGTCCGAACTCGGCTGGATGCCCAAGATCGATCTGGAGGAAGGCCTGAGCCGCTCTGTCGCCTTTTTCCGAGAACATATCGATCGCTACGTCGCTACCGCGTGAGGGTTCCGTTCTTCACGCTCGCCCGCCAGGTCGCGATCCTACGTGATCCGCTTACGGAAGCCTTCTGTGGGGTGCTCGAGTCGGGGAACTACATCCTCGGGGAGTGCGTCGCCCGATTCGAGTCGGCATTCGCCGCCTCGTGTGATGCATCCCATGCGGTCGGGGTGGCGAGTGGTACCGATGCCATCACGATCGCCCTGATGGCCACGGGCGTGGACGTGGGGGACGAGGTGATCACCGCAGCGAACACCTGCATTCCGACGGTCGCCGGGATCGAGGCTGCGGGAGCGACCGTGGTTCTCGTCGACGCGGATCCACTCACCTACACCATGAACCCCGCCGTGCTGGAGGCGGCCGTTACCGACCGAACACGAGCTGTCGTTCCCGTACATCTCTATGGGCGCTGCGCCGATATGTCGTCCATTTGCGAATTCGCTGACACTCACAACCTCGTCGTCGTCGAGGACGCCGCCCAGGCCCATGGCGCCGAGCAGTCCGGACGTCGGATCGGGACGTTTGGAGCCGCCGCGGCCTTCAGCTTCTACCCGACCAAGAACGTCGGCGCACTCGGAGATGGAGGAGCTGTCGTGACGAACTCGCCGGATGTCGCCGCACGCGCCCGCATGCTCCGGACATACGGGGAGCTGGAGCGGCATGAATCGGTAACACGCGGGATGAACAGCCGCCTGGATGAGCTGCAGGCCGCCTTCCTGGAGGTCAAGCTCGGGTTCCTCGACGAGTGGAACGGGCGGCGACGGACGATTGCAGCGTTCTACGACAAGGAATTCAGCGACCTCGCGCTCGGACTGCCTAGGCCCGTGGAAGATGGGCTGGATGCGCGCCATCTCTACGTCGTCCGCAGGCCCGATCGTGAACGATTCCGGATCGAACTGGAACGAAACGGAATCGGGAGTCACGTCCACTATCCGCTCCCCGTGCACCTCCATCCCGCATATCGAGACCTGGCCCGGTCAGGATTACTGGGCGTGAGCGAGCAACTTTGCACCGAGGTCGTGAGCCTTCCCCTCTACCCGGAACTGACCGACGGCGAAGTGGAATACGTCGCCGCAGTCGTGCGCGAACTCGTACCTCGGCGGTGATCGGTCATCGCATACGCGAGGCTCCCGAAGTGGATCGGGTCAGACGGCGTAGTCCTCGACGACATGCCAGCCGTCTTCGCTCCAGACGATCGTAGGAACACACTGCAGGAGCTTGGCGGCGACCAACGGACGCCGGACTGCGTCCGGCAATTTCCGCAGCGACCGACGGCCGAGCACCTCATGGACAACCTTGCGGCCGCGACCGCGACCCAACGCGCTGCCCCCGCCTTCCAGCACCCGGCACGCTTCCGCGAAATACTCCACGCCGTTTCCTGAAGTCTTCTGATTCGGCTGGACGCGGAATGCAGCGAGCGGTGTGTCGACTCCGTAGAGATCGGCATGCTCAAAGAATCGTGACCAGAGCTCGAAATCACCTGCGAGGCTCATCTCCTGATCGAGGCGACCTCCGGCCCGCTCCCATAGCGACCGGCGCCAGAATGTCGACTCCTGCTGGATGCTGGCTCGGGCGAACCACGGGCCCCGCGGAAGATTCACCCCGGCAGCGAATGACCGTTGCGAGAAGCCTCCGGTGTACTCACACCTGACGATGTGTCCATTGACATCCGCAGTCAACGGGCGCAACGTCGTGAGCCACTCCACATCGGGAAGTCGCCGGAAGATGTCCTTCACGACGGCGAGTGTCCACGGCATGTACAGGTCGTCACTGTTGAGCCAGCCCATGACCTCCCCGGTTGTGTGGAGAAATCCCTCGTCGATCGCCGCGTACTGGCCTTCGTCGGGGGCAGATCGCCACCACGTGAGCTCTGACGCGAATTCCTCGATGATCTCCTTGCTCCCATCCGTCGAGCCCCCATCGACGACGACGTACTCGTCCGGAGCAACGGTCCCAGCACGTACTGACGCGATCGTGTCGCGTACGAATCGCGCCTGGTTGTACGACGGGGTTACGATCGAGATCGCGAGGCTTGGGAGATCGGCCACTATGCCCTCGCAATTTGGCGTCGCCGCATTGCGGTAGCGATCGTAGGTTCGAGGGTCGACGCCTGGCCGAGAGCGATGGTGACCAGACTGGTGGGCCGGTGAGCCATCGTCCGTATTATCGCCGAACGTGAGCCGGCCACGTCTCCAGCCAGAACCCCTCGTCTCGATCGTAACACCGTGCCTCGATCCCCCACCGGCGATGCTTCGAGCGATGCCTCGGCTCCGTTGCGAGGCAGGAATATTCACGTGTCGAGCACATCGTCGTCGATGGTGGCTCTCAGCCTGCGGTGATCGACTTGTTGGAGCGGGCTGGCGTCGCTTTCATCTCCGAGCAGGACAGCGGGCAGACAAATGCCATCAACAAGGGCTTTGCGATGGCCCGCGGGGACTCTACTGGGGTGGCTCAATGCCGACGACGAACTACTTCCCGATGCCGTCCAACGCGTCGTGGCGACGTTGCGTCAGCATCCCTCCGCCGGATGGGCCTACGGGGATTGCGAGTACGTCGGAGGACGAGCCCCGGGCGTCTGGAAGGCGCACCCGGAGCTGACCGAGGCGTTACTCCGCGCCGGCGAGGTCGTCCCGCAGCCCGGTTCGGTCGTGTGGCGGGCAGTTCTCGATGCCGTTGGCCCGCTCGATGAGTCGTTCGACTACACGATGGACGCGGACCTGTTCCTTCGGCTCATAGATGGTGGCTATCCACCGGCGTATGTCCACGCGGTCCTTGCGCGCTTCGAGGTTCATGCCGGTTCGAAGACCGGAGGTGACACCCGAGCGGCCTTCCTCGAAGACCATGCACGGGCGCTCGCCAAGAGTGGGCGTGCGACGGCATCCGCCGTGATGTACGGCCGTGCGGCTGTCGCGGCAGCATCACGCGGCTCGCTCATCGACGAGGACGTCCTTCGGGACACTCTCCCGCGTTTCACCATCCTCTTGCCCGACCCCGCCTCACCTGCCCCATTTCTGGCCGGAGTGGCCTGCGAACGCGCGATCGTCGAGTCCAGGGCGCGGCCGTTGAGCGCGCTCCGGCTACTTCTGGCGCGTGATCCCTGGCGGTTCGCGGAATCGCGCACATTGCTTCTCGTGGCCGGGCGTCGAGCTTTGCGTCGTAGCCGACCTCGGATCTGACGATAACCGATCCGGCCGCGAGGTCAGCTTCGCCCCGGGCCCGGGCCCGAGATACGCGGTAGGGTCGGCGGGTGCGCGTCGGAATCAGCCTGCTCGAGCTCGCGCCGGGCGAGGTCGGAGGGTCCGAGACGTACGCGAGGTCGCTTTGCCGAGCTCTGGGTGGCGTCGGTCGATACGAGTACCAGGTTTTCACCTCCGAGCTCGCACCCGACGCCGGGAGCCCGCTGCCGAGGCGCGTCGTCGGCTCATACCCAGCCGGTCGAAGCGCTCCTACGCGGCTTCGCGCTCTGGTCGCAGCCGGCACATCCCGCCGACTTCGCAGTGAGATGAGGCTGGACGACCTGGACTGCGTCCACTTCCCGCTGACCGCCATGGTCCCACGGGTTGAGACCCCTCCCGCCGTCGTCACGGTCCACGACGTGCAGCACCTCGTCATGCCGCAGTTCTTCTCGCGCCAGAAACGGCTCTATCGACGTTTCGCCTACGAGGGAGGTGCGCGGAGGGCACGGCGTGTGATCGCGGTCAGCGCTCATGTCCGCGATACCTTGCTCGAGCGGATCGGCCTGTCCCCCGAGCGGGTCGTAGTGGTCCACTCCGGGGTCGACCACGTGCGGTTCACCCCGCCTCGCGACGGCACTCCGCGCGAGCCGTTTCTGCTCTACCCGTCGTTTCCCTGGCCCCACAAGAACCACGGTCGTCTGATCGAGGCATTCGAGCTCCTGCGCCGGAGGCATCCCCAGCTACGCCTCGTGCTGACAGGCGGCTTGTACCCCTCGTTCGCGGGGCTGGAGGGCGTCGATACCCCCGGGTTCGTATCGACGGAGAAGCTCGTCGAGCTCTATCGAACGGCCAGCGCAACCGTCTTCCCGAGCCTGTACGAGGGGTTCGGCCAACCCTTGCTCGAGGCGATGGCGTGCGGGTGCCCCGTGGCCGCCGCCGACGCCGCCGCGATCCCCGAGATCTGCGGAGGCGCAGCCCGGCTCTTCGACCCCGATCGGCCCGAAGCGATCGCGGAGGCGATCGAAGATGTCCTGCGAGACGGTCAGTCGTGGTCGATCCGAGGTCTGGCTCGAGCTCGGGCGTTTTCCTGGGAACACACCGCGCGCGCGACGGACGACGTCTATGCGGCGCTGGCGTAGCTTCCGAACCGGAGAAGAAGCATTATCGCTGCCGATCACCGACGCGCAGGCACGGAACGAGCCCAGTAGCCTGGGGTGCCGGTGCAAAAACCCAGCATCCTCGTTTCGTGAGCGAGGTCGTCACCACATCCACTGAATGGCCGTTCCGGACAAGGCCCGCCGCAAGCTCTCGCATCACCGGAATAGGGCCTCCAAATGCCGCCGCAGGCCAATAGGCCGGTGCGGCGAAGAGCACACGCAACGCGGTGGGAGGTCTCGTCACGAACTAGACGTTAGCCTGAGAGCCCGGATCGAATTCCAGAGGCCCGATCGGCGGAGTTGGAGGCCGTCGGCATCGGTTCTCACGCTGATGCGGGATGCCGGTGGCCGCTTCGAGGCCGTGGAATGTGCGGCTCGGGTGGGGTTGATCGAGCCGCCGCTTGCGTGTGCTCGTCCAAGCGACCGGCGGCGGGCCGAGCCTCGACGTCACCAAGCGCGCTGTGCTCGAAGCGGCAGCGCGGTAGCCTCTCGACGCATGGTGGACGAGATCAACACGCGCAAACCCCGCATCCTCGTCCTCAACCAGTACTACAAGCCGGGCGTCGAGGCGACCGCGAATCTCCTCGCAGAGCTCTGCGAAGCGCTCTCTGCCGATTACGAGGTCACCGTGGTGACGGGACGTGTCCGCGATCGGCCGGATCTCGCGTCCGACGAGATCCTCAACGGTGTGCACATACTCCGGGCGCGGTCGACCACGTTCGACCGGGCGCAGCTCCACCTGCGTGCCGTCAACTACGCGACGTACCTGGCCGACAGCGTCTTGCGTTCCCTCACACTCCCGCGGCCCGACATGGTCGTCACGCTCACCGACCCGCCGATGATCGGTGACATCGGGCTCGCGGTCGCGCGCCGGTTCGGTGTGCCTCTCGTCGTGGTCTCCGAGGACGTCTTCCCGGAGATCGCCGTCGAGCTCAAGCGCCTCGAGAACCCATTGCTGATCGGCCTGCTGCGCTTCATGGTCGAGACCTATCTGCGACGGGCGGACCGCATCGTCGCGATCGGCGAGACCATGCGGGGCCGGCTGGAAGAGAAGGGCGCTCGAACAGATTGCGTGCGCGTGATCGAGAACTGGGTCGACACCAACCGCATCACCCCGCAGCCCCGCCAGAACCGTTGGGCGCGCGAGAACGATCTCGATACAGGTTTCCTGGTCATGCACTCCGGCAACGTCGGGCATGCCCAGGACGTCGAGACGCTCGTGCGCGCGGGAACGTTCCTTCGCGACCTGGACGACCTTCGCATCGTCGTCATCGGCACGGGTGCTCGGCATGCCGCGGCAGTCGCACTTGCCGAACGGCTCGAAGTGGCGAGCGTCCGGTTCCTTCCCTACCAGCCGCGCGAGGTGCTCTCGGAATCGCTTTCGAGCGCCAACCTCCATTACCTCGGGCTCGCGAAAGGCCTCTCGGGTTTCGTGGTGCCGAGCCGCGCCTACGGCGTTCTCTCGGCGGGTCGTCCCCTTCTCGTGTCGGCCGATTCCGACTGCGAGACGGTCCGCATCGTCGAGCGATCGGGGTGCGGGATCGTCGTGTCGCCGGGCCGGCCCGAGCTCGTCGCCGGCGCGATCCGCGATGCCTACGAGGGCATCAACGATCTCGAGGAGATGGGTCGACAGGGTCGTGCCTACGTCGAGCGCGAAGCGGACCGCGACGTCGCGCTGGCGCGCTACCGCGAGGTGCTGGCCGAGCTCGTCCCGTCGAGCAGCGCCCGGTAGAGACGGTCGATGTCGTCGACCAGGCGCGTCACCGCGTAGCGGGTCAGCACCCGCTGCCTTCCCGTTGTTCCGAGCTGCTCACCGAGGGCTGGGTCGGCCGAGATCTCCGCAAGCCGGGCTGCCATCCCGTCCGTATCGCCGACGTCCACGAGGAAGCCGTCGACCCCGTCGCGAACGACGTCCGGGACGCCCCCCACATCGGTCGCGACGATCGGCCTCCCGGCGGCAAGTGCCTCGATGATCGTCACGGGTGTGCCCTCGTTCACCGAGGTCAGCACGACGGCGTCGGAGATCGCATACAGGCTCGCCACGTCCATCTGGTACCCGAGGAAGAGCACGTCCCTGGCCACCCCGGCGTCGCGGGCATGCTGCTCGAGGCGCTCACGGTCGGTTCCGTCGCCCACGAGGAGTAGGCAGGCATCCACGCCGCGCCCACGCAAGGCAACCAGCGCGTCGACCAGGTCGTCGGTGCGTTTGACGGCAGTCATCCGACCGAACCACCCGACTACGAAGCGCTCGGGAGCGATTCCCAGTCGTCGACGCAACTCCGCCGGATTCGCGCCGGTGGCGACGCGGGGCTCGAGGTCGATCCCGAGCCGCACCACCGTGAACTGCTTCGCCGGCGCGATGCCGAGCTCGACGAGATCGTCCCGCACCTGAGGACTCACCGCCACCAGAGCGTCGCTCGAGCGCGCCAGCTCACGCTCGATCCAGCGGAAGACCAGCGTGCCGATGCGCCCGAAGTACCCGCGAAGAACATGGCCGTGGTAGGTGTGAACGACGACCTGGGGCCGTGCGTTGCCCGCCAGCGCCGCCGCCAGGCGCCCGACGGCACCGGCCTTGGCCGTGTGCGTGTGCAGGATGTGGGGCCTGATGCGCCGGATCTCCGCGGCCAGCCTGAACGCGGCGGCGAGGTCGCGAACCGGCGAGATCGATCGTGACAGCCCGGCGAGGCGAACGATCTCGACGCCTTCGGCCTCGGCGACGAACGCCATCGACTCCTCCCCCTTTTCGACGTTGCCTGCAACCAGCGTCGTGTCGTAGCCGCGCTCCGCCAGTCCGCTAGAGAGGTACGAGACGTGGAGCGCCGGCCCGCCGACGTTGAGCCGCGCGATCACGCGGAGCACGCGAATAGGCGTCTCGGCTGCCACGCGGCGAGCCTACCGGGGGGCGACCGTCGGGTGCACCCGGACACCGGGGCTACACTCGGCCGGTGCTCGGTCCGAAGTTGGTCTTCTGGGGGTCGCTCGGCGCCCTCGCCTGGGCGCACGTCGGCTATCCGGTCGTGGCCGAGTTAGCCGCATGGATGCGTCCGCGACCGGTGCGGAAGGACGACGGCGCCGAGCCGTCGGTGACGGTGATCGTGGCGGCGTTCAACGAGGAGGCTGTGATCGAGCGGCGCCTCGAGAACCTGCTGGCGCTCGACTACCCGGACGAGAAGCTCAACGTCGTAGTTGCCTCGGACGCGTCCTCCGACGCCACCAACGAGCTCGTGGCCGCGGTCGCTGCCCGAGAGCCGCGCGTGCGTCTGATCGACTGCCCGCGAGGAGGCAAGGTGGCGGCCCAGAACCGCGCCGTGCGCGAGACGTCGGGAGGCGTCGTTGCGTTCTCGGACGCGAACGCAACGTGGGCGCCCGATGCGCTCCGCCGCCTCGTGGCCAATCTCGCCGATCCTGACATCGCCTACGTATGCGGGCAGCTTCGGCTCGAGACCGCGGCAGGCACGAATCGCGAGGGCACCTACTGGCGTTACGAGATGAAGCTGCGCGAGGCCGAGTCCCGGCTCGGTTCGATCACCGGCGGCAACGGCTCGATCTACGCCCTCAACCGCGGCGACTACGTCGAGGTCGACCCGCGCTGGGGTCACGACCTGTCGTTTCCCTACCGCATGGTCCAGGCAGGTCGCCGCGCGGTCTACGAGCCCGACGCCCACGCGTTCGAAAAGCCGACACCGTCGAACGAAACCGAGTATTTGCGCAAGGTGCGGATGTTCGAGCACTGCTGGGAGATCACCCTGCGCGGCTCGATGCTCCGGCGTCTGCCGCCCGGCTATCTCGTCGCGATCGTGTCGCACCGGCTGCTCCGCTACGGCAGCGGCATCATGCACCTCACGCTCCTCGCCTCGAGTCTCGCCCTCGTCGGTGACGGCTTTGCCTACGGGATCGTCCTCGCGGGCCAGGTGGCTCTGATCGCCGCGGCCGCGGCGGGGGTTTCGATCGCGCGCTATTACGCACTCGTCACCTGGGCGACGCTCGTGGCCCTCTGGAACTACGTGCGCCGAGGTGTGCCCGCCACGTGGGAAGCTGCCGAAGGGACTCGGTGAACCGCCTCCTCGATCTCGCCGCGGCGGGCATCGGGCTCGCGGTCGCGAGCCCACTGCTCGCCGTCTCCGCGGTCGCGATCAAGCTCGAGGACGACGGCCCGGTCCTCTTCCGCCAGACCCGTGTCGGGAAGGACGGCGTGGACTTCGAGCTGCTCAAGCTCCGCACGATGGTCGTCGGCGCCGAGCAGAAGGGGGCCGGCTTCGCCGTCGATCGCGGCGACAGCCGGATCACGCGGGTGGGTCGGATCCTGCGCAAGACCTCCGTCGACGAGCTGCCGCAGCTCTGGAACGTCGTCCGTGGCGAGATGAGCATGATCGGCCCTCGCCCGACGCTTCGGTATCAGGTGGAGAGGTACACGGCGCGGCAGCGCAAGCGACTCGACGTGCTGCCGGGGCTGACCGGGTGGGCGCAGATCCACGGGCGCGCCACGCTGCCGTGGGACGAGCGCATCGAGCTCGACGTGTGGTACGTGGAGCACCGCTCGCCGAGGATCGATCTGAAGATCCTGCTGCGCACACCGCTCTCCCTGTTCGGTGGAACCTACCGGGGCGCAGACGGCGGCTGGCGCGGCGGCAACGCGCACTGAGCAAGCGAACGGCGGCCCGCGGCAGGCGACGTCGACTGCCGCGGTCAGACCACGCTCGAACGCCGAACTGGCTCGCCCGGAGTGGGCGCTATGGTAACTCCCGCCCTCCCTGCGGCACCGGCGTGGCGGCGTTGACGACGAATGAGATCAATCCACCAAGATCCCGTTGAACGTGCGCCCGACCCGGCGGACGTGGTGCTCACACCGGAGGGAGCCCCGCTCGTGGCGGCGATCCTCGGGCAGCCGGTAACCGAGGCAGGCGCGCGCTGACCCGGTCGATCCCGCTCATCGGATGATCGCCCGGTACGGCCGCCCGGCGGTCGGGCTCCTCGCCGTGCTGGCGGTGATCGCCGCGTGGAACGTGCTGCGCTACCCACCCGGTCTGGGGTACGACGCCGCCGAGCACATCGCCTACGCGCAGGGGATCCTCGACGGCAAGGGGCTTCCCGACGGGGTCGGGGAGTACTACACGCCCCCCGGTTTCTACGCGGTTGCGGCGAGCGCGATCTGGCTCGGCCGGAAAGTCGGGCTCGGAGAGCCGCTCCGGTTCGTCCAGCTGGTCAACGCTGCCCTGCTGCTAGCAACTGCCGTGCTCCTGCTCGAGCTCGCGCGGCTCGTGTTTCCCGACCGACGACGTCTCCATGTAGCCGCGCTCGGCCTCTTCGTCTTCGGTGTGCTGGCACCCAGGTCGGCGGCGATGGTTCACCCCGAGACGATGTCGATGTTCTTCAGCACGCTGGCGCTCGTGCTCGCCGCGCGCATGATCGTCCGTCGTGCATGGTCGGTGCTCGACGCCGTTGCCCTTGGCGCAGCGCTGGGCGCAGCACAGCTCGTGCGGGCGTTTTCGCTGTGGACGTTCGCGGTCGTGATGCTCGTACTCGTCACGGTGGCGATCGTCCGAGCCGGCGAGCGACACAGGGTCGCCGTCGCCGTCCTGGTCACCTTGCTCGCGACCGGCGTCGTCGCCGGGCCGTGGTATGCCTACCAGTCGTCCCGTTACACGGACCCGATCTTCGATCGTCCGCAGGTGCAAGTCCCCCTCTGGAAGCGTCGACCCGCCTCGTTCTACGTCGATCTCCGGCTGAGGGAGGTCTTCAGCTCGCCCACACGAGGGCACCTCGAGAACCGTTTCGTGCCCGAGCTCTATGCCGACGGTTGGGGGGACTACTACGGCGTCTTCGTCTGGCACAACAGTGACCTGCGGCCGAGCCAAGCCGAACGCCGAACCCTGGCCGTCCAGATGATTCTCGCGGTTGTGCCGACGCTGCTTCTCCTCGGCGGCTGGCTCGCGCTCCTCTGGCGGACGCTCGGCCGCAGACGCCTGCGTGAGACTCCCGAGCGACTGCTCGTCGGCCTGCTTCCGCTCGCAGGCATCGCCGGAATGCTCTACTTCACCGTCAGCTACCCGACGCCCGACGGCGACGTGATCAAGGCCACGTACATGCTGACCACCGTGCCCGCGTGGGCCGTGTGCTTCGGCTACGGGCTCGACGGGATTCTCCGCCGCCGACCGCGCCTCCTGCCGGTGCTGGTTGTCCTGCTGGGGCTCGCCGCGCTCTCAGGGCTCCGAATCGCCCTGTTCGGATCCCCCCTCGGGATCCTCTGATTCCGCCGCCGCTACCCTCCGACTCCGTGACCGCGGTTCTCTTCACGTGCGCAGGCCAGCGGGTCGACATCGTGAGCGCGTTCGCACGGGCCGGCGCCACGACGATCGCCTGTGACCTCGACCGGTTGGCGCCTGCGCTCTATCACGCCGATCACATGGCTCTCGTCCCAAGAGTCGACGACCCCGGCTACGTGAGGGCACTCGCGGACGTCGTTGCGGAGCACGCCGTCCGGCTCGTCGTGCCTCTGACCGATCTCGACCAGGGCATCCTCTCGCTCAACCGGTCTGCACTCGCCCCTGCCCTCGTGCTCGCGCCGCCGCCCGAGGTGTGCACGACGATGGGCGACAAGTACCTCGCTCACGCTTTCTTCGAGGAGAGTGGGATCGCGAGCCCTCGCAGCTGGCTACCCTCGGACGTGCCCGACGATGCGCGCTACCCGCTGCTCGTCAAGGTGCGGGAAGGGTTCGGCTCGCGTCACATCTATCGTGCCGCCGATGCCGACGAGCTTGCGTTCTTCCTCGGCCACACCACCGTGGAATCGATGGTGCAGGAGCTCTGTCGCGGTGAGGAGTTCTCGATCGACGTGTTCTGCGACCTCGACGGGCGGTGCCTGAACGCGATCGCGCGGACCATGATCCAGTCGAAGGGCGGCGAGTCGATCAAGGGGACGTCGATCCTCGATGCGGAGCTGATCGAGCACGGGCGCCGAGTTGCCGAGACGATCGGCATCGTCGGGCCTGCCTGCATCCAGTGCTTTCGCGAGCCGGATGGATCGTTGCCGGTGACCGACGTCAACCCGCGCTTCGGTGGGGCCTTCCCGCTGCCGCTCGCGGCGGGAAGCCGCTATCCCGAGCTGGCCCTGGCGCTCGCCAACGGCGAGCACCCGGAACCGAGAGTCGGCGACTATCTGGCAGGCGTCACGATGACCCGTTTCTTCTCGGAGATCTGCCTCATCGAGTCAGAGGGCTCCTACCGTCCGCTCGACCCTTTCCGGTAGTCGACCTCGACGACGGCGCGGCCGGAGCGGGGAGCCAGCTTCAGCACGACGCCGGCGAACGGGGCGGAGTGGACGAGCCAGCCCTGCCTCTTCGAGCGAAGCACTGCTGCCGACGCCGACCTGGCGACCGTGCGCCCGTCGACCTTGACCGTCGTCGGGACCCGCCTGCCGAGCACGACAACCTGCATCTCGGGTCGTGCCCGTGAGAGCCGTAGTCGGATCCGCGACGCCGTCCCCGTGGTCCGGAGCAGACCGTAGTCGGCGGACGCGCCGGCGGCCGTCCCTGTCGGGTCGGGTGCGACGAGCCAGCCGCCGCGACCGGGTCGGAACAGGTCGTTCGGCTGCCAGGGCGCTTGCCAGACATCGGGGTCGCGGAGGTTGAACGGGATCGCCGCTCCCGCGCGAAGGTAAAGCGGCAGCTCGTCCAGGGGCGTGGAGCGACGAAACGACGTCGGTCCGGCTTTCTCGGCGCCCGAGGCGAGGTCGATCCATCGGCCCGACGGGAGATAGACGTCAGCGGTCGAGCCCGGCGTGAGTCAGGGGCGCGGCGAGGAGGTCTCGGCCGACGAGAAGCTCGTACTCGGCGCGCCAGGCGCGCTCGTCTTCGGGTACTGGAGGGCCAGCGGCCGCAGGATCGAGAGCCCTGTGGAGCTCGCACCGCGGGCGAGCTCGTAGTGGTAGGGGAAGAGCTCGTAGTGGAGGATGGCCGCCGAGCGCAAGGCCGTCCATCGCCGGCGCGCCGAGCTTCCACGGAGTCGAGTTCGGGCCGTCCCCTCCGACCTCGAAGACGGGTGAGATCGCGCCGAGCTGCGTCCAACGTACGAAGACGTCCCGCGTCAGCGAGCCGGAGACGTAGCCCCCGATGTCGGAGCCCCAGGTGGAATAACCGATGATGCCTGCCGTCTGGGCACTCCTGACGGCGTTCTCCAGCCCGTCCCAGGTTCCCCGCAGATCGCCCGACCACGACCCGGTGACGAGCTTCTGCGAGCCCGTGAAACCGGCACGGAAGATCATCGGCACGCTGCCGCCCCGCACCTCCCTCGACGCGTTGACGACGGCACGTGCGAACAGCAACGGATATTCGTTGTGGACGTCGTTGCCGCTGCCCTGAGCGAGCCGCTGCAGCTCGAGGTCGACCTCGTCGCCGCGATCGGCCTTGAACCCGTCGACACCGAGCGCGAGCAGGTTGCGCAACCGCTGCTCGAACGCCGCCAGCACGCTCGCGTCGGTGAGATCGATCGCTCTGTATGCATCCGTCCCGATGACCCGCTCGTCGGGGTAGATCCCGAGCCCGCAGGGCGCGCGGACGGTGGGCGAGACCCACATCATCACGCCGATGCCGAGGGCATGGAGGCGCGCAATCGTTCCCTTCGGATCGGGAAACAGGCCCGGGTCGAACTCGAGCGATCCGGCACACAGGCCGCGTTCCCACGGGTTGTCCACGATCACCCAACCGAGCGGGATGCCTGCGGCACGAAAGCGATCGACGTCCTCGTCCAGCTCTGCGGTGCTGCCGAGCCGGTCACGCCACTTGGCCACGGCGAATGCCCTGGGATCGGGAAGAGGAGGGCGCCCCGTGCTCGCCGCGTACGCGCGCACGATCTGTTGTGGGCTCCCCGGATAGATCTCGTACGAGAGCCTGTCCGTCTTGAAGCAGGCCTGCACGACCGGTATCCGGGGGGCGATCTCGCAGGGAGTGGTGCCGAGCTCGCACCCGTTCGAGTCGCCGACCCGCCCGAAAGCCATGCGGCCCACGGCCGTCGTGACGAACCGGACTCCGTATCCCTCGGAGCTGAGGTAGAACGGGGCCACCTTCGAGGTGCCGCAAGGGCTCCACACCTTGAGCGGCACGACCGTCCCCCTCAGGTCGACGTGATCACGTTGTTCGCCGGTCCCGAGGTAGTGGGCCCCCTGGGCGGCCTCGAACGCCTCGTAGACCGTACGGACGGGAAGCCCACCCGATCCGAGATCGAGGCCGACCCGAATTCCCCCTGAGGTCCGTGACACCGTGACGGTCGCCGTCCGGTCCGGCTCCGTGGTCGCGACGGTGTACGCGGCGCCGTCCACGGAGCGGCTTGTCGCGATCAGGTCGGTCAAGGTTCCCATCGCCCCGGTGTCACTGATCCGGTAGCTGAGACGCGTGCCGGCGCCGGGTGTCCCGACCCTTTGCCGCACGAGCACCTTGCCCCGTTCGAGAACCGTCAGCCGGAATGGCTTCGCATCGACCTTCCACGTAAGTGTGGGACCGGCAGGGCTGGCGCGGTCCGCGCGGCCAAGGCCGATGGCCACGGCGGTGAGTGCAAGGCCGATGACGAGGAGTGGGCGCACGGCGCCACGCTACCGTCCCGCCCTGTCGAACCAGTCACGAGGATGTGGCGGCTCGATCCCGGCGAGCCTCTACAGTTCTGCCGATGCGGTACCTCGTCACCGGCGCCGCCGGGTTCATCGGCTCGCACCTCGCAGACTCCTTGCGAGACCAGGGGCACGAGGTGGTCGGCCTCGACTGCTTCACCGACTACTACGACGTTGCGCTGAAGGAAGAGAACGTGCGTGGGATCGACATCCGTCGCATCGACCTGGCGCGCGATCCGATCGATCTCGCAGGCATCGACGGCGTCTTCCATCTCGCGGGACAACCCGGCGTCCGCAGCTTCGGCGACGTCTTCGAGACCTACCTCGAGCGAAACGTGCTCGCCTCGCAACGCCTGTTCGAGGCGGCCGCGCGGACCGGCGTTCGCATCGTCTTCGCATCGTCGTCGTCGATCTACGGCGACGCCGAGCTTTACCCGACCGCAGAGGACGTAGCGCCGCGTCCCGTATCGCCGTACGGCATCACGAAGCTCGCCTGTGAGCATCTCGCCCGAGCTACCGCGCACAGTTTCGGCCTGGACGTGGTCGTACTGAGGTACTTCAACGCATACGGCCCACGGCAGCGGCCCGACATGGCGTTCACGCGCATTGCCACGTGCCTGGCCGAGGCACGTCCGTTCGATCTCTTCGGCGACGGCCTCCAGTCGCGGAGCTTCACCTACGTCGCCGACATCGTCCGTGGGACGGTGTCGGCGATGGACCGTGGCCACGGCACCTACAACGTCGGCGGCGGGGAGGAGGCGACGATGCTCGACACCGTGGCGCTCTTCGAGGAGCTCGCCGACCGTCCCCTCGAGATTCGCCGCCACCCATCCGTTCCGGGTGACCAACGGCGCACGAAGGCCGACACGTCGCTGATCCACGAGGAGCTCGGTTGGCAGCCGACGACGACCCTGCGGGACGGTCTCGCGGCCCAGTGGGAGTGGGCCGCTGCTAGGGTCGCGGCGCGATGAGCGAGAGCAACCCGCCCGATCCCGACGCCGAACGGGAGGTCGACCTTCGCTCTGCCTGGACGCGGATCGTCGCCCGCTGGTGGCTGCCGGTCGCGGGGCTCGTGATCGGGGCAATCCTCGGGGTTCTCGTCTCCGTCGGCGGCGGCGAGATCTTTCGTGCGACCACGCTCCTCTACCTCGGGCAGCCGTTCACGACCTCCGGTGGCGGCCAGATCCAGAGCCTCGCGACGAACCCGAAGACGGTGAACCGGATCATCCACTCGGAAGCGGCCCTGCGTCAGGCTGCCGCCGCGAGTGGCCTCAGGGTCGGTCAGCTGCGCGGCAAGGTCTCGTCGCAGGCCATCGTCAGCGCCGGCCAGGCGAAGAACGTATCCCCCCTCGTCGAGATCACCGTCGACGCAGCGGCGGCAGCCAAGGCGGAGAAGGCGGCGGATTCGCTCGCCAACTCGGTCGTCGGCGTCGTCGCGACCTACGTCGACCAGAAGATCGTGCTCCTCAAGAAGCAGATCGTCGCGAGCAACACCGAGCTCGAGGAGATCAATGCGCGTGTCTCGAATGCCGTCAAGCAGCAGCAGGACGTGATCGGGAACAAGAGCATCTCGGCGACCGACAAGCTGATTGCGATCGGCAGCCTCAACTCGACGATCGGTTTCGCCGAGCAACGTCGTGGCACCGTGCAGCAGGAGTTGTTCCAGAACCAGCAGCTGCTCTCGCTGGCCGAGAACGTGGAGTTGAGCAAGATCGTGCAGCCGGCCGCCGCGAGCCGCACGACCGCAACGAGCCGCCGGAACGCCGCCGCGATCGGCGGGCTCATCGGCCTGCTGCTCGGGGCGCTCGCCGCGTCGATCGCCGACCCGTTCCTGCAGAGAAGAAGCGTGCGGAGCAAGGAGTAGCGGCCGGCGATGGTCGAAGGCAAGCGTGTCGCCGTCGTCGTTCCCGCCTTCGAGGAGGAGCATCTGGTCGCCGAGACCCTCCGGGGGATCCCCGACTTCGTCGACCGCATCTACGTCGTCGACGATGCCTCGTCGGACGAAACCGCGGCTCGCGCGCGGGCACTCGGTGATGCTCGCGTCGAGGTGATCGTGCACGATCGGAACGGCGGCGTCGGCGCGGCGATCGTGACCGGCTACCTCCGGGCGCGTACCGAGCGAATCGACGTGACGTGTGTGATGGCGGCCGACAATCAGATGGATCCGGCCGAGCTCGAAAGCCTGGTCGCCCCGGTCGCGCGGGGCGAGGTCGACTACACGAAGGCGAACCGCCTGATCACGGGCGAGGCCTGGACACTGATCCCGCATAGCCGCTACCTCGGTAACGCGGCGCTCTCGCTCTTGACGAAGATCGCGTCGGGTTACTGGCACGTCGCCGACTCCCAGGCGGGGTACACAGCCCTGTCGCTCGCGGCCCTCGATCGTCTCGACCTCGAGCGGATCTACCGACGGTACGGGTTCCCGAACGACATGCTGGTGCACCTGAACATCGTCTCCGCGAGCGTGCGCGACGTGCCGTCGCGGCCGATCTACGGGGTGGGGGAGCGCTCCGGCATCCGGATCCGCTCCGTTGCGCCCCGCATCGCGTGGCTTCTCTTCAAGGGCTTCTGGTGGCGCATGAAGGAGAAGTACGTGATCCGCGACTTCCATCCACTCGTGTTCTTCTACGTCCTCGGGGCGCTGATGACGACGCTCGGTCTCGTACTCGGGCTCGTGGTCGCCTGCTCGCGGATCTTCTTCGCCAACGAGATCACGACCCCCACGATCGTGCTCGTTGCGCTGCTTCTGATCTCGGGCACGCAGTTCACGCTCTTCGGGATGTGGTTCGACCAGGAATCGAACAAGGAGCTTCGCTGACCGAACTCGGTCCGTAGGAGCCGGCCTCGGACAGTCGTGCGGGATCTGTAAGGACAGGTCCTGCCCGCTGGCCCGGTCGCTAGGATCCACGCATGCCGACCTCAGTCGTGACCGGTGGGGCGGGGTTTCTCGGCTCCCACCTGTGCGAGGCGCTCTTGGCGCGGGATCATCGCGTTATCTGCGTCGACAATCTCGAGACGGGGTCGCTCGCCAATATCGAGCACCTGCGCGGAGAGGCGTTCGTCTTCCTGCCACACGACCTGACGTACCACGTCGAGATCGACGAACCGATCGATTTCGTCTACCACCTTGCGAGCCCTGCGAGCCCCATCGACTATCTGCGACTCCCGCTGCAGACCCTCAAGGTCGGGTCATACGGGACGCACAACGCTCTCGGTCTCGCGAAGGTGAAGCGGGCCCGGTTCCTGCTCGCCTCGACCAGCGAGGTCTACGGCGACCCGCAGGTGCATCCTCAGCCCGAGACCTACTGGGGGCATGTCAACCCGATTGGCCCGCGTGGAGTCTACGACGAGGCGAAGCGGTACGCCGAGGCGCTGACCATGGCCTACCACCGCCAGCAGGGAGTCGATACCGCGATCGTCCGGATCTTCAACACGTACGGACCGCGGATGCGCCCGCACGACGGCCGTGCGATCCCGACCTTCATCCGCCAGGCGCTCGAGGAGAAGCCGGTGACCGTGTTCGGCAGCGGCTCCCAGACACGGAGCTTCTGTTTCGTCGACGATCTCGTCCGCGGGCTCATCCTGCTCGCCGAGTCGGGAGAGCATCTGCCCGTCAATATCGGCAATCCGGCCGAGATGACGCTACTCGAGCTCGCCGAGGCGGTGGTCCGCGTCACGGGCTCGTCGAGCCTCATCGTCTTCGAGGCGCTGCCCGTCGACGACCCGCAGGTCCGCCAACCCGACATCACACGCGCGCAGCAGCTGCTCGGCTGGGAGCCGCAGGTCGGCCTCGACGAGGGCCTCGCGCACACACTGCGGTCTCTGGGACGGGAACCGGCGCGTGCGTAGGCCGCTTCTCCTCGCTGCTGTGGCGATTTTCGCCACAGCAGCGCTGACGCCTGCGGCGAACGCGTCACAATTCATCCAGAAAGGGATAGCCGACGACACCCAGATCCTCTACGGCAATCCCGACAAGGTCTTCCCGACGCTCCAGCAGATGGGGACCAAGCTCGTCCGCGTCAACCTGTGGTGGGGAGGGCCGGGGCTCACGGTCGCGAGCCGGCGACCGGTGAACCCGGCCAACCCGAACGACCCGGCCTACGACTGGGCGACCTACGACCGCACGGTGGTCTACGCCCAGAAGTTCGGGATGAAGGTCGTGTTCTCCATCCTCGGCACGCCGCGATGGGCGAACGGGGGCCGTGGGTGGAACGTCGCGCCCACGAAGCCGTCGGACCTGAAGAACTTCGTCACGGCTGCCGCGCGGCGCTACAACGGCACGGTCGTCGCCAAGGACGGGGTGAAGCTGCCTCGCGTCCCGTACTGGCTCGTCTGGAACGAGCCCAACAACCCGGTATTTCTCAAGCCCCAGTACGCCAAGGTGAGGGGCAGCTGGCAGATCGTCTCGGGCCGCACGTACGCCGGCCTCTGCAACGCGTCCGTCCAGGCGCTCAAGGCCGTGAGCCAGGGCTTCAAGGTCGCTTGCGGCGTCACCGCGCCACGCGGGAACAACAACCCGAACTCGCCACGCGCATCGGTCTCTCCCTTGCCTTTCCTGCGGGCGATGATCGCCGCGGGCGCCAAGGGGTTCGACGCATATGCGCACCATCCGTACTACGGATCTCCGAGCGAAACCCCCTCGACGCCGCCGCCACCCCCACCGCGCGGGCAGGCTGCGACAGCGGTGACGCTCGGGAACTTCGACGCGCTGACGAAGGAGCTGGCCCGGCTAAAGCTCAACGTGCGCATCTGGGTCACCGAGTACGGGTACCAGACGAACCCGCCCGACAAGCTCTTCGGCGTCAGCTGGGCAGACCAGGACACCTACCTCCGGCAGGCGTGGGCGAAGCTGAAGAAGAATCCGAGGGTGGACATGTTCATCTGGTTCCTGCTCCGCGACGAGTCGCGGCTCGACGGCTGGCAGTCAGGCCTCTACACCGCCTCGGGAAAGCGGAAGGACGCCCGTGAGGCGTTCGAGCAGATCGGGTAATCCGATCCACAACGATGAGGGGCATCGCCCTACTTCACCCCACGGCGCATCCGGTTGATCGCATAAGCCCAGATCGTCGGCTGATAGTGGAGCCGGGACTCCCCCTCGACATCGACCGTTCGCAGCCGCCCCTCCAGAGCGTCTTGGATCGCCTGCTCGAGCAGCGGGATCCCGGCCGCGAGCTGGAGCAACGGGTAGGTGTGGTACGAGTCGGCTGGAGTGGGGTGCACGACGGCCTGGGCGATCACCCTTCCCGTGTCGACGCCGCGATCGACGAGGTGCACGGTGACCCCGGCGTGTGTCGGGTCGCGGTCGGCGAGCGCCCAGTAGCAACCGTGCACGCCGCGATACATCGGAGTGATGCCGGCGTGGACGTTGATGAACGGCGCGCCGACGCAGCCGAGGATTTCCTCCGAGAGAATTCTCGTGCCGTTGACGACGACGACCCGAGGGTCCGCCGAACGCAGAAGCTCGATCACGGCCCTGGAGTTGGCGTTGTCCACCCGGGTCACTCCGGTCGCCGGACGAGCAGGAGACAGCCCGTTCTCTAGCAGGATCAGGTCGCGCCGCCCGTTCGCAAAGCGCGCCGTGAGTCGGGCGAGGAGGATGAAAGCCACCTGCCCTGCGACGGTCGGCCATCCCAGCCTGCGCGCCCTTCGTCGCAGGAGGGGCACGCCCGGTGGTGCCCCCTCGATGATCACCGCCGAGATCGGAAACCGCTCGCGCAGCGCGTTGTGGACGATCCAGGTCGAGTCGCCGTCCCCGGCCAGAAGCACTACCGACATTGCCGGCCTACCTCGGCCGCAGCCTCGGCCATCGTCTGGCTCCGCATGCCGTAGCGATCGTTGAGCTTCTGGAAGGTGCGCAGGATGATCCTGAGCACCTCGAGGTTCTCCGCAGTGTGGGCGCCGAAATTGTGAGGATGCCACCACAGGTGGAATGTCGTATTCGTGCGCGCGGCGACTTCCATCGCAGAGGTGATCCTCCTCAACCGGAGCCATTCGAGCCGGCCGAGCCCAGGCGCGTAGGGTCGCAGGAACCGGCTCGCCGGCAGGTCGATCATCCCGGAGTGCTGACACGGGTCGTAGGCGTTGCTCCCGGTGAGACCGAGATACGCGTCGGCGAGCCGCGCCGCTCGCCTCGGGGTGGTGTTGATCCGGCTTGCGCCCGGCCGCTGGATCCACCCGCCTTCGGTGCCGCGGAACGCCGCGATCCCGGCTTCGCGACACACGTCGAAATAGCGTGGGTTCACCTGGTTCCGTGGGAAGACGATGCTCTTCGGCCTTCCGGAGACGCGCTCATTCGCCCGCACGGATGCGTCGAGGTCGGCGGCGAACTGCTCTTCGGTCTGGCCCGGCTCGAGGGCGAAGTAGTGGCTGAAGGTATGACTCGCGAGCTCCATCCCATCGCATTCGGCGATCCGATGGGCGAGGCTGAGCCCGAAGTGGAACGGATCGCTGCTCTCGTTCTCGCCGAGCGAGTCGAGAGCTGCGTAGGGATCGAGGCGCCGGTTGTCATAGGTCGGCCGGAGCTCGGGCATTGCCTCGAGGAGCTGCTTCTTACCGGCGAACAGCACCATCCCCACCGTGGCCCAGGTCGCCTTGACGCCGTACTCCCCGAAGAGCGCGAGCATCTTCGGGATCGCCTCTCTGCCTCCGAGGATGTTCGATCCGTAGCTCGAGACGGTCCGGGTCTCCCTCACACCCCACATGAGCTCGAAGTCGAGCGAGACGAGGAATCGAGGCGAGGCCGCCAGGCCCACCCTAGCTCCCGAACGACGCTCGGCGCTCCGCGTCGGCGGGATCGACCAGCCGGCCGTCGCGCTCCACGTACCCGCCCTTGCCCCCGATCACGAGCAGAACGAGATCCTCGTCGCCGATGTTCGAGACCTTGCGAGGCGTCGTCGACTCCACGTGGCACATGCCTCCCGGCCCGAGCTCACGCACCTCGTCCTCGACCTCGAATCGGGCATGCCCCGAGTGCACGAAGTAGAGCTCGTCCTGAAGGTCGTGGTAGTGGAGGAATCCCTCCTGTCCCGGCGGGTAGACGACTCCGTTGACGCCGAACGCGGTCACCCCGAGCGCCTTGCGCACCTTCCGGAACCCGTATCCTTCGCCGAGCTCTGCGAGCGTTCCGAAGCTGTGTCCCACCTGATCATCCCTCCCTGGTCGCGAGGCTTTCGATCGTCAGCCTCAGGCCTTCCTCGAACCCGACGGTGGGCTCATAGCCGATCAGCTCCCGGGCGAGCGACACGTCCGCCCAGGACTGCTCGACATCACCGGGGCGCATCGGCTCGTGGGCTCGCGCCACGGGGAGCCCGAGCAGCCCTCCGATCGTGTCGGCGAGCGTGTTGACGGTCTCGGAGCCGCCGGCTGCGATGTTGAGCACGGTACCGGCTGCGCCGCCCGCCGCGGCAGCGTCGAGGTTGGCCGTGACGACGTTGGCCACGTACGTGAAGTCGCGTGACTGCTCGCCGTCGCCGTAGATCGTGACCGGCCGTCCTTCCTGGATCGCCCGCACGAAGAGTGGCACGACGGCGGCGTACTGCGACGCCGGGTCCTGGCGAGGCCCGAAGACGTTGAAGTAGCGAAGCGCGACCGTCTCGAGCCCGTAGATGCGGAAGAAGCTGACGCAGAAGCGCTCGGCGGCGAGCTTCGCCACCGCGTACGGCGAGATCGGGTTCGGCGCCTGGCTTTCGACCCTCGGGAACGTGCCACCGTCGCCGTAGACCGAGGACGACGAGGCCGCGACGACGCGGCCGACTCCCTCGTCACGGGCGGCCAGGAGCACGTTGAGGGTGCCTTCGACGTTGACGGCGGTCGAGGTGAGAGGATCCTGCACGGAGCGCGGCACCGAGCCGAGGGCGCCCTGGTGGAACACGATCTCGACCCCGCGCACCGCTGTATGAACGCGCTCGTACGAGCGGAGGTCGCCCTCCACGACCTCGACCTCACCGGCTATGTCGGCGAGGTTCTCACGACGACCGGTGGCGAAGTTGTCGAGAACACGCACCCTGTCCCCGCGCGCGAGAAGCGCCCGCACGAGGTTCGAGCCGATGAACCCTGCGCCCCCGGTCACGAGTACGACGCGACTCACGCGGACCGCTCCGCGACGACGTGGAAGTTGGCGATCAGGCTTCCTGGACCGGGCTCGCGCAGCTGCGCCGAGCGGCCGTCGATGGCGGCCGACAGCGTGTTGATTCCCGCGACGAGCGGCTTCGCGACCATACCGACATGGGCGCGTCGGGCTGCGAGATCGAGGTAGAGGGATGCGATCATTCCGAGGCAGGCGGTCGTGCCGGACGCGGGCGTCACCCTAACCGAACCCCACTCGAAGTTGTCCCGGAACAGCTTCTCGAGGCCGGTGTGCGTCCAGCGCCAGTAGTCGGCGGGCGATGGGTGATAGGCCATCACGCCGTGCGTGGAGACGAGCACTCGGCCGCCGGGGGCAGTAACGCGTGCGAGCTCCGATACGGCCCTGGCCGGGTCGTCGCAATGTTCGAACACCTGGATGCAGAGGACGACGTCGAAGCTCCCGTCCTCGAGCGGCAGCGCCTCCACCGGGCCGCACACGTCGGCCTGCGGGTTCTCGACCACGTCGACTCCGACGTAGGAGGTGATGTACGGAGCGAAGAGCGGCTGGTAGGGCTTCTCTCCGCATCCCACGTCGAGAAGCCGGTAGGGGCCGAGATCGGAATGCGCGCGCTCTCCCTCGGCGGCGAGCCAGCGCACGAGTGGAGCCCGAACCGCATAGGTGGGCATCGACCTCGGTGGGGCCAGGCGAGGATTAGGCACGGGAGCACGCGAGGCCGAAGCCGAGCCAGGTGAGTGCGGCCAGCGGGATCCCGGCGATGAGCGCCGAGCCCGATCCAGATGCCGGACGCAACGAGCAGCCAGGCGACGCCGACGAGCGCTATCGGAGTCGCCCGGGAGCGGCGCACACCGGTGACGAGCCCCGAGCCGAATGCGACGAGGAGTGCGAGAAAGCCGATGACGCCGAGATCGGCGAGCGTCTGAATGTAGGCGTTCTGCACGCCCCAGTGGTGCTCGGGCGACGGGAACGCCTCGGCAGGCTCGGTCGGGAACCGGCGATGCGCGGCCTCGAGGTACGGCGTGTAGGCGAAGTCGTGGGCTGAGGCCTGCCAGCCCACGCCGGTCAGCGGGTGGTCGAGGAAGATGCGCACACCGATATATCCAAGCAGGCTGCGATGCGCATAGCTCTGAATCCCGTCCGACTGCTCGGTGGGATGTCGGATTCCGACGAACTCCGCGAACCGCTCGAGCGCGGTGGCGCGCATCGCAGCCGTTCCCAGGGTGATGGCAACGAGGACGGCGGCGATCACCGACACGGCGCGTATTCCGATCTTGCCGTCGCGATGGCCGATCGCGATCACGGCGCCCGCTGCGAGCCACACGCCGATCACGCCCGCCATCGCGCCCGAGAGGATCAGTCCCAGCGCTCCTCCGCAGAGGGCCGCGGCCGACCAACGTCGGCCCACCGGCTCGCCCCGCAAAGCAACGCCGATCAACCCGATCGCGAGCGCCCGCCCAGAAAGCGCTGCGAAGTCGTGGATTCCGAGGAACGATGGTTCCCGCTGCCCAGGCCGCTTGCCCTCGAACTCGTTCACGACGCCGAGGAATTGCAGTGCTCCCCACGTTGTCGCCGCGAGGCTCCACGCGATCAGCGTCTTCAGTAGGAGCGCGCCGTCGCGGCGTCGCCGAACGAGCAGGATTGTCGCCGGCGCGAGGAGCGCATACCAGCAGAACTTCGCGGCACTGACGAGCTGGGTGGCGATTGCGATGCTCCTGCCCTCGCAGTGTCGGTAGAAAGCACCACGCGACAACGATGCCGAGGAACACTCCTGCCGCGGCGAGGGGGAAGGCGGCGGCGCGCAGTGGGGCGAGACCTTCGCGGCGCAGGGTGATGACGGCCGCGACGACGACCGCGGCGAGAGCCACGTCGGAGATCGAAACGTCGACCGATGTCCCCGCCACCGAAATCGCGAGCTTGGGCTGGTACATCACGTGCAGGAACAGGAACGGAACCGATGCGGCGAGGAGCAGCGCCCCCGTCGAGTACCGCTGCTCGACCGATTCGCGCCGCGCCTACGAGGCCGGAGTCGGGACGGGAGGGACGCCAAGGCGTCCAACTATACTGTGACCGTCGTCATGCGCTCACGGCTTCTGTGGCGTCGTTCCGCGACGGCCGTGGGGCTGTATGCGGCCGTCGCGCTGGGACTTCTCGGGACCGTCGTCGCATCTCGTGTGCTGGGGGTCGATCAGTTCGGCCTCTACGCCACTGCGCTGATCGCAGTCTCCTTCGTTCAGACGCTGCTCGACCTCACGGTGGAGGAGTCACTGACGAAATTCGGCTTCCGGTACGTCGCAGCGGAGGATTGGGGGCGGCTGCGGCAGTTGTTTGCGACGGCGCTCCGCTTCAAGATCGTCGGAGGCGCTCTCGGGTGCGTCGTCCTCGCCGCCTTCGCGCCTTTCGCCAACACCGTTTTCGGGACGAGCGGCCTCGAGGGCCCCGTATTCGCTTCGGCGTTGCTCCCTCTCGTCCAGGCGCCCGAGAACGTCGCCTCGACGGCACTTCTCCTCCGCGGTCGCTACGACCTGCGCGGCGCGTACCTGACCTTCTCGATGGCTCTTCGCCTGGTCGCCGTTGCCGTCGGGACGCAGTACGGCGTCTGGCAGGCGATCGCGTGCATCGTGGTTGCCCAGGTAGTGGCAACCGCGGCCGTCTCGGCCGTCGGGCTGAGCGCGTTTCGGCGGTTCCCTTCGGCGGCGCCGCGGCCGTTGGCAGAGGACAGGGCGCCGATCAGGTCGTTCGTGGTGCAATCGAGCCTCGCCACCGGGATGCTGTCACTGCGGACGGCGCTTGCACCGCTGCTGCTCGGGGTGGTGGCAGGAACGACCCAGGTGGGTCTGTTCCGGATCGCCCAGGCGCCCCAGGCGGGTCTCTCGGCGGCCAGCTCGCCGGTCCGTCTCGTCCTGCTCACCGAACAGACACGCGACTGGGAGCACGGCCACGAGAGCGCCGTCATCGCGGGCGTGCGCCGGTACATGGCCGCCGCCGCGGGGCTGATGGTGGTCGCCGTCCCGTTGTTCCTGATCCTGATGCCCTGGCTTGTCCGGCTCGTGTTCGGGCAGGCCTACGCGGCGGCGGTTCCGGCGGCCCGTATCATCTTGCTCGCGGCCGCCGTCCAGGTCATCCTGGGCTGGACGAAATCGCTCCCGGTGACGATCGGTCGCCCGTCGCTCCGTTTGCTCACACACGGCATCGAGACAGCCGTCCTGCTGCCGCTGGTTGTCGGATTCGGGTACACCTGGGGTGTGACGGGGGCGGCCATCGCAATGCTCGTCTCGACGATCGCGTTCGCAGTTGTCTGGGCTCTCGTGCTTTTCCGGCTCCACGCCGAGGTGGAGGGGCGTTCATCGGCGTCCCGGGGCATCGTCGAGCGGTGAACGTCCTGATCGTCTCGGGGATCTGGCCGCCCGACGTCGGCGGGCCGGCCGTCCACGCCCCGGCGCTCGCTTCATTCCTCCTCGAGCGAGGACACGGCGTCGAGGTCGTCACCACGGCGAGCGTTGCCCCCGCGCCCGAGGGGTACCGGGTGCACTGGGCCCCACGCTCGCGGCCCCCCGGTGTCCGCCATGCCCTTGTCGCCTGGCACGTTGCGCGGCGTGCCCGGGCGGCCGATGTCGTGTATGCGACGAGCATGATCCGCCGTTCCGCGGCCGGCGCGGCAGCCGCACGGCGCCCGCTCGTCGTGAAGCTCGTCGCCGACGAGGCCTACGAGCGGGCGACCCGTTCCGGTCTCTTCAGGGGTACGCTCGAGCAGTTCCAGCAGGTCGATCGTGGAGTGCGGATCCGGGCGCTGAGGAAAGCGCGCAACACGGCAGTGGGTCGCGCTGTGCACGTGTTCTGTCCGAGCGCGTATCTCCGTGACATCGCGGTAGGTTGGGGGCTGCCCGAGGAGCGGATCTCGGTTCTCCCGAACCCTGCGCCGATCGTTCCGGCGCTTCCGAGCAGGAGCGTGCTGCGTGCCGCCTACGGCATGACGGGCGTGACCCTAGCGTTCGCAGGACGCCTGACGCCACAGAAGGACCTGCTGCTTGCACTCGACGCGATCGGTCGAGTTCCAGGGGTCCAGTTGGTGCTGCTCGGAGAAGGGCCCGAGCGGGCGGCTCTCGAGCGCCGCGCCCGGGAACGCGGTCTGTCCGAACGCGTGCAATTCCTCGGCGGAGGGTCGCGTGATGACGTGCTCCAGCTCTTCCGGGCCGCGGACGGGTCGCTGTTGTCCTCCGCGTGGGAGAACTTTCCGCACACGGTCGTCGAGGCGCTCGCCGTCGGAACGCCCGTCATTGCGACGGCAGTCGGCGGTGTCCCCGAGATCGTTCGGGACGGGCAGAACGGGCTGCTCGTCGTCCCCCACGACGTCGTCGCTCTGGCGAACGCCGTCCAGAGGTTCGCCACGGACGCCGGGTTACGGGAGCGCCTCGCCGAGGCGGCCGCCCCGTCGGTCGAGGGATATGCCCCGGTTATCCTCCTTGGACGCGTCGAAGCCGAGCTCGTCCGGGTAACGGAGGGTCTTCGGTGAGACGGCTGCTGATGGTCGGTCGCACCCGGTATACGTTGCCGCTCGATTCATCTCTGGCGCGCAAGTTCGACGCTCTCGGTGCTCAGCTCGACGTCCGCGTTCTGGCGGCGAGGCCGGCGGGTGGGCGCGGGGACGATCGACGCTTTCGACTCTACGGCCCTGCCGCCCCCGGGAGGCTCGAGGGTGCGGCTTTCTGGATCCTGCTGCCGTTCCGGGTCGCCCGTGAGCTGCGCTCGTGGCGGCCCGATGCGGTGCTCTCCCAGGGCGGGCAGGAGACTGCGCTCGTTCTCCTCGGGCGTGCGATCTCGGGCGTCGCGACGTGCGTGATCATGGACGTGCACGGAGATCCCGGAGCGGCGACGCGGTTGTACGGCTCGAGCTCCCGACGCGCGCTCGCCCCGTTGGGCGACCTGCTAACGAGGATCGCCGTTCGGCGGGCCGACGCCGTGAGGACGATCTCGGCCTACACCAGCGGTCTCGTACGTTCGTACGGCGTCGAACCGTCCGCAACATTCCCCGCGTTCATGGATCTCGATCCCTTCCTCGCCGCGCCGCCGGCCCCAGCGCCGGACCGTCCCGTGGCGCTGTTCGTCGGTGTCCTCGAGCGGTACAAGGCCGTCGACGTCCTCGCGGATGCCTGGCGTCGTGCCGCTCCGCAGGTTCCCGGAGCCGAGCTCCGGCTCGTCGGCCGGGGAACGATGACCGCAACCGTCGAAAAGCTGGTTGCCGATCTGCCGCAGTGCACAACGTGGATCCCGAGGTTGCCGACGCCCGACGTCGCGCGCGCACTCGACGACGCGACCGTCCTGGTGCTCCCCTCCCGCTCCGAAGGGCTCGGCCGCGTCGTGATCGAAGCTTTCTGCCGTGGGCGCGGTGTCGTCGGCAGCCGGGTCGGAGGAATCCCCGATCTGGTCGCTGACGGCGTCAACGGCGTGCTCGTCCCGCCGGGAGATGCCGCCGCCCTCGCCGACGCGCTCGTCCGCGTTCTCGGTGACGGTGCGCTGGCGGCAGCCCTCGGCCGTGCAGCGCGGGAGGCGGCAGAGCCGTGGCTGGCCACCCCGGAGGAATATGCCCTCCGGATGCGAGAGCTCGTCGACGACGTCGTGGCTCGCCCGTGAGGCTCGTCTTCGTGACCCAGGAGGTCGACCCGGCGAGTCCGGTCCTCGGTGCCACCGTGGCGAAGATCGCCGCGCTAGCGGCCTGCGTCGACGAGGTCGTCGTGCTCGCCGACCGAGGCGTCGACGGCGTCCTGCCCTCAAATTGCCGTCTCCACCGGTTCGGTGCGTCGTCGAGGCCCGGAAGGGGCGCGCGCTTCGAGACAGCGCTCGTCCGTGAGCTGGCACGGTCGCCCCGTCCGGCCGCAGTCGTAGCTCACATGTGCCCGATCTACGCGGTGCTGGCCGCTCCCCTGGCGCGGCCGCTGGGAGTGCGGGTGCTGCTCTGGTTCACGCACTGGCGCTCCAGCAGGCTGCTGCGGGCCGCCGAGCGTGCAGCCACCGATGTGATCACGGTCGAACGCCGATCTTTCCCCCTTGACTCACGGAAGGTCATCCCGATCGGTCACGGCATCGATCTCACCGAGTTCGCATGCGTCGAACGCAGCCGATCGGGGACCCCGGCACTGCTCTCGCTCGGGCGGACGTCACCTGCGAAGGGCCTCGAGACCGTCATCCGCGCCGTGGCGCAGGTTCCGGGTGCGCAGCTTTCCCAGGTAGGCCCGTCACTCACCGAGGAGGAGCGCTCACATCGGGCGCGGCTCGAGTACCTCGTCACCGAGCTGGGCGTCGACGACAGGGTCGAGATCGCGCAACCCGTCCCGCGGCACGAGGTCGTTCCGCTGCTGACCTCGGCCGATGCGCTGGTCAACAACATGCGGGCCGGAGCGACTGACAAGGTGGTCTTCGAGGCGGCGGCCACGTGCCTGCCCGTTCTCGCTTCCAACCCTGCGCTCGATGATTTCCTGCCCGAGAGCATGCGCTTTCCGCGGGAGGATGCGGACGCCCTGGCAGAGAGAATTCGCTCGCTCGCCGTGATCGACCGTGCGGCTGTCGGCCGGGAGTTGCGCAGCCGAGTCGAGCGACGCCACTCGGTCGAAGGCTGGGCCGGCCGCGTGGTCGAGGTTGCTTCCCGGTGAGCTCGCCGGTCGTTTTGCACGTCGGCAAGGTGACGAAGATCTCCGGCTCGGAGAACCACCTGCTCCTGCTGCTGCCACGTCTCCGCGAACACGGATACGACGTCCGCTTCGCCCTGCTGCACGAAGGCGAGCCCGGTGCCCGGGATTTCCGTCGGAGGCTGGAGGAGGCGGGTGTGATGGTCGACGCAATCCGGCTGCCCTGGGCCGCCGATCCACGGGCGTTCCGCCGGCTCGTGGCCGCGGTCCGCCGTCATCGGCCGGCGATCGTCCACACGCATCTCGTTCATGCCGATTTCCTCGGCCTCGTCGCAGGTCGGATCTGCGGCGTTCCCGTGTTGGCAAGTACGAAGCACGGTTTCAACAGCTTCCGGGAACGGCGCTCGTTCGCAACGGCGGATCGCCTGGTAGGACGGCTCGCCGACCCGCACATCGCGATCTCGGGCGGTCTCGCCCGCTACCTGGTCGAGGCAGAGGGTTTCGGCGGTGATGAGTTCGTGGTCGTTCATTACGGGATCGAAGCCGGCCCCGAACCGCCGCCGTGCGATCTCGGTACCCCCCGGCTGCTCTGCGTGGGACGGCTCGTGCCGATCAAGGGCCACGATGTGCTGCTCCGCGCGTTTGCGGAGGCGCGTGATGCGGTTCCCGGCCTCGAGCTGCAACTTGCCGGGTCGGGCCCTCTCGAAGACGAGCTCCGCCGTCGTGCCGAAGAGCTCCGGCTCGGCGAGTCGGTCCGGATCCTGGGTCTCGTCTCCCCGATCGAGCCGTTGCTGGAAGCCGCCGGCATCGTCGTCGTCCCTTCGCTCGGGGAGGGCTTCGGCATGGTCGCGCTCGAGGCGATGGAGCGTGGTCGGGCCGTGATCGCGAGTGACGTCGGTGGTCTGCCGGAGATCGTCGTCGACGGCGAGACGGGCCTCATCGTCCCTCGTGCCGACCACGACCGGCTTGCCCACGCCATCATCGAGCTTGCGTCCGATCTGCCAAGGGCAGCGGCCATGGGTCGGGCGGGGAGAGAGAGGGCGCTCGACCGCGTTCCCGCAGGAACGTTGCACCGAGCAGACGGCGGCCCTTTACGAGGCGGCGCTCGCCCGGGTCGCGGCGCCGTAACTCCGACGGCGGCGGAGCCGCTCCCAGGCGCGTGCGAGCGGGAAGGCGGCGAGGAGAGCGAGGAGGAAGTCCCACGGCACCCGGTAGCGGACGGTCCCGGCGAACAGCATCGCCATCAGCGTGTTGTAGGCCGACAGCGAGATCACGAGAGCGACGAACCGGCGAGGTGCGAGGAAGAGACCGACGAGGGCCAGTGCGTAGACGACCACCATGAACACCGGTTCGGCGCTTCGGCGCAACGTGTCGGCAAACCCCTGCCGACCGGCGTCGTCGGTTGCGACCGAGAACGTGGGCTGCCACAGCATCCACGTCGCCTGCGCCGCGAGTCGTGCCTTCTCGCCCGGATGCTCACGCCAGAAGTCGAGCACCTTTCGCTCGTAGAAGGTCGTCTGCGCGCATTCGTCCACCTTCGTCGGCTTGCCGTCCCAGCGTCAGATCTGCGGCGAGCTCGCGGCCACGGCGGCGCGCCGGGCAACTCCGGGACGTCGTCGATCCACTGGCCGGCCGCGAGCACCCGGTAGGTGTTCGCGTTGTTCGCTTTCCAGAGCGCTCGCGCGTCGGTCGTGATCGCGAAGCAGCCGACCTGCGTCTTGTTCCGGATGGCCCACGGGGCGACCGCCCCACCTGCCGCCACGATCACGACGAGCGCGGCTGCAACCGTCCGGCGGTCGGCACGTAGCGGCCACGCTGTGTACACCGCGAGCACGATGGGGAGAAGCAGGAGGCGAGAGTTGCCCAGGATCGCGACACCGGTCGTTGCACCGAGGGCGGCGCACCACCACAGCGAGCGGCGCTCGCGCGCGATCAAGGCGAGAAGCGTGATCGACGCCAGTAGGAACCCGTCGAGGATTTCTCGGTTGACGTGGACGTCGTGCCAGACGAGATACGGGTGCAGGGTGGCGATCAGAGCTGCGATCACGCCTGTGAGGAGCGAGTCGAGGCGCCTGCCGATCTCGAGCACGAGCAGTGCCGTTCCCGCGGCCACGAGGATCTGGGCGAGCCCCACGACGAGCCAACTGCGGTCGAGCGGCCAGTACAGGGCGGCGAGGAACCATGCGTACAGGGGTTGGGTGTACGCCGACGGCACCCCCGGCAAGAGGCCGAACGTTCCGCTCGACACGAGCGTCTGCGCAAAGCGGTCGCTCTTCTCGACGAAGGATTCGAGGATCCTCTCTCGCTCCCAGGCGAGCACGACGAGGCGGGGAACCACGGCGACAGCCGCGACGAGCAACAGAGCCTGGGGGCGCCGCACGGCGATCAGGCGCGCAATACTTGGCAGGGGATGGCTGGCACTCCGAAACCGTCTGCAGTCGTCTCATGCCACGTCGAGAGGATTCTCGACGACCGCGTCTGGAGAGCGTACCGGACGTTCGTTCACGATCGTCCCGGGGGGTTCGCGGTTGCTTCTCTCGTCCGGCCCCCTGACGAGGAGCGGGGCGAGGACGCGGCGGTCTGGCTCGAGCGCGTCCAAGAGCTGGCGACGACCGGGCCCGTCGGCCATCACACACACTGGACTGCTCCGGACCATGCACGGCCGCTCGGTGGGGCCGAGACGGGCGCGCGGGTCCTCCGAGAGGCGGCCTGGCTCCGCCGTGAGGGCGTGGCCGCGAGCTGCTTCTGCGGGGGCGGTTGGTATTCGGACGCCTCCGTGGCCGAAGCCTGCGCCTCGCTCGGGTACGTCGACTGCACCCCGCGCACACACCGGCCGCCGCGCCTCGAGGACGGGGGCGCCTGGCTCGAGCTCGCGGTACCGACCAGGATCGCGACGGGCGGCGGCTCGGTGCTCGCCGTTCCGACGACCCATTCGCTCGGCGAACTGGTGCGCCTCGCGTTCAGGCCGAAGCCCACACCGGCCACCGTCGTGCACGGCTACCTCCACGACACCGACCTTCTCGACGGACGCCGTCGCCGCTTCCTCGTCGGGGCCATGCGCGTTCTCGGCCGCCGTCGCACGGTGCGCGACATCGAGACGCTTGCCGCAGACGTTCGCGAGAAGGTCGACACCGTGGACTGGGACAGCGTCGTCCGCGGTCGGGTCGCCGGTCGCCCGGAGTAGAATCGGCAGATGCCGACCGCACCGGCGGTGCCACCCCAGCGTCACGATTACGCCGCGGAACCGCCGCCGCCGGCAGACGTCCGCTCCTCCCGAATCTACCTTCTCTCGCGGGGCAATCTGGCGACGGTCGTGCGCCGCATCGTCAGCGTGGTCTCACTCGTCGCCCTCGACGTCCTCGGGCTCGCGCTCGGCATCTACCTCGCCCTGGTCCTCCGCTCGTTCCTCTACGGCAAGCCCGTCTACTGGTCGCTCCTGTGGCGCGAGGGTCCTGCAGAATGGCTCAAGTTCCTCGCTCCGGTCTGCGTGCTGGTCTTCTGGCAGGCGGGTCTCTACGCCCAACGAGAACGGCGCCCCGGCCTCGGGCGCATCGTCGCTTCGCTCGTGCTGCTCGCCCTCATCGTGCTCGCCTTCGGGATCGGCACGAGCTACGACTTCACGACGACCGGTCTGATCCCGACGGCGGTCGTCACGTGTGCGCTCGCGATCGGATTGCTGCGTGCCGCCTACGCCTCGCTCTCGCTCGAGCTCATGCGTGTCGCTGGAGTGCGACGGCGAGTGGTGCTCGCCGGCGACGGAGAGAGCCTGCATCGCCTCCGGCGCGAGCTCGGCTCGTCGCGCGTGGGCATCGCCTACGAGCTCATCGGTGTCGTCTCGCCCGCCGGCGAGCAGAGCCTACCCGTGCTCGGAACCTCGCTCGACGACATCCCCGCGGTACTCGAGCAGCAGCGTCCGGACGAGCTGATCCTGGCCGAGTCCGACTTCGACGAACGCCAGGTGCTGGACGTCGTCGAGCGTGCACACCGGCAGGGTGTGCGGGTACGGCTCGCGCCGGATACGACCGACCTGCTCGTGCGGAAGGGCGAGTACGTTCCAGGGACGGGAGTACCGCTGTTCGAGCTCAAGCCCCCGATCCTGACCGGATGGGACTGGGCGCTGAAGCGGTCCTTCGACCTCCTCGTCAGCTCTCTGCTCGTCGTCGTGGGAATGCCTCTGTGGCTCCTCGTCGCCCTGGCGATCAAGCTCGACTCGCGCGGACCGGTGTTCTACGTCGACCGGCGCGTTGGTGTCGGCGAGCGCGAGTTCGGGATGCTCAAGTTCCGGACGATGGTTCAGGGCGCCGCGGAACAGCAGATCCGGCTCGAGCAGGAGAACGAGGCCGGCGGAGCGCTTTTCAAGATCCGCGACGACCCTCGGGTGACCCGCGTCGGACGCGCTCTGCGAAGACTCTCGCTCGACGAGATGCCCCAGCTCGTCAACGTCCTCCGGGGCCGGATGAGCCTCGTCGGGCCGCGACCACTGCCGTTGCGCGACTTCCGGCTGCTCGAGGACTGGCATCGAGCGCGCTACCTCGTTCTCCCCGGCATGACGGGCCTCTGGCAGATCTCGGGGCGCTCCGGCCTCTCCTTCGACGACCTCGTGCGCCTCGATTTCACGTACATCGAGAACTGGTCGATCTGGCTCGACATTGCGATCATCGCCAAGACGATCCCCGCCGTGGTCTCCGGCCGGGGCGCATATTGAGCCGGGCCGCCGCGGGGCAGACGGGCTTCCTCCGTACAATCGCGCCGTGCAGGTCACCAAGATCCTTGCGGTCGCGTCCGCCGTCGACCTCGATTACCGGTACGGCTGCACGCCGGCATGGTGGCAGCTCTGGAAGGGAATGTACGAAGCCGGTGTCGACCTCGTCGTCACCCCCTACCGGGGCCGGCCGGTCGAGTCGCCCTGGTGGCGCACCGCGCCGAACCCCACCTTTCGCGAGGGGGAGTCGTACGCGGCGGTGCGCGACGTGCTCGCGCGCCTGAAGGGCGACCGTTACCTGCGACGTGATGAGGACGCCCCCGACGAGAGCGCCTTCGACCGCCTTACGCGTGAGACGATCCGGCGCGTGGTGACACCTCGGTGGAGGCGCCACCTCGAGCGGCTCGTCGAGCAGGAGAAGCCGGACGCCGTTGTCTTCTTCACCGTGCCGATGGCGCATTTTCGCGGTATTCCATCCGCGCTCCGCGAGAGGTTCGGGATACCGGTCGTCTTCTACGACGGTGACGTCCCCATGAGCTTGCCGGAGTTCGGCGGGATGGACACCGGCTTCAACTACTACCACGGCGCCGACCCTTCGGAGTACGATCTCCTGCTCTCGAACTCGGAGGGCGGGCTACCGCGCCTGCTCGAGCTCGGCGCGCGCCGGGCCGAGGCCGTCTTCTGGGGGGCCGACCCGGAGTTCTTCACGCCACAGCCGGTCGCGAAGCAGATGGACGTGTTCTTCTACGGCTACGGCGACAAGTTCCGGCAGGAGTGGACGGCGGCGATGATCGGAGAACCGAGCAGGGCGGGGCCGGACATCGACTTCGCGCTCGGCGGGCGCGATTTCCGTGGCGATATCGGCGGCGCACGCACGATCGGAGATGTTCCCTTCAACGTCTTCGCCCGCGCGATCTCGTCGGCCCGCGTCAACCTCAACGTCACCCGACGCTCGCACGCCTCCGTACCCCTGTCGTCCACCTGTCGTCCGTTCGAACTTGCCTCGGCAGGCGCGGCCATCGTCTCGAACCCTCACGCCGGCATCGAGCGCTGGTTCGAGCCCGGCAGCGAGATCATCGTCGTCGAGGACGCCGAAGCGGCGCTCGCCGCGTACCGGATGCTGCTCGACGACCCGGCGCAGGCGGAGGCGATGGGTGCGCGTGCCCGCGAGCGGGTGCTCGACGAGCACACCTACGCCCACCGCGCCCGCCGTGTGGTCGACCTTCTCCAGCTCGGCGCGGCGGTGCCATGAGCGCCGGTCGTGTGATCGCGATCGTGCCCGCCCATAACGAGGAGGGAGCGATCGGCGAGGTCGTGGACGAGATCCGCGCCTTCGACCCGTCGTTCGACGTGGTCGTGATCGACGACGGCTCGACGGACGCCACGGCTTCGGTGGCGTCGGCGCACGGGGCTACCGTGGTCGTCCTTCCGTTCAATCTCGGGATCGGCGGCGCCGTGCAGACGGGCTTCAAGTATGCCCTCGCGCACGGTTACGAGCTGGCGGTCCGACTCGACGGTGACGGCCAGCACGACCCGAGCGAGCTGGCGAAGCTCCTTGCCCCGATCCAGGCCGGTGCGGCGGACATCGTGACAGGCTCCCGCTTCGCGATCGACGACGGCTCGTACCGGCCTCCGCTTGCGCGGCGGATCGGAATCTCCTGGTTCGCCCGTCTCGTGTCGCTGCTCACACGGCAACGGGTGACCGATACGACGTCGGGCTTCCAGGCACTCAACCGTCGCGGCATCGCCCTCTTTGCGGAGGACTATCCCAACGACTATCCGGAGGTGGAGGCGACGGTGCTCGTGTTCAAGCACCGCCTACGTCTGGCCGAGGTGCCTGTGCGGATGCGGGAGCGAGAGCACGGCGAGTCGTCGATCACGGTCTTCCGCTCGGTGTACTACATGCTCAAGGTGACACTCGCCTTGTTCGTCGCGATGGTGCGAAAGTATGCGGTACCCGAGGAGGAGGCGGCACACCGGTGACCCCCGTCAAGATCTCGATCGCGGCCTCGATCGCGTCGCTGCTTCTCCTGCTCATCGTGTTCGAGCTCATTCGCGGCCGCAGGCTGAAGGAGCGATACGCGCTTCTCTGGATCGTGACCGGTCTCGTGCTGCTCGTCCTCTCGGCCTGGCGTGGCGGGCTCAACACGATCGCCGGCTGGCTGGGCGTCTCCACCTACCCGCCCGCGATCCTGTTCGCGGTTGCGACCCTGTTCGTCATCGTCGTCCTTCTGTACTACTCGACCGTGCTCTCGAAGCAGGCCGACCAGAACACGCTGCTCGCGCAGGAGGTGGCGCTCTTGCGAGAGCGCCTCGACGCGCTCGAGACGCGGGAGTGAGCCGTCGCCCAACCACCGCCGGCGGCCCGCTCAGCGGGGGAGGCGCAGCGGCGGGCTCACCGCGAACATGTCGCCTCCCGCGGGCGAGTTGCGGTAGTCGGCCGTGACGCCGATGCGGTATGTCACGCCGGGCGGCGGCGAGCCGTCGACATACCGCTGCCCTCGCGTCTCGGTGAGCGTCTCCATGTCGAGCAGGCAAGAGGTGACGCCCGCGGTCGTACACGTCGTATCGGGGCCGTCGCCGCGTGTTCGCATGACTCGATAGGAGACGCCTGCCCGCCAGGCCGGCGCCGACCAGACGAGCAGCACCGTCTCGCCGCGCCGGACAGCTCTCACGTGGATCGACCGATCCACCGGCGTGAGCAGGATAGCGCTCCCGTCGTCGGCCAAGACGACGTTCTGCGGGCTGTGTGCGGGACGCGCGACGGTGATGAGGAGGAACGGCACGAGCGCGCCCGAAGACCAGGATCGCGGCCATGGCCCTCCACCCGATCCCCCTGCCGGGCGGCGCGGCGACCACCCGTTCACCGAGGTGCTGCGTGAGCGTCGGCACGAGGAGGGGAACGGCCGCGAGCAACAGGAGATAGGCCGGCCAGGCCGGCATCACGTAGCGGAAGAACGAGTTTCCCTCGATGCTCGCGAGCTGGCGACATCCCCTTGAAGACGAGGAACGCCGCAAGCCAGCCGACCAGCAACGCGGCGACGCCGGGACGCCGACGCGATACGGCGACGGCTCCGGCTATCGGCGCCCACTGCGCGAGGCGGGCGCTGTAGAAGAACTCACGCAGGTTCGACATGTTCTGCTTCCAGGCATTCAGGTCGAGGTTGACGTAGCGGTGCAGGTCGACCTGCACGGCTACGGGCGCCGACCCCATCGCCTCACGCGCCTCGCCGAGGGAGAAGAGCGGAACGGTGCCGAGACCGCGGCTCTTCCACACGAGCAGGGTGAGCAGCGTCGGCACGATTGCCGCACCGAACGCGAGCGCCTGCCGCGGTCGCCGGCAGCCGACATACGCGGCGACGGCTCCGGCAAGGAACAGGAAGTTCGGCGGCTTCGCGCCCCCTGCAACTCCGACGACGACGCCGGCGACGACGGCGTCCGTCCATGAGGAGCGGTCGATCGAGCGGAGCACGAACAGTCCACCGACGAGCAGCGTGACCATTGAGAAGTAGTCCGCCATCGCGGTCAGGCCGAGAGCTTGTGGCAGGAACTGATCGACGAATTTCTCGTGGAAGCTGGGGATGAAGAGCGGGATCGCGAGGTAGGGGGCAACGACCCACAGTGCCGCCGACCAGAGACCGAGCAGGCGGCCGCCGACACGTTCCGCGATGGCGTAGATACAGAGGAGGGCGACGGGGCCCATGACGAGTACGTTGACGACGGCGATCACCGGTAGCGCCTGGATGAACGTCGGGCCCGTGACCCAGGTGATCGGGGCGAGTGCGAGCGACCACCCGTAGCCGACGAGAGCATTCGGGATCCGGAGGTCACCGAGCGACCAGCCGGTCGTCGAATACCAGATCTGATCACCGCCCTGGTAATAGAGCCAGCCGTTATGGGTCACGCTGAGCGCGAACGTCGCGGTGGCGACGATCTGGGCGATTACGAGCGTGGCGAGCGCTGCTCGTCTGTTGGCGAGGACGACGTCGACCGTCCTCGTCAGCGTTACGAAGACTCGCCGCCTGAGCGGGAGGGTGGCGTTAGCGAATGCCATCGACGGGTGCCGTCCGGTACCACTCCACCGTGCGCGCAAGGCCCTCTCGGAGGGGCACCGCGGCACGGAACCCGAAGCGTTCCTCGGCGCGTGTGGTGTCGAGCTTGCGCCGCGGCTGCCCGTTCGGTTTCGTCGCGTCCCAACGGATCTCACCCCTATACCCCGTCAGCTCTGCGATGAGCTGCGCGAGGTCGGCGATCGAAAGCTCTTCGCCGGTGCCGAGGTTCACCGGGTCAGGTTCGTCATACCGCTCGGCTGCGAGGACGAGTCCCTCGACGCAGTCGTCGACGTAGAGGAACTCGCGGGTCGGCGACCCGTCCCCCCAGAGTGTGATCGTGCCGTCGCCCCTCTCACGCGACTCCTCCATCTTGCGGATCAGCGCCGGAATCACGTGCGATGTCTCGAGATCGAAGTTGTCGCGGGGGCCGTAGAGGTTGACGGGCAGCAGGTAGACCGCGTTCGTCCCGTACTGGGACCGGTACGACTGCGCGCCGACGAGGATCGCCTTCTTCGCGACGCCGTAGGGGGCGTTGGTCTCCTCCGGATAGCCGTTCCAGAGGTCGTCCTCCCGGAACGGGACCGGGGCGAACTTCGGGTAGGCGCAGATCGTTCCCGCGATGACGAGCTTCGGCGTCGCGTGCACGCGCACCTGCTCGAGCACGTGCGCACCCATCATCAGGTTCGCATACCAGTAGCGACCGGGGTTGGCGCGGTTCGCCCCGATGCCGCCGACCTCCGCCGCCAGGTGGAAGACGAGCTCGGGAGCGGCCTCGTCGAACAGCCGGGCCGTCGCGGCCATGTCGATCAGGTCGGTGTCCGCGCGGCGCGGAACGACCACGTCGTGCCCGTCCGCGACGAGACGCTCCACGAGGTGAGACCCGAGGAAGCCGCCGCCGCCTGTGACGAGTACGCGCACGGGAGGAGGTTAGCGTCGCCCGCGGCGTACGGACGGCGGGACTACCTCTCGGTCACCCAGTCGACGCGGCCGATCCACTTGTCGCGGTTCTCGGCATACCAGCGGATCGTCTGCAGGACACCTTCCTCCCACGACACCTTCGGCATCCAGCCGGTCTCGGCGGTGAGTTTCTCGTGACCCACGCGAAGCGCCATCACGTCACTCGCGCCCGGGCGGTAGCGCTTCGGCGTCGTGGCGACGGTGCGACCCGAGGGCCAGAAGCCGTTCTCCTCGCCGACGCGCAGGATCAACTCGACCCAGCCCTCCATCGAGATGTTCTCTCCCTGGCCGTAGACGTAGACGTCCCCCGGCTTGCCGAAAGCGGCGACGGTCAGGTGGCCGCGCACGCCGTCGGTACAGAAGCAGAAGTCACGAAGAGGCTCGAGGTTGCCGAGCTCGATCGTCTCGCGGGTGAGCGCCTGCGTGATGATCGTCCCCGTCACGTAGCGCGGATTCTGGCGTGGGCCGTAGTTGTTGAACATGCGCGTGACGACACCCGGCAGGCCGAAGGCGTCGTGGTAGTTCATCGTCAGGAAGTCCGCCGCCACCTTCGCCGTCGCGTAGATCGACTTCGGGTTGATCGGTGAGCGCTCGTGCAGGATCAGGCTGCCCGTGTCGTCGAAGTCGTGGTGATGGGAGACGTCGTCGCGCACGTTGCCGTACTCCTCCGAGGTGCCGGCCGTATCGAACTTCTCGACCTCGAGTCCGGTGTCGATGATCGACTGCAGCAGGTTGAGCGTGCCGACCGTGTTCGCCATCACCGTCTCGTAGGGACGGTGCCACGACTCACCGACGTGGGCCTGAGCCCCGAGATGGAAGACATACGGCCGGTCAGGCGCAGTCTCCTTCAGCTCGCGCATCAGGTAGTCGATCGACGTCTTGTCGGTGAGGTCGGCAAAATGGACCTTCAGCCGGTTGCGCACGCGCCCGATGTTGTTCAGCGCCCCGCTCGACGTGGCTCGCACGAAGGCGTGGACATCTGCATCGAGTTCGACGAGCGCGTCCGTCAGGTGCGAGCCCATGAATCCGTCGGCGCCGGTCACGAGCACGGTTCGGCCCGCGTAGACGCCGGCGAAATCGCTGCGGAGCTCGTCGATCGCCTTGGTCGTCCAGCTGCTGTGTTCGGATTTCGTCATCGGTCAAGGCTAGTCGATCGTCGCGAAGGCGCTCTTCCCAACCGACGTGGTCGCAGCACACGAGCCCGACGCCTGGGCTGCGAACGAGATCAGGCGCCGTCCTCGCTCCCACCGGTCGTGCGTCGGGGGGACGCCGAGATCACGAACTGGAACGCGAGCAGCCCGCTGCAGCGGCGGGTGAGACCGTCGAAGCCCCGTGCCAGCGATCTGCCGACGACCGGGACGGCCTCGAGCGAGCCGGCCGCCGGCACGTACCGGAACGTGAACTCCTCGCGGTCGAGGCTCAGGCCGACGGCGCCGAGGAAGTCCGCGAGCGTCTCGCGTGTGAAGAAGCGGAGATGTGTGCGGTCGAGCAGGCCGACGTCCTCGTACCGGAACCGTCCTCGAAGCAGCCCGAGGCGCACCGAGTAATGAGCGATGTTGGGCACCGAGATGACAAAGTGGCCGTCCGACCTCAGTTTGGGCAACAGAGCCCGGACTGCCGTCTCCGGGTGGACGAGGTGCTCGACGACGTCGGCGAAGACGATTGCGTCGTAGCCACCGTCGGGCAGCTGGGCAATGACTTCGGGATCCTCCACTGACCCGACGATGACTCGCCGGCACGACGCTCGTGCCTCCTCGGCCTCGACGTGGTCGTACTCGAGGCCGTCGACCGCGGCGGCGCCGCGCGCGACGAGCTCGCTGGCGAGGTATCCGCTGGCGCAGCCGACGTCGAGGACGACGGAGCCTGGGGGAACGAGCTCGATCACCTTCTGGTGGGAGTCACCGAGTCTGCCGAGCTTGGAGATCGCCTGTGTATAGACGGACATCGACGTCCTTCTCCTCGTACGGAAACGCGTCAATCGCCCGCGCTGCCGGACAGAGTACTGTCCTCGAGCATGGCCGTTGAACCGCCACTCGACGCCGATGCTCCGCCCGTCGGCGTCATCATCGTCAATTTCAACGGCGGGGTCTTGGTGCTCGACACGCTGGCGTCCGTGCGCGATCAGGCCTACCCGCCCCGGCGGGTGGTAGTGGTCGACAACGCCAGCTCCGACGGGTCACCGGCCGCGATCGCCGCGATGTACCCCGCCGTCGAGCTCGTTCTCCTCGAGCGGAACGTCGGCTTTGCCGCCGCGAACAATGTCGCGATCGAGATGCTCGCTGACTGCGACCTCGTCGCGCTGCTCAACCCCGACGCCGTCGCCGACCCGCTCTGGCTCGAGTCACTGGTCGCGGCCGCCGTCGACCACAGCGAGTTCGCGTCGTTCGCGAGCCGAATCGAGAGGGCGACGGAGCCTGGGATTCTCGATTCGGCGGGCGACGTCTACCACGTCTACGGCACTGCCTGGCCGGGGCGCCAGGGGCAAACCGGTCTCGTCGGCTTCCGCGCGGATGGAGGTGTTCGGAGCATCCGGCGCAGCTGCCTTCTATCGTCGGGATTGGCTCCTTCGCGTCGGTTCGTTCGACGAGCGGTACTTCTGCTACTTCGAGGACGTCGATCTCAACCTCCGCCTGCAGGTCGCCGGCGGTCGCTGCCTCTACGTGCCAGGCGCCCGTGTCCGCCATGTCGGCGGCGCGAGTCAGTGGAGGGCTGTCTGCTTTCACGATCTACCACTCGCAGCGCAACGTCGTCTGGACCTACGTCAAGTCCATGCCTCCGCACCTCTTCTGGCGGTACCTCCCGATGCACGTGCTTCTCAACCTCGGCTCGATTCGTCACGCTACGCTCTCCGCGGTCACGCGTGGACGGTGCTACGAGCGAAACGCGACGCTGTCATCGGGGTCTCCCGGCGATGGTGCAGGGCTCGACGCTCGGTGATGCAGCATCGGGCGTTCGATCGAGCCGTCTTCGACCGGGTCATGAGCAAGGGCCTTCCGAGTCCTCCTCCGCGAGACGCGACCCTGACCGCCCTCAGCTTCGGCGGACGAGGGCGTCTATCTCGGCGCGGGTGACGAGGCCGAAGGCCAGCGACGAGCCCGGCGAAGACCGCGACCGCGACGAGCGTGCCGATGATTGGACCTGCGAACGTGAAGAGAACGCCGGCGGAGAGCGCAATCGCTCCGCTGAAGCCAATCCGCGCGAACGGAGCGAAAGAGGGAGAGACACCAATCCAGCGCCGGACGAAGGACGATGAGGACGATCACGCCGACGATCTCGGTCGCGAGTGTGATGGCCGCGGACGCCTTGTACGAGTACGTCGGCACGAGCGCCAGGTTGAGCGCGAGGTTGAGGACGACGCCGACTGCCGTGAGCGGGATCAGGCGCTGCTGGAGTCCGCGCGCGATGAGCGTCCACGAGAGGAGCATCCCCACGAACGAGAACGGCAGTGAGAGCGCGAGGATTCGCAGCGGCACGACCGACGGTGCGTAGGCCGCACCTCCGAGGACGTCGCACGAGATCGGGAGCGAGCACGATCGTTGCGACGGCCACGCCGACGGAGACGACGAGCAGGAGGTCGGCGGCCCGCGCGATCTGGAGGGCGCGACGCTCTGCTCCGTCGTCGCTCGCGAACGAGCAGCGGGAAGACGGCCGCCACGATGAATGCACCGAGCGGGACGGTCGCTTCCATGAAGCGGTAGGCCAGCCCGTAGATCCCAACGTCGTACGAGTCCTTGAGGAACGGCGAGCACCAATGCGTCGAGGCGATAGCTCGCGAGGCCGAGGATCGTGACGACCCCGAGCGGGACGGCGTCGCGCATGAGGCGCCGCCACGTCTGCGGGATGGAACGTCGGGACGATCGGGAACGAAAGCCGCCTCACCGCGACGAGCCCGACGATCACGGCGACGAGAAAGCCGGCCGGCGGCCCGAGCGCGGCGGCGATGAGCCTGCCGTCCGGGTCGTCCGATGTGACGAGCACGGCAGCAGCCGCGTACGTCGCGAACGCGACCGTCCGTGCAGTGAGATCGAGGACGACTCCGAGGCGAAAGTCGAGACGCGCCTGGAGGGCGGTCGGGATCGTCATGTTCACACCGGCGAGGATCATCGCGACGGCGGTGAGGACGACGGCGGTGAGCGGAGCGTCGTGTGCGGGATAGAGCGAGAAGATGGCGAGAGCAGTGACGCGCTGCAGCGACCGACAGGACGAGGCGAAGCCCGATCAGTGAGGCAAAGATCTCCTCCGGCCGTCTCACCGCGCGCGAACCAGCGGACAGCCGTACCGTTGAGCCCGAACTCCGACAGCGAGATGCCGATCAGCAGGAACACCGTCAGGACCGTGAAGCGGCCGTATCCGTCGACGCCGAGGAAGCGGGTCAGGATGATCGTGCTGGTGGCCGTGAGCGCGATCGCGAAGACGTGCCCGGCGATCTGGAGCGCCGTGCTGCGGAGGACGGCCGGCGCATGGGAGCGGTCGGCGGCCGCCCGGGTCGTCTCGTCGGGGAGGCTCGGGCTCAGGAGTCGGCGGGATCTCGGAGTTCATGCGCCGCACGTGAGCATAGGGATCGATGATCATGGAGACCGATGACGGAGACCCCTCACGATCGGCCGCAGCGACTGCGCGCCACCAGCGTCCACCGGATCTTCGTCGTCGTGCTCTCGTGGAACGGCAGGGACGATACGTTGCGCTGTCTCGCCTCGCTCGCCGCTGTGTCGTACGCATCGTTGAGCGTGGTCGTGGTCGACAACGGCTCGATCGACGGGAGCGCCGACGCAGTCGAGATCTCCTTCCCCGACGCCGTGGTGATCCGCCTGGGCCGAAACGCCGGGTTCTCGGGCGGCGTCAACGCGGGCATAGCTGCTGCGCTCGAGCGAGGGGCCGACGACGTGCTGCTGCTCAACAACGACATGGTCGTCGACGCCGGCTTCCTCGCCCCGCTCGTGAACGCCGCCACGCAGCCGGAAGTTGCGGCTGCCTGCAGCCAGATCCTCTTCGCCGAGCCCCCTGATCGGGTCTGGTACGCAGGCGCGTCGTTCCATCCGCGCCGCGGGCATCACGGGCGCAACATCGGCTTCGGCAAGGCACCGGTCCCTCCGGCGCGACCTCCCTACGAGGTCGATTGCGCCTGCGGCGGCGCGATGCTGATCCCGCGTCGGGCAGTCGAGGAAGTGGGACTTTTCGATGAAGGCCTGTTCGCGTACCGCGAGGACCTCGACTGGTCGCTCCGAGCACGGGATCGGGGTCGGCGGGTCATCGTCGTGCCCGCGAGCATCGTCCGTCACCGCGTCTCGGCCTCGACCGGCGGTGAGTCCTCGCCGACGTCGCTGTACTACGACCTCCGGAACTCGTTGACGGTGGCCGAGCGCCATGCACCGCTCTCGGCCCCGTGGACGGTGCTGCGACGCGCGGAGTCGGTGCTCGCCCACACGGCCCAGGCCCTCCTCTCCCGTCGCCGGCTCGACGGCATGCGAGCCGTCCGGGACGGGTGGCGCGACTTCCGTGCAGCGCGCCTCGGGCCTCGGCCGACGACCTAGGAGCCCGCGCTAGGGCCTGCGGCGCGACCGGGTCAGAAGCGACCAGGCGAGGTGGGCCCGTCTCACGATCTGCTGCATCGGCTCGAAACGAATGTCGAATCCCGTTGCGGTCTCCTCGTGCCGGCGGTACCGCATCGTCACGACGTGGACGAACGCCGTCTTGCCGATGCGCTCGCACAGTTGGCCCAGCCAGATGTCGTGCATCCCGACACCCGGCGGGAACGGGAGGGCGGCCGGCAACAGGTCGCTGCTGAATGCCATGCAGCAGCCGAGGTAGCGGTTAGCCCACAGGTTCTTCAGCAATCCCGGACCCGCATGGAGCTTCTCGAGCACCGAGGGCTCGAGCAGGCGCTCGCTCTCGTCGACGACTTCCGCGTCCAGGACGACGAGGTACGGCCGCTTCGCCTCGTGCGCGAAAAGCTCGCGCACGAGCGGCAGCTTGTTCTGGAGCCAGATGTCGTCCTGGTCCGCGAGGACGATGGTGTCTCCTCGTGCGTGACGGACAGCGTGCTCGAAGTTGAGGAGCGGGCTGCGGAACGCGCCGGCCTCGAGGACGCGAATCCGGGCATCGCCGAAGGCGCGCACGATCGCAACGGTGTCGTCGGTGGAGGAATCGTCGGAGACGACCAGCTCATCCCCGGACTCGAGCTGCTCCAGGATCGTCGCGACCTGTTGGTGAACGAAACGGGCGCCGTTGAACGTCGCCATGCAGACCGAGACCATTCGAGGATCGTAACCAGCACCTGTCTTTCCTCACGCGTCGCCCGCCCGTGTCTGGGCGTCGCGCGGCGGGGCTACAATCCCGCGATGTCCGAAGACCACGTGGACGTCGACTCCATCGACCCGGGCGGAGCGACCTCCGCCCCGGTCGATGTGGATGCTCTCTTCCGGGCGCTGCGTGAGGAGGTGCGCCGCTCGGGCGGCGATCCCGGCGGCGGCGGCGACCCCGATGATCGGCGGGCCGCCCGTGCGGAGGCCGAGCGCCTGTGGCCTGTATCCGCCGACCGGTCGCTGCGCCTGCGTCCCGGCGTCCGCGGCGGAGTCGGAACTCCCGTAAAGGCGGTTCTCCGCAAGATGATGCGCTGGTACGTCGAGCCGCTCGCGTACGACCAACGCTCGTTCAACGCGGCAGTTCTTCGCCTCGTCGACGACCTGCAGGGGCAGGTCGACAGTCTGCAGGCCGAGCTGGCGACACTCCGCGACGAGACCCGGTAGTCGCGATGCGCATCGCTGTGTGCAGGCCGCAGGTGCCGTTCGCGTACGGAGGCGCCGAGATCTTCACGGATACCCTCGTAGAGCAGCTGCGCGCCCGCGGCCACGACGCCGAGATCGTCTCGATTCCGTTCAAGTGGTATCCGGGCACACGGGTCCTCACCCAGGCGTTCGCCTGGCGGCTTCTCGATCTGGCCGAAAGCGACGGCACGCCGATCGACCTGGTTGTGGCGACGAAATTCCCCTCCTATGTCGTGCGGCATCCCGAGAAGCGTGTCTGGCTCGTTCATCAGTTCCGGCAGGCCTACGAGCTCGACCGCACCGACCTCGGGCAATTCGGCGAGAGCCCCGCCGAGCGAGCGCTGAGGCGGAAGGTGCAGGATCTCGACAGGCTTGCTCTCGGCGAGGCGAGCCGACTCTTCGCGACGTCTCGCAACGTCGCCGGGCGCCTGCAGCGGTCGACGGGTCTCGTCGCCGAGGTCTTACCCCACCCTGCGCAAGAGCTCGAGTACCGCAACGAGGGTCACGGGGACTTCGTTCTCTCCGTCAACCGCCTCGATCGGGCCAAGCGCGTCGACCTCCTGATCGAGGCCGCGGCGCTCGACGGCTCGCTTCGGGTGGTGATCGTCGGTGATGGGCCCGACCGCGAACGGCTCGAGGGGCTCGCGCACGACCGAGGCGTCGGTGAGCGCGTCCGCTTCACCGGCCGTGTCAGCGGTGAGGAGGTTGCTCGGCTCTACGCCACGTGCTTTGCCTCCTATTACGCGCCGGTCGACGAGGACTTCGGGCTCGGTCCCTACGAGTCGTTTCTCTCCGGCAAGCCGGTCGTGACGACGACCGACGCAGGCGGCCCTCTGGACGTCGTGCACGACGGCTCGACCGGCTCGGTTGTGCCGCCGGATGCGGCCGACGTCGCACGTGCCACGGTCTGGCTGCGCGATCACCCGGACGAAGCGGCGGCGTTCGGTCGTGCCGGACACGCTCTTGCAACCGAGGTGACGTGGGAGAGGTCGATCGCGAGGCTGCTCTCGTGAAGGTGGCGCTGTTCAGCCCGATGCCCCCGGAGCGCTCCGGCATTGCCGACTACTCGGCCCTCCTGCTGCCCGCTCTGAGAGAGCGGTGCGAGGCGGTCGTGGTCAGACGAGGCGCCAGGAAGCCTCCACGTGGAACGGATCTGTGCGTCTACCACGTGGGGAACAACCCCGATGCGCACGGGTGGATCGTGGACGCGCTTCGCCGCACGCCGGGCCTCGTCGTACTGCACGATTTCGTCCTTCACCATCTCGTAGCCGGACTCACGATCGGCCGCCGCGACGGCCATGGCTATCTCGACGCGATGGAGCGTGAAGGAGGGGTCGTCGGCCGGCTCCTCGGGCATGCCGTTCTCGACAAGCGCATTCCGCCGCTCTGGGAGAACCGGCCGGAGGACTTCCACCTCGCCGGGGAGGTGCTGGATCTCGCCACGAGCCTCGTCGTTCATTCCCGCTATGTCCGAGATCGCGCGCGTGCGGCGGGCTACGACCGGCCGGTGTGGATCGTGCCGCATCCGGCGTTCCCCGTCCCTGATCTGGCGGCGGCCGACGTCGCCGGAGATCCGCTTTTTGCCACTTTCGGCAACGTCAACGCGAGCAAGCGCATCCCGCAGCTCCTCGAAGCGTATGCGGGTGCGCGGGGTCGTCATCCGTCCAGCGGGCTGCTCCTCGTCGGAGCGGCTTCGCCTGGTTTCGACCTCGAACGACGGCTCCAGCGCCTCGGGCTCGACGGTGCCGGTCTCGTACGCGAGGGCTACGTCGGCGAGCGACGGCTGTGGGAGCTGATGCTCGCCGCCGACGTCCACATCAGTCTCCGCTCGCCGACGATGGGGGAGACCTCCGGTACCGCGATCCGGGCGCTCGCTCTTGGCAAGCCGCTCGTCGTGAGCGATGTCGGCTGGTTCTCCGAGTTGCCGGATGACGTCGCGCTGAAGGTTCCGGTCGACGACGAGGAGGTCGAGACACTGGCGGCGGCACTCGATCTTCTCGCCACGCGTGCTGACGTGCGTGCTGCGATGGGCGCGGCGGCGCTCGAGCTCGCCCGGGACGCGCACGACCTCGACCGGGTCGCCGACCTGTACGTCGCGGCGTTCGAGCAGTCCGCCGGTGGGGGAGCCGTTTCCGACTCGGTCCTGCGTGACCTGAGCCAGGCGGCGGCGGACGTCGGAATCGAGCCCGGCTCGGCCGAGGCGCACGAAATTGCGACCCGCCTCGGCGAGGTCGAGCTCGGTGGCTGACCGTGTGCGCTCCGTGCCCGCCTGGGTGTTCCTTGCCGCAATAGTGATGCTGTCTTTCGCGTACCGCGGCTGGCTTGCGCGCGGGATGCTCGGGCCCTTCATCATGGTCGACGAGCTCATCTACTCGGAGATGGCGAAGAGCGTTGCCTCCGGTTCCGGCCTCGCCGTCCGCGGCGTGCCGGTTCGGGGCTTCGGGGCGGTGTACCCGATCCTGATCTCGCCGGCGTACGTCCTCTTCGACCGAATTCCGGATGCCTACGCCGCGCTGAAGACGATCAACAGCCTCGTGATGTCTCTTGCCGCGGTTCCCGGGTACCTGATCGCCCGACGGGTCGTCGGTCAGTGGTCGGCTCTGCTCGCAGCGGCGATGACGGTCCTCGTGCCTTCGATGGTCTACACCGCGACCGTGATGACCGAGAACGCGTACTACCCCATCTTCCTCCTGGCCGCATTCACGCTCGTGTCACTGCTCGAGCAGCCCTCCGCCGCCCGCTACGTCGGGTTCTTCGCGGCTCTCGGCCTTGCGTATCTCACCCGCTCGCAGGCGATCGTCGTGGCTGCCGCCGCAGTCACCGCTCCCCTTCTTCTCGGTCTCTTTCGAGCCGGAGCGTTGAGGGCGACGCTCTGGTCCTACCGCTGGCTATATGCGACGTTCGGCGCCGTCGCCGTCGCGGTCGTCGCGGGGCAGATTGTACGCGGGAGGCCGTTGAATTCCGTCCTCGGCTCCTATGCGGTTGTCGGCGAGGCGCACTACGACCTCGCGCGCGCATTGCACTTCGTCGTGTATCACCTTGCCGAGCTCGATCTGTACCTCGGTGTCATCCCGGCGGCCGCGACGATCGTGCTCTTGGCACGGGCTCGGTCACTCGACCGGCCTCTCCAGGTGCTCCTCGCCGTTTCGGTAGCCCTGCTCGGGTGGACAGCCCTCGTCGTCGGCACCTTCGCGTCGCGCTTCGCGGATCGGATCCAGGAGCGCAACATGTTCGCACTCGCCCCGCTGTTCGTAGTCCTTCTGCTCGCCTGGATCGAGCGGGGCTCGCCGCGGCCGCGTGTGACTGGAGCGTTGGCCGCCGCCGCCTCCGCGCTGCTCGTGCTCGCGATTCCGTTCGACCGCTTCGTGACGACGTCGGCGGTGTCCGACACGCTGATGCTGCTGCCCTGGTGGGCGATTCAGCTCCACGAGCGGATCAGCTGGCTCGAATGGCTCGCATTCCTCGGCGCGGTTGCATTCGCCGCCGCCTTCGTCCTCGTCCCGCGGCGGCTCGCACTCGTGCTGCCGCTCATCGTGCTCGCCTATTGGCTCGTCGCCTCCAAGCCCATCTGGTTCGGGCCCTACCCGTACGGCGTCCGGCAGGCGGGAGCGGGCGCTCTCTTCCAGGGCATTCGAGGCGTCGAGCGCGACTGGATCGACCGGGCCGTTCCCGCCGGAGCCGGCGTGGCGGTCCTCTGGACCGGGCGCAGCGATCGTTTTACCGTGAACCAGAACGAGTTCTTCAACCGTCGCGTGGGTCAGGTCTACTACACGGTCGCTCCCACGCCGGGTGGGGTGGGAGAACTGCCGGTCTCCGTCGAGCGGCGCACCGGCCTCGTGCGACTCGCCGACGGCCGGCCTGTTCGCCCCGGCTACCTCCTCACGGACGGGTCGGTCGAGCCGGACGCGGTCCCCGTCGTGCGCGACCCACTCCTCGGAATGACGGTCTGGAAGGTCCCAGGGCCGCTCGTCCTCGCCAAGACGACTACGGTCGGTCTCTATCCGAACGACACGTGGTCCGGTCCTGTCGTAGTGTGGACGCGCGAGCACTGCCGCGGAGGCTCGCTGACGGTCTCGCTCTCGGGCGATGCGCAGCTGCTACCGGACGGCAGCACCGTGACCGCCTCGAGTGGACAGGGTGTCCGCGTCGTCCCGAACGAGGTCGCAACCCTTCGGGTGCCGCTCACCCCGCGCAGGGGTCGGTGCGCGGTCCGATTCCTGGTCACGCCCACGGCCGTGCCCAGCCGCGTCATCCCGGGCAACACCGACGAGCGCGTCCTCGGTGTTCATTTCAACGCTTTTGCCTACCGGCCGTGAGGGTTGCTTTCGACGTCAGCCCACTCTCTCATCCGGCGACGGGGGTCGGCAACTACATCCGTGGGACCCTCGCCGGGATGCTCGACGCCTCCCGGGGCTCGCACGAGATCGTCGCCTTTGCGCCGACGAGCCTCAGCGGGCCCCGTCGCATCCGGGAGGCGCTCGCGGGGCTCGAGGTGGAGGTGCGCACGTGGCCGCTGCCGGCTTCGCACGCCATGCGCACTGCCTGGAGCGTGGCCGGGCACCCGGCGGCAGAGCTGCTGCTCGGGCCGTTCGACGTTCTCCACTTCACGGATTGGATGTACCCACCGCAGCGGGCGGGAGTGCGGGCGACGACGATCCACGACCTCGTGCCGGTCCGGTTTCCGGACTGGACGACGCAGCGAACACGGGCGATGCACGGCCGTAAGTACCGAAACGCGGCGCGTACCTGCGACGTGATCTTCGTCAACTCCGCATTCACCGGATCGGACGTCACGGAGTTGCTCGGTGTCGGTCCCGAACGCATCTGTGTCGCTCCGCCGGGGGTCAAGGAGGCGTTCACCGCCGACGGCCCGGCCACCGATCTCGGGGCTCCCTACATCCTGACCGTCGCGACGCTCGAGCCACGAAAGAATCTGCAGGCGCTCGCCGAGGCGCATCGCCTGCTCGGCGGCGACATCTTGCTCGCGGTCGCGGGGGGCGAGGGCTGGGGCGAGCAGCCGCTGCTCGACGACCGGCGCGTACGGCGGCTCGGGTTCGTCTCCGACGAGGCCCTCGCGCAGCTCTACCGCGGCGCGGCCGTCGTCGTCTACCCGTCGCGGTTCGAGGGGTTCGGGATGCCGATCGTCGAGGCGATGGCGTGCGGGGCGCCGGTCGTCGCCTCTGCCCACGCATCGATGGACGAGGCCTCGGGTACCGTCGCCGTGCGTGCAGATCCAGACGACCCGGGCACCATCGCGGAGGCGATCGAAAGAGCGATCGCCGACCGTGAGCGGCTCGTGGTAGCGGGCATCGAGCATGCCTCGCGGTTCACCTGGCGGGCCGCCGGCGAGACCATGCTCGCGGGCTACGAGGACGCGCGGTGATAGTCGGGCTCGACGTGGCGCCCCTTGTGCAGACCGGTGCGGGGACGGCCCGGGTGGTGAGGGGGCTCCTCGGTGCTCTCGAGAACAGGCCCGGCCTGGACGTGCTGCCCCTGAGCTTCGGTGGGCCGGGGCGGGCCGCGACCGTCGCCCGTGACCTCGCCTGGTACCCGGTGGGTATCGCTCGAGCGGCACGCGGCGCGGATCTCCTCCATTGCACGACGATGCGTGGCCCCGTTGGCTCCCGTCGCCCCGTGGTCGTCACCGTCCACGACCTCGCGCTACTCAGGCACCCCGAGGCTTTCCCGGTGTGGCACCGGCACACCGGGCGCCTCGTTCTCCGCCATGGAGTCCAGCGGGCCGATGCCGTGGTCGCGGTCTCGGCGTTCACGCGGGGGGAGCTCGTCGAGCTGCTTCGGATCCCCGAGGAGCGGATCCGCGTCGTCCCGAACGGCATCGAGCCGCTGTTCTCCTCGGCCGGTCCTGCGGCGAGCGGCGACTACGTGCTCGCCGTCGGGACGCTCGAGCCGCGCAAGAACCTCGCCGGGGCGGTCGAGGCGGCCCGGCTCGCAGGCGTCGAGCTGCGGGTCGTCGGCGCGCGAGGCTGGGGTGAGGTCGCGGCTCCCGGCTGGGTGGGTCGGGTCGACGACGAGGAGCTCGCAGCGCTCTATCGCGGTGCTCGGTGCCTCGTCTTTCCGTCGGTCTACGAGGGCTTCGGGCTCCCGGTGCTCGAGGCAATGGCGTGCGGAACCCCCGTCGTGACGAGCCGCGGAGGCGCCACCGAGGAAGTGGCAGGGGGCTCTGCGGTCTTGGTCGACGCTCTCGACCCGCGGTCGATCGCGGCCGGGATCGACGAAGCCGCGACCAGGCGCGACGAGCTCCGCCGGCTCGGGATCGAGCGGGCCCGCGAGTTCACCTGGGGCCGCACTGCCGACGTCGTCGAGGCACTGTGGCGGGAGCTCGTATGAGCGAGCCGCTCGTCGTGGTCGACGCAGACGTCCTTGGCCGGCGACGCACCGGCGACGAGACGTACGTGCTCAACCTGCTCCGTGAGCTTCCGGATCCGGCAGCCGCTGCCGGGCTACGGATTGCGGCGGTTACCCGTCAGCCCGATCTCGTCCCGGCAGGCGTCGAGGCGATCCAGCTTTCGACGCGGAGCCAGGAGCTGCGGATGGCCTGGACGTTGCCCCGGCTGCTCGGTCGCGTGGGCGCGGCCCTCGTGCATACCCAGTATGCGTTGCCGTGGCGTTGCCCGTGCCCGGGGGTCGTCACCATTCACGATCTCTCCTTCGAGCAGGACAGCACGCTGATGCGTCGTCGTGACCGCTTCGTGTTCCGCCTCGTGGTGCCCCGGTCTGCCCGCCGCGCCGCCCGGGTGTTGACCGTATCCGAGCGATCGAGCCGTGATCTGATCGGACTCTACGGGCTCGCACCCGAGGCGGTCGTCGTGACGCCGAACGGATTCGACCCCGTCTTCCGGCCGGGCGACGGCGGCACGCGCGACTACGTGCTCGCCGTCGGTGCCGTTCAGCCGCGCAAGAACCAGCTCGCAGCGCTCGAGGCCGCACGGGCGGTCGGGCTGCCGCTCGTCGTCGTCGGGCCCGAGAAGGACGCAGGTGCCGCCAGGCAGCTGCGGGAGAGCGGAGCGACGTTGCGAGGGTACGTCGAGATCGACGAGCTTGCCGCGCTCTACCGCGGAGCGGCGTGCCTCGTCCAGGCGTCGCACTACGAGGGTTTCGGCCTCCCCGTGCTGGAGGCCATGGCGAGCGGGACGCCGGTCGTGATCGTCCGAGACGCGGCGCTCGTGGAAATCGCGGGCGATGCTGCGGTGATCGTCGGGGAGGCAGACCTCGCAGAAGGAATTCGGCAAGCGCTTGCCGATCGCGAGGCGCTCGTTGCCGCGGGCGTGGAGCGTGCCCGCGCCTTCTCGTGGCGCGCAACGGCGGAACGGACGGTCGGCGTCTACCGGGAGGCACTCGGCCGATGACCGTTTCCGCCGTCGTCGTCTCTCACGGTCACGCGGTCGAGCTCGAGCGCTCGCTCGCCGCCCTCGCTCCACAAGTCGACCAGATCGTGGTCGTCTCGAATCTTCCGGGCTCGATCGGGGTGGTCCCGTCGGGTGTGCGTGTGGTCGAGAATCCTGAACCGCGTTCGCTGGCAGCCAACGTCAACGCCGGGATCGGCGCGACATCCGGTTCGTACGTGCTCTCGTCCAACCCGGACGCGGTCGCGGCGGCCGGCGCCGTGGGTGAGCTGGTCGCGTTCATGGATGCGAACCCGCGGTGCGGCATCGCAGGCCCTCGGGTGCTCTGGCCCGACGGGACGTGGCAGCCGTCACGACGACGTTTCCCGACGGTGTCGGGGACAGTCGTGCGTCGCACCCCGCTGCGGCGGCTCTATCCTCCCTACGAGCGTCAGCGGGAGCATTACCTCCTGGACGAGCACCCGACGGAGCCGGTCGAAGCGGACTGGATGCTGGGAGCCTTCCTCCTCCAACGGCGCACGATGCTCGAAGAGATCGGCGGCTGGGACGCCGGCTATCGACACTACGTCGAGGACATCGACCTCTGTTACCGGGCGATGCGAGCCGGCTGGGAGCGGTGGTACGTGCCGGCCGCGGTAGTCAGCCACGCCTACGCTGCCGTGATCGACAGGCGGTTCCTCTCGCGCCACACCCTCTGGCACCTGCGCGGCATGGCGCGCTTCGTCCGCAAGCACCCCGAACGGCTGACGGCCTTGTGAGCGAGAAGGGCGGCCAGTACACGCGCAGCGCGGCGGGTTGGAGCGACACGCAATACGCGGACAGTCGGGCGTATCTCGCCCATCGCGCCGAGCTCGTGGCGACGCTCGGCCGACCACTCGCACCCGGAGACGAGGTACTCGACCTCGCCTGCGGAGACGGCGGCCTCGGCGCCTACCTGACGGAGCGAGGGCTCCGTTACCGAGGCGTCGATTTCACACCCGAGATGGTCGCGGAAGCAACACGTCGACTCGGTTTGAGTGCCAGCCTCGAAGTCGGGGACCTGAACACGTACGAGCCACCCGGGCCCGTCGCGGCGACGACGGTGTTCCGTGCGATCTACTATGCGCGCGACCGGAGGGCCTTCCTTCGCAGGGTCGCGTCGTTCACGACGGTAAAGCTGATGATCGACCTCAACCCGCGCCAGTACGCCGTCGCCGAGGTCGTCGACGATCTTCGTGCCGCCGGACTGACGGAGGTGATCCTGCACCCGTTCTTCGTCCCGCAGACGGTTTCACTCCCGAGGTCGGCGTCGGCGGCGCTGCGTGCGGCCGAGCGCTCGGGTCCTCTCGCCCGGCTGCTCCTGCGGAGCCGCTTCACGTACATCGTGGCGGCATCCCGACCGTAGGTCGTTACTTCGGTTGGAAGCCGAACGCGACCTGGACACCGAGCCGGCGGCGGTCGCTCTTGCTCGGGTCGAGCTCGGCCGGGACGAACGTATCGGAGGTGACCTCGACGCGCCACGGTCCCCGGGGCGCCGGAAGCAAGACCGTCTGGGCCTTGTTCTCGCAGGGGCGCACGCGCAGCAGACGTTGAGCAGTGACCCGGCCGATATGCGGCTGCTTGTCGGGGCCGATCACGAGAGGGCCGATCTTGACGATCACGCCGCCGGGGATGGGGGCGGTCGTGCAGATGGCCGCGCGGGAGAGATCGATGCGCGCGCTGCCGGGGCCGTCGGCACGTGCCGTGTAGCGGTTGTACGAGCTGTCATGCCCCATCCAGCCGTCCTCGAACACCCCGGCCTGGGAAAATGCAACCTTCAGGGGGCGCCGACCGGCCCGGTACAGGATCGTGCCCCCAAACCGCTCGACCACCGGCGCCTGGAGCGTGACACCGTTGTAGGCGAGCACGTAGTCGGTTCCGGGAGACGGCGTCAGGGTGCCGTCACGGCGTGCGAGGTCGGGGGTGAGAGTCGGGCCCGGCCCGACGGCCGATCCGTCCGTGCTCCAGGACTTCTTTAACGACCGGTTCCAGAACTCGATCAACCAGATACCGGTTGGATCGGTGATCTGTTGCCCGAGGGCCGTCACACTGCCACCATGGGTCGTCCGGTCGACCCAGTCGGGTGGGTCGGCCATGTTCTTCGCCATCCGCGTCGAGAAGTCGTGTTCGCCCGACGCGGCGTAGATCTCCGTCGTCAGATTCCAGCCGAGCACGAGCACGGCGAGCACCACCACGAGAGCGCGTGCGGCTCCATTTTTCCGGCCTGCCAGCGGCCGCAATGCGAGAGCGGCGAGCGCTGCCACGAGAACGACGACCACGAGCGCCGAGTCGATGCGGCCGGCGGCCCAGCCGAGTTCGCGATTGAGGAACGCAAGGATCGACAGGCCGTGCGCTTCGTAATACGGGAACTGGTCGATTCTCGTCGGCGTCGCGGTGACGAGGTACCAAACGACCACGGCGGCCGGAAGGACGGCCCACCACCGTGCGTCGCGCCGCGCGAAGAGAACGGCGGTGCCGGTGAAGAGCAACGGGTACAGGTAGATCAGGTTCCGCTCCACCACGAGGCTCGAGAAGATCGTCGACAGGTATGCCCCTTTCACCGCTGCGTACCAGCAGAACGACACGAAGGCCGCGCCCGTGACGATCCCGAAAGCACGGAGCCCCGGGTCGCGCCAGTCCGTGCGAGGTCGCAGCAGGACCGCGAGCGTTGCGATCAGGGGCAGGATGCCGCATCCGATCGCGAGCGCCCCGACGGCCCATACCCCGTAATCGAAGATACGTCCCTTCCAGAGCGCCGTGGTCGTCTGCCACTCCAGCGAGTGGCGCCCCATGTACGCCGCGAAAGCGAGGACGAGGCCGACGGCGAGCAGTCCGGCGCCGACCCAGTCGTAGCGCGTCCACGTCGTGCGCCAGCGTTCCATCGGCTCAGTGCGCCAACCGAGCGCGAGCAGGCAGAGGCCGAACGCTCCGGCCAGCGCGACGAGCTGGGAGCGGGTGGCAACGGCAAGGATGCATCCTGCTGCGGCGAGCGCGACGGTACGCCGTGACGGCCGAGCCACGGCCCGGACGATCAGGTACAGACCGAGAGTTGCCACCGGATAGGCGAAAGGCTCCTCGACGAGGATCGGCGCATACGAGAGCGCAGGCGCCACGATCGTCGCCACCGCTGCGAACAACGCCCAGGGGCGGGACACGACGAAGCGAGCGATCCCGTACGCAGGGAAGATCGCAAGTGCCATTACCAGCGCCTGCAGATACTTGACCGTCTCGTAGGCGGTTGCGACCGAGTGGAGCCACCAGGCCGGCGCCGTCAGGTAGGGGACGAGGGACGTGAACACGTACTCCTGACCGCGCCGCGCCGGGTGGCCGGTATCGGCGATCGCCCGTGAGATCTGTGTCATCTCCAGTTCGTCCGTAAAGATGGTGGGTGTCTCCCGCCGCCACGCCTGCCAGGCGTAGAGAACGCTGAAGACGAGATAGGCGGTGAGGAGAGGGACGACCGATTCGAACGTCGGGCGGTTTCGCCATCGCCGCCGCCGCGCCGCGGGGGCGTCGGTCACTCGGTCCCCATCTCTGCCAGAGGGGTCATCGTCTCGCTGTGGCGGCGCACGAAGTGGCAGGGTACCTCGGCGTCGGCGCACGCCTGAACCACCTGCTCGAGCCGTTCCTTCGGGGCGTTCGGGATCGAGACGAGTACCTCGGTCGCTCGGGCGGTCGTCAAGATCGCGTGGATGTCGTCCGAGCCACCGGCCACTGCGATGCCCTGGATCCGTCGACCGCGCAACGCGGGGTTGTCATCGACGAACGCCACCGCTTTCGCCGAGGCGTCCTCACGAAGTTCGCGGACGAGGCCGCGTCCCGCGCGCCCTGCCCCGACGACGACCACCCGGCGCCGTGTTCCCTGGTAGCGGACGCCCGCGAGCTCGGGCAGAAGCCGGAGCACGAGCCGGGAGGCGGTCACGAGAGCTGTGCAGATGATGGCATCGACCACGAAGACGCGAACCGGGAAGTCTCCCAGCGAGCGCGTTGCGCGGATCACCAGAAAGGCGAGCACCTCGGAGACGCACACGGCGACGGCGATGGCGAAGACGTCTCGCGCGGTGGCGTAACGCCAGATGCGCCGGTAGATGCGAAACGCGACGAACGTCACGTATCGCATTCCGAGCACGACAGGGAGCGATCCGAGGAAGATCGACCGTTGCAGCTCGGTGCCCTTGCCCCCGACCACGATCAGGTAGGCGGCGAGGAAGGAGGTGCAGACGAGCACGAAGTCGACGAGCACCTCGACGAGCCTGCGGGGGTCGAAGGTGAGCGCATGACGGAGAGAGGTGTCGCTCGCCTCGCCCCGACGAGTGCGCTCGTCGAGATCACTGAGGAAGCCTCCGAACTGGACGAGCAGCACAAACGTGAGCAGCACGCCGACGGCGGTCACGCGTGCGTCGTCGAGGATGTTGTAGGCGACGCCGGTTGCGCCGAGCGCAACGGCGATGATCGCCAGGAGGCCGACCGCCTTCCTCTCCGAGAGGCCGAAGTAGACGAGCCGGTGGGAGGTGTGATCCCTGCCGCCCTGGGTAACCGGACGGCGCTCGGCTACTCGTCTGATCGTGACGAGCGTCGTGTCCAGGATCGGGATCGCGAGCACGAGGAGTGGGAGCAGCATGGTCGCCACGGTCGTCCCTGCCGTCGTCCAGCTCGCCGCGAGGCCGAGGGCGGCGAGCAGGAAGCCGAGAACCTGGCTTCCCGAGTCGCCCATGAAGACGAGCGCGTTGCCTTCCGGTCGGAGGTTGAACGGCAGGAAACCGCTGCACGCGAACCCGAGCGAGAGAGCAAGGACGAGTACCAGGTCGTTCGGGTGCTGGGTGACGGCGTCGATCGCGAAGTACGCGCAGGCGACCGCCGCGAGGGTGGCGGCGAGACCGTCCATGTTGTCCAGGAGGTTGAACGCGTTGGTGATGCCCACGAGCCACACGATCGCGACCACCGTCGCGACGACGTCGTTTGCGATCAACTCGACGCGAAGGCCGCTCGCCACGGCGATGCCGGCCGCCCCGAACTGGGCCGCGAGCTTCGCCAGCGGGCTGAGATGCCTCAGATCATCGAGGAGGCCCGCGGCGAAGAGAAGGATGCAACCGGTCACGATGCCGGCCAGCTCCCAGCTCGCGTCGACGGCGCCGACCGCTACCGAGAGCAGCACCCCCGCGAGGAGACCACACAGGATGCCGACGCCACCGAAGGTGGGGGTCGGGCGGACGTGCCAGCGCTCTCCCGTCGGCACGGCAACCAGACGGTCTCCGAGCGACGATCGCAGCAGCGTCCAGAGGACGACCGCCGCCACCGGCAGCGCGGCGATCGTAACGGCAGCTGTCATGGTCGTAGGGTAGTACCTCCTCCCTCCGGAGGAGGTTGCGGCGAAGGTCGGGCGTGTGGCCGTCGAGGGCCGGTGACGGCACGCCTAGACTGCCGGAGATGGGCGTTTACGGAGACCTCTACCGCTACCGCGAACTGTTCGCGAGCCTCTTCCAACGCGACCTGCGCGCAAAGTACAAGGGCTCGGCGCTCGGACTCGTGTGGACGCTCGCCCTGCCGGTGACGCTCATGCTCGTCTATCTCGTCGTCTTCTCGGTCATGTGGAAGTCACCCACGACCGACATCGACCACTACTGGCTGTTCCTGCTCTGCGGCCTGCCTCCGTGGGTGTTCTTCGCCACGTCGTTGCAGTCGTCCGCACGAAGCCTGCTCGAGAATGCGAGCCTGATCCGGAAAGTACGCTTCCCTCGCCAGCTCGTTCCACTCTCGATTGTGGCGACGCAGCTGGTTGCGTTCGTCGTGATGACCGCCGTCGTTCTCGTGCTCGCCGTGATCGTCCTGCCCGGCTCACGCGGAACGGCGTGGCTCGCGATCCCGATTGCTGGGGTGATCGTGCTCTTTGTCTCCGGCCTGTCATTGGCGGTTGCCTCCGCAAATGCGATCTACAGGGATATCGAGTTCATCGTGGCCGCCTTGCTGTTGCCGCTCTTCTTCCTCACTCCGGTCCTCTACAGCCTTCAGGGGCTTCCGGGAGCCGAGACGCACCCGTGGCTCGTCGATCTGATCCAGTGGGGCAACCCGATCACGCCGGTCGTCGAGTGTTTCAGGGCGCCGCTCTTCCTGGGGGAGGTCCCCTCCACCGGCGACCTCGTGTATCTCGGCGTGGAAACGGTGGTGGCGCTCGCTCTCGGCGCCGTCGTCTTCACTTCGGTGGACGACCGGATCGCCGCGGAAGTGTGACCGTGACTCTGCCCTCGAACAGTCCTTCGGGACCGCCGTAGGCCGGGAGCCCGAGGTGGTCCGACGGCTCGATGCCCCCGAGCAATGAGGGCAGGAGCAGCGGATGCCCGAAGCGCGGGTTGCGCCCTCCGCTCCCGCGCCAGGGATCGAGCCCCCGATCCCGTCCCTCGGAGACGACCGCCGTTCCGACCGCTCCCCAGCCTTCGGCGTGCGCGTCGAGCAGCAGGCGGGACCATTCGGGCGGAGGAACAGCCCCGGCGATGAGGTGGGCGACTGCAAGGGCGTCCGTCTCGACCGTCGGCTCCTCCTGGGCTGCGAGGGCGGCTGCCGTCGCGGGATCGGTGCCGCCGTGGATCCGAACGGCGAGCGTTCGCTGCGCGATGCGGGGTGCCACGTCGAGCTCGACTTCGAGCGGGGTACAGCCCACCTCCTCGAACCAGAATCGGTGCTCCTCGACGAGATCGAATGACAGCCGGTAGGCGCCCGGCGGCCGAGGGGCGGTGATCGCGAGCTCGAGCTCGACCTGTCCCCCGGGGGGACGGCGTGCGGCAGCGGCGTTCGAGGGCCGTCCCAGACGATGGGGTTGCGCAGCGGGTCGAGCCAGTGGAAGGACGCCTGGACACCGGCCGTGCCGTGCGACCGCCAGGTCGCCGTGCCGGCGTTCTCGAGGACGACGTGGGCAACCGAGGCGACTCCGGCGCGCTGTGGGTCGAGGGACCAGGCGCGCCAGCGGGGCGCGAGCGGCCCTGCCGTGACGGGGTGCGCGCCGACGCGATTCACGATGGGGCTACTCTAGTCCCGTGAGCGACCCGCTTCTCGTGCGCGCCGCCCGACGCGAGGACGTCGAGCGGACGCCGGTGTGGTTCATGCGCCAGGCGGGCCGGTCGCTCCCCGAATACCGAGCGATCCGAGAGAAGCACGCGTTCTTCGACGTCGCCCACACGCCCGACCTCTGCGCCGAGGTGACGCTACAGCCCGTTCGCCGGCACGATGTCGATGCGGCCGTGATGTTCGCGGACATCATGACGCCGGTGCTGGCGATGGGGATCGACGTACGCCTCGTCGAAGGCGTCGGGCCGCTGATCGACGAGCCGGTGCGCAGTCTCGCGGACGTGGAGCGCCTGCGGGTACCCGACCCCGAAGAGGCGTTCGGCCCCGTGCTCGAGGCCGTCCGGCTCGTTCGCGCCGCCCTGCGTCCCGATCAGGCCGTCGTCGGCTTCTGCGGCGGCCCGTTCACCGTTGCGGGATATCTCGTCGAGGGGAGACCGAGCCGCGAGTTCGCCCTTACGAAGAGCCTGATGCTCGGGCAGCCCCACGTGTGGAACGCACTTCTCGAGAAGCTTGCGGAGACGTTCGCCGGGTACGTCGCGGCCAAGGTCGACGCGGGGGCCGACGTGATCCAGCTGTTCGACTCGTGGGTGGGTGCGCTCTCCCCGGCGCACTACCGCGAGTACGTCGCGCCCCACTCGGCGCGAGTCCTGGCGGCGGTCGATGTGCCGACGATCCATTTCGGCACCGGCACGGCGACGCTCCTGGAGGAGATGGCGGCGGCCGGGGGGGACGTGATCGGCCTCGACTGGCGGATCCCGCTCGACACGGGCTGGGCCAGGGTTCCCGGGCGTGCCGTCCAGGGGAATCTCGATCCGGCGGTGCTGCTCGCGCCGTGGCCCGTCGTCGAGGTCGAGGCTCTCTCCGTGCTCGACCGGGCCGGCGGGCGGCCGGGGCACATCTTCAACCTGGGGCACGGTGTCTTTCCCTCCGTCGACCCCGACACGCTGACGCGGCTCGCGGCGCTCGTTCGCGGGCACTCGTTCGCCGGGCTCGCCCGATGAGCGCGTCGCGGCTCGGCTCGATCTCTGCGGTCGGGCTGTCGCGCCGCTTCCGCGTCCACGCCCGGGAGACGCGCACGATCAAGGATCTCGTGGTCGCGCGAGGTCGCACCGGCGGCCAGGACGTGTGGGCGTTGCGGGACGTCTCGGCCGAGATCAATCCCGGCGAAGCGGTGGGTCTCATCGGCCGTAACGGCTCGGGCAAGTCGACCCTTCTCCGGGTGCTCGCAGGGATCATCAAGCCGACGACCGGCACGGTGCAGGTGGACGGCCGTATCGGTTCCCTGCTCGAGCTCGGTGCCGGCTTCCACCCGGACTTCAGTGGCCGCGAAAACGTCTACCTGAACGGATCGATTCAGGGGTTGCGCCGTGCCGAGATTCGTGAGCGCTTCGACGAGATCGTCGCGTTCGCCGAGATCGAGCACGCGATCGACCGTCCTGTCCGCACCTATTCGAGCGGGATGGCCATGCGGCTCGGCTTTGCCATCGCCGCGTTCCTCCGGGCGGACGTTCTCCTCCTCGATGAGGTCTTCGCCGTCGGTGACGAGAACTTTCAACGGAAATGCTTCGGCGTCATCGCGGCATTCAAGAACCAGGGCGGCACGATTTTGTTCGTCTCCCACGATGCGCAGGCAGTCGAGCGCCTGTGTGGGAGGTCGATCCTCCTCTCGTCGGGTGAGCGGGTGTATGACGGGCCTACCCACGAGGCGATTGCCCGCTACCGCCGCCTTCTCGCCGACGACCTCGACCCCGCGGAACGGGGCGCCGGCCTGCGCGAGTGGGGGACCGGTGAAGCCGAGATCGTCGGTGCCCGCCTGCTCGATTCGGCCGGCGGCGAGAGGGAGCAGTTCCTTGCGGGCGAACCTCTTCGACTGGAGGTCGACCTGTGCGCCCATTCGACCATCGAGCCGCCGCGGCTCCATCTCGAATTGCGCGATACGACCGGCCTGCTCGTGGCCGAGGACGCCGTCGAGACTGCAACGATCGGCTGGCCGGACGGTCCCGGTGAGGCCATGGTCAGGCTCGACATCGACCGGCCGTCACTCGCCTTCGGCCGCTTCAGGGTGCGCCTAGGACTCGTCGGGGCCGACGGCGGCACCCTGCATCAACTCGACGACGCGCTCGCCTTCCTCGTGTATCCCGACGGCGAGGAGCGAGGGCTCATACACCTCGGAGGAACGTGGCAGGCCGGGGCGAATCAGGATCTCCGATGAGCTACAAGACCTGCCCCGAGTGGCCCGAGCTGATGGAACTGGCGCCGGATCTCCAGTTCAAGCACATCTCGGTCGCCGACGCCCAGCTCCCGTTCGATGTGTTGTCGAAGATCTCGCACGTCTCGCTAGGAGAGATCGAGATGTGTTGTGACCTCGACCATCACGTGTTCAACGGCGCCCACACAGACGCCCAGGTCGCGGCAGCCCTCGTCGGCACCCATTGGTTCGAGGTGCACGAGTGGGCCACAACTGGGCCCGGCGCCTCGAGCCACGCAGCCTGACGCTGACCCGGGTCCGCAGCGGGTGCGTAGGCTCTGTGCGTGGTCACGGTCGTCGTTCCATTCCGTTCCGGAGGCAAGACCCGCCTTCCCGAGGAGCTCCGCCTCGAAGTCGCGCTCGCGATGCTCGGTGACGTGCTCGAGGCCGCGACTACGCAGGCCGACCGCGTGCGGCTCGTCACCGACGACGGTGCTGCGATCCTGATCGGGGGAATCCTGGGCGTGGAGATCGTCGCCGACCCCGCCGGCGGTCAAGGGGCCGCGGTCCAGGCTGCGCTCGCAGGCGTCGACGGTGTCTGTCTCGTCGTCAATGCCGACGTGCCGCGTGTGCGCCCGTCCGATCTGGCTGCGCTCGCGATCCCGCCTCGTGCCGGCGCCGTCGCCTTGGTGGCCGCGGCGGACGGCACCACGAACGCGCTTGGGCTTCCGTTCGCGGAGGTGTTCCGACCACTCTACGGCCGCGACAGCGCTGGCCGGTTCAGGGCTCGCGCCGACGAGCTCGGGCTCGTGCTGCACGACCTCGAGCTGCCGAACCTCCGGGACGACGTCGACACCGCCGACGACCTCGAGCGGATCGCGGTGCACGCCGGCGCCAGGACCCGTGCCCTGACGCCGCCGCAGCGCGCGTGAACGTCGTCCTGCTCTCGGGCGGTGTCGGAGGGGCGAAGCTCGCCGCGGGGCTGCACGACGTGCTCACCCCCGGGGAGCTGACCGTGATCGGGAACGTCGGCGACGACCTCGAGGTGCTCGGCCTCTATGTCTCGCCTGACATCGACTCGGTGCTCTACGGCCTCGCCGGGCTCAACGATACGGAGCGTGGCTGGGGACGGGCAGGCGAGACCTGGCGGGCGCTGGAGTCGGCCCGCGCCTGGGGCGGCGAGGGATGGTTCATGGTCGGCGATCTCGATCTCGGTCTCCATCTCGTGCGTTCGGAGGCGTTGCGGGCCGGAGAAGCGCTATCGACGGTCACTGCGCGGCTCACACGCGCGGCCGGCATCGCGACCCGCCTCGTGCCCGCGACGGACGACCGACTGCGGACACACCTCATAACGTCGCGAGGGACGCTGGCGTTCCAGGAGTGGTTCGTCGTCCGCGGCCACCGGGACGAGGTCGATGGGCTCGTCTACGAAGGCGCGGAGCTGACCCGTCCGGCTCCCGGTGTCCTCGAGGCCATCGCTGCCGCCGACGCGATCCTGATCGCCCCGAGTAATCCATTCGTCTCCATCCATCCAATCCTCGCCGTCCCCGGCGTTCGCGCCGCCCTCGAAGCGAGGACCGTGCGGTCGGTAGGTGTCAGCCCGCTGATCGGCGGCCGGGCCGTCCGGGGCCCACTCGACCGCATGATGCAGCGGCTCGTCGGCGGGACGTCCCCCGAGCATGTGACAAAGTGTTACAAGGGGTTGCTCGACGCGCTCGTGATCGATCAGGCCGACGCCCCGGTCGGATTGGACGTCGGCGTCGTGGTCGCCGATACGCTCATGACCAACCGCGAAGCCGCGCGCCGGCTCGCCCGGACGACCCTGGAGGCAGCTGTGGAGACCCCGACGTGAACATCGCCCTGATCGGCGGAACCGGGAGCTTCGGGACGGCGCTCGCAGTCCGCCTGCGCGATGCCGGCTACGAGGTGGTGATCGGGTCGCGCGACCCGGAGCGCGCGCGGGCCGCGGCGGCCGCGCTTGGTGTTGCCGGCGCGACGAACGAGGATGCCGCCGCCGGGGCCGATGTCGTCGTCCTGACGACGAAGGCTGACGGAGCCGTCGATACCGCCCGTTCGTTGCGCAGCGCGATCGGCACGACGCCGGTCCTGTCCGTCGCCGCCGAGCTGTCCTTCACGAAGGAGGGCGTTTTCCCGACCGTCGAGGCGAGCTCGATCGCCCAGCGTATCCAGGAGGTGATCGACGGTCCTGTCGTCGCTGGGCTGCACTCGCTCGCCGCCACGAATCTCGGAGGCGCGGACGCCCCCGACGAGGATACCCTCGTCTGCGGGGACGACGCGGCCGCCAAGGCGATAATTCTCGAGCTCGCCGGGAAAGTCACCGCGGGGCGGGCGATCGACGCCGGTCCCCTCGCCGGCGCACGCGCGCTCGAGGGGCTGACGGCGGTCATCGTGAACGTGAACAAGCGCTACAAGGCGCACGCCGGTCTCCGCATCACCGGAGTCCACTGAGCGCGGCGGGACGTTGTGTCGAATCAGCACGATGCTCATCCGCCCGCCCAAGTGCTCGTTGTCGGCCTCGGGGGCATCCCCGAGCTGGAGGGGGGAGACGATCTCGGGCTGCTTCTCGCCGAGGCGTGCGATCGTGTGGGCGGACTCGCGCGCGGTGACGTCGTCGTCGTCGCCCAGAAAGCGGTCTCGAAGGTCGAGGGCAGGGTCGTGCGCCTCGACGAGGTCGAGCCGTCCTCGCGCGCCGTCGAGCTTGCGGGCGATGACGGCGATCCACGCCAGGTGGAGGTGATCCTGCAGGAGTCCGCCGAGGTCCTGCGCTCCCGGCCGCCACTCGTCATCGCGCGGACGCGCCACGGCTTCGTCTGTGCGTCGGCCGGCGTCGACGCATCGAATGCAAAGGGCCCCGGCACGGTCATTCTGCTGCCCCTCGACCCGGACGCCTCTGCTGCGACCCTCCACGAGCGGCTGACCGAGCTGACCGGCGTCTCTCCGGGGGTGATCGTCAGCGACTCGTTCGGGCGAGCCTGGCGCCAGGGGACGACCGACGTCGCGCTCGGCGTGGCGGGGATGGCCGCTCTCCACGACCTGCGCGGCTCGCGCGATTCCGTCGGCTATGAGTTGCGCTCGACGATGATCGCCGTAGCCGACGAGATCGCCGGAGCGGCGGAGCTCGTGATGGGCAAGAACAGGGGCGTTCCCGCCGCCATCGTCCGTGGAGTCGGCGCCGGTGGCGACGGCAGCGGTAGCGACCTCGTGATGCCGCCGGACCGCGATCTCTTTTCCTGAGGCGTTAGCGGGTGCGGGCTTCGCACGGCCCGCACCGGGCACGGCGTTACACTGGGTCGATGCGAAAGTATGCGATCTGGGGCTCGGCCACGTCCCCGAGTCATGAGGAATGGGTGCGCGCCGTCGGCAGAGCGTTCGAAGCGGACGGCTTCGAGCGAGTCGATGACCACGCCGATGCCGACTTCGTTCTCAACATGTTCGACACGGCCGATCCGAAGGCGTTCCGCCGCTCCTCGCGCGGGACCTATTCCGCCTCCTTCTACGAACTCGGCGAGGTCCCGGAGGACGTGTTGCGCACCAGCTATCCGAACCTCGTGCGCACGCTCGCGAACGTCGTCGTCCTCCATGTGCCCGGCCGCGGCGTCTGGTTCACGACCATGGAGCGCGGCACCTACAAGATCTCGGACGACCCGGTCGAGGTGTTCGAGCGGCTCGCGCCGCTCGCGAAATCGAAGCTCGTGATCGACAACGAGTTCGTGACGGACCTCGAGCCCGAGCTCTGGGACGGCGATGAGATCACGGTCGACATCGGAGCTGCGGGAAAGCGCATGGGCGAGCTCGACCTGCTTCCGGCGCCGTTCCCGGTGCACGAGTTCCTGAACGAGAGGGACCTCCGCCACGTGATGCGGCTCTACCAGGTCGGTGGCCTCTCGTACGGCAACCTCTCCGCCCGCAAGGACGAGACAAGGTTCTGGATGAGCGCCTCCGGTGTCGACAAGACGGCGTTGGAAGAGCCGGGTCGCGACATCCTCCTCGTGACGGGATACGACGAGGAGAACGCATGCATGCGGATCAGCGTGCCGCCCGGGGTCGAGCCGCGGCGCGTGTCCGTCGACGCGATCGAGCACTGGATGATCTACCAGGCCCATCCCGACGTCGGCGCAATCCTCCATGTCCACGCCTGGATGGAGGGGATCGCCGCCACCGACATCAACTACCCCTGCGGCACCCAGGAGCTCGCCGAGTCGGTTGCCGATCTGATCGACCGTGAGCCCGATCCGGCTCACGCAGTGATCGGGCTGCGCAACCACGGCATCACCGCGACGGGCGACACCCTGGTGGAGATCCTCGATCGCATCCAGGCGAACATCCTCCGCCAGGTGCCGATGACGTAGGGATTCGGCGCCAGGCTTTGGCCTGGCGCCGGGCGCCTACGCGCCTTGCTGGTTCTCCCGGGTCTTGTCCCCGGTCCGCAGCCGAATGAGCGCCAGCGCGGCAAAGAGTGGTGCCAGCACGACGTCGTTGGCCACGCACCAGATGCAGATCGCGTCGATGACGAAGAGCTGCAGGATGACGAGATAGACGGCGAAGGCGAGTCCCGCAAGCGCCAGGGTCGCCGTCAACGTCCTGGCGAGCTCCGAGTTCCACACCGTCAGTGCGAATGCGGCGATCCAGGCGGCAAGGCCGAGCACGGCGACGGGAATGCCGGCAAGGACCGCGTATTTCGAGTCCTGCACCGTCTCGCAGCCGCCGCTGCTCGTGCAGATCAGAGCCGCAGGCTCATAGTGGACGTACGTGAGATAGGACGCGATCGCGATACCCGCGGCCGACACGACGAGAAGGGCTACGCGGAGGAGCCGGTCGCTCACCGGTCGCGTGCTGCAGCCGTGATCGTCGGGAGCGGAGCGCCTCGGCCGGCCTGTCGCCCGGCTCATCCGTTCAGCGCGTCGTCGATGGCGGGGCGGAACTCGCTCGGCGTGTAGGCCCTCGGCTGGATCTGATACGGCTGGTTGAGGCCGAACGCGAGGAAGAACGAAGGAGTTCCTTGCACGTTCAGGGCGGTCGCCTCGGCCTGGACAGCCGCGATCTCCTTGGTCACGGCAGCGCTCTTCGCATCGACCTTGACCTTGGCCGCGTCGAGCCCCGGTACCTGCGCCAGGATCGCATCGATCTTCTGGTCCGTCACCCAGCCAGAGTTCTCCTCACCCTGCTCCTCGTAGAAGAGGCCGACGACCTGCCAAAGCTTGTTCTGGAAGCCGGAAGCGACGGCGATGCGCAGTGCCTTGGCGGAGTCGGGGCCGAGGAACGCAAGACCGCGGAAGTCGATCTTGACGAGACCCGGCCGCACGTACTCGTCGACGATCGCGGGGAATGCGTTGTCCGTGTACTCCTTGCACACAGGGCACTGGAGGTCCTCGAACTGAAGCATCCGCACGGTCGCATCTGACTTGCCGAGCACGGTTCCCTTCTGAGGGATGCCTGCAACGAGCGCGAGCGCCGGGTCGGTCGTGTCCGTTGGCGTCGTACCCGTCGAGGCGGTGGTCGTCGCGGCGGAGTTGTCCCCGCTGCCGCGCGTGAACAGGATGCTGCCGGCGATCAGGACCAATGCAACGAAGCCGGCGGCGGCGATCGCAAATATGAGGTTGCGGTTACGGCTACGGCTCTTGCCCACGCCCGGAGGCTTCGGAACGGGTGGCATCGTCGTCAAGTCTGCCTGTAGACGGCGACCTCGCGCCGCGAACAGGTTCAATACCACCGTGGACGGCGATCACAGACGGCGCGCTCTCGTCGAGGCCGGTATTGCGATCACCTCGGAGTTGTCGCTCGATGCCGTCCTTCAGACGCTCATTCGGATCGCGGCCGAGTTGACCGGCGCGCGCTATTCGGCGCTGGGTGTGATCGACCGCACGGGCCGAGAGCTCGAACGGTTCGTGACGTACGGGGTGGACGGAGAGACCCGGGCGACAATCGGCGATCTCCCGCGCGGCCGTGGGATCCTCGGTGTCCTGATCTCGGACGCGCGACCTCTGCGCCTGGACGACATCAGCCAGGACCCCCGTTCGGTCGGCTTTCCGCCGAATCACCCGCCGATGGGCAGCTTTCTCGGCGTCCCGGTCATGACGCGGGGCGTGGCGTTCGGGAACCTGTACCTGGCAGAGAAGCAACCTGGCGGAGGCTTCACCGAGGAGGACGAGGAGATCACGACACTCCTCGCCGCGCAGGCGGCGGTTGCGATCGAGAATGCGGGCAGCGTGCAGCGAGACGCGTTGCGGCGGGCGGTGCAAGCACAGGAGGTCGAGCGCCGCCGCCTCGCGCGCGAGCTCCATGACGAGACGGGCCAGGCACTCACGTCGATCCTGCTCGGCCTTTCGGCGGTTGAGCGGGCGGAGAGCGCCGAAGCCGCACGCTTTGCCGCCCGCGCGCTGCGCAACCTCGTTGTCGAGACATTGCAGAACGTGCGGCGACTCGCCGTTGAGTTGCGCCCATCCGCTCTGGACGACTTCGGGCTCGAGCCGGCACTCCGCCGGCTGGGTCAGACGGTGCGGGAAGGAGGCGATCTCGACGTCCAGGTGGAGGCGAGGCTCGGCGCGCACCGGCTTCCGGCCGATGTCGAGACGGCGCTGTACCGCATCGTGCAGGAGGCGCTCACCAACGTGGTCAAGCACGCGGGCGCTGCCCACGTCAGCATCGTGCTGACTCGCAAACAGAACAGCGTGTTGGTGATGATCGAGGACGACGGCCGCGGTTTCGACGCCACCAGGCCCACGGTCGAAGGTCTCGGCCTACTGGGTATGCGCGAGAGAGTGGAGCTTCTCGACGGGTCGTTCCAGCTCGAGGCCACGCCTCGGGCAGGGACGACTCTCATTGTCGAGCTGCCGCTCCCCTGACGGGGATCTGTCGGCCCGGGGTCGTGCTGAACGCGTGCGGCGCCCGCGGAGCTCGACGGACGTCGACTCGAGCCGTTCAGCCGGCTGCGTCGCGCGCGAGTGCGGCGATCGTTCGCCCGAATGCGGGTGCGAACTTGAAGCCGTGGCCCGAGCACGCAGATGCGACGACGATGCGACCGTGCCGTTCGAGCACGAAGGACTCGTCGGCCGTGTTCGTGTACAGGCACGTCTCCGACGTCACCGGCTCGGGATCGAGCTCCGGGTAGCGTCGCGCCGCCCAGGCCGACACCCAGCGCACGACCGCCGGGTCGGGAGTGCCGGACTCATCGGGGTCGGCTGCAGGCCCGGCATGATGGAGGCCTGCCTTGAGGCCGATCCCCGGAGCTGCCAGGGCGTAGTTGATCAGGCCCGGTCGCCGCAGACCGTGCTCTTCGGCGTTCGGCACGGCGTCGTCGATGACCGGAGGCAGGGCGAGCGGGTCGGGAAGCCCGAAATACATGACCGTCTCTCGCGTGGGAACGACAAGAAGCTCGATCTCGACCTCGGCGAGGAGGCCGCGGGCCCAAGCGCCCGCTGCCACGACGCAGGCCCGTGCAGTGATGTCGTCCCCGTCGGTGCGAATCCGAACGGTGCCGCGACCGGGCTCGATCCCCGTAGCGCGCCGATGATCGAGCACTACGGTACCGGCGGCCACGGCGGCTGCGAGTAGCGCCCGGTAGGCTCGGTCGGCCAGGATCGTTCCGCCATCCGACTGGTAGAGCGCCCGCTCGGACGCCGCGGCAGCGATGGGCCAACGCTCGGTCACCTGCCTCCCCGTGAGGAGCTCGTGGCGAACACCGCACGCAGCAAGTGCACGGGCGTTCGCGGCGCTCACGGGGCCGAAGTCGAGGCCGCCGGTCTGCACGAGCAGCTGCTCGCCGCAGTTGGCCTCCAGCTCACGCCAGCTCTGCAGCGCTCCCTGCGCCAGCCGTACGAAACGCGGATCCGGGTACGAGAGCCGGAAGATCCTCGTGGCCCCGTGGCTCGATCCCCGCTCGTGACCGAGACCGAACTGCTCCAGAAGGACGACGCCGCGACCTGTCTCGGCGAGCGCACGCGCAGTCGCGACGCCGTTGATCCCGGCGCCGATCACGACGATGTCGGCATCGTGCCCCACCGGCCCGATCCTATGCGTTGCGGATTCCGTTCTAGGCTCGTCCGGCACCGAGCGTGCGGGCGGTCTTCGCGGCCGCGCGCGACAGCGCCTGGTAGGCCCGGACACGGCCCGCCGCGTCGCCTGCCGACTCAGCTTCCTCTGCGGCCCTGACACGCTCTGCGACGGTCGCGTCGAGCTTCTCTCGGCCGAATGCGAGCGCCTGCTCGGACACGCCGGTGCGGCGGGCGAGCTCGCGCATCACCTGGAGCGACGGGACACGCTCGCCTCGTTCGATGCGCGAGATGTACGCCGCGCTGCAGCCGGCGAAGGCCAGCTCGCGTTGGCTGAGGCCGGCAGCCTGTCGCGCCTCGAATATCCGCTTTCCCACGGCAGCGGGATCGTCGTAGTGCGGCGTGCGGGCGCGCTTGAACGTCATCGCCGTGTTGGGCATGCTCTTCCTACAAAAGGTACACCGTCTTCGAGTGCCTGTGAAGAGCGTCGTCAGCCGGAGTGCGGGCCGTTGAAGACCACGAGCAAGGACAGCTGCTCGTACGCCGTGAAGCGATGCTCGGCACCCGCAGGGACGAACAGCGCCATTCCTTCGGTGAGCGAAGTCGACGTCTCTTCGACCTCGAGCACACCGCTCCCCTCTAGCACGACGTAGACCTCGTCCTCGTCATGAGGCTGCTGTCGATCGGGTTCCGGAGCAACGAGGACGTAGACGCCGATCTCGAGCCCGGGCGAGCTATGCACGACCTCGTACCCGCCGCCCCGCTCGATCAGCCCACGGCGGGTTGCATCGACGTCGAACGGGTGGACGGAGATCACGATTGCAGTCTAGAGACCGGTGCATGAAAGTCGCGCGGCGTGCGATGCTCGCGGCGTGGAGATCGACTTCGACGCCCTGTTCCAGCCCGGTCGTGCCGACGGGAGCGGCTGGCGACGGATGCCGGCCGTCGCGGCCGATGCGATGGTGGCAACGAGCCATCCGCTCTCGACCCGTGCCGGCGTGCGCGCTCTCGAACGGGGCGGGAATGCCGTCGACGCAGCGCTTGCCGCCGCGGCCGTGTTGACGGTCGCGGAGCCGACCGACAACGGCATCGGGGGCGACGCGTTCGCGCTCGTCTGGGACGGCCGGGCCCTTCACGGGATCAATGGCTCGGGCCGGTCTCCTGCCGAGCTCGAGGACCGGGCTGCGACGGACGACGGGCCGTGCTCGGTGACCGTGCCCGGCGCAGTGCGGCTCTGGGCGGATCTCGCATCGCGTTTCGGCCGCTTGGGGCTCGATGCTGCTGTCGGGCCCGCTGCGGACATCGCGCGGACGGGGACCGTCTGTACGGCACGCATCGCGGACAAGTGGGCCAGAGCGCGGCTGGCGCCGTTTCCGGCGCCGGGCGTGGGGGAGCGTTACCGGTTGCCCGAGCTCGCGCTCACCCTGCAGCGGATCGCGACCCTGGGGCCAGACGCGATCTACCGCGGCGAGGTCGCAGCCGCGATCGCAACAGCCACGTGGCTTGCCGAGGAAGATCTACTGGCCCACCGGTCGGAGTGGGTCGAGCCGCTTCGCCGGACGTATCGCGGAATCGAGGTCTGCGAGCTGCCGCCGAATGGGCAAGGTGCGGCGGCGCTGCTGGCGCTGGCGCTCTACGAGGGGCTCGAACCGGAGCCGCACTCGGAGATCGAGGCGATGAAGATGGCTTTGGCCGATACGCGAGCCGTGGTGAACGACGGCCCGCTGCCGGACGACTTCTTTGCCGAGAGCCGCCTCGCCGCCCGCCGTGCCCTCGTGCGGCGAGACGCGGCCCTCGATCTTCGGCTCGGGCCCGTGCGCGGTGGGACGACGTACCTCTGCGTGGTCGACGGCGACGGCATGGCCGTGTCGCTCATCCAGAGCGTCTACGGCTCGTTCGGCTCGGGTGTCGTCGCGCCGGGGACGGGGATCGTGCTCCAGAACCGGGCTGCCGGTTTCAGCCGTGCTCCGGACCACCCGAATGCGCTGGCGCCCGCCAAGCGACCGTTTCATACGATCATCCCCGGGATGCTGCTCGAGCACGGTGGCCTGCTCGGGCCTTTCGGGGTGATGGGCGGACCGATGCAGGCGCAGGGACATTTTCAGGTCGTCCGACGGGTCGTCGACGACGCAGACGATCCGCAGGCGGCGCTCGACGCACCAAGGTGGCGTGTGGAAGAGAACGGTGTCGTGGAGCTCGAGCCGGGACTCGCCCGGCTTCTCCCCGACCTCCGCGCCAGGGGTCACGACGTCCGCGTTGGTGCCGTGCAGCACCCCTTCGGGGTGGGTCAGATGATCCTGCGACGGGGAACGGCGCTGATCGGAGGTTCGGACGGCCGCGGCGACGGGTACGCCGCCGGCGTGTAGGGCTCGGCCGTTGTCTACCGCGGCGTACGGGTGAGCCGACCACCTCGGTAGAGTGCCGCTGCCGTGGCGATCCGTGTTCTCATCGTTGACGACCATGCCGTTGTCCGCACCGGCCTACGGCTCCTGCTCGAGCGCGAGGCCGACATCGAGGTCGTCGGCGAGGCAGGACACGGCGACGACGGGGTGCGTGCGGCGCGTCTGGAGAAGCCGGATGTCGTCTTGCTCGACGTGGTCATGCCCGGACGCAACGGCATCGAGGCCTGCGCCGACGTCATTACGGCGTCAAAGGGAAGGGTGCTGATGCTCTCGATGCAGGACGACCCTTCGTACGTGAGAGAGGCGTTCGCAGCAGGCGCGAGCGGCTACATGCTCAAGGAGGCGGCGGACACCGAGCTCGTGCAGGCGGTGCGCGAGGTCGCCGGCGGCGGTCGGTACGTGCACCCGACACTCGGAGCGCGCCTGGCGCAGGCAGAGGTCGAGGCGGCCCGCCGCGCTGCTAGCGATCCCCTTTCGGACAGGGAGCGTGAAGTACTGCGCCTTCTGGCCCTCGGCCACACCAATCAGGAGATCGCGAAGCGGCTCTTCATCTCCGTCCGGACGGCCGAGACGCACCGGGCGCACATCATGCAGAAGCTCGGCCTGGGGACGCGCGCGGAGCTCGTGCGCTACGCGCTCGTGAACGGACTCCTCGACGAGTCGTGAGCTCCGACGGGCTCAGCCGCCGGCTGCGGCGTGGACAGCGTTCGGCTGGTCGCGAGTTCGCTCCGACGTGCGAACGACGAGCACCGGGCAGGGGGCCTGGCGGATGACGGCGTTGGAGACACTACCGACCAGGAGAGAGGCGACCGAGCTGTGGCCCCGGGTTCCGACCGCGATCAGACGGGCGTCGATCTCCGCGGCGTAGGCGCAGATCCGCTCCGCGGGGTCGCCCGTGGCGAGATGAGTCCTGATGGGCACCCCAGCCGCTCCCGCGCGGGTGGTGGCGTCGGTGAGTGCGGTCTCTGCGTGCGTCCGCTCGGCATCGAGGAGCTCGTCGAGCATTGCCGCAGAGGGGTAGGCGAGCCCGTAGTCACCCTGCAAAGCCCTCCACACGGTGATCGCGGCGATCTCGCCGCCGGTCTCGACCGCCAACGCGATCGCCGCATCCAGCGCGGCGCCCGCAGCGGCGGATCCGTCGGTCGCGACGAGGAGGACTCGCATGTTGACGATCGTGCTCGTCCGGGGGAGTTCGCGCATCCGTGCCGCCGCCGGATCCACTGCGGGAATACCGCAATGGGTCGGTGCGAAAGACTGATGCGATCCGTCCGCCGGATTGTGGAGGATAGTGCCCGTGAGCCACACGGCGGTCATCATCACCGTTGCGTATTCGATTGCCGTCGTGCTCGGCGCGGCGATCTCGTTCGCCGTCTTCCAGTCGACCCAACGACCACTCGACGATGACCGCACCGGAACCTGGTCGCGCCGCGAGACGACCTGGCTCGTGATCATGATCGTCGTCCTGTTCGCGCTCCTGATGGGCACGATTTTCTACGTGCCTTACGGCGATACAGCCGGCCCTCGAGGGCAGGTCGTGCGCGTCACGGGCGTGCAGTACGCGTGGGCCATCGATACGCCGCAGCCGATCGTCACCGGCCGGCCCGTCGCCTTCTTCGCCCGCTCGCGTGACGTCGCGCACGGGTTCGGCGTCTACAACCCGAAGCAGGTTCTCATCTTCCAGGCGCAGGTGGTCCCCGACCACGAGCAGAAGATCGTTCACACCTTCACCGACCCGGGCGTCTACACCGTCCGCTGCCTCGAGTTCTGTGGCGCGGGCCATCATCTGATGAAGTCGACCTTCGTCGTAAAGCCGGCATGATCGACGAACACTCGCTCGCGATCGCTCGTCGGTTGACCATCAGCTACATCGTCGGCTCGACGGCCATCCTGGCCGCCTCGGGCTTCCTCGGTGTCGTGCTGAGGTGGAGCCAGGCCGTGCCGCAGGCCAGGGTGGGGGACAACTTCTGGTACGCGCTGATGACCGCACACGGTCTCGGAGCGTTCGTCGGATGGGCTGGATTCGCCGTCATGGGCCTCGCCTGGTGGACACTTGCAGGTGTCGGTTTTCCGGTGCGCGGATTTGGTCTCGCCATGGCGCGCCTCGCGTGGTGGTTGATGGTGCTCGGGGTGCTCGGGGTCATCGTGACGACGATCTTCATGGGCTTCGGGGCGTCCTGGGTCTTCCTCTACCCCCTGCCGTTCTACGGCGCCGGCAACTGGGGCGCGTGGGCCACCGGGCTCTTCTCCTTCTCTGTCCTGCTCGCAGGCCTCGCGATCGTGACGTGGTGCTTCGGCATTCTGCATACGGTGACGAACCGCGAGGCGCTCCACAGCGTCTCGAGCTCGATCGGCAAGCGGCTCGGCATCTCCTTCGGCTGGGGCTTCCTAATGCCCCGCACGTTCGCCACGAACCCCAAGCCCGTACCCTACCCGGTCATCCCGCTTGCGGTGATCGGTCTCGACATGATCATCGCGACGCTGCCGCTGGCCGGTCTTCTGATCTGGCAGATCCTGCAGTCGATGGACATCGTCGGCCCGGCGAACGTGTTGCTCGCGAAGAACATCCTGTGGTGGTTCGGGCACCCGGTCGTCTACCTCCTGCTCTTCCCTGCCGTCGCCGTCTACTACTGGCTGATCCCGCGCTACGCAGGCCGCGAGCTCGTCGCGGGCCACGTGATCGCGATCGCGTGGACTGTCGCGGTGATCGCGAACGTGTTCGTGTGGGCGCACCACCTCTACCTCGACTATCCGAGTGGCACGCCGCAGGCACAGATCAACACGGCCATGCAGCCGATCACGTTCGCGCTCGTGCTGCCGTCCGCGCTCTCGCTCTACAGTCTCGCGTTCACGATCTACCGGTCGCGTTTCCGCTGGACGCCTGCGTCGACGGCACTCTTCTTCGGCCTCGTCGGCTGGCTCCTCGCCGGGCTGTCGGGTGTCGTGAACGCGACGATTGCTCTGGACGTCGCGGTTCACAACACGCTCTGGATCGTCGGGCACTTCCACCACATGGCGATGTTGAACATCGGTCTGCTGATCTTCGGCGCCATCTACGCCCTGCTCCCGGAGCTGTCCGGCAAGGCTCTCTACAGCGAGAAACTGGCGTGGATCCACGTCTGGACGACGTTTGTCGCCGGCATGCTCGTGTTCGGCATCTGGCTCGTCCAGGGACTTGACGGCGCCCCGCGCCGCTGGTCGGTGCTGCCGTCGAACTACGACACACTGACCAGGATCTCGCTTCCGCTCGTGTTCCTCCTCGCCGCGGCGCAGGCGCTGTTCTTCTGGAACGTCATGCAGACCCTGCGAGGCAAGGCCGGCGTGGCTACCTTCGACGAGCGCGGAATCCCGATTCCGGCGAAATCCACGACGGAATGGTCGGTGCACGCGGCCGAGGGCGCGCTCGTCTTGGTTGCCCTGCTCTTGGCTCTCGCCTTCGCAGTCGGCGGGTATCTCGTCGGCCGGGAGCACGGCAAGGGAGGTGGCGGAACGACGACCGCGCAGACGAGTACCGGTGCTACGACCGTTACCGGGGATGCCAAGGCCGGGGCGCAGGTGTTCGCAAGCGCCGGATGCGCCGGCTGCCATACCCTCGCGGCGGCAGGCTCGACCGGCACCGTCGGTCCCGTGCTCGACGGCCGGAATCTCTCCGTGGCGCTCGTCACCCAGCGGGTGATGAAAGGCAAGGGCGCGATGCCGACGTTCTACGGCCAGCTGAGTGAGCAGCAGATCGCGGACGTTGCCGCGTACGTCCACGAATCCTCCCAGAAGTAGCGCCGCCGACCCGGCCCAGAGAGGTCGTCTCGGAACGAGCGTGTGCGAGCCGTGCACGTGGTGCTCGTCCGCAGTCGCGCCGCGAGCGCTGGCTCGAGGGCCCCGCCGACTCCCACGAGGTAGTCGTCGCCGTAGGGGGAGGCCTTACTCCGCTATGCCCCTCTGTGGGTCAGGGACGAGCTCACCTCGACGACGCCGGCCACCTTGCGCGCAAACGTCGGGAGCAGCTCTGCGTCGGCCTCCGAGGCGACCTCACCGGAAAGCGTCACGACGCCGTTCGTGACGGTGACGTCGACTGACGCGGGGTTGAGCCACATCACCTTGCGGACGACGTCTTCCTCGATCTCGCGGAGAATCTCGCCGTCCGGACGGGCGAACGCGCGGACGAGGTCTCCGCGGCTGACGAGACCCACGAGTGTCCCGTCCTCGTCGACGACAGGGAGCCGGTTGACGTCCTCGTCGAGCATGATGGTCGCGACCTCGACGACGGGGCGGTCGGGCGTGATCGTCCGGGCCGGCGAAGACATTGCCTCTCCCACTGTCACTGCGTCGAACCGCGCTGTGATCCAGGGATCACCGGGATCGACGAGCCACTGGAGAAAGCCGCCCCCTCGCCGTGGGTCGCCTTCCTTGGCCAGGATGTCCGTTTCGGACAAGACGCCGAGCACCTTCCCGTCGTCGTCCACGACCGGCATCCCCGAGATCTTGCGTCGGACGAGCTCCACGGCTGCCTCCTTGAGCGGAGCATCCGGGCCGGTGGTCGCGACATCGGTGGTCATGAGATCCTGGACCTTCATGGGTTCCTCCCACTTGGCTTGTACACCGATCGTCGCGCGCGTCGGTCGAGGCGGCATCGGGGCGGACGCGGATCGCTCTGCGGTCTTCCCGGCCTCGAGCGTTCAGCCGCGGAGTGCGCGAAGGGCATTGAGAATGACCGCCACGTCGATGACCTCCTGGAAGAGCGCGCCCCACACCGGTGGGAGATAGCCGAACGCAGCGACGATCATCGCGGCAACCGAGAGGCCGAGGCCGTAGACCACACTCTGGCGCGCGATGTGGAGGGAGCGGCGCCCGATCAGGATCGAGAGCGCTATTCGATTTGCATTGTCAACCGTGATCACGACGTCTGCCGTTTCGGACGAGATCGTTGCGCCTTTGCCCGCCATCGCTATGCCGACGTCTGCGAGCGCGAGGGCGGGTGCGTCGTTGATACCGTCGCCGACCATGACGACGTTCTGCAGGCCGGGAAGACCTCGGATCGCACGGACGACGTCGAGTTTCTCCTGGGGAGTCTGCTCAGCGTAGACGTGCTCGATGCCGGCGCTCCTTGCCACCTCGTTTGCGATCTCGGGCCGGTCCCCGGTCACGAGCGCAACGTGGGCGATGCCGGCGTCGCGGAGCTCGCTTGCGATCGTGTCAGCCCCGGGGCGGAGCCGGTCGCCCATCACGATTACGGCGGACAGGGTGCCGTCGACGCCGACGAGAATCTTGGCGCGGCCGGTTCCATCACCCGTGTCGTGTGCCCGAGCGTGGTCGCGGGCTCCTGTGTAGCCGTTCGCCTCCAGCCAGCCGCTCGAGCCGACGGCAATCCGGCGCCCACCGACGTTGCCGCTGATGCCGCTGCCGGGATCCTCCGTGACTCCGGTGGGGAGAGCGAGCTCGATACCTCGTTTCGCCGCTCCGACGACGAGGCCCTCCGCGAGCACGTGGGCAGACATCTGGTCGAGCGAGGCGGCGAGCCGAAGCGCTTCGTCGGCATCGAGAGCCCCGAGCGGAATGATGCGCTCGACCTCCGGGAGCCCGAGGGTGAGGGTGCCGGTCTTGTCGAGCAGCACGGTCTTGGCACCTCCGAGCCGTTCGAGAGCTCCCGCCCCCTTGATGATGATGCCTGCCCGGGCGGCCCGCGAGAGGCCTGCAACGAATGCGATTGGTGCGGCAAGGATGAGTGGGCACGGCGTCGCCACGACCATGACGGCGAGACCCTGTGTCGAGTTCCCCGAAGCGAGCCAGGCAATGCCGGCGACCGCGAGCGAGAACGGCAGGAAGTACGCCGCGTAGCGGTCGGCAAGCCGGGTGAACTGGGCTCTATCCGTCTCGGCTGCCCGCACGAGCCGCACGATCGCGGCGTACGCGCTCTCCGCTGCCGTTGCCGTAACGCGAAGGTCGAAAGTATCGCCGGCGTTGGCCGTGCCGGAGCGGACGTGTCCGTGACAGGCGATCGTGACCGGCAGCGCCTCACCCGTCAGCGCGGATTCGTCGAGGACGGCCTCGCTGCTCGTGACGGCGCCGTCGGCCGGCACGATCTCACCGGCCCGTACCGAAACGACGTCTCCAGGCAGGAGATCGTCGACCTTCACCTCTTCCACCGAACTGCCTGCATATCGGTGGGCGATCCGCGGTGCGCGGTCGACGAGCAGGCGGAGCTCGCGACGAGCACGGCCTGCTGCCCATGCCTCGAGCGCTGCGCCCCCCGACATCATCAGGGCAACGATCGCGGCGGCCAGGAACTCGCCGAGTGCGAGCGCCCAGACGATTGCGACGAGGGCAATCGCGTCGACTCCGACATCTCCGCGCAGCAGCGAGCGGGCCGTCGAGAGCACGAGCGGGACGAGGACAACCGTCGCACCTGCCGCCCACGCGAGATCGGCCCAGGTCTCCTGGCCCAACAGCCAGAGGGCCCCGCCGGCGACAATCGACCCGAGCGCGATCGCGGGCAGGCCCCGGTCGAGAAGCTGCCGTACCTGGTCGGGAAGCATGCCGGCGCCTTCTATCGAGCTACCAGCTCTTGGCGTCGATGCGCAGCTGGGGGAGCGAGACCCGGATGCGCGCATCGACGACGACGGCTCTGTCGGGAAGACCGATCACCGGGTTGAGGTCGAGCTCGGCGAGTTCCGGGAGGTCGTCAGCGAGCCGGGAAAGCCGATGGAGGACGTCGGCGAGCGATGCGGCATCCGCGGCTGTCGCGCCGCGGAAACCGGCGATGAGCCTTCCTGCTTTTCCGGAACCGACGAGCTCGTCGGCATCGATGTCGGTCAGAGGAGTGAGCCGGAAGTGGGCGTCGCCGATGAGCTCGGCGAGTACACCTCCGGGGCCGAAGGCCACGAGCGGGCCGAAGACCGGGTCTTGCGCCACTCCCGCAAGGAGTTCGACGCCTCCCGTGATCATCGGCTGCACGATGACGGGAACACCGATGCGTGCGGTGGCGGCCCGGACGTCATCGGCACTTGCGAGATCGAGTGCGACGCCGCCGGTTTCGGTCTTGTGCGCCCCCGCCTCGGCGGTCTTGACGACGGCGGGATAGCCGAGCTCGTCGGACGCAGCGACTGCCTCTTCGAGCGAGGTGGCAAGTCGCTCGCCGACGAGCGGTATCCCATACGCGGCGAGCAGCCGGCGCGTCGCGGCCGGGTCGAGCCATGCCTCATCGCGGTGTGCGAGCGCCGTCGCGACCACGGCCGTCGCAGCTGTGACGTCGATGTCTGCGATCTCAGGGACGGTACCGGCGGAGCGGCGGAGCCATTCTCCGTGCTCGACGGCGCGGCCGAGCGCAGTGGCGGCGGCCTCCGGATAGGAGAACGAGGGGATGTTGGCGGCAGATCGCAGCGTCGCCGGCGCCCCCGTCGCGGCGAGGATGGCGGCGAGCACGGGCTTGTCGGGCTGGTCGGCCTCGGCCGTCGCCCGGCTGATCGCGGCGCCGACGTCGGTTGCTTCGACGGCCACCGGGGGCACGAACAGGACGATGACTGCGTCGATGCCCGGGTCGGCGAGAATCACGGGCAATGCCGCATGGAAGTGCTGCGCCGTGGCGGAGCCGAGCATGTCGACAGGGTTTGCCACTGATGCCTCGGTCGGAAGCGAGGCCGCCAGGGTCGCGCGCGTTTCCTCGCTGAGCGGCGGGAGCTCCAACCCGGCTCCCTCGCAAGCGTCCGCGCAGAGGATCCCCAGCCCGCCGGCGTTCGTGAGCACTGCGACGCGCCTTCCCCGCGGAACGGGCTGGCTGGAGAGCAAGGCGGCGATGTCGAGGAGTCCAGCGAGGGTGTCGGCACGAATGACTCCGGCTTGGCGGAAGACTGCGTCGACGGCGGTGTCCGAACCGGCGAGGGCGGCGGTGTGTGAGCCGGCGGCTTTCTGGCCCGCCCGCGAGCGGCCGCTCTTCATTGCCAGCACGGGTTTCTCGCGGGCGAGCCGGCGAGCGATGCGGGCGAACTTGCGGGGGTTGCCGAACGACTCGACGTAGAGCAGCACGAGGTCGGTGCCTGCGTCGTCCTCCCACCACTCGAGCAGGTCGTTGGACGAGACGTCGGCCTTGTTACCGATCGACACGAACGCCGAGAGGCCGAGGCCGCGAGCTTCCGCTCGCTCGAGGAGGGCGAGCCCGAGTGCACCCGACTGCGAAGAAAAGCCGATCCGGCCGGCCGGGAAGGCACGTGGCGCGAAGGTGGCGTTGAGGCCAACGCTGGCGGAGGCGATGCCGAGACAGTTCGGGCCGACGAGCCGGGCTCCGTGGGCGCGGATGAGGGTCAGCAGCCGTTCCTGCCTGTCCACCCCGTCGGGTCCGGTTTCGGCGAAGCCTGCCGAGATGACGCAGAGCGCGCGGGTGCCGGCGCGGAGCGCTGCGTCCGCAGCATCGATGACGCGGTCACCCGGCAGGCAGATCACGCAAAGGTCGACCCGATCGGCGATCTCCTCGATAGAGCTGTAGGCGCGTACCCCGGCCACCGGCTCACCCGAGCGGTTGACCGGGTACGCCGCACCGGTGAACCCGCCCGCGAGAACGTTGCGGAACAACTCGCCGCCGATCGACCCGCGCCTCGCCGAGGCGCCGACCACGGCCACTGTCCTCGGCTCGAAGAACGGCCTCAGCGAGGCGGTTACGGCGACGTGGTCGCGTTCATCGACGCGTGCCTGGTAGCGCTCGGTTGCCTCGATGGGAAACCGAACCTCGACGACTCCGCCGTCGAGCACGCGGGTGGCCCGGAAGCCGATGTTCTCGAAGACGGAGAGCATGACCTGGTTCTCGGGCAGAACCTCGGCGATGAACCCCTCGATGCCGTGAGCGGCCGCACGCTGTGCGAGTTGCTCGAGGAGACGGGTGCCTATTCCCTTGCGTTGGAAGTCGTCGGCGACTGCGAACGCGGCCTCCGCCGTATGCGGGTCGCGGAGGCGGACGTAGTTTCCGACCGCCACGATCCGCTCCCCACCGACGACGTCGCCCATGACGCCGATCAGCGATCCTCTCTCTCCCCAGTCGGGTGCCACGAGGGTGCGCACGAAGCGGTCGCCCGCCAGCGCTAGGCCGTGGAATCGGAGGAAGCGGCTGCGCACCGAAAGCGTGGCGAAGAACGCCACGAGAGCCGGAGTGTCGCCCTCGACAGGAGCCCGCAGGCGAAGCGTGGTTCCGTCCCGCAGGATGACGTCGACAGCCATACCGGCATCGTGCCCGAGATCGCTCATGCCGGGAGCGTGTCCGAGCCGGGGCGGCTGCGCATCCGGGATGGATGCGCGGAGAAGCGCGGGAAACCCGCAGCTGGGATCAGGTGAAGGAAGGTGCGGGCGTCGAACCGTGCCGGTGCGACGCGAGTGCGCAGGTCGGCATGCAGTTACATCCGGATCTACACCTTGCGAGGAATGGTTCTCTCGGACGCGGGTCACTAGCCTCTCGCGTCATGATCACAACAACAATCCAGCGAGCGGCCGGCCTGACGCCGCGGCAGCGTGAGGTCGTAGCGCTGATCGCGGCGGGATGCTCGAACGACGAGGTCGGAGAGCGGCTCGGTATCTCGCCGCGTACGGCAAAGGCGCATTCGGATACGTTGCGCTCGAAGCTGGGCGTGAGCCGGCGTCGGCAAATTCCGGTCGCCTTCCGCGTGCTCACAGGCGAGGATCCGCTCTCGGCAAGCCTCGGCGTGTTGCATCGGCGTCAGGGCGCCTGACGGCAGGCGCCCGCGGTGGTTCCGTCCCCGCGGGCGCTCCTGTTCGATGGACGCTGCTGCTGTAGCCTTTGCGGTCAACGAAATGGCGGATTTCCCGAAGCCACCGTTGCGGCGTCGCCGAATCCTCGAGCGCCCGAGGTTGATCCGGGCACTCGATCGTTCGCGGGCTCGGGTGCGCATGCTGGTCGCCCCGCCGGGCTACGGAAAGACCACTCTGGCGGAGCAATGGGCGGCGCAGGGGCGTCGGGTGGCATGGATCCGGGCACGGCGCTCCTCGGCCGACGTGGCGGTACTGGCCCGGCAGATGGCGGCGGCGGGGGCCGAGATCCTACCCGGTTCCGACCGAAGGTTGTGCGAGCGACTGAACGCGACGACCGACCCGGCCGACGAACTCGGGGTGCTCGTCGATCTGCTGTCCGAGGATCTGGCGGCGTGGCCGGATGACGCTTGGATCGCCGTAGACGACTATCAGCACATTCGGGAATCGGCGACGGCGGAGGCCTTCGTCGAGGGCATCATCCAGCGATCGCCGGTACAGGTCTTGATCTCGACGAGGGATCGTCCGAGTTGGGTGGCGACTCGCAGCGTTCTCTACGGCGACGTTCTCGAAATCGGCCCGAGCATGCTGGCGATGAGCGAGGACGAGGTGGACGACCTGCTTGCCGGTGCCCGAGATGGAATGAGTTCCGGTCTGCTTGCTCTCGCTGGAGGCTGGCCTGCAGTGATCGGTCTCGCGAGCCTGACGACCGCAGACTCACCGTTGCCCGATGAGGGCCTCGAGCTCCCCGAGCAACTCTACGAGTTCTTCGCGGACGAGGTCTACCGGGGTCTGGAGCCGGAGATCAGGATCGGACTTGGCCTGCTCGCGACCGCTCCGAGCCTCGACCGCGAGCTTGCGGCGGAGCTGCTCGGCCCCGAGCGCGCCGAACGCGTGTGCGCGGAATCGTTAACCCTCGGCGTGCTGGAAGAGCGTGGCGGCAAGCTCGAGTTGCATCCCCTCGCAGCGGTCTTCCTCGAGGAGCGGGCGAAGCGAGAGACAACGACGAACATCAAGGAGACCGTTGCGACGTCTCTGCGGTCTACGGAGGCAGGCTCGAGTGGGACGCCGCGTTCGATCTCGTCTGCAGGTACGGCACTGGCCTGGACTTGAGGCTCTATTCGCGGACGCTCTCGATGCCCTCCTGAACTCGGCGACGCCTGGCAACGGTTGACACATGGAGTCGATCGAGCGAGGCGAAGCAGCTCTCATCGGCACCATCGGCGTCGCGAAGGCGGAGATCGCTCTCCGGGATGGGAAGCACATCAGCGCCCAAGCCATTGCCGAGGCCGCTTCAGCATGGCCGGAGGGCAACGGCATGACGCTTCTCGTGCGGCAATCGAGTGGCCGCGCGAGCAGCACACGCCGGCTCCCGTGAAGAAGACGCGCTGGAGTTCTATCGTCTCGCTGAGGCCGTTCCGGACTCGCCTCGGAGTCGACGAGATGCGCTGTGGGGTCAAGTGATGTGTGCGGCCGCGCTCGAGCTTGGCGAAGCGCATGACCTTCTTGAAGATCCTCGAATCTTCGGTCGGCCAACGGATCCAACTGAGCTCGTGCGCATGGCCGACAAGCGACTCTCGATGGAATTTCGGTTCGGTACGTGAGGTATCTCAAGGACGCCCGTCGGGTCGCCGAGCTCGTGCGGTATGAGGACCCATTTGTTCGTTGCTCGTTTCGAAGCATGTACTCCTGGGCGTTGACCTGGCTGCCCTGTACGACGAGGCAAACGACCACGCTCAGCGTCTTGCTTGACGATGCAACCGAGTACCGAGTCGACCTCGCGCTTCCATACGCCCACTCGATGCTCGCTATTCGCTGGCTGGGTTGAGGCAGTATCGCGACGCTCATGAGCCGCTTGGCGAGCCGCTTCGGCGTCGAGGCGATGCAATGACCCATTTGCGGAGCACAAAGCGTACGCTAGACGGTCCGGGTCATGCTCGAGGAGGGGCGTGCTGCCGACGCCTGCGCGATAGAACCTCCAGATGCAACGGACTCCGTCAAAGGGATGCGCGGGGAGGTTCTCGCGTCCCGCGCCCTCGCGCTAGCAACCCTGGGAGACTGAACGAAGCGGTCGAGATCGGAAGCGAAGCGATGGCGCACACAAGGCAGTTGAAACCACGGTGCTTGGCCCGCTGTGCGAGCCGTCGTGGCACTAAAGTCTCGCGACTCGAGCCTCATCGTCCGTTCCGAAGAGCTTGTTGCGATTGCTTTCGAGACTGGAGCAGTAGATTTGTTGGTTTGTGCATATCGCGCGAATCCGGATCTTCTCGCGCACTCTGCTCACGGCTCCTTCATGCGTTGAGCGTACTGTCTACGCTCTCGGGCGGGCAGGTGACGCCGACATCGCGGCCGCTATGGGCCTTGAAGTCTCGGGCAGCTTAGATCCACGTTCGGCGCTCTCAGTGCGAGAGCGTGAGGTCTACGACTTGGTCTGCGCAGGACTATCCAACCGCGAGATCGCAAAGCGTCTGTTCATCAGTGAGGCGACAGTCAAAGTCCACGTTCACCATATGTTCGACAAAGTTGGCATTCGGTCGCGGACGGCGCTCGCAATGAACGCTGTCCACGAGCGGTGCGTCAGGCCACTTCGACCATGGATGTCAAGGACTGAGAAAGGGCCCCGAGCTGAGCCACGCTGATCGGATGAAAATCTGCTCGTCTTCGCGGTCCGATATTCCTCAACCGCGCCGGCGAGAAGAGCTTCGAAAGCCGCTACCACTGAGGTATCAAACTGACTTTCCACTGCCTGGGCCAACCTGAGGCGAGCCACCCGGCTCGGCATGGCATCACGGTAGGGTCGGTCAGATGTCATCGCGTTATACGCGTCTGCCACCGCGATGATCTTTGAAAGCGCTGGGATCAACTCTCCTGGAATGCGATCTGGATAGCCTTCGCCGTCGATGCGCTCGTGGTGGTGTCGGACGATGAGGGCTACGTCTGCGTATGTTTCGACTCGTTCCAGGATGCTTTCCCCTATCTCGGAGTGGCGTTGCATCTCCCTGCGCTCTTCGAGGGTCAGTGGCCCGTTTTTCAGTAGAAGGCTTGCCGGAAGTCCGACCTTTCCAATGTCGTGCACCAAGCCGCAAAGATAGGCGCGTTCTTGCGTCCGGAGGCAATCCCATCCGCTCGGCGATGTCTCGCGAGTAGATCGCGACGGCCTTCGAGTGGCCAGCTGTATAGAGGTCGCTCTGCTCGAGGGTCGCCACCAAGGCCTCTGCGAACTGAAGATTTGACCGGTTCGCCCCCTTAAGTTCGGATGCCAGCGTGCGCTGTTGCAGGTACATCGCGAACAGCCGCTGTGCCGCAAGTGCGGGAGGAAGAAGAGAGGAGCAGTCCAGGGCGAAACTTCCGTGTACGCCAGCGTCAGGAGAGCAACTACGGGTGCATAGAGCGGATACCGCTGTTAAGAGAGGCGCGAGAGTTCCGAGAAGGAGGTCTTGTTGCCGCGTAGCCGTGAGGTCACCATCGCGAAGATCAGTTCAAGTGACTCACCGGCGATCGAGCCGACGAGCGTCGCCAGGATTAGCCCCCCGACTCCGGCCCCATTGACAGCATCGCCATCGCGACCCCGCCGGTCGCAGCGCCCACGAGGAATCGACTGCTCGTATAGGTCAGCCACTTCAGTCGCGGTGACCTACCAGGCGAGCCTCGGTCGAGCAGTTCACTATCCCCGAGCTCTGACGCGGCACCGACGAGTCCGCCGGCTGAAAGGACCAAACAAGACAGCTGCAAAGAGCATCAGGACGGGTGAGATCGACAGTTCCGTGGTGTCCGTAAATCGGACGCTTCCTCGCTCGGCTATGGCGGCTGCGACGCGAGGATCAAGACGATCCAGACGTTCCCGATCGGTTGACCCACCAGCATAGATGCCGGCCGTACCCAATGCGACCGCCGTCAACGCCGCGACATAGAGATGAAGGAGGCCGAGCCGAGTTCGGAGAACCGCTCTTGCGTTATCCCTCGAATGGGGTATACGATTCATTTGCCGTTAGTCCTCAAACCAAGGAGTAGGTCGATGCGAAAAGCATTTCGTGTCGTCCTTTTCGCCGCTCATGTCTGCGGGCGTCAAGGACTGGTAGCCGTCAGATCCTGAGTTCAACGCCTCTGGCAGGCATCCCTCTATAGGGGGAACCTTCAGACGCTGCGACGTCAGGGTCAGACGGTCTACACCGACAGCACAGTGCGTCAGGCAATGAGCCCACGCCGATAGCCCACAGCTACGGCGTGGGCTCTACTGCGTGCTTGAAGCTTCGCGAGCAGATGCCGTACATGAGACTTCACCGTTTCCTCGGAGAGGAACAGGCGCTGGCCGATCTCGCGGTTCACGAGGCCGTCTGCGACCAGTTGCAGCACCTCGATCTCGCGTGCCGTCGGCTCCTGCGCGAGTTCGCGTAGAGCCGGTGGGTTGAATGCGATCACAGCGCCTGACCGGCTTGTGCTTCGCCGCGCCGCAGCTGCCTCGAAACGGCGGCTGTGGTCGCGGTAGCGACTCAGGATCTCCTTGCGTTCTGCGGCATCCATATGGCCGTTTGTATCGGCGCGCGACCGCGTGCCTTTAGCCTGAAACGGCGCAACCGAGCGACAATCACCCATCGTGGGGGAGTCGAGCTGCGGCTATTCCGAAGGACGTCAAGGCTGGCTGGGCGGGCAGAGCCCCACCCAGGCGGCCTTGCAGATCGCCCCTAGGCGGCGAGCGAGGCCAGTTCGCGCAGCGCCGCCAGCCGTGAGAGCGCCTGCCCCTCGAGCTGGCGTACCCGCTCGCGGGTCAGATCCAACTCGTGGCCGATCGCCTCGAGCGTCCACGGCTCGCCCTCGAAGCCGAAGCGCAGCTCGAGGATCCGGCGTTCCCGTTCGGGCAGCGCGTCGAGAGCCCGCCTGACGCCCTGGCGCCGCAAAGACTCCTCGGCCTCCTCGAACGGATCGGCCGCCTCACGATCGGCGAACAGATCGCCGAGCTCGCCTTCGTCGTCTGCGCCGACGGTCTGGTTCAGCGAGACGGACGCGTGGGCGGCGCCGAGCGCCTCGTCGACGTGCTGGATCGGGAGCCCCGTCGCCTCGGCGAGCTCCTGCTTGGTCGCCTCGCGCCCGAGTTCGACCTCGAGCCGCCGGGCTGCGCGCGACAGCTTCTGCTGCCGCTCCACGACATGCACCGGTACCCGGATCGTGCGTGCGTGGTTTGCTACGGCGCGCTGCACCGACTGTCGGATCCACCACGTCGCATAGGTCGAGAACTTGAATCCACGCCGCCAGTCGAACTTCTCGACCGCCCGGTTGAGCCCGAGTGTCCCCTCCTGGATCAGGTCGAGGAACGGCACTCCCAGGCCGCGGTACCCCTTCGCGATCGATACCACGAGACGTAGGTTCGACTCGATCATGCGGCGCTTCGCCACGGGGTCGCCACGCTCGATGCGCTTGGCGAGGGTTACCTCGTCCGCGGCCGTCAACAGCTTGTGGCGTCCGACGTCGGCCAGGAACAGCTGCAGCGAATCCGCAGCGCCCGACAGCGACTCGGCCGCCCAAACGGCGGCTTCCGCCTCTTCCTTCTTCCGCTCGGCGTCCGCCAACTGCTTTTTCGCGTCGGCGTCGGCCTGCGGTTGCCCCACCTCGAGACCAATGGTTTCGAGTTCGCGCGTGACCTGCTCGGCTTCCTCGTCGTTCAGCTCGTGCTCGAGCACGAACGCCTCGAGCTCGATCGGCTCCACCCAGCCGCGCTCCTCGGAGCGCTCGATCAGACCCTTGATCTGATCGGATTCGAACAGTTCTGTCAGCTGGTTCTGCGTCAAGAGGGTGTGTCAGTCCTTTCGCGTACCCCGGTGTGCACAATCTTGATTGACTCTATGCAGGTTTGCCCGGTTTTTCCAGGCTTGTAACCCCCACGCGGCTGTCACAAGCTCACAACGCGAGCGGTGCGAGCGTTATTCCAGCAGCCCGGGGAACGGATCACGACCGACGGCACGAGCGCAACCGACGCCGGATGTATGACGATAGAGCATCGGGCGGCTGCGTGTGTCAGCGCTTGCCGGCGACGCGACGTGTCTTTTTCGGTGCGGGTCCTTTGGCGCGCCGCTCGGCCAACAGCTCGAGTGCCCTGTCCATCGTCAAACTCTCGGCATCGTCCCCGCGGCGGAGGCTTGCGTTCGTCTCACCGTCCGTCACGTACGGTCCGAACCGGCCGTCCTTGACGACGATAGGCCTTCCGGACGACGGGTCAGGGCCGAGATCCTTGAGCGGCGGCTTCGCCTGGCCACGTCCCCTCCGCTCCTTCGGCTGGGCGAGCAACGCGACCGCCTCCTCGGGCGTGACGGTGAAGAGTTGTTCCTCGTCTGCGAGCGAGCGGGTCTCGGAGCCCTTCTTGATGTACGGGCCGTATCGCCCGTTCGCGACCTGGATCTCCTCGCCGTCGGGCGCGTTCAATGTTCGGGGTAGCGACAGGAGCCGCAGAGCGTCCTCGAGCGTTACCGTTTCGAGCGACATCGACTTGAACAGCGAGCCGGTGCGAGGCTTGTCGGCCGAGCCCTCCTCCAGCACCTCGCTCACGTACGGGCCGTAGCGCCCCGCGCGCGCGACCACCTGACGGCCCGAGACGGGATCCACCCCGAGCTCACGGTCACCCGACGGCGTGGCGAGCAGCTCCTCTGCCTTCTCGCGGGTCAGCTCGTCCGGTGCCATGTCGTCGGGAACGCCGGCTCGTTCCTCGCCGCGTTGCAAATACGGCCCATAACGGCCGACCCGCAAGACGATCCCTTCCGCGCCGGGGATTTCGATCGAATTCACATCCCGCGCGTCGATTGCGTCGAGATGGTCGGTGACGAGGGCGTGCAGTCCTTCCTCGCCGTCCGTCCCACGGTAGAACCGGCTCAGCCAGTCGACCCTGTTCTCGTCGCCCTGCGCGATCCGATCGAGGTCGTCCTCGAGCCGAGCGGTGAAGTCGTAGTCGACCAGGCGCCCGAAATGCTTCTCGAGCAGCTTTGTGACCGAGAACGCGAGGAATGTCGGGACCAGAGCGGTGCCCTTCTTGAAGACGTAACCGCGGTCGAGAATCGTCCCCATGATCGATGCGTACGTCGACGGCCGCCCGATGCCCCTGTCCTCGAGCGCTTTCACGAGCGAGGCTTCGGTGTACCGGGCCGGCGGAGACGTGGAATGGCCGTCAGGCTCGAGTGACGAGGGCTCGACCCGTTCGCCGACCTCGAGCGGAGGCAGCCGGCGTTCGTCGTCGCCGTTCTTCGACTCGTCGTCCCGGCCCTCTTCGTACGCGGCGAGGAAACCTCTGAACGTGATAACGGTGCCCGACGCGCCGAACTCGGCGGTGCGCCCGTCCGATGCGGTCGCACCCAGTCGTAGCGAGACGGTCTGCCCGCGTGCGTCCTCCATCTGTGAGGCGAGCGTCCGTTTCCAGACGAGCTCGTATAGAGCGTGCTCGTCACGAGACAGTTCCCGTTCCACCTCGCCAGGAGTGCGGAACGCGTCTCCGGCGGGGCGAATGGCCTCGTGAGCCTCCTGGGCGTTCTTCACCTTGCGCTCGTAGCGACGCGGTGCGGCCGGGACGGATTCCGCTCCGTACAGTTGTGCGGCTTGTGCGCGCGCCGCGGTCAGCGCCGACTCCGACAGCGTCGTCGAGTCGGTGCGCATGTACGTGATGTACCCATTTTCGTAGAGTCGTTGAGCAACCCGCATCGTCGTCTGCGACGAGAACCGCAGCTTCCTACTCGCCTCCTGTTGCAATGTCGACGTCATGAACGGGGCTGCGGGACGGCGTGTGTACGGCTTCTCCTCCACCGACCGCACCACGAACGGCGCACCGGCGAGGGCGGCCGCGAGCGAGCGTGCCGCCTTCTCGTCGAGCGCCAGGATGTCGGACTTGAGGAGACCGTCGTCACCGAAGTCGCGGCCTTGCGCCACCCGCCGGTCGTCGACGGCGGCGAGTCTCGCCTCGAACGCTCCGGGGTCGAACGTGCCGAGGATGTCCCAATAGGAGGCCTCCACGAACAGCATCCGCTCCCGCTCTCGCTCGACCACTAGCCGGGTCGCGACCGACTGGACGCGACCTGCCGAGAGGCCCTGCATCACCTTCTTCCAGAGGACGGGCGACACTTCGTAGCCGTACAGCCGGTCGAGGATCCTGCGCGTCTCCTGTGCGTCGACCAGGCGCTCGTCGATCTCTCGGGTCTCGCCGAGCGCACGATCGATCGCGTCGCGGGTGATCTCATGGAAGACCATGCGCCTGACGGGAATCTTGGGCTTCAAGACCTCGAGCAGATGCCAGGCGATCGCCTCTCCCTCGCGGTCCTCGTCCGTCGCGAGCAGGAGCTCGGTAGCGCTCTTCAGCTCACGTTTCAGCTCTTCGACCTTCTTCTTCTTGTCGGGATCGACGACGTACAACGGTTGAAACTCGGCTTCGACATTGACGCCGAGTCGAGCCCACGGTTCCTTCTTCATAGCGGCCGGGATGTCTGCGGCGCGGTTCGGGAGGTCGCGTATATGGCCGATCGAGGATTCGACGACGTAACCGTCGCCGAGATACCCGGCAATGGTTTTCGCCTTGGCGGGAGACTCGACGATGACGAGACGACGTTCGGCCACGGGTGCCCTTTTCGGGTCGGACGATGGGATCCTCCCCGGCCGACGGCCGGGTGCGCGGGTCACCATAGCGGTGTTGTGTCTCACCGCAAGTGTCCGGAACGGTGGATACTGGAACCGCCGATGTCCGTGAATCCTCGTCCGAGCTGGCCATATCTCGTCATCGGCGGGCTCAGTTACCCCGTGCTTCGCGTCCTCTACCGAGAGCGCTGGGTCGGGGTCGAACGGCTGCCGGTCGACGGCGGTTACGTTCTCGCTGCCAACCACTGGTCGAGCTTCGACCCCTGGCCGCTCGGGATGGCGCTGTTCCCTCACAGGTACCTCCGTTTCATGGCCAAGTCGGAGCTGTTCTGGTTTCCGCTCGGGCCGTTCATCACCGCGTGCGGCGCATTTCGGGTCCGGCGGGGGCAGCGCGACCAGGATGCAGTGGACACTGCGATCCGCCTCTGCCGCGAAGGCCACGTCGTCGTGATGTTCCCGGAGGGCACCCGCCGCGAGAAGGGCCTGCGGAAGAGGCGCGAGGCACGCTGGCGGTCGGGCGCCGCCCGCATCGCACTCGAGGCCCGCGTCCCGCTCGTCCCGGCGGGTATCTCCGGCACATCGGAGCTGACGCGTCTCGGCGCCGTCCGGGTGGCTTTCGGCGACCCGATTGCCGTCGACGACCTTGCGGTCATGCCGGTCGACGACGCCGCTCGGGCTGCGACCGACCGGCTCAGGTCGGCGATCACCGAGCTCGAGGCCTCGCTGTCGTGAGGCCTCTGCTCGCAGTCGACGGCGACTCGTTCGCGCACCGGGCATTCCATGCGCTGCCACGGTCGTTCAGGCGCGACGACGGCGGACCGGCCAACACTCTGATCGGTTTCATGTCGATGTTGCTACGTCTCTGGCAGGCCGAGCGCCCGCGGGCCGTTGTGGTCGGGTGGGACACGCTCGGGGTGCCGACCTACCGCAACGGACTGCTAGCCACCTACCAGTCGGGGCGGGAATTCGACGCGGAGATCGTCGAACAGCTCGCGCTCCTTCCGGCTCTCGTCTCCTCGACCGGGATCGTTTGTGGCAAGGAGGGAGGGTACGAAGCCGACGACTTCCTTGCGGCAGCAGTCGCTGCCGAGCGGGCGGTCGGCGGCAGCACGCTCGTCGCAACCTCGGATCGAGACGCGTTCCAGCTCGCGGCACCCGACGTCACGATCCTGCAACCGGTGCGGGGCGTGACCGAGTTGCAGCGGATCGGCCCGGCGGAGGTGCGAGGACGCTACGGGGTCGAGCCGTGTCAGGTGTGCGATTTCATCGCGCTTCGCGGCGATCCCTCGGACAGGATTCCGGGCGCCCGCGGCGTTGGCGAGAAGACCGCTGCGTCGCTGCTCCAGACGTACCCGGATCTGGACGCGATGATCGCTGCAGGTCGATTCGAGGCGGAAGCGGCGCAGCTCCGCGTCTTCCGGCGGATCGCGACCCTCGATCCTGCCGCACCGTTGCCCGATCTGCCCGACCTCGAGCCGGACTGGGCTGCCGGAGCTCGAGCTGCCGAGAAGCTCGGGGTGGACCGTCTCGCCGCGCGACTTCGCGAGGCCTGACCATCGAGCCCGTCAGTCATCCGGCGATGGCGCACCTGCATCCGACAGGCCATCATCATCACCCCGAGCGTGAAGAGCGCCTGCTCCGTCTCATCGCGGCGTTGAGTCCCGAGCTAGAAGGTGGACGTGCGAGCCCGGCCTCGATCGAGCGGGCCCATGACCCCGACTACGTCGCGCGCATCGCGGCGCTCGCAGAGGAGTGCTGGCTCGACGGCGACACGATAGGCCAGCCGACCACCTGGGCGGCTGCGCGGCTAGCGGCGGGATGTGCCATCCGGGCGGTCGAGGTGGGAGGCTTCGCCCTCGTGCGGCCGCCGGGGCACCACGCGTTGGCCGACCGGGCGATGGGTTTCTGCATCTTCGGCAATGCCGTCATCGCCGCTCGGCATGCTCAGGCCGAGCTCGGCATCGACCGCGTCGCGATCGTCGACTGGGACGTGCACCACGGCAACGGAACCGAGGCCATCGTCCGCGGCGACGACTCGATCTTCTTCGTTTCGCTCCACGAGTGGCCGTTCTACCCCGGGACAGGTGGCCCGGGCACCAGCGATGCGACCACGCTGAACATCCCCCTCGTCGCCGCTTCAGGCGACGCCGTGTACGCCGAGGCGTTTCGAACCCTCGTCGAGCCGGCGGTAAGGTCGTTCGACCCGGGGCTGCTGATCGTCTCGGCCGGGTTCGACGCGCACGTGGACGACCCGTTGGCCGGCATGTCCGTCACCGCGGATGGGTTCCGGGACATGGCCGCCCGTTGCACGCAGCTCGCGCCACGGGTTGCGGCTGTGCTCGAGGGCGGCTACAACCTGGAGACTCTTCCCGGTCTCGTCGAAGCCGCCCTCGAGGGTTTCTCGTCGTAAGGCGCGGTCCGGCTCGAAGAGCTCTCGGCTGCCAGGACGAAGAAACGGCCGGGGTGCGGCCCGGCCGTCTCATTGCGGTTCCACCCCGCGAGCTCCTGAAGGAACCTGCGTGGTGACAGTATCGGCGTTCGGACGACACGTCGTAATCGCCCGGCTTTGACGAACGGCATCCCCCCGAGTGAGGGATCTTGTCGGGTGCCGCGTCAGCGCCGCGCTGTAGCAAGACGCTCGAGTGCGTCACGGCGAGACGAGACGCCGAGCTTGCGGAGCAAGCTCTTCACGTGCGAGCGCACGGTGTGCTCGGAGATATAGAGCCGCGTCGCGATCTCGTCGGTGCCGAGATGCTCGTCGAGCAGCAGCAGGACCTCGACCTCGCGGGCCGAGAGCTTTCGCGCGACCTCGTCCGGTACCCCGCCCATGCGCCCGCCTTCACGAACACGGTCGAGCAGGCGGCGGGCGATCGAGCCCGAGAGGGCCGCCTCACCGTGGGCGACGCCACGAAGGAACAGGGCGATGCGCTCCGGCGGCTCGCTCTTCAAGAGGTAGCCGGCGGCACCGGCTCGGATGGCCTCGAGGAGGTTCTCGTCCGTACCGGACGCTGTGAGCACGACGACCTCGCTCTCGGGCGAGGCCTCGCGAATGTGTGGGATGGCGCTCAGGCCGTCCATGCCGGGCATGGTCAGATCGAGGAGCACGAGTCTCGGGCGCAGCCTTCGGGCCTCCTCGATCGCTTCCTCTCCGTCGGACGCCTGCCCGACGACGTCGAAGCCGTGCTGTCCCAGCAGAGACGTAAGGGCCTCTCGCGTGAGGGGGTGATCGTCCGCGATCAGGATGCTCGCCATACAGTCCTCATCGGCAGCCGGCCCTCTGCCGATTAGAGGAATGTGAAAGCTCGCCCTTCGGAGAGATACCGTCCGTGGCTGATCGGCGAGCTCGTGCTGGTCTGCCTGCTCGCGCTCGGAACGGTGCTCCTGGCAGCGACGGGCCGTCTCGACGGCTACGACCTCCCCAACGCGCGCATCGCTCTCGACACGGCCGTCGCAGTCGTTGCCTCGATCGTTGCGATTCTCGCCGCAATCAGGTTCCTCGTCGAAGGCCGAGGCATGGACCTGCTTCTCGCAGGCGGATTCCTCGCGATCGGCGTCGGGACGTTCGCCTTCGCAGTCGTCTCCGTGCTCTCCGGGGGCGAGCTGGGGCCCGTGGAAGGCTGGGCGGCGATCGGTGCCAGTCTCTTCGGGGCGATGCTGATCGCAATCGCGCCCTTCGTCGACCGGAGGACCAGCAGGCGGCGACGAGCTCTCGTCGCAACCGCAGTGCTCATTGCCGTCTCGCTCGCCGGGATCTGGCTCGATGCACGCTTCCTTCGGCATGACCTCGGCACCGCCGGGCCCGACGGCACCCGCTCGCCGGCGGTGGTCGTCGCGTACGGCCTGCTGACCACGCTCTCGCTGATCGCAGTCATCGGCTTCGGCTTGCGCTACCGACGCCACGGCCGCGACCTCGACAGCTGGCTGACGCTCGCTCTCACCCTCGTCGTGTTCGCCGACCTTCACTACGTGCTTGCTCCCGCCCGCTCGAGTGACTACGTCCTCCAGAGCGACCTGCTCCGGATCCTCGCGTTCGCGGTTCTCCTCGTCGGTGTCTGGCGGGCAATCGGCCAGGCCGAGTTCGGCCGCGCGGTTGCCGAGGAGCGCGCCCGCGTCGCCCGCGACATCCACGATGGGCTCGCGCAGTACCTCTTCGCCCTCTCGACGCAGGTCAGCATGCTCGAGTCCGGGGCCGAGCTCGACCGGATCCTGCCCCGTCTCAAGCTCGCCACGACGGCCGCTCAGCAAGAGGCCCAGTTCGCGGTGCTCGCGCTCTCGTCGGCGGCGGGCTCGGCGCCGTTCGACGCGGCACTGAGGCGCTACGTCGACTTCCTCGTCGCGGACGGTGCGCTCGACGTGGAGGTGGAGATCGACCCGGACGTCACGTTGGCGCCGGACGAGGAGATCGAGGTGTTCCGGATCGTCCAGGAGGGCCTTGCAAATGCGAGGAGGCACGCCGGCGCACGCAATGCCGAGGTCACGATCAACCAGCGCGGCGGGCGTCGGATCGTGCGCATCTCGGACAACGGCTCGGGAATCGAAACCGGCGACCCGGGCGCCGGCCAGGGGATGAAGAACATGCGGTCGCGCGCAGCTTCGATCCAGGGTGTCTTCTCGTTGCGCTCCTCACCGGGAAAAGGGACGTCGATCGAAGTCGTGCTGCGGCCCGTGTAGACACTCGCTCTCGCGCGACGCCTTCTCCGGCGAGTGTCTCCGCCTGCGATGAGATAGGCCCCAGCTCGCCTTCGTCGTCACGCCCATAGAAAAAGCCCCGTTTCCAGGGCTTTCTCCGTAGCAGGCCTGTAAGCCGGATCCTGTCGTGGGTGACCATCTCTCTTGGCCGGCAGTTACCTGACGGCTCGAGCGGCGTACCCGGTTCCTCGGCGGGCCGCGTCAACGGAACCTGCTTCGCCTTGCACCGGACGGGGTTTGGCGAGCCGCCGTGTCACCACGGCGCTGGTGGGCTCTTACCCCACCCTTTCACCCTTACCGGAGCGTGGGCTCCGGCGGTCTCCTTTCTGTGCCACTGTCCATCGGCTTTCGCCGTCTGGGGTTTCCCCAGCGTCCTGCCCTGCGGTGTCCGGACTTTCCTCGAGCGTGCCGCCGAAGCGGGCGCCCGCGGCCACCCGGCCTGCGCTACCGAGGGTAGCGCTCCCCCCGGTGCGCCGCTACGCCGGCCTGTGCGTGACACCGCAGTGGATCGGACCGGGCAGGCGCTTCGTCGCAAGACGACGCTTCGCTCGCCCTTCGAGCCGCTCGTTCGATCAGGCCGTCTGCGCCACCGACGGCAACGCGAGCTCCGGCACCTCGTGGCCCTCGGCCAGGATCGATCGGCATTCCGGACAGGCGATCGCGAGGCCGTGCGCACCGTGGACGTGCAGCACGAACTCGCTGCACACGGGGCAAGCGAGGCTCGCTCCGCGAGCGAGGGCGACCAGCTCCTGGTCGAGCGTCCGGGCGAGGGCGGTCACGGTCATCGCAGGCTCCGGAACACCCCCACGACCTTGCCCATGACCTGCACGTGATCGGCGTAGATCGGCTCGAGCGCGCTGTTCTCCGGCTGCAACCGGATGCGCCCGCTGTCGCGGTAGAACGTCTTGACCGTGGCCTCGTTCGCTCCCTCGTCATCTCCGACGAGTGCCACGACAACATCGCCGTTCGACGCGTCCTCCTGCTTGCGGACGACGAGCGTGTCGCCGTCGAGGATGCCCGCCTCGATCATCGAATCGCCGCGCACGGTCAGGAGGTAGTCGGCGCTGCGCCCGAGTGGCTCGGGCACGGCGATCCGGTCTTCGATGTTCTCGTCGGCGAGCAGCGGCGAGCCGGCGGCGATCTGGCCGAGCAGCGGCAGACGCGGCACCTCCTCAACCGGTTGCGGGGTCGGCGCCGTGACGGCGCGATGGCCGATCAGATCGAGGGCGCGCGGCTTCGAGGGGTCGCGCTTGAGGAGACCTGCGCGTTCGAGGTTCGCGAGATGAGCGTGCACGGTCGATGGAGAGGCGAGGCCGACCGCCTCGCCGATCTCGCGGACGGTCGGCGGGTAGCCGTGGCCGTCCGTGTACTCGACGAGAAACTGCCAGATCTCCTGTTGCCGTGCCGTCAGCATGATGCCTCCGAGGTGGGATGTCGAACATGTGTTCGTCATGAAGAGTACGGATCCTTCCGGACGGCGTCAATTCGTTTCTGAACGCGTCATCTCGTCGTGCACGCAGGCAAGCCCGCATGGACGACCACGATGAAACGACCCTCCCGGGTCGTTTCATCGTGGTCGTCCATGCGCTGGAGAGGACTTGAACCTCCACGGGCTTGCGCCCACAAGGCCCTCAACCTTGCGCGTCTACCAATTCCGCCACCAGCGCGCGGCGCGATTGTACCCGCACTACGCCTTTAGAGGCACCAACCACACTCCCAATCCACATCAAGCCGCTAGGCGAGCAATCGGTACAGGACTACGGTGTTCACGAAGAAGAGCACTGCCACGATCGCGGTCAGACGCGTGAGGTTGCGTTCGACGATGTGGGTGCCGCCCTGGGACTGCGGCGTGAATCCCATGCCACCGAAACCGGCCTCTCGGCCGGAATGCATCAGTACGAGCGTCACGAGCGCCGCCGAGATCAGGACCTGGAGGACTGCAAAGATCGGGACCATCGCCGCCGGATCGTACCAGCGGTACCCTGCGCCTCATGGCGACGCCGGACGATCCCCGCGCGACGATCCAGCGCCTTCTCGTGACCGGTGACAACCGGCTCAAGCAGGGTGTTGCGATCGAGAAGGTGCGTGAGAGCTACCTCGCGGCACTAGACGTCGCCCGGGTCGCCGGGCTCGAGGATACCGTCCGCCCCCTCGTCGAGCTCAGGCTCGCCGATTTGGAGAGGCTTGCAACAGAAGCTCCTCCACCCGTTCCGCCTGCCGTCTGACATCGTGCGCCTCGGCAGCTCGCCGGGCCGCGAGGTTCGGCCGCGGCAGAAGGGCAGCCGCCCCGAGTGCGGCACCGATCGCGTCGTCGTCGAGGGGATCGACGAGGATGCCGGCACCCGGTGGCACGAACTCGGGCGGGCCCCCGACGCGTGTCGCAACGACCGACCGACCCGCAGCGAGCCCCTCGAGTGTCGAGAGTCCGAACGGCTCGGTGATGCTGGGTTGGCAGACGACGTCGGCCGCGCTGATCCACCTTGCGACGCGATCGTGGTCGACGGGGCCCTCGACGTGAATCCTGGCCCGCCCCTCCAGCGCCGGCCGTAGTGGCCCGTCGCCGACGAACGCGAGTCCGCCCTCTCCCCGACGCTCGAATATGCGCGCCAGACGCATGACATTCTTGCGTTCACTGAGCGAACCCAGACAGAGAAACCCTGTCCCCTCGGGTGACCAGCCGACCTCCGTCCGGGCCTCCTTCACGTCGCCCGGGGAGAACCGGTCGAGATCGACGCCGCAGTCGATCACGGTGCTCTTCGGCAGCACCTCCGGCACGACCTCGACCAGCCGGTCGAGGAGCCATGCCGACACCGCAACGACGGCATCGGCACGCCGGACGGTGATGACCGTCGCCGCCCGCACGGCTCGGCTCCGGCGGGCGTTCTCGACGTCCTGCCCGTGAGCCGTTACCACGAGCGGAGCCCGCCCGCCGAGAGCGGCGAGGAGCCCAGCAGGAACGAGAAAGTGCGCGTAGACGACGTCCGGACGGAACTGCCGTGCCGTCCGAAGTACGTCGATCGCGAGCCGGGTGTGGCGCCCGCGCCCGCCGCGACGGTCGACGACCGCTCGCGCGAGATCGTGGCCGCGAACCTCGAGCTCGTGTTCGAGCGTGGCGACGAACGAGCCCAGAGAGGGAGCAGCAGGCCCTGGATACATCTGCGAGACGAGCAGGATGCGCACGCGATGAGCCTACTGGGCCGAGCCCGTCTCAATATCTTCACCGGCCGTCGTACGTGCCCCAGAGTCGGCGTAGGGTGCCGCAGATCTCGCCGATGGTGCAGCGTGCGCGGAGGGCTTCTCGGATCGGGGGCAAGAGGTTGGCGGTGCCTGTGGCGGCGTCGTGGACGAGGGCGAGGGCGCTCGCGGCCTCGTCGGGGTTGCGTTCGGAGCGGACGCGCGCGGTGCGTTCCCGTTGGCGTTGCTCGGCGGCGGGGTCGAGGCGGTGGAGCTCGATCCTGTGGTCGGCTTCCTGGGTGAACCGGTTGACGCCGACGATGACCTTTTCGCCGGTCTCGACTGCAGCCTGGTAGCGGTAGGCGGCTTCCTCGATTTCGCCTTGCACGTAGCCTGCCTCGATTGCGGCGACTGCGCCGCCGAGCTGGTCGACGCGGTCGATCAGCTCGCGGGCCTGGTGCTCGAGCTCGTGGGTGAGCGCCTCGAGGTAGTACGAGCCGCCGAGCGGGTCGGCCGTGTCGGTTGTGCCGGCCTCGTGCATCAGGACCTGCTGGGTGCGGAGGGCGATCGTGGCGGCGTGCTCGCTCGGGAGTGCAAGTGCTTCGTCGAAGCTGTTGGTGTGGAGCGATTGCGCCCCGCCGCAGGCGGCCGAGAGCGCCTGGATCGCGACTCGCACGATGTTGTTCTCCGGTTGTTGCGCGGTCAGGGTGGAGCCGCCGGTCTGGGCGTGGAAGCGAAGGGCCTGGGCGTCGGCCGTCGTGGCCCCGAAGCGGTCACGCATGATCTGCGCCCACAGGCTGCGGGCCGCCCGGAACTTCGCGACCTCCTGGAAGAAGTCGTTGTGCGCGTTGAAGAAGAACGAGACCCGGGCGCCGAACGTGTCGGGGGAGAGGCCGACGGCGACTGCCGCCTCGCAGTAGGCGATCCCGTTCGCAAGCGTGAAGGCCAGCTCCTGCACCGCGGTCGAGCCCGCCTCTCGGATGTGGTAGCCAGAAACCGAGATCGTGTTCCAGCGTGGGATCCGTTCCTCGCAATAGGCGAACAGGTCGGTCGTCAGGCGCATCGACGGTCTCGGCGGGAAGATGTAGTTGCCGCGCGCGACGTACTCCTTGAGGATGTCGTTTTGCACCGTGCCGCGAAGAGCTGTGCCCGGCACGCCCTGACCCTCGGCCACGAGCTCGTACAGGAGGAGCAGGAGCGCGGCCGGAGCGTTGATCGTCATCGAGGTCGACACGCTGTCGAGCGGGATCCCGTCCAGCAGCAGCTCCATGTCCGCGATCGAGTCGATCGCAACCCCGGTTCGGCCGACCTCGCCCGCCGCCACCGGATCGTCCGAGTCGTAGCCGAGTTGCGTCGGCAGGTCGAAGGCGACCGACAGCCCCGTCTGGCCGCTCGCGAGCAGGTAGCGATAGCGCTCGTTCGTCTCCTCCGCCGACGCAAACCCCGCGTACTGGCGGATCGTCCACGGCCGGCCGCGATACATGTCCCGGTACGGCCCGCGCGTGAACGGGAACACACCCGGCGGCTCCGGCTCGAGCGGCGGCGCGTCCCCGGCCCGGTACAGCGGCTTCACCTCGATGCCGGAGTCGAGCAACCGCCTGTCGGGGGAGCTGGCCACCTTTCGATCCTACGTCGACTTCGGCGGGGCAGCGCCGCATTGTCGGTCGATCGATCCACGCCGCGGGTCAGAGCACTCCGCCCGCCCGCGCGATCGCTTCGAGCGCGATCCGCTTCCCCGACTCGATGTGTGTGCGGATCGCCTGCTGGGCTGCAGGCAGATCACGGGCCTCGAAGGCCTCGACGATCGCCCGGTGCTCACGTGCGAGGTACTCGCCGACCTCGAGCCTGCCGCCGCGGATCACCTGCATCATCAGGTTCACCGAGAGTCCCCGGTACGTGCGGGAGAGCATTTCGTTCCCCGCGAGATCGATCTGGAACTCATGGAAGGCGGCGTTCGCGGCGTCCCATTCCTCCTGCGAGATTGCTACCTCCGACTCTTCCATCAGGACGCGAAAATGGACGAGTGGCGTGGGATCGACGACGCCGACGGTCCGCTCGGCTGCGTGCAGTTCGAGCGCCAGCCGGACGTCGTATCCGTCGCCGACGGTCGAGGGCGTCACGGGGGTGACGTAGTACCCGCGACGCGCCTTGACCGAGAGGAGCCCCTCGGAGACGAGCCGCGTCAGAGCATGATGCACGGGGCTACGCGAGACGCCGAGCTCGGTCGCGAGCTCGTGCAGACTCAGCTTCGCCCCGGGTCCCGGGCGGCGCCGCAGCACGCGTCCGCGGATCGTCTCGTAGACCTGCTCGTTGAGGTTAGTCCGGGGGAGCGTCGTGGCCATGGGACAGATGTAACATGACAGTGCCCGCAGTCTGCAACCCCCGGCTACGCTGCGATCGATGAAGGTCTCCGTCCGCCTGTTTGCCGGTCTCCGCGAGCTTGCCGGAACCCGCGCCGTCGAGATCGAGTTGCCGACGGGGTCGACGGCCGGAGCCGTCTGGGCTGCGCTCGACCTGGGTGCGGAACCTGCGGGACTGCTGCTTGCAGTCAACAAGAGCTACGCCGCGCGCGACTCCGTGCTGTTCGACGGCGACGAGATTGCGCTGATCCCGCCGGTGTCGGGGGGAGCGTTCCGGCTCTCGGAGGAGCCGCTGTCGCTCGACGACGCCGTGCGAGAGGTCGCCTCGGACGACGCGGGTGCGATCGCCACGTTCACCGGAACGACTCGCGCACGTTCCCGCGGCCGTGAAGTCGTGCGGCTGGAGTACGAGGCGTACGAGGGAATGGCCGAGGGGGAGATGGAGCGAATCGCTGCGGAGCTACGAGCGCGACACTCGTTGACGGCCGTCGCGATCCACCACCGCGTCGGGATCGTCGAGATCGGGGAGACCAGCGTCGTGATCGCAGTGTCGGCGCCCCATCGGGGCGACGCCCTCGCTGCCTGCGCCGAGGCGATCGACACGCTCAAGCGCACGGTGCCGCTGTGGAAGAAGGAGATCTACGTCGGCGGCGAGGAATGGATCGGACAGGGATCGTGAGCGGCGGGTTCCCGGACGAGCTCCCGGACGAGCCGCCGCCACGGCCGCCGCGTCAGGGATGGGGGCGCGTGTTCGCGCCGATCTTCGTCGCCGGTGCCGTGCTGCTGAAGATCGCCGGGTCGTTGAAGTTCCTCGGCATCTTCGTCGCCGTCGGCGGCTACGCCCTCATCTGGGGCTGGCGCTTCGCCGTCGGCTTCGTCCTTCTCATCCTCGTCCATGAACTCGGACACTACGTCGAGGCGCGCCGGCAGGGGTTGCGCCCGCAGCTGCCCGTGTTCATCCCGTTCCTCGGCGCCTACGTCGCCCTCCGCGGCCAGCCGTTCGACCCCTGGCGGAACGCGCTCGTCTCGGTTGCGGGGCCGGTAGCGGGCGGAATCGGTGCGCTGGCATGCCTCGTCTACGGCAACGCCGTGGGCTCGGACCTGCTGCGTGCTCTCGCCTACGCCGGCTTCTTCCTCAATCTCGTCAACCTGGTCCCGATCGGGATCCTGGACGGCGGTCACATCCTTCGCTCGTGGCGCGTCCTCCGTGCCGGTGGCGGGCGACCGAGCCCCGCCGAAGCGCGCCGGCTCGCAGGAATCGTCGGCGCCTACTCGGTGGTTCTCGCCGCGGGGCTCGCGCTCGGGATGGTGGTGGCACACATACCGCAGGATCGGTTGTGAAGAACGGCCAGCTCGATCGCAGGCTGCTCCGCCGCCGCGACGGGACCATCGCGAGCGACGTGTCGCTGATTGCGTCCGAGTTTCTCGCCGGCTTCGAGAAGGTGGATGAGATCGACCGGCCAGCCGTCTCGATCTTCGGCTCCGCGCGCGTCGGCGAGCAGACGCCTTCCTACCGCAAGGCCCGTGAGACGGCCGGTCTCTTCGCACGGGCCGACTTCGCGATCGTCACCGGTGGCGGGCCCGGCGTGATGGAGGCGGCGAACCGGGGTTGTCAGGAGGCCGGCGGGCTGTCGGTCGGCTTCAACATCGAGCTCCCGCACGAGCAGGGGCTCAACCCATACTGCGATCTCTCGTTGACGTTCAAGCACTTCTACGCCCGCAAGGTGATGTTCGTGAAGGCGGCGGAGGGCTTTGTGATCTTCCCCGGCGGCTTCGGGACGCTCGACGAGCTCTTCGAGTCGCTGACACTGATCCAGACCGGGAAGATCGGAAGCTTCCCGGTGGTGCTCTTCGACACCGGATACTGGGCCCCGATGCTCGACTGGATCCGCACCCGAGTGCTCGAGGACGGTCTCGTGTCGCCGGCCGATCTCGAGTTGTTGCGCGTCACCGACGTGCCGGCCGAGGCGGTCGACTTCGTCGTCTCGCGCTTCGACGCCCGCGTCGTCGAAGGCTCGGCGTGATCGACGACGCGCTCACGGCGATCCGGGAGCGGACCTCTCTCGTCCCACGGGCGGCCGTCGTGCTCGGGTCGGGTCTCGGAGGGTTCGCAGACAGGGTCGAGGACGCAGTCGAGATCCCGTACGGCGAGATTCCCGGCTGGCCCGTCTCGACGGCGATCGGGCACGCCGGCACTCTGCTGCTCGGAACCGTCGCTGGAGTACCGCTCGCCGTCATGAAGGGGCGTGCCCACCTCTACGAGGGTCATCCGGCGGACAGGGTCGTGTTCGGCGTGCGGGTGCTCGGACGGCTCGGGGCGGACGCGCTCGTCGTGACGAACGCCTGTGGAGGTGTTCGCGAGGACCTCGCGCCGGGAGACCTCGTCCTCGTGGCTGATCATCTGAATCTCCAGGGCACCTCGCCGCTCGTGGGACCGAACGACGATGCGCTCGGCCCTCGCTTCCCGGACATGACCTCGGCGTACGACCCTGCGCTGCGGGCGATCGCCCATGAGGCCGCGGGCCGACTCGGCCAACGCCTCTCCGAGGGCGTGTACGCTGCCTGGCTCGGCCCGGCGTTCGAGACGCCGGCCGAGATCCGGATGATCCGCGCCCTCGGCGGCGACCTCGTCGGGATGTCGACCGTACCCGAGGTGCTCGCTGCGCGACACATGGGCGTCCGGTGCCTGGGCGTCTCGTGTGTGACGAACATGGCGGCGGGCATCCTTCCCGAGCCGATCGACGCCGAGCACGTGCTCGCCGTCGGCGCAAAGGCGCAGAATCGGCTGACGGCGTTGCTCGCCGAGATCCTGCCGGCGCTGTAGCCCAGGACCCCGTCCGCCTACACTTCAGGCGTGGCGCCCACGCTTCGCATGCTCCCGTCGGTCGACCGCGTGCTCGCCGACCCGCGGCTTGCCGACGCGCCGCGGCCGCTCGCGCTCGCGGCGGCCCGGACAGTGCTCGCGCGTGCGCGCGACGAGATCCGGGCTGGGAGGGATCCAGGCGACCTCGTGGAGGCGACGCTTGCGGAAGCCGCTGCCGCAGGGAGGCCATCGTTACGGCGCGTGCTCAACGCAACGGGTGTGCTGATCCACACCAACCTCGGCCGGGCTCCGCTCGCGCCTTCGGCGCTCGATCGCGTCGTCGAGGTGGGCGGTAGCTACTCGAATCTCGAGTACGACCTCGACGCCGGCGCCCGGGGCTCGCGGCAGGATCATCTCGCCGGCCTGCTTCACGGGGTCACGGGCGCCGAAGCATCGCTCGTCGTCAACAACAATGCTGCGGCCGTGTTGCTTGCCCTGGCCGCGCTTGCGGAAGGCCGCGAGGTGCTCGTCTCGCGCGGCGAGTTGATCGAGATCGGTGACGGTTTCAGGATTCCCGAGGTGCTGGCCCGCTCGGGCGCGCGACTGGTCGAGGTCGGCACGACCAATCGCACGCGGATCGCCGACTACGAGCGTGCGATCGGCCCGGAGACGGCGGTCGTCCTTCGGGTCCACCAGTCCAACTTCCGCGTCGTGGGCTTCACGGAGCAGCCGGAGCTCTCCGACTTGGCTCAGGTGGCGAGACGGGCAGGGCTGCCTCTCGTCGACGATCTCGGCTCGGGCGCACTTTCGGTGATCGGAGACGAGTCGACGGCCCCGGCGAGCCTCGCCGCGGGGGCCGACCTCGTGTGCTTCTCGGGTGACAAGCTCCTCGGCGGGCCGCAGGCTGGGATCCTCGCGGGTCGGGCGGATCTGATCGAGCGCCTGCGCCGGCACCCCCTGCAACGTGCGCTACGCGCGGACAAGCTGACACTTGCTGCTCTCGAGGGCACCCTCGCTCTTGCTCTCGACCCCGAGCGCGGTCGCGGCGAGATCCCGGTGCTGCGGATGCTTGCCGAGCCGGTTGCCGTGGTGCGTGAACGGGCCGAACGCCTGGCCGGTCTGGTCGGCGGCGAGGTCGAGGAGACGGTGGCCCGTGTCGGCGGCGGTGCACTTCCGCTCGCGGAGCTGCCGAGCTTTGCGTGCGCCGTCGAGGAGACGCTGTTCGATCCGCTCCGTGCCGGCGATCCGCCCGTTGTCGGGATCGTTCGTGACGGCCGGCTGCTGCTCGACGTTCGTGCGCTCGCGGACGGCGAGATCGACGAGGTCGGGCGCGCCGTCGCCGCGGCGCGCTCCGGCAGCTAGTGGCTCGGAGCCACACTCTGTCGATTACGCGTGTGGTCTCTGCCCCACGGAGAACCAGGCAGTTGGCTCAGAGTCACGGAGGGGAGAACGCCGGATGGCCTTGACGGTCGGAACTGCCGGGCACATCGACCACGGCAAGACGGCGCTCGTGCGCGCGTTGACGGGCAAGGACACCGACCGGCTGCCCGAGGAGCAGCGGCGCGGGATCTCGATCGACCTCGGTTACGCTCCGCTCGAGCTGCCCGACGGGAGGAGGCTCTCGCTCATAGACGTTCCGGGCCACGAGCGCTTCGTGCGCGCGATGGTGGCCGGCGCCACCGGGATCGACCTGTTCCTGCTGGTGATCGACGCCGCCGAGGGCTCCCGTCCCCAGACCCGCGAACACCTTGCGATCCTGCAGCTTCTCGGTGTTCGCACAGGCGTCGTCGCCGTGACGAAGTCCGACCTGGTCGACGAGGAGACGCTCGAGATAGCGGTCGAGGAGGGGCGCGAGCTCGTCCCGGGAGCTGAGGTCGTCGCCGTCAGTGCGAAGACCGGAGCAGGCCTCGATGCACTGCGGGCGGCTCTCGCCCGTGCGGTAGACGCCGTTCCCGCCCGTGACGCGAGTGGGCCTGCCCGCCTGTACGTCGATCGCGTCTTCACGCTGCGTGGCATCGGGACCGTCGTCACGGGAACTCTCTGGGCCGGAACGATCGCCGAGGGCGACATGCTCACCGTGGCGCCGCGCGGCGGCGAGGTTCGGGTGCGCACGGTGCAGGTGCACGATACGGCCGTGACCAGCGCCACGGCAGGCGAGCGGGTCGCGCTCGGCCTGCCGGGCATCGACCGTCGCGCACTGCACCGTGGAGACGCACTCGTCAGTCCGGGCGCCTTCCCGGTCTCCTATCGGCTCGACGTCGAGCTCCAGGAGCTCGTCCCGATCGAGCGCGGACGACGTGTCTCCGTGCATCACGGAACCGCACGAATCCCAGGGGTCGTCGCCCGCGTCGGTGAGCGCACCGCACAGCTTCGGTTGTCGGTGCCGGTCGTCGCAGCGCGTGGTGATCGCGTCGTCCTGCGGGGGGAGACGACCCTCGGTGGCGGCATCGTGCTCGATCCGGCTCCCCCGCGCCGGCTCGAGCCTCGGCGGCTTGCGCTCCTCGAGACCGGAGACCCTGCCTCGATCATCTCAGCTGCAGTGACAGCTCCCGTCACCATCGAGGCGCTCGCAGCCCGAGCTCTTCTCACCCCGGCCGAGCTCGAGGAGGGGCTCGGTACCGTTCCCCGGGCCGGCGACTGGATCTTCTCGCAGGAGTGGCTCGACGAGACGGGTAGCGCTGTCGTCGAGCGGCTTCGCGTCAGGCGCGAGGAGTCACCTCTCGATCCCGGTCTTCCGCTCGCCGCCCTCCTCCCGGCCGAGCCCTGGGCGCAGGCAATCCTGCCGCTGCTGCCGATCGAACGGCGCGGAGGGATGGCGTATCTTCCCGGTGTCGTGGCTTCGCTCGGTGCGCGGGCCGAGGCAGCCGAGAAGCTCGGCCAGGAGCTCGAGGCGGCGGGCCTGGCTACAGTCAAGTTGGACGATGGCGAGCTCGGGCGATTTCTGGAGTCCGAAGGCCGGCTCGTGCGGCTGGGTGACGGGTTCGTCGTCTCGCCAGACGCCTACCGTCGTGCCCGCGACCTCGTCTTGACCGAGTGCCGGGCGGCCGGCGAGATCGCACTCGCCCGGTTCCGTGACCTCGCGGGTGTCGGTCGCCGTGATGCTCAGCTCTTGCTCGAGCGGCTCGACGAGGACGGCGTCACGCGCCGGCTCGGCGACCGGCGGGTGCTGCGCCGGTCCGGGCGCGAGCAGCCGTCGTAGGTCGAGAGCGCACGCGCGAGGTGACGGCCGGTCGCGGCGAGAGTCAACGGCTCCCCGACCCATTCAAGCCCCGGGGACCCCGCTCGGGCTCGTCGTCGATTCCAACGGCTTCGGTCACGCGGTTGGTGTAGTTGAAGTAAGAGATCGCGTACCGCCGCCTCATCCGCGGACGTCGTCCGTGCTGCCCGTCATTGTGGCGGTGTCCGTTCCCACGGCAGAGAGGCACCCTGTGAGTGGCATCGCTTGGCTTTTCTATCTGGCGATCATCGTCGCCGTCATCGCCGCGTGGTGGATGGTCTTCACCAAGGCGGGCGAGGCGGGCTGGAAGTCGATCATCCCCATCTACAACATCATCGTGCTGATGAAGATCGTCGGCCGCGAATGGTGGTGGGTGATTCTCCTGATCATCCCGATCGTCGGCTTCATCGTCTGGATCATCGTCGCCCTCGACCTGGCCAAGAGCTTCGGACGCGGCACGGGATTCGGCATCGGACTGGCTTTCCTGACTCCGATCTTCGGGCTCATCCTCGGGTTCGGCAGCGACACCTACAGGGGGGCTGCCGCGGCGGCTGCCTAGGCTGGGCCGCGGCAGCGGTCCGCAGGGAACGAGGCCGTGGAACAGCTCTGAGGCCCGGCTCGGAAGCCAGGCCTCAGATCGTCGTTTATCGAGCCGACCTACGAGTTTCGGGGTGCAGCGGGTCTATTGGCCGCCCGAGCCGGGATCCGGTGTTTGCGGGGTAGTAACGACGAACGCCCCGCCTCGGAGCGCGTAGACGATACAGCTGAGCGGACCGGCGAACGGCTGCTGGCTGGTTGGCCTCAGGGTGTGCCAACCTCGCAGGCACTTGGCCGCGTTTCTCAGGTTGTCGCCCGGTGCTGCAGATGCGCTGGTGGCGCCGACGAGGCCGACGACGAGCGCGAGGATGGTAGCGAGACCGAGCCTTGCTCGATCTCCGGTGTGGTGCAACCGCATATGGAGCCCCCTTCATAGCGTGGAACCGACAGGGCCTCTATCGGTGCTCCGGAGGCCCTCGGCAATGACACGGTCGAGGGAAGCGTGTCCGGGTCGCACCTGCTCTCCGCAGATGCAATTGGACGACGGTGCAGCTACGTGGAAAGCCGGGGAGACTCATCATGCCCCGCCTCCGGCCGATCATTTCTACCCTGCCGAACTCCACGAGCCTGGCATCTGGCGACCGGGCAAGAGTCGTCATTCACCGTCATGACGGGCGAGCAGCGTGGCGCCGACGACGACGAGCGCGAACGCAAGCGCGCGCGTGACGCCGAGGACGCCGCCCGGCAACGTTTCGTGGAATATCGCGACGCCCGCGGCTATGGGCAATGCGCTCGTCAGCAGGCTCGCCACCCCGGCGGTGGCGAGCGCACCGCCACGCTGGAAGCCGAGCTGCAAGGCGACGAAGGCCAGGCCGTGGCAGGCAAGCAGTGCCGGAACGAGGAGCAGCCAGATGTGTCCCTGGACGGCGGCCTTGGTGCCCACGTCGCCGGCCGCGTAGAGGACGCCGGCTGCGATCCCGAGACCTGCACCGGCGGCGAGCAGGCGGGCGGCAGGGCCGGCGGCGCACGCGGCAATGACGACAGAAACCACCATCCACGCACCGATCTGGAACCACGAAGGTGGACCGCCCGCAGATGCACCGCCCGCCAGGGAGATGCCGAGCAGGACGAGGCCGGTCACGGAAACGCCGACGGCGATCCAATCGCGTCGTGGCAGCCGCTCGCCCGAGCGGCGCTGCACGAGCAGCGCGAGCAGGCCGATCCCTCCCGCCGAGGTCGCCTGCACGAGCGAGAGCGGCGCGAGCCACAGGGCGGCGACGTAGAGCACCCAGCCGCCGATCCCGGTGACGAACCCGATCACCCACGTGAGGTCGGAGAACAACGATCTCAGCGAGCGAACGGGATGCCGCAGCTTCAGCGGCGGCAGTTCGGCCGCCGCCCCGTGTTGGACGAGGTAGCTCCAGTTGAGCGCTGCCGACGATCCGAGCGCAAGGATGAGCCCGCCGATGAGCTGCGGCGTCATTCGGCCCGGCGCGGGGAAAGCGTCGAGAACGCCTCCCCGGCGATTGCAGTAATGCTGAGCGCTCCAACGCGGTCGCTCAAACGCTCGCTCGTCCTCGGAGCAGGCCGCCGGAAGAAGGCAAACACACAGTCAGGACGGCCACTTCATGCCCACGATCACCGGTTCGGAATCGACCGTCTGGACCTGACTCCGACGACCGCGGCGATCGCTGCGACAGGCAGCTCGACGAGAACCGCGAGCGCTATGGCGAGCGAGCGTTCGTCGCCCGTCGACGTCATGACGTCGAACCACGCATCGCAAACGAGCGCGGCCGCGAGCGCACCGGCGAGCACCGGCGTCCAAGCTGAGCGCCGGCGGAGCGCGATCAGCGCCGCCGCGGCGAGCGCGGAGAGGGCGAGATCGAAGCCGACCCAGACGACGTCCCAATTCGGCGTCACATGCTCCCCGGGCAGCACAACTGCCAGATACACCGCCCAGGGCGGTAGCAGGAGCGCGATTGCGGCGAGCACGACCACCCCGAGGCGCACCGCCTTGGGCGCGTCAACATGCTCGGCGGATCCGGCCATGTTCATCGACGTGCCAGTGGCTTCGGTAGTTGGCCTTCGGCCCACGCGGCGGCGAGACCGGCGCGAGCGAGACCGAGCCGCCCTTCGTAGAGGACGTAGCGTGGCTCCCAACGCGGGTCGAACTTCGCGTTGAACCGGTACAGGCTCTCGATCTGGAACCACGCGTCGGCCCAGCGCAGCACGCGCCCCGCCGTCCGCTCGAGCATGTTCTCGGGTTCCGTCAGCAACCGGGCGAACGCCGCAAAGTTGAGCGACACCTCACCGACGCCGCGCGCGCCGAACGCCTCGAGCGAGCGAGCGACGAGGAACTCCGTCAGCCCGTTGGGGGTCTCGGGGTCCCGACGCATGAACGAAAGGGATACCGCGGGGCGGCCGTACGACGGCACGAAGTGGAGGAACCCGCGTGCGCGACCGGCGCCGTCGCGGGCCACCGCGACGACCGTGTCGCGCTGTTGGGCACCGCCCAGTCGGTCGAGCGCCATCGTGAAGCCGCGCTCGTCGGCGCCCGCACGCCAGGCATCGGAGACACGTTCGAGCTCGGCCAGCGTCTCGTCGCCGACGTCTGCAAGCGTCTCGATGGCGAACGTGTACCCCGCCTTCTCGATCCGGGTAACCGACTGGCGAACCTTACGGATCGCACGACCCTCGAGCGAGAACCCATCCGTCACCACGATCGCCTCGTCACCGAGATAGAGGCGCCTCAGCCCGAGCGCCTCGAACGCGGGGGCCGTGACGGCGCTGACCGCGATCGCGGCGAGACGGAGTCCCCGCACCCTGGCGAACGCCGCCGCCTCGTCGAGCAATGCCGGTACGGAGGCCGTGGGGCCCACAGGGTCGCCCGCGCAGAGCATCACTCCTCCCTCGACCCGGTAGCCGAGGAAGGCCGACCCATCGGTCGAGAACAGGTACTGCTGGTCTCCCCGGAGCTTGAAGAACGCCAGCGTGTCGTGCCCGTGCCGACGCACGAGCTCGGCAACCGCCTGACGCACTTCCGCGTCCGGCAGGGAGCGAGGCGCCGCCAACGGCCGGAACACGAGCCAGGCCGCGGAGCCGAGCGCGACGACGCCGAGCAGGCCGATCGCGAGGGGCAGGTGCCGTGCCTCGTCGCCCAGGTGCAGGGGGCCGGTCCGCCAGGCGAGCAGGGTGACAGCCTCGTGGAGCCAGGCGGACGGCCCGGAGTCGGGCACGGCCGCCGCGACGGCGGCGACGGAGATCGCGAGGGTGGCGGCCGCGAGCGCCGGTACGCGCCAGGCCGCCGACCGTAGCCGTACGGGATCGCCGCGAACGGTGAACGCGTCACGTCCCCACCAGAGCACGCCGGCGGCCGCAGCCGACAGAGCGGCCTCCTCGATATCGAGGCCCTTGACGAGGTCGAGCACCGTGAGGGCACAAAGAATGCCGAAAGCAAACTGCCATGCGACCCGTCGGCGCCGCCCTAGGTAGATGGCGCCGACGAGGAGCGCCGCCGACGCAGGCACAGCAAGAGCGTGGAAGATATGCATCGCGCCGATTGGCTCGACCTGCAGGAGCAGATGTCCGCGCCAACGGGCGTTCGGGGTCAGGGCGGACAGCAAGTTGATCCCGCCGACCGCTCCAGCCACGATCGCCGCGATCATGGGCACCGCGGTGTGGGGAGTTGCGCGGGGGGCGCTCACGGGCTCATCAGCCGCATGCCGAAGCCATCCCGTTCGCAGCGGAACTTCGCAGGGGCCGTCCGGATGTGACGGCTGAGCAGTGACGAGAGTGACGCCCTCATGGCCAGGGGCGGGGACGAGTAGGCCCCGGGGTACCATACCCCCGGGGCCGATGCGGCTACGAGACGATGAGCTTGCCCTTCATACCGGCATCCTCGTGGCCGGGAACGGAGCAGTAGAAATTGTAGGTGCCGTTCTTGAGAGTGAGATAGGCAACCGTCTGTTGTTTGCCGATCGTCTTTGTGCCGCCGAGTTCGTTCTCGCCGCTTTCGATTCGCACGTTGTGCTTGATCGTGGAGAGGTTCGTGAACACCAGCTTGATCTTGCCGGGGTGGGCGCGCAGAACCTTCGTGTTGTACTTCAGGCCGCTTGCAAGCGCCGACACCTTGACGACGCTCGTCGTCGACGGCTGCGCGGTTGCAGGCCCTGCAACGAGGATTGCCGTCGCTATGGCGGCCAGGATTGAAAGTCCGGCGGTGCGTCTCATAGAACTCCTTGTACGTGAGGTTCGGATCAGGACGAGCTTGTCCGTCTGACCTTTGCAGCCGCTCGGCCAAGAGTGGGACAACGCCCAGTTAAGATCCTGTTGTCGAAACGCCCGTTTGAGCCGCCGGATGTTTCTTGACTCAAACGAGGGGAAGGCCCCGAATAGCCTGGTTCGCCCGTCGTTTCCGCTCAACGGCCCGGTCGACGAGTTGACCGACGAAGAAGGAGAGAATGTGAGCACATCAGGGACGGGAAAGAGGACTTCCGAGCCGGTCACGGGTGGGCGGCGCCGATGGAAGCGATGGCTCTTGCGGGGAGCGCTCGGGCTTGTCGTGGTCTTCGGGCTCATCCAACTGATTCCCTACGGGCATGCGAAGAACCCTCCCGTGACCAAGGCGGCAGTCTGGCCGAGTGCACAGGCGCAGACGCTGGCCGAGAATGCCTGCTACGACTGCCACTCCAACCTCACCAAGCAGTGGTGGGCGACGGAAATCGCCCCGGCGTCCTGGCTGGCACAGGCGGATGTGGACGGCGGACGGAATGCTCTCAACTTCTCCGAGTGGGACAAGCCACAGGCCGAGCTCAACGACGTGATCGAAACCGTGCGTTCGGGCTCGATGCCACCGATCCAGTACAAGCTCTTTCACGGAAACGCGCGCCTCAGCGACACCGAGCGCCAACAACTCGTCGACGGACTCACGCAGCTGTACGCAACCGACCCGCCGGCGGGCACCAAGCAAGGAGGCGGCTGAGCCCTCGGGCGACGTCGCGGATCCACCTCGCCTACCACGCGCCGCGACGGTCACGGCCATCCCCAGTGAAGCAATATCACGCCGCGAGACCGCCCGCGCCGCCGTCTCCGCGGCTGCGGCGCCCGCTCGCGCGCACTCGTCTCAGGCCGTGGCCGGCGTCTCACCGGGCAGCAGGAACGCGTTGCTCCAGGCACGACGGCCGCGCTCGTCCTCGACCTCGACCCGGGCCCACCGCCAGAACTCCGGGTACTCGAACTGGGCGTCGGTGACGAGTCCGGCGGCGTCGCGTTCGCGGGCCTCGCCGCGCCAGCTGCCCATCGCCGGGTCGGCGTTGACGCTGCAGCCGTCCCAGGGCCCGGATCGCAGCCGTACGGATCTCGCCGCCGAGCAGCGGACGACGACGGACTCCTCCGTGGCCGCCACGTCGAGAAGCAACGGCCCTGCGGAGCCGTAGGCGTGGCCAAGGCGCAGAGCGTCCACAACGGCCGACGCAGATCGCTCCTCGGCCAGCACCCAGGTCCAGCCGAAGCCGCTGTCCTGTCCAGGCGAGTGGCAGTCGTCGGTTGCGATTCCCGTCAGCAGGCGGCCCTGCTGGAGCACGTCGTCCCAGTGCACGGTCGAGAGGCCGTTACCCTGCAGCACCTCCGAGCCGCCGTTCCAGATCTCGAGACCCGCGAGGGACGGCGCGGCGAGCACGTCCTCGACCCGCAAGCCACTCCAGTAGGGATGACAGAGGAAGGGGACTCCGCCGTGCCCGGCGATCCATGCCGCCAACGCCTCGATGTCCGGAAAGGGCTCTCTCACCTCGGGCAGCTCGGAAACGCCGAGGGCGAGCGCCTCGGCCTCACCTTGGGCGGAGGGGGCGTGGGCTGTGAGCTCGCTCGAGGGGAGGACGATGATCCGGTCGTGGTCGACCTCGGTCACGTGCCAGTGATCGGTGATCGCGAGGACGTCGAAGGCCGCCTCCGCGTAGTGGTCACAGAGAGCGGCCGGTGACGCCTCGCCGTCGGAGTTCGTGGTGTGTGCGTGCAGCTGGCAGCGCAGCCACACGCCGTCCTCGCGGAAGAGCGAGCCCGGCATGGATCAGGAGAACGGGTGCGGAGAGGTGTAGTAGCACTTGCAGGACCCTCCGAGGCTCGGCTCGAACCCCGTCCAGCTCGACGCATGCGCGGTGATCGCGTCGGCGACGACGAGCTGGATGTAGGGGCGCTTCTGTGCGAGATACGCCTCCATCTTCCACACGAGCGCCTGCCGCCGCCTTACGTCGACGAGCGAGCTCTGCTTCTTCCACCAGCTGTCATAGACCGGATCGTCGAAGCCCGTGTCGCTGTTGTTGTACCACTCCGCCTTCGTGACGACAGAGAGGTTGAAGGACGGGTCGATGTAGGGGTGCCAGTACCACGTGTACATGTCGGCCTTCAGGTATTTGCCGTTCGGGTCCGTGATGAGCTCGTAGGCCTGGGCGCCGTCACCGCCGGGCGTCAGCTTGAGCTTCACGCCGACCTTCTTGTAGGCCGTGGCCAGGATGTCGAACTGGCGCTCGCCGTTGAAGTCGAGATCCTTCGGGACTATCACGCTGTAGCTCATCGCGTGCGCGGGCTGTGCATGCTTCCCGCTCGTGGCCGGGACGACCCGAAGCCCGTTCGCTCCGCGCTTGTAGCCGAGCGAGTCGAGGATCGTGTTGGCCTTGGCGGCGCTGTACGGAAGCGGCTTGACGGCAGGATTGAGCCAGCCCTCGGCCTTCGACGCGGGCGACAAGATGTTCGCCCACGGCGCTGCGTGGCCGCTGAAGACGACGTCGATGATCTGCCGGCGTGGAATCGCGTACTCGAACGCCTCCTTGAGGCGCGGACTCAAGAGCTCGCGATTCTTCGACTTTTTCGGGTTCGAGTTGAAGCCGAGGTTCGTGACCTCCGAGCCGGCCCCGAAAGTCACCGTGATCCCCTGCTTGCCCTTCACCGCGTTGGCAGCGCCGTACGGCAGCGCGTCGATGAACTCGAGGTTGCCGTGCTCCATGTCGACCGCCATCGAGGTGGCGTTCGTGTAGTAGGTCAGCGCCACGCCGGCCGCTTTCGACTTTGGGCCGTAGAAATAGGGGTTCGGCTTGAAGGCGGTCGTGCCCTTCTGCTCGAACTGCGTGACGGTGTAGGGGCCGCCGGCGACCACAGGGAGCTCTGCTTGCGGCTTGAACTCCTTCAGCCCGATCCCGTTCTTGCCGATCTTCTTCGACCAGACGTGCTGCGGCAGGATGAAGAACTGCGCCAGGTTCGAGAGCGCGGGCGCAATGGGGCGCTCGTAGGTGATCTGGAGCGTCTGCGGATTCAGGGCCGACGCTCCCTTTATCCCCTCGACGGCGCTGGCCACGTACGAGGTGGGACCCGACTTGTACTTGATGACCGTGCGGATCGTCCACACGGCGTCCTGCGCAGTGAGAGGAACGCCGTCCGACCACTTCCCTTTCCGCAGGCGGAACGTCCAGATGAGCCCGTTCTTGCTATGCGACCAACTCGACGCCCAGTCGCCGGCGATCTTCGGACCAGGCTCGTACTGGACGAGCTGCGGGAAGATCATCGTGTAGGCCGTCGTGTCGTTCGTCTCGATCCCGACCAATGGGTTCAGCGTGTCCACGTAGAACGTCGTCCCGATCCGGAGGATTTGCGCATCGGCCCTACTGCCACGCGGGCTCGATGCGCCCACGCCCGGAACCAGCAGCAGGACGACGAGCCCGAGAACGGCGAGCGACGAGCGACGAGTCAGTCCTGGAGCCACGCGTTCTCCTCCGTTTGTCTCGCGACCCCGATCGCGAACGACCGGCCATGCGAGTATGAACGGCCGGCGCAGATCGTGGCGGCCTAGACGCCAGCCGGACGATTGCATCGTCGAGCCCACTTCGACTGCTCTTGCGCTCAAGCACCTCTGGAGCCGTGCGAGCCTGCTCGCCCGACGTGAACATGCTCTCCCTTTCGAGCAGGCGCAGGCTTCGATGGGTGCTCTCGCGGATCGCACTGTGCCGCCATCTGCACCACGGCTGTATGGCGGGCTGCTTGCCCGCAGCTAGTTCGTGCCGTCTCGTCTTGGGAAGAGATCGGCCCGTCCGCTGCGGGGCTTGAGCGATTCGCGCACCTGCTATACGACGAGCAACGGCAAAAACCTGAACGTGGCGCCGCACGTGTGGTGCGGCGCCACGCTGGATGGTGCTATCGGGGAAGCGCGCCAGCTACCCGACGACCACCCTGACCTTGAGCACGTTGTCCTCGCCGACTGTCTTGACACCGTCCGTGTAGTCCTCTCCGGCAGCCGTCTTGAGGGTGTACGTCCCGGCCTTGGGGAAGGAGACCCGCAACACCGAAGACATGTGCGGCATCATCCCGGCCGCGTAGGGCGCCTTCAGCGTTCCGGTGGATGCGGCTCCCGACTTGACCAGCTTCATGATGACCGCTGAGCCGCCTGTCTTGATGAGCTGGTGGGGCATGACGTCGGTGTTCTTGATCGTCAGCGCCTGTCCGGGATGCAGCTGGATAGTCTGGTTGACAGCAGGCTTAGCGCCGTTGAGCGACCAGATGTGGCAACCCTTGACGATGTGGCTGATGACGAGCGTGTTGCTCACGGCCGGCGCGGCAAAGGCGGACGCCGCAAATGCTGCGGCCAGAGCGGCCGCAACGAAAACAGGGATGGCGCGCTTCATTACTTGACCTTTCGCTTGACTGCGATGACCCTCCCACGGTCGCTGCGTCCGTCGCGCCCGGCGTCGGTGTTGTGCCTTGTCTCCGACAGTGCTTTTCCACCTGCGCTGATACGTACTTCACCGCAGGCTGGTGCATCCGCTCTGCCCTTGGGCGGCATTCGTCGGCTAGCTCCGGTCAGCTGACGCCGTCGCGCTCGAGGAAGAGCCAGAAGACGGCGGCGGTGCGCCGATCGTGAAGACGGCGGAGACCCAGACGCCGCGGCTGACTTGTCTCCAGTCGGTAGGTGTCTGGAAGAGGCCCTGCCTGGCATCGAACTGGGCCGAGCGGATGTAGGTCTGGCTGGACGTGGACGAGGCCGCCGATCGCTTCGTTGGGCGAGTGGTAGACCAGAGTGCCAACGATGGCTGCGGCACTGTTGCGGGTAGCGGCGGAGGGCCGAGTGCGCCGGCGGCGCCGGTACCACCGGTCCAGGTCGCGATCGCCCGGGGTTTGCCCTCTGGCGGCGTGGCCTGCAAAAACAGCAACAGGGCGGCCGGCATGACCAGGGCGGCGCCGAGCCCGGTCGACCCGCCCGACGAGCAGTACCGTGACGCTCGGTGCGATGGCTGAACCAGGCAGCCGGTCGCGAAGATTCCCAATCCGGCGAAGAGGACTCCCAGAGGTGCTTCACTGTACGAATGGAGACCTCGCTAGCGATTACGACCGTCCTGGCCGAAGCGGCCCCGAATCGCCGATGGCTTGCTGCGCTGCCCTCTGACGTCGCCGTCGAGGTCAAAGGACTTTCCTAGGGTTCAGCACACGAGGCGGCCCGCTGCAACGTGGCGCCCCTCCGATACGGGTGCTAGCCGCACTGCGCGGGGCACTCAGCGGTGCGAGACTGGTCTCGACGATCGCAGAAGACGCCCGCTTCGCTTTGCGGTGGCTGATGCGTACCTGCACCATCACCCGAATCGAAGGAGCACCGGAACATGACCTCCCCGCATGCCGCTTTTCCGCTTCGCCTGACCGGCGAACTCGATCCCGACGTGAGTCGCTGGCAGTGGCTCTTCAAATGGCTGCTCGCCATTCCGCATTTCATCGTTCTCTTCTTCCTCTGGATCGGCTTCGTGGTCTCGACGGTCGTCGCGGGCTTCGCGATCCTCTTCACCGGCCGCTACCCCCGCGGGATCTTCGGCTTCAACGTCGGCGTCCTCCGCTGGTCGTGGCGCGTTGGCTTCTACTCCTACAGCGCCCTCGGGACAGACAAGTACCCGCCCTTCTCACTCGCAGATGACGCGGCGTATCCGGCGGGGCTCGACGTCGACTATCCCGAGCGGCTCTCGCGCGGGCTCGTCCTGATCAAATGGTGGCTCCTCGCGATCCCGCAGTACCTGATCGTCGCGATCTTCACCGGCGGAGCCTGGTCTGCCTGGTCGGGATCCGGCCACAGTTGGCTGTACGCCTCCGGCGGCGGCCTGATCGGGTTGCTCGTGCTTTTTGCCGGACTCGCCCTGCTCTTCACCGGACGCTATCCAAGGTCACTGTACGACTTCGTGCTCGGCCTGAACCGCTGGGTCTTCCGCGTCGTCGCCTACGCGGGCCTCATGACCGACACATACCCGCCGTTTCGCCTCGACACCGGAAGCACCGAGCCCCCCGCAGCGACCGGAACCAGCACGGCAGTGTCGACCACTCCGGCACCGACCGTCTAGCACACCAAGGCCCGCCTGCCATTCAGGCGGGCCTTCAGGTGTCGCGGCGAGGCCCGACAAGTAGCGGCGGCCGGCCCAGCATATGGCTGTGTACGCGCTGAGCCGGTTTCAGTGGTGGCGAGGATGGTGCCGTAGCCGTCGAGGTGCAGGTAGCTGATCCCGAGATTGATGAGCCAGCGGATGCGTCGAGGGTGATGTAGCCGTCGTTGCCGATGACGACGAGCCGTGAGAGCCCATGGGTGGCGCGCGCGAACGTGCGGGTGCGGCGGTCGCGGCCGAGACCGTCCTCGCTCACGAGGTGCTGCCGATCTTGTTCACGATGGCCCGCCCGCTGTATCTGCTTGACAGCCCGTTCGGCAAGTCCCTCTCAGGTGGGTGGGGGGTAGGTTGATCGGGAAGGGAGGTCGAGATGAACGATCCGGCGAAGGTCGATCTGTTGCGAGAGGTGGCTGATGCGTTCAACCGCCACGACCTCGAAGCAATCATGGTCGCCTTCAGCGACGAATGTGTCTTCGAGTCACCTCGTGGCCCCGATCCATGGGGCAGGCGGTTCGTGGGAAAGGGCGGAGTACGCGAAGGGCTTGCTGCGCGATTCGCCGGAATCCCCGATGTCCACTACGGCGATGACGAACACTTTGCGTGTGGCGATCGCGGTGTCTCGGAATGGACGCTGACTGGCACGACGACCGACGGTGAGCGAATCGAGGTGCGTGGGTGCGACCTCTGGACCTTCGACACCGAGAACAAGATCAGCCGCAAGGACTCGTTCTGGAAGATCCGTCAGTCCTGATTCCAGCGCCGCTGAGGGGAGGAGCCTAGCCTGCGCGAGGGGTTCGGAGATGTTGCGTGACCGTCTCTTGGATCGAGTGGCGAGAACGGCGAGCGATAGAGGTTGAATGACGAGAGCCGAGGATGACGTCAGACGCCGAGCAATCCGTCGCGGCTGGGTTGTCGGCGCCGCCGCGCTGATCCTCGGGTGCACTGCCGTGGTTGGATTCGTGATCTTCGCGCTGTTGACGCGTCTGGCGGGGGACACGTCGTCGTCGCTGCGCGCGAGTGGGCTCGCGGACCTGGCCGATGCGTTATCGTCCGGCCTCGTCCACACGGAACGCGGGAGGGGAATGGCTGCCTATCTCGTCCTGATGCAGCAGGTAGACGACGTCGACCGCTACTGGGCCGAATACGTACCCGGTTTGCGGCCGTTCCTGAAGAAGTACGGCGCCGAAGTCCTGGTGGCTGGCTTCGACGCGGAGCCCGCCGAGGGTGCGCCGCCGAACAGCACCGTCGTGCTCCGCTTCGCGGACGCCGCGTCGGCCTGGAGCTTGCTCAACGACCCGGAGTACCGGCCTGTAAGGGATATCCGTTTCAGCATCACGTCGCGGGGCCAGTCAGTGGTCGCGCCCGAGTTCGTGCCGGCCGCGTAAGGGCTCGCTCGCGCTGCAATGCTCAGGGCTCAATACGAACGACGCGGCCCTGTGCCGCAGGACGTGATTCACGCGGTGGAGCTCGATACGCCGCAGCCGGCTGCCGGCCAGGCGCTGCTCGAGGTGATCGCAGCGCCCATCAATCCGTCGGATGTGCTGACCCTCACCGGCGACTACGCCGACTTGCCGCCGTTGCCCGCGATCGGAGGCCGGGAAGGAGTCGGACGGGTTGCCGACCTCGGTCCGGACACCCAGGGGCCAGAGGTTGGCCAATTGGTGTTGTTGCCGCGCGGCTGCGGCAGCTGGGCCTCGCACGTCGTCGCGGAGGCAGCGCAGCTCGTGGAGCTGCCGAACGAGGCGGACCCGCAACAGCTGGCGATGATGACGATCAACCCGCCCACGGCGGCGCTGCTGTTGAGCGAGTTCGTGAGGTTGGATCCAGACGAGTGGGTGATCCAGAACGCGGCCAACTCGGCAGTCGGCCTTTACCTGGTGCAACTCGCCCGTTACCGCGGCCAACGGACGATCAACGTCGTACGCCGGGAGGATGCGGCCGCGATCGTGCAGGCCGCAGGTGGGGATATCGTCGTCACCGACGACGACCACCTGGCCAGGCGGGTCGCCGAGGCAACCGGCGGAGCGGAGATCCGTCTTGGCATCGATGCGGTCGGCGGCACCGCGACGGGACGCCTCGCCGACTGCCTGTGCCGAGATGCGATCCTCGTCAACTACGGCCGCATGAGCGATGCGCCCTGCACGGTGCAGCCAGACGCCTTCGTCTTCCGAAACCTGACCGTACGCGGCTTCTGGCTCGCCAGCTGGTTCCGGAGCACGCCCGAGAGGCAGCGTGCTGCGCTCCTCGGCGAGATCGCCAGGCTCATCGCGAAGGGCAAGCTGCACGCGCCGATTCACGCCACCTACGACCTCAGCGAGATCAAGGAAGCGGTGGCGGTGGCGGCGAGCGGCGGCCGCTCGGGCAAGGTCTTGATCGTCCCGCGCCACTGACCCCTCTTCACACGCCGCTCGCCTGCGCCAGAGTTCGGGAATGAGGCTCCTCTGACTATCCGGCATCGGTGAGCACGGCACACTCGCCTCCGCCAGCGTGCTTATGCCTGATTTGAGTCAAGTGCCGACCAAGCCGGGTGGCTGGCGGCGGCATGACCGCCATGTCCCCGTTTCGCGACATCTAGCCGGCCTTTCTCTCTCTCTCTCTCTCTCTACCCCGGGCACGGTAGCCTCCCACACGGAGCGGCATGGGCCCGGTGGCCCAGCGGGTCTT
>CAWATJ010000011.1:0-348200 GCA_963784965.1 uncultured Thermoleophilia bacterium
CGCAGTCTTACCGTCACATGAGCGAGATTTGGTTGACACCGTCGTGGGCCTCGTCTTTGTGGCGATCAGGGAGTAGGCTGTCGTTGCGCACGGCGTTGGGTCGTGCCGACGACCGAGGAGGGCCTCGTGACGGGCACGACCGAGAAGGCCGGCTCCGGCTTTGGGCTCGACGCGGGCGACGGTGAAGCGACGTGGTTCATGGGCCAGCTGGCGACGGTCAAGATGGGAAGTGACGACACGCGGGGTCGCTGCGCGCTCCTCGAGTTCGTCACCCCAGCGGGTGGCGGGCCGCCCTACCACGTCCATCGCGACGAGGACGAGTCGTTCTACGTCCTCGAGGGCGAGATGACCTTCTACGTCGGTGACGCCGTCATCGAGGCGAAAGCGGGATCGTTCGCCTTCGGCCCTCGAAACGTCCCGCACACCTTCGTGGTCGGGTCGCACGGCCCGGCTCGCTACTTGCTGTTCACGGAGCCCGGCGGTTTCGACCGGTTCGTCGCCGAGGTGGGCGAGCCCGCGGAGGCTCGGACCCTGCCGCCGCCCCCCGACGGTCCACCCGACATCGCTGCGGTCGCTGCGATCGCCGCGAAGCATGGGATCGAGATCCTCGGCCCACCTGGGCCGCCACCGTCGGCGTAGACCACACCGAGCGACGGTCTCGGAGCAGGCCCACTCGCCTGCGCGAGCGTGCTCTTGCCTGATCTAACTACGACCCGGCATCTTGCGGCGAACGGCGCGACCCGTTCGCGCCCACACACTGGGGGTGGGAGATTCGGTTCTGTGATTTCGTCGATGCTGTCCGGATAGGTGTGTGTGACGATGTCTGCGCCCACGGGAGATAGTGATCTTGGCCTGCGGTCGCTGCAGGTCATCCTCGCTGGGCAGTCGCCGCCGTTTGAGGGGCGGCGTCGGGGCGCGATGGGGGAGGCGCTGTGGTTCGAGTCCGCGGAGGAGCTTGTCTCGGCGGGAGTCGACTATTTCGGTCCTGTCGCGCGCAAGCACCAACGGCCACTGGCGGGGTTTTCGAAGAAGGATGTGGCGGACACGACCAACGTCGTTTGGCTCGATCTCGACCCGCCAGAGACCATCACAAGCGCCGATCTGACCGTGCTGGTTTCGGAGGCTGAACGTCGACTCGAGGAGTGCGTCAAGCTGCGCTTGTCGATGCGCTCGTCGATGAGCTGGCCGGAGAGATCGGCTGCCTGCCGCTGCTGTCGACCGCACTCCTCGAACTCTGGCGCGAGCGAGCCAGCGACACCCTCACCCTGGCCGGATACGAGCACAGCGGTGGTGTTCGCGGCGTGGTCGGCCGCAACGCCGAAGCGGCTTACCGGTCGCTCGGAAGCGACGAGCGCGAAACCGCCAAGCGGATCCTGCTCCGGCTCGTCGCCGGCACCGATCAGGCCGTCACGCGGCGGCGCGTGCGTTTGGTCGAACTCGACGCCGATGACGATGGTGTCGCCCACGTCCTCGCCATCCTGATCGATAACCGGTTGGTCGTCGCAGACGACGGCACCGTCGAGCTCATCCACGAAGCACTGCTCGAGCAGTGGCCGCGTCTACGGGCCTGGATCGAGGAGGACGCGCAGGGCCGCCAACTCGGCGCCCACCTGGCCCAAGCGGCAGCCGAGTGGGAGACCTCAGGTCGGGATGCGGGGGAGCTGTACCGTGGCGTGCGCCTCGCGGCAGCACTCGACTGGACCGGCACCAACCAGGAGCGGGGTGGCTTGAATCGCCTCGAGCGCGAGTTCCTCGACGCGAGCCGCAACGCATCCAATCGAGCCAACCGAAGACTGCGCTTACTTCTCGCCGGTGTGGCGGGACTCCTCGCCGCCGTGAGCGACAACTTCCGCGAGAACATCGTCGTAGGCCCAACCCAGGTTCGGTGTTTCCCAGCCACGCTCGTAGAAAGGAGATTGTCATGAAGAAGTCGGTGCTCGCTTCCTTGTTCATCGCTGTGCTGGTCGCAGCGGTCACAGCCGGCGCGACCGCCACTCCCCACGAACTGTTCAGAAACCCGTTCCTGACCCCCGCCGGGCACGTAGCGAACCTCGCTCCCGGAGCCACATACAAAGCGAGCGACTTCCCACTCCCGATCCGGATCACAATCCCAGACGGAACCTGGGGCGGAGCCCAGTGGAAAGCAGACTCCTCGTTCCAACACAAGAAGACCACCGTCGCGCCGTACTACGGCTGGGTCACCTTCGAACGACACGACACCAACCCCGCCCAGGGCGCTATCACGATCATGACCCCCTACAGCAACCCGACGCCCTCCGTCACCGCACTCGTCGCAGGCCTACGAACGCGCGGACGAGGAGCCACCTACCAGGCAGCCTCACCCGTCAAACTCGGCGGCTACTCAGGCGTTCAGTTCGACGGCACGATCATCGGCAACGAGCACGTCTTCATCCCCTACAGCCCCAAGAGCTCAGTAGCGAAGTGGTCCCCCGACAACTACGGAATGCAAAAAGGAGAGGTCTTCCGGATCATCGCCCTCAACGTGCGAGGCAAAACAGTGGTCATCTACATCGAGAACGCCAAACTCCCGGCCGACCAGTTCCCCGACTTCCTCACCCAAGCCGACTCGCTCCTGACCACTCTCAAGTTCCCCGCGTAATCGCCGACCGAAGTCACACAGGGACTCGGAATCCGCAGGCGTGAGCGCAATCGCTGCAACGAGGTGGGTGCGCGTACGGCGAGAGTATGGATGGGAACAAGAACGAGAGCCGGCAGAATCCGCACGCGCCAGTCAGCAGAGCGGCATAGGGTTCAGCGTGCTCGCAGGTACGTGAGCACGGCTAGGACGCGGCGGTGTGATTCGGAGTTCGAGGGCAGGCCGAGCTTGAGGAAGATCTGCGTTACGTGGGCCTCGACGGTGCGCTCGGCGACGAACAGTCGTGCGGCGATCGCCTGGTTCGAGAGGCCTTCGGCGATCAGGGCGAGCACCTCGCGCTCGCGGTCGGTCAGGTCGTCCAGGGGGTCGACGCGGCGGCGGCGGCCGAGGAGCCGTGAGACGATCGTCGGGTCGACGACGGTCTCGCCGTCTGCGAGGCGGCGTAGCGCGTCGAGGAGGTTGATCGGGTCGAAGACGCGGTCCTTGAGCAGGTACCCGACGCCCTCGGGGTGGTCCTCGAGGAGCCGTAGCGCATAGCTCGGCTCGATGTACTGGGACAGCACGAGCACGCCCGTCTCGGGGTAGCTCGTCTCGGATCGTTCTCGCGGCGGTGAGGCCCTCGTCCGTGTGTGTCGGCGGCATCTTGATGTCGACGATCACCCCGTCTGGGCGAGTCAGCTCGACCCGGCGCAGCAGGTCGTCGGCGTTTCCGGCCTGGCCGACGACCTCGACGTCCGCCTGCTCGAGGAGGCGGATGATGCCCTGTCGCGGTCAGGAGGTCGTCGTCTGCCACGACTACGCGCACGGGATCCTCGCCTCCAGGGTCTGCGCGCGGCGCGTTGATCGCGCCTCCGATCGCACCGACCCGGTCGGTGAGGTGCGTGAGCGGTGAAGCGCGGTCTCGGCCGTCGTCTCTCGTGCTGATCGTGATCGCATCGCGGTCGAAGCAGGATCGAGACCGGCGATGAACGTCGCTCCGCGCACGGCGGCGTCGTCGACCGCCTCGGCGACTGTTACGTATGCGGTCGCTTCCACCGTGTCGGGAAATCGTTCGAGCGGAATCTGCTCTAGCTCGACCGCGATCTGGGCCCTCTCCGCTAGCGACGTCAGCGCCGGCCGAGCCCCGCTTCGGTGAGAATCGCGGGGTAGATGCCCTCGGCAAGCTGGCGGAGCAGCATCGAGGGCTGTGTCAGCGTCGTCGATGCCGGAGTCCGAGGCGATTTGTGAGGGCCTTACCGGGCGGCTTTCGTCGGCGGCTCGGCACGCGCGAGGCGGAGGTGGTACGAGAGGGCGAGCATCCGCTGTTGGGCACCGTCGTGGAGGTTGCGTTCGAGGCGTCGACGCTCTCTGTCGGCTGTGGCGGTGATCCGAGCCGCGTGACGCCTGAAGCGCCTCAGTCGGGCGAGCACCTCGGCGTGAAGGCGCTCGTTTTCGATTGCGAGGCGTGCAGCGGGCCCGATCTGGCGTGCGAGACCGGCTCCGTCGATCTCCGGGTCGTGAATCGCGGCGGCGATCATCTCTCCGGCGCGGGTCATGGGCGTCACAGCGTGGTCTTCGTCGCTGGGGGAATTCCGGTCTCCATGCCGCGGTGGTCGACCATCCGGGCGGAGTCGCTGAGTCGGTAGAGGACGCGGAGCGACGGATCGCCGACTGCGGTTGCGAGGGCGTTCTCGAGTCCGCCCGGCTGTGGCGCGGTCGAGAGTTCGAACGCGAGGCGCCTGACGATCTCGCGCCGACGCCGGGCCTGGACGGCACTCCAGCGACGGCGATAGCGACGGTTATCGCCGAGAGCGCTAGCGCCTTGAAGATCGCGCTGAACACGTCGCGCTGTGGCTGCCCCAGCGGATCGGCCCGGAGTGCGGCGGATAGATTGCAGTCGCCGCCCCGAGGATGACACCGGACGCGAGGCCGGGCCAGCACTGCCCGAGTGCGGCCCGGCTTGCCGTCAAGATCCGAGCAGCGCAATAGACGATGAGCGTCGCTGCGATCAGGAAAGCGGCGTCCTGCCAGAGGTCGTCGATGGTCGACGCGATTCCCGGCGAGGCGTGGACGAGGAACGAGTTGCCGAGACAGTCTCGCCAGCAGTACGGATCCAGAAACGGGTCTCGTACGAGTGCGCGGGAGGCCGCTGCAGCTGCGGATACCGCATAGACAGCGATCACGACGACGCGCTCGTATCTCGCGCGCAGCCTGCCGTCGGGGAACGAGAGAATGAGGTGGACCATCAGCGCCAGCAGCAGCGGCGGCGCGAGAGCGCCGGTGCTCCGTACGAGCTCCGGCCCACCGGCCCACCCTTCCCAGTCCGGCCCGAACCACAGGATCCCAGAAAACAACGTGAGTGCGCCGCACCGGACGCGTGACGGCTCGTGCAACGCCAGGAGCCCGGCGGCCAGCAGGCCGATCCCTGCTGCGAGGTCGAGGAATCGGGCTGCACCGGATGCGCCGGCGTAGCTCGTGATCGGCGCCCTGCCATGGGTGACGAGGATCGCCGCGACTGCGTATGCGAGCGTGGCCGCAGCGGTGATCGACCACAATCGTCTGTTCCCGGCAGAGGCCTGCCTCGCCACATCGCGATTGTGACATCCCCGAGGGCGCGGATAGCGTGGCCAGCCCCAACCCGGCAGACACAAATCCTGCGGCGGGCTACGATGCGGAGTCGGCGGCAGGTCTCTTAGCGTGGGTGGTGAGGTGCGATTCGATCGTCTCCACGTCCGCTCGTTACGTGGCAGTGCGCGTACTTCCGGTCCTGTCGCTGGCGGTTGTCGTCGCGGCCTGCGGCGACGTGCTCCAAGCGAGCCGCGGACAAGGCCGGCGGATCGACAGGCCCGACGGTGCTGCGACTTGCCTCGGGCGACTCCCCGGGCAGCCCGAATCGCAGCACGTTCGGTACTTCGCGGAGCAGGTCGAGAAGCTCTCGGGCGGCAAGCTGAAGGTCGCGGTGAGCGTTCGCGGCGGCCGGGGACAGCTGCGCCCGACGTCGATGCACGTACCGCGGCGCTCGTGCGCAAGGGTGATTTCGATCTCGGCTGGATCGGCGCACGCGCTTGGGACGAGCCTCGGCGTCGGGAGCTTTCGAGCTCTTCAGCTGCCGTTCCTCATCACGAGCTATCCGCTCCTCCAGAGGGTCGTGAGGAGCCCGGTCGCCGCGCAGATGCTCGAGGGCCTCAAGCAGCCACGGGTTCGTCGGGCTCGCGCTAGTGCCCGGTCTGCTCCGCCACCCGGCGGGGATCAGCACGACCGCTCGTGACGCTGCCGGACTTCGCTGGGGCGCGGGTTCGCGACCAACCGTCAGCGCGTCGGATGCGATTTGCGAGGCGCTGGGCGCTACGCCCGTCCATATCGGGAGCGACGCGTATGCGCGCGAGGTCGCCGCTGGGCGGCTCGATGGGACGGAGGTGTCGCTTCTGAACGCCCCGATCGGCAGTCATCGTCGCGGCGAACGTGACCTTCTTTCCTAAGACGCTGACCCTGTTCGCGGCAGTCCGGTCTTCGAGCGCCTCGACACCGTTCAGCGTCGGATTGTGCGGACTCGCTGCAGCGAGGACATTGCATCACGCGGCGGACTTTCCCGTCGACGCGGCGCTCGGTTTCGAAGGTGTTCTCGCACGCCAGTTCTGTCGTCGCGTCGGGACGGATCGGACTGGCGACGCGACGGGAGTTCGCAGCGCTCCTCAGGGCCGCCGCTCCGGCCGCCGCCACCCTCGAGGTCGACCAGCAAACGCGAGCGTTCGCGGCCCGGATCCGAGCGATGAAGTCGCTAGCTACCGCCACCTCGGGCCGTGGTCGTCCCGTCGTCCTGCCTCAGGCACAGGTCACCGGTTACGAGCCACCCTCTTTCGCCGGGCGTTTTCAACGGCACCTACCACGAGCTTCTCACGGCGGCCCGCGGGCAGGCCTTCGGACTGGCAACGTCCGCTCTGAAGGGGCTACCGCTCGTGATAACCACAGTTCTTCGCGACGGACATTGGACGTCGAACAGCGACAGCCCCGCCACCGTCGGCAACTACCGCGTCACCGCTGGAGAAGTGGACTTCGACTACGGAGGCGACGTGATGCGGTTTGCCTACGCGCAAGAACCCGACGGAACGCTTCATCTCCGCGCGATCCCGCCGATGGATCGGGGCGATCAGTGGATCATGTCCGGAGCCCCGTGGCGGCGGGTCGGGCCTCCGACCCGAGCGCTTCCGTAGCCGCCGTGCCCACCGAGATCGGAATCTCTCCGATCAGCCGCGTGCCGAAGTCGCTCGCGCTCTCGACGCGCAACGTCCCCCCGAGCGCCTCGACTCTGTCTGCCAGGCCGCGAAGTCCGGTCCCGACCGAGGGGTCGGCGCCACCGACGCCGTCGTCGACGATCTCGACGCGCACCTGGTCGTCGCCGACGCGAACCGAGACGCGGATCTCCGAGGCGGCTGCGTGCTTCGCCGCGTTCGTGAGCGCCTCCGCGCAAACGAAGTAGATCGACACAGCCGTTTCGTCGGGGAGCGGATCGTCTGCGACGTCCACCTCGACGGGGAGCGGGAGCTGGCGGGCGAGCGGATCGGAGCGCCTCTCCCAGGCCGAGCTCCGTCAACGCGCGAGGGTGCAGGCCCCGCGCGAGTGTCTCCAGCTCGAGCTTCGTGAGCTCGAGCTGCTCGCCCGCCTGTGCCAACCGCACCGCCAGTTCCCGCTCTGCGCCGGCGTCTTCGCGAGCCTCGGCGAGAAGCATCTCAATCCGGGCCAGGGATCGAGGGGGCCGTCGTGGAGCCGCCGCCCGAGGCGACGACGTTCGGCGTCGCCCGTGCGCAAGAGGCGGCGCCTCGACTCCTCGATGTCAGCGATCTGGTCACGCACCTCGCCTCGCAGCCGGGCATAGTCTGCGTTCAAGTGAGAAACCACCGCAACGGCCTCCGAGAGCGCCGGGTCGTCGACAACGACGGAGTCGTGAACGATGGCCGCCACGGGAAGCCCGCCGCTTTCGATGACGGTCACCGACCGACTCGATCCAGGCGCGGGTAGCTTCAACTCGCACCCCGCCTCGTCGAGGTAGCCACCGACGGCCGCCGACCAGTAGCCGACCTCGAGCGTGGGATCGCCGAGCGCCCGCGCGAGGGCAGGACGTAACGTCCCCGAGTCGGCCGCGCCGAGCTCGACGACGAGGTCGGCGACCCCCGCTTGCGCCCACGGTTGCGCGATCAGTCCGGCAAGCAACGCCACCGCGAGCACACACAGCGATACCTGGACGATGAGCAAAGTTACCTTCTCGGTGTGGGGCCCCGGCTCGGCGAGACGCGCTACGGCGCTGACGGCGAAGACGAGCGAGACAAGTACGGTTGCTTGCAGCGCGGCGAGTCGCTTACGCCGCTCCCATCCGATCGCCCCAGAAGGCAGCCGCCGCGATGCAGCGAGCCCGGCGGAGATCGCGATCGTTGCCCCTGGGCTACGCCAGACCGCGACAACGGACGCCGCCGCATAGCCGATGCCGACTGCTATGCGGTCGAGTGGGCGGGAGGCGCGGCCGCGTGGATACGAGAGAACCAGGTGGACGAGAGGGCCTCGGTAGAGATACAGCGCGTGAGCTGAGAGCCAGGCCAGCCACGTGACATTCGAGCCCGAGAAGTTACCGGCGAACCAGAGGAAGCCGGTCGTAGTCATCAGGAGCCCGGAGCGGCTCTCGGGTCGCCTCGACGTCGCCGCGAGCCCGCAAGCGATCAGGCTCAGCCCGGCTGCGAGATCGGGAATCCAGGCCGACGTGTCCTCCCAGGAATAGCTCGCCCGCTCCGCGACCAGGCCAAGTGCGAGCCCGGCCGAGAACAGCCCCAACCGGGCCACCACCGGCGCCTTCGTACTCAACACACGAGGGCGGCGAGCGCAGCGCCCGACAGCCCGCTCTTCGGCAGAAATCCACGCGCCTGTGCCAACCCCAGCCGATCGCCGTACGCGCTCGCGTCTCGGCTCGAGATCAGGACCACGTCAGGTGGATCCGGCTCCCGCGAGAGCAACCAGGCGAGCGAGATGCCGTCGAACCCTGGCAGCTGAACGTCCAGCAGAACGACGTCCGGCCGGAGCCGCGCAACCTGCCGGATCGCAGAGCCCGCGTCGCTCGCGCCCCCGACGACGTCGAATCCCTCGGCACCGAGCAGCGCCGCAGCCGCCTCCCGGAAGCCCGCATGGTCATCGACGATCAGCAGCCTGCGACGCACGACTCGATCGTTGCAAACAGGGCGGGAGCCCGCATCGTGGACAGCCGCACCGATTCCGTCCGAGATCGCGTGCCAGCCGCTGCCAGGTCCGCGGCCACCCCGGTTTTCATGCGCCGAGCACCGTCCTAGCCTCGTAGAACCTCTAGACGAAAGGAGCAAAAGCAATGACCCACCGCCTCTATTCTCGCGTTCTCGTGGTCGCCGTTGCGGGCGCGATCCTCGCGATCGCGCAAGCCGCTCACGCGACGACACCTCTCCCGTCCCACCCGCCGGCCGGCCCCTGGTACACCGCTGCGGAGTTGCATCAGCTAAAGGCCTACAGCGCGATGTCGTTCCCCGAAAAGCAGAACTTCCTCGCAGGCGATACACAGCCGGCAGCTCGCGGCCACTCGCAAACGCTCGCCGGCCCCTGGTACACCCCGAAAGAGCGGCTCGCGTTAACGAGATACGCGAACGCGTCCATCGCCCAACGCAAGGCGATCCTGGCCGACGCCAGCATCTCGACAGGGCCGCGAAAGAAGGTGTTTCACTGGCGTGACGCAACGATAGGCGCCGCGCTTGCGTTCCTCATCGCGCTCCTGGCCGTGGGTGCGGCCTACGCAATCTCGAGGACGAGAAGCCATCGCCGCGGCCTCCGGCCGACCTAGCACGCGAGCGCGAGCCGACGCCATTGCATGACGACCGCGGTTACAACATTGCCTGGACGACACAATCCGGCGCGAGCTTGGGTGCCGGATTGTGGCGATTGATGTGGCGGCGCGACCGCGGGCGGCGGGCAAACAGCTTGAGAAAGCCGTTTTCGGCCACAACTTGACGGGTCTTCAAAACCTGTGCGGTGTGGTAACCCCACGCTCGGTCGGTTCGACTCCGGCGCCGCTCCGTCAAGCCGTTTGCGGCTGCCCGAAAGGGCTTGCGGCCGTCGTGGCGGTGGACGGTGTCGGATTGTGGCCACCGGCCGGCAGCTGTTGATCGGATTCGATCGTTGCCAGTCGGGAGGCTCAGCGGCAGAACGAAGCGACACCGGACTGCTCCGGGGTCGAAACTGTGTGGCGCTAAGAGACGATCGCGCGGACGTGCTATGTGATCAGGTCTCATGCCGCATTGTCCACTAGGTCTACGGCTGACCGGTCTGGGAGATCTTGCAGGCAGGTTCGTGTCGACTTACTTTTGTGTACAAATGGCACCCGTTGCGACGAGTTCGCGGGTGCACGGCGCATGCCTCGAGTTGAACGGCCGCGCCGGCGCTGTCGGGGAGGCATCTCCACGCACGCTTAACCGCACGGCAACCTCGTCTTTGCCCCCGCCGGTGCGGCGAGATCTCAGAATGAGGCAGTGGGGAAGCGACGACGGAACCGCTCCGCCGCCACCGACCGCGAAGGGCGGTCGCGTGTCCTGCTGGGACGCCGTCGCGCGCACCGGGCGAAGATCCTGCTCGCCGGGGCGGGCGTTGGTGTGTTCGTCGTCGCCTCCGCGCTCGCGCGTGCGTCGAACGCAGGTCACGGAAAGCAGGCGCTTCATCCCCTGGTCGCGCCGCCGCGGTTCGTCGCGGTCGTGAAAGAAAACCTCCTCGAGGCAGGTCTCGTCGCGCCCCCCGAGGCGCCGCCAGGAGCGGCAACAGCGACTTCGTGAACGGCACCACGTCCTTCCGCGCGATGGGGTGCACCGTCGTCGTGGCCGGCGCTACCCGGTCGCAACTCGACACGATCGTCTCTCTCTTCCAGGAGCGCGAGCGGACGTTCAGCCGGTTCCTCCCCGATAGCGAACTCGCGGCCGTGAACGCGAGTCCGCATGCGGCGGTGATGGTGTCCGACGTCTTCGCTCGTGCCGTGTCGACGGCGCTCGCCGCTGCCGAGCAAACCGACGGCCTCGTCGATCCCACACTGCTCAAGGCACTCGAGGCAGCCGGCTACGACGCCGACATCGGAGCTCTCACGGCCGATCTTCGGCCGCCCGGCGATCCGGTTCCGGGCAGGTGGCGGTCGATCCTGCTCGCGGGCCGCGCCCTGCTGCGCCCGCCCGGGGTGGCGCTCGATCTCAACGGGGTCGTCAAGTCCATGACCGTTGACGAGGCGGTCGCCCTGCTCCCCGGGCCGGGCTTCGTCTCGGCAGGAGGCGATCTGAGGGCGCGTGGGGACCTCGACGTCGCATTGCCGGACGGAACCGCAGTGCGGCTGCGCCGCGGTGCCCTAGCCACGAGCGGCACCACCACCCGTCACTGGAAGCGGGCCGGCGGCCTGCAGCACCACCTGATCGAACCTCGGACGGGACGTCCCTCGGCGTCCAAGTGGGAGCAGGTCACCGCGTGCGCCGCAACCTGCGTCGGGGCCGACGTGGCCGCCAAGGCCGCCTTCCTGCTCGGCGAGGACGGGCCCTCCTGGCTCGACGAACGCCGGATTCCCGGCCGCTTCCTGGCACCCGACGGCTCCGCCGTCTCGAACGCCTCCTGGGCGACGGCTGCGGAGCCCGTATGCACTTGACGGCCAATCCGATCGACTGGTACGCCGCGCGGGCAGGTGGGATCGTCGCCTACGTGCTGCTCTCCGCCGTCGTCATCGTCGGCCTCTCCCTCTCGAGCAAGCGGAACCTGCCGCGTTGGCCACGCTTCGCGGTCGAGGACGTGCACCGCTTCGGCGGGCTCGTCACCGGAACATTCATCGCGATCCACGTCGCAACGATCGCGATCGACGCGTACCTCCCCTTCTCGCCGCTCTCACTCGTCGTCCCGTTCGTCTCCACCTACCGTCCCCTATGGGTCGGCACCGGCATCATCGCGACGGAACTCCTGATCGCGATCGCGGTCACAAACCGGATCCGCGCGCAGATCCCGCATCGCACCTGGCGGCGTGTCCACTACCTCAACTTCGCGGTGTGGGCTGGTGCGACCGTGCACGCTGTCGGCGCCGGTACCGACCGCCGGACGCCGTGGCTGCTCGCAATCGAGATCGTCGCCGTCGGGGCCGTGGCGGGACTCACCGCCTGGCGTATTCTCGTGGCCCGCGGCGGCAGCCCTTTCACGGCCCGCCTGACCGGAGCGGTCGTCGCCGTCGCGCTCGCAGCAGCCGTGCCCTCGTTCACGCTCGCGGACGTTGGTGTCACGCACCGGAGGCCCTGGAATGCAGCAGGTTTCACGGATCGACTCGACGGGCAGGTGGTGCGCCAGAACGGCGTCACCCGCGGCATCATCTCGCTCGCCGGAAGCGGCAGCGGTCGCCAGCGCGTGCTCGTGCGGGCCGACTTGCTCATTGCGCCCTCGACGCTCCTTGCCACCTCGTTCCAGATGGAGTACCTACCGAGCGGCGCAACCTGCCGGGGCAAGGTGACCCGGATTCACCCCGACGGCCTCGGCTTCGATTCGCGCTGTCGCATGCCGAACGGGGCCGGGCGCAGAGTGACTGCGCGCTGGCAGGCGGGCGAGGGCACCACCTTGCAGGGAGGCGTCCTCACGGCGCAGCCGGCATGAGCCTTGCCTTCCGTGACTGTGCGCGCATTTCGATCCGCCGTGGCTCGTGCGTTAGTGGCCCGGTCAGGAGACCGACGCGGGCTTTCCGTGAGCTGCCGGTGGCCGCCTCGTTCGTGGTCGGAGCCGTACCGACACGGGGAGTGAACGCGGAGTCCCGGTCGATTCGACCCGAAGCGGTCTGAACGGGCATTCAGGCGGGGTTCAGGCCCGTAGGCCCATCGTTGAGGGTGTGTACGTGATACTCGCTACCGCCACAGGTGCATTCCGTACCGTGGCGGGCGCATCGCTTGGCTTGCTCGCTCTCGCGATCGGCTTGCATCTCGGCAAAGTAGCCGCCGAGGCGCGCGCGTGGCACGGCATCGTGCGCCACGCTCACCCGAATGGTCGGCTGGCGTTCCGGACGACGCTCGGCGCCTTTGCAGGGGCGACCGGTGCCAATGCCGTCCTCCCGGCTCGGGTCGGAGAGGCCCTGAAGTTGGGGATCGTGCGTCGTCGACTTACGGGCTCGACCGTGGCGACGGTTGCGGGGACGATCGCGCTCGCAACAGCGATCGAGATGCTCTTCGGGCTCGTCGTGATCCTGGCGGTGCTGCTCTCGGGCCGGTCCGTCGGGCACATCGGAACGCCGGCGACGTTTGCTCGCGCCCATCCGCTCGCACCGGTGATCGTTGGCCTGGGCTTGCTGGCGGTCGGGATCGTCGGATTCCGCTTTCGGCGTCGCCTGGCGCGGACCGGCGTGGCGGTCGCCCGTGGAATGTCGATCGTGCGTTCGCCCGGTCACCTCCTACGGGGCGTGATCGCCTGGAAGGCCCTCGCGTGGACGCTCCGATTCGCGGCTGTCTACTGCTTCCTCCTGGCGTTTCATCTCGGAGGCGGTCTGTGGGTCGTTCTCCTCGTCGTCGCAGCGCAGAACCTTGCGGGCCTCGTGCCGCTGTCGCCGGGTAGCGCCGGGACCCAACAGGCAGCGCTCGCGCTTGCTCTCGGGGGGACGGTTGGCGCAAGCGCGGTCATCGGGTTCGGTGTCGGCATGCAGGTGGCCACGGGGCTGGCGGATGTCGCCGGCGGCGTCGTCGCTCTGGCGCTCGTCTCCTCCTGGTCTGATCTCCGTGCCCTCCTCCGGCGGCCTTCCGCGCGAGGGCTTGTTTCGGCTTGACGACCATCCTGCGCGCTCGGTCGGGCAGGAGGCTCGACACCTGGAGTTGCGCGCACGGTCCGATCTGGTGTCGTGACGGTGGGTCGTCCGGACCGATCATTACGTTCGGGCGTGATGCAGGAATCGCACGCGTCGGGCCACTAGCTAGCCCGGCTTCGTCGACTATTTCTGCATCTCCTTCACGAACGCCGCTTTCAGCCCGACCGATACGATGCCTCTCACGAGCCTTGCCAAGCTCCTGATGCTGGCCCGAGCCCGAGCAGGGATCTCGCTCCTGACGCTGCTCATCGTCGCCTCGCGCGCTCTCAACATTCTCTGAGATGAAGCTCAAACGCCCGACGCTCTTCGTCTTTGCTGCAGCCGTGGCAGCCGTCCTCTGGTGCGGACTCCCCGTGTCGGCATCGGCCCGTACCATCGTCCTCGGCCGCTCGTGGCAAGGACGTCCGATCACGGCCACCGAGGTGGGCAACCCATCGGGACCGGTAGTCCTCGTGGTCGGCTCGATCCACGGAAACGAGCAAGGCGGGATCCCGGTGGCGCGGGTGCTCGAACGCCTGCACCCGCGCGATCTCGATCTCTGGATCGTCCCCGACCTTAACCCCGACGGCGTCGCTGCCGACACGCGCCACAACGCGCACGGAGTCGACCTGAACCGCAACTTCCCCGTCGGCTGGCATCCGATGAGCGGCTTCTACGCCTCCGGGCCGGGCCCGCTGTCCGAGCGTGAGTCGCGGCTCGCCCGCCGGCTGATCCTTCAGATCCACCCGCGTCTGACGATCTGGTTCCATCAGCACCTCGACCTGGTCTGGGCCGCGGGCGGCAACCACCGCATCGAGAAGGTCTTTGCACGAGTGTCGGGGCTTCCCTACCACCCGATGCCCCGACTGGCCGGTACGTCTGTCACCTGGGAAAACCAGGCCTTCCCCGGAACCACCGCCTTCGCCGCAGAGCTACCGGCCGGAACGCCGAGCGCGGCAGCGATCTCTCGCTACGTGCGAGCCGTGATCGCGGCGGCGCGCGCATCCTGAATGCGCCGCGGCGTAGCGGCCTACGGACCTCCGATTCGGCTTATGCGTGTGTGGGGCGGGCGTGGTGGTGAACCGCGAACCAGCTTCGGATCCTGCTCCAGAACAGGCCGTAGCCCGCGATCAGAACGAGCAGGAGGCCGGGGACGATGAAGAAGACACTGAACAGTCGGAAGTCGGGCAGGCTATTGATCTGCTTGTAGTTGTCGACGTTCGCCTGCATCGTCGTGACGAGCGGCTTGTAGTGGGCGAGTCCCGCCGGGACCTGCTGGAAGACGCCGACGTTCTGCTGCATCGTCCCGACCATGCTGTTGAAGTCGCGTTGCATCGCGGGCAGATTCTGCAGCATTGCCGCCATCGAGGGCAGTTGCGTCGCCATCATCGCTTGTGCCTGCGCGGGTGAGACGTTCAACGCCTGGGCGAGGATCGGAGCCATGTTCACAGCATCGGCCTGGGTGCCGCTGAAGCCCTTCATGTAGCCGGCGAACTTCGCGAGCGTTTGTGCGCTCAGCATCGGCGTGACCTTGCCGAGCGGCACGAAGACATCGTTGTAGTAGTACGCGGTCGTCTTGACCCGATCAGGTTGCATGATCGGCTGGAAGCCGTTCATCATCCGCTCGCCCGCCGCCGCCTTTCCGGGCAAGCCCAGCGCGAACGGCGCGAGTACGAGGGCGAACCCGATCAAGAGCACCGCCCACAGCAGCCTGCGATTCATCCTGTCCTCCTCTTGTCTCGCCGATCCTCGACGCTGCTCGCGTTGCTGCCATCCGCACCGCTGCTGATCCGAGTGTGGACAACTACTCGTCCGGGTAGGTTCCCACGATCGACTTGTGCCAGCCGTGATCGCGCACTCCGATCACGGCTCCCGCCACACGAGCCGCGTCTACGGAGATCTCCTCAGCGTCGACGAACACCGCCACCATCCGTGCCTGCGCTGCGACGCAGATCGGAAACGGAGAGGCTCACAAGTCCGCGTGCCGGCCGGACATCACTACGACCCAGGAAGCCGTCGGGCGTGGGCGTGGCGAGGTAGGGTTGGACGGCTCCATCGAAGACGTACCTACCGGCAAGCAGAACGTGACGCCCGCTTCGGGCGCCGGTGGCTGCGGAGTTTCCCGGATGCGGGCGGATTCGATCGACAACACACTCGCTGGATGAAGCGTCGCACTGCAGCCGTCGGACTCGTTGCCTGGCTCGGCGTCCTCTACTCGACTTGGGTCCGCGGTCGGATCCTCGCCTGGGGCGCGACCGCCACAGAGGCCGTGGAGCGGCTCCCGGGCGACGAGCTGCTCGAAGCCGCCGACGGTATCTCCACGCGCGCGATCACGATCGACGCGCCCGCAGAGGCGGTCTGGCCCTGGCTTGCTCAGATGGGCCCGTCCCCTCGCGGCGGCGCCTATACCTACGACTGGATCGAGAACCTCCTCGGCCTCGACATGCACAGCGTCGACCGCGTCCTGCCCGAGTTCCAACATCCCGCGGTCGGTGACACGATCGGCTTTGGCAAGAACCGGATGCGACTCGAACGGGTCGAGCCCGAGCACGTGCTCGCCTGGCGCTCCGAGGACGGCAACTGGGTCTGGACGTTCGTGCTCCGGGAGCAGGACCAGCAGACGCGGTTGATCAGCCGCAACCGCTTCCGGCTACCGACACTCGTGGCCCGCGTCGGGATGCTGCCGATGGAACCTGCTTCACTCCTGATGGAGAGGAAGATGCTGCACGGGATCAAGAAGCGCGCCGAAGCGCTCAGCTGACGCCGCGCGGTCGTCTCCCGGAGAAAACTCCTTCTGGCCAAGCTCGCCGGGCTGGCGGCGGCGAACCCTAGGCGACGGTTGGTTCGCCGACCTCGGTCGGGTTCTCGTCGGGGTTGCTGCTCCACTCGTACCAGCCGCCGTCGTAGACGGCGATCTTCGTCCACCCCATCAGCTGCGCGTAGAACCAGGTTTCGCTCGCCCGCCATCCGGTCCCGCAGTAGAAGGCGACCCACTTGTCGGGTGTGATGCCGGCCCCCGCCCAGTGGGCCGCGATTTCAGGGTAGGGCCGCATCGTGTTGTCGAGGTTGCGATAGTGCTGCATGTGGTAGGCGTCGCTGCCACAGTTGCCCCACACGTCGCCGGCGATGCGACCCGCCGGCCCGATGTAGTTGTAGCCGCTCACCTTGCCGATGTGCTCGTTCCAGGTGCGGACGCTGACCAGAGCGGCGCCGTCGCGGTCTGCGAGGATCAGCTTCGCCTGCTCGATGTCGACGATCAGCTCGGGACGGACGGGGATGTCCGCACCGAACGACGGCACCGAGGTCGGGAATCGCGCCACCGTCTCCAGCGGATAGCCGGCCCGAGCCCAGGCGTCATAGCCGCCGTCCAACAGGCGCACGTCGTCGACGCCGCAGTAGGAGAGCAGCAGCGCCGCGCGCGTGGCCGCGATCTGCCCTGCGCGGCGACCTGGCCATTTCTCGTCGGCGTCACCTTCGGTGTCGCGACCGTAGAGGATCACCGTCGTGTCACGGGTGATTCCGAGCGATCGCAGCGCTGCGTCGAGTTCTTCGGGCGAACGGCGATTCCAGTCTCGTGCGCTCTCCAGCAGGTTGGTGTCGAGGTAGAGCGCACCCGGCAGGTGGCTGTCCGCGTACTCCTCCGGAACACCGAAGTTGACGTGGCAGAGGAGGAAGCGCCCGTCGGGTGCAGCCTCTGGGGCGCCGCCGTCGAGCAGCTCCTGCAGCCAGGCGGGATGAATCAGGCGCTCGAAGCGTGGGAGCTGCGCGACCTCCAGGGTCCTGTCTGCACTCCATTCCGCGAAGCCGCTCTCGTAGGCGCGCAGCGGCACTCGGAGATGTTCCGCGATCCGGCTGTGGAACAGTGACATTCCCTGCGCATGGCCGTACAGGACCACCTCGGAGCTCGCGGCGAGCCCCTTGTTTTCGAGCAGAACGCGCATTTCTACATCGTCGAGACGCGAGAGCCATGCGTCCGGGAAGGCAACCGCGCCAGGGACGTGCCCTCCGCGCGCGATGCCTGGTGCCCGCCAGCCGTTGTATTCCGGCAGCGGCCGGACGTCGACGACACAGAGCCGCGGCTCGCCGAGACGACGGCTCAGCTCGGCCGTCGAGATCCCCGCTGCATCACGCCCGCCCGCGACCGCACTCTTCTCCATCCGACTCTCCTCTCCAAACGGAGCACTCGACGCCACGTCCTCCACTGCGCCCGTTTGGTTGTGAAAGCAATCAATACAAATTGAAGCAATGGAACGTAACGTGAGCCCGGGGGCTGTCGGGCTTTGCGGCCACGGGCACATGAATCCGCGCTGCAGGACGCAGCGTCGTGGCGGACTGGTTGAACTTGAGGTCGTAGAACGCCATAACCGTCGACCGGGCAATCCTCGCGTGGTCGGCTGGTTGTCCCCAGACGTGCGCTGCGGCTCCAACGACACGAAGAGGCCCCTCGTCTGGGGCCTCTTCGTGAAGCTCGATACAGTCGGATCAGTCGGACGGCGCCTACGTCGCGGCGTTCGGCTGTCCCTTGGGGGAGGAGACGAGAAGCCAGATACCGATCACGAGCCCCCACAGGAAGACGGCCCAGAAGGGGAAGAACGCGACGGAGGCCAGGGCGAGAAGGCCGACGATGCCGGTGAACGCCCTCATCCAAGTCGGGGCGGCGTGGCCAGCGATGGCGAGGGTGAGGAAGGAGACGCCGAGCATCATGCCGCTGACGACGAGGAAGACGGCCCAGCCCGCCTGCATGATCGTGTAGCTCACCGTCGGGTCGATGCCGGGGCCGCCGCCGAGTGCGATGGACATCGACGGTGTGATGAGGATCGCCCAACCGGTCAGGAATGACCCGGAGGCGAAGAGGCTTGTCCCCCAGGCGATCCGTCCGCTTCGACCCTTGCCGAAGCTCGTCTCGCACAGGTAGGCCATGACGACCAGCAGTCCGACGATGGCGGCCGCAACGAGGAAGAGCGAGAGCAGCACGACTGAGCGATGGCCTTTTGCAACGAAGTCGGCAACGTCGTTGGCGTGGTAGTTGCCGCCTGGGGCGTTGGCCGCGATCGCCCCGGCCACGAGAAGGACCGTGAACACGAGGCTGCCGATTCCGGCAATCCGTCTGTCGCGACTCATCGGCAGTTGTCCTTTCGTGCGCGGGATTTGCTGACAATCGTTCCCGGATGGTGCGCGAAGCTACAGCGTCAATCGGACGTCACCTACGGCGCATCAGTTGTGCGGCAGCGCGGCTAACTTGAAGAGTCCGGGCCGCGGTAATCGATTCGTGTCGCCGCTGACGCCGCCTTACCCAGAACCATCGACCCGGGGCAGGTGTGGCGCGGTAGCGACCGGAGCGCACCGATACCGTCTGACTCCACTCGCCAGTCGTCATCGGGGCTCTCGCCGGGGCAGCGGGCAAATGCTAGACCTTGCCTATCGAGTCCGCCGCTTCGCGCCCGCTGGCCCTGACGCTGCGACCCGACCCGGTCGGCACGGCGTTGCTGGGCCTTCTGCCGGGCGGGGGTGTCGCTTCGGCCGACGGCGGCTACTCGAAGGATAACCGGGCGTGGCATGCGGCCTTGACGTTCGTCCCGGCGGCGGTCGTCCTGATCGCGGAAGGCGGCGTGCGGCTCGGGCGGCTCGACCTCGCCTTACCGGGGTTCACGCTCGCGTTCGGCTGCTGGACGCTGCTGTGAGCGCGCGCGCGCGCCGCATCTTCGGCAGCGTCCTCGTCGGGGCGGCCCTCGCGGGCATCGGAGTGCTATGGGTGCAGGAAGGGTCTCCGGTCTCGCTCACCCGGTCGGCTTGGACGCGGTTCCTCAGGCCACCGGAAAAGCCTTCGAACTTCGCTACCGGTGCCCAGAAGGTCTCCAAGTTCGGCGTGTACGAAGTAGTCCTAACCGGTGATCGCGGGGTCAGTAATCCCTACGACACGATAGCCTCGGTTACGTTCACTCCGCCCTCTGGCGCCGCGAATGCCAAGACCGTTGACGCATTCTACGACGGAGGCAATACCTGGCGGGCACGGGCCTACGCTGGAGAGGCTGGAGTATGGAATTGGACAACAACGTCTTCCGACCCAGGCCTGCATCTCAAGAGTGGCTCATTCACTTGTGTGGCTACCACACCGAGCCTGCGTGGCTTGATCAAGAGGCATTCATCCAACCCTAAGTACTGGGCAACCGATGATGGACAGACATTCATCGGGATCGCGGATACTGCCTACAACCTCCTTGGCAGGACGTGGGATGACGGCACCACCCCGATCAGTGAAGCTACCTTTCAGCGATATGTCAGCGAAGATGAAGCACGTAACATCAATTTGATCTTCGCAGACATGAACGGTGGAGGTTACGGGGATCCCCACTGGACAAACATCTTTTCGGACACCGGTGTATACAACAAGCCGAACCAGGCAGCATTTCAAAAAACAGATCTCAGATTGACCTGGCTCTTGAACAATTATCCCGGGGTCTACATTAAACTTGACGTGCTACCAGAGAATAGTGAAGGCACCAGCAATGATGCCCAACCTGATAATACGTTCTGGAATAAGTCTTAGTCAGACCCAAAAAGATTCGACTAATGCGCACTATTCTCGGACGTTATGCGGCTTTCCCGGAGATCATTTGGACTGTTCACCAACGATACAAAGTATGGCGCAAGTTATCCCAGGAATACGGCAATGATCGATGAGATCGGAAGGTACTTCAAGGCCAACGACCCCTGGGATCATCTGCGGGCTACCGGGCAGAATCGAGGCCAGGAATACTATTTCAAGAACGCTCCCTGGAACACTTACATCGCCTTGAAACCGCAGCCGCCCTGGGCGCTGATCAAATCGCCTCTTATTCCGCACTTCCTCAACACGTCTTCAACTCTGAGGATAGGTACGAGGGAGATGGAATCACCAATCCTGCCTATTTCTTTCGCTGGCTGTCCTGGTCGTGGATTCTCTCTGGTGGCACCGCAACATACGGTACGTACGAATTACGATTCGTTCGTTCCCTACACCACGGCGGAGTGGCATGGACTCGACTCGGTCCAGCATATCGGCCCCTATCTCAGAGCAAAGGGCATCGACATTTCGCTCTTTACTGACGCCGATAAGCTTGTTTTCGACAGCGATGGTGCAGCCGGAGCCCGTCGTGTCCAGATGATGCGAAACGGGACCAGGCAGTACGTCGCCTATCACCCGAACTCGGCTAACGCCACTATGAGCGCGGTCTTGAAATCATCCGTCGCAAGGATGAAGATCGATCTTACGGAAGCTCCAGGAACATTCAGAATCGAATGGTTTCGAGCAAGCGACGGCATCACAAGGAGCGGGGGCTCGGTAGCCGGCGGAGCTATCCGTGATTTTGCCGCCCCCTGGGCTGGTGCGGATGTCGTGTTGTACTTGAACAGAACGGCCCCGCCGTGAGCGCCGGACAACACCGCGTCCGACGGTTATCGAAGCAGACCGCCTGCTGCAGTGACGCGACCGCCGTCACAGCCTCGAGCTCCGGCGCTAAAGGTCAGCAAACGCCAGCCTCCAGAAGGGCTTGCGACCGTAGTGAGGGTCATGCCAATCCGAGCCTCATATGCGCAGCGAACTGCCGCAGGAGCGGCAGGAGCTCGGGCTCGTCACCCGCCCTACCAGTTCGCCGGCTGACTTTGAGCTACTCGCCGGCGACGTCGCGCCGGAGGAAGACGAGGTAGGCGGCGGTGAGGGGCGCCGCGACGTAGAGCGTGCACACCCAGAGCGCTCGGACAACGGGCGTCCAGTCGGCCGGTGTGCGGAGGAAGCCGTGCCATGCGTCGAACTGGGTGCCGAGGAGGTAGGGCCTGATGGCCTCGGTTCCGGGGAGGACGCCGAGCAGCTGCATGAGCAGGGCGAACATGAGTGTTCCGACGACGGATGCGGCGCTGTTGCGGGTCACGGTCGAGAGCATCAGGCCGAATGCGGCGACGCCGGCGAGCGCTACGGCGTAGATGCCGAGGCTCTCGCCGAGGAGTACGAGGCTGTGGCCGACGGGGACAGCCGTGCCCGAGAGGGAGGTGAGCGGGTGCAGGCCCCACGCAATCGAACCTGCGAGGAGCCCGACGATGCCCATCGCGAGTACCGCGGTGGCCATGTAGGTGAGCGTGGCGAGCGTTTTGCCGGCGAACACCTGCCCGCGGTCGAGGGAGCGGGTGAGGATGGTCTTGAGGGTGCCGTTGTGGCTCTCGGAGGCGACAATGTCGCCCGCAACCAGGGCGGTGATCAGCGGCAGGCCCCAGATGGAGAGGAAGAAGAGGACGACGAACGGGGTGGCGAGGCCGGTGTCTCGGAGGGTTCGCCCGAGCGGGACGTCGGTCGGGCCGGAGCCCTTCTGGAGTGCGAGTGCGACGACGAACGCGATCGGGACGAGGATCGCGGCGCCGATTCCGAGGTAGGTGCGCTTCTGGGTCGCGAGCTTGACGAGCTCCCAGCGATAGACCGTCCCGACCCCGTGCATCACGCCGCCTCCTTCTCGTCTCTGTGCTCGTCGCTGGGCTCTCCCTCGGTCATGCCGAGGAACAGCTCCTCGAGGCTGGTCGAGTGGGGTGCGAGCGACGTGAAGCCGATGCGGGATTGCCCGAGTGCGATCGTGAGGGCGGCGACAGCCTCTTCGTTCGCCCGGAGGACGATCTCGTCGCCGTCGAGCTGGACGTCCTCGATGCCGGGGTGGGCGAGGCAGACGAGGCGGGCGCGCTCGGGCTCGACGGCGCGCAGCCGGTACTGCCCGCTGGCGGTCGCCAGCAGCTCGGCGAGCGCCCCTTCGTAGAGGATGCGACCTTTGCGGATGATCGCGACGCGGTTGCAGAGCTCCTCCACCTCCGTGAGCAGGTGGCTCGAGAGCAGGACCGTGATTCCTTCGTCTGCGAGTCGCCGTACGAGGGCGCGCATATCTCGCATCCCGGCCGGGTCGAGTCCGGTTGTGGGCTCGTCGAGGAGGAGCATGCGGGGGTTGCGGATCAGGGATGCGGCGATGCCGAGGCGTTGCCGCATGCCGTGCGAGTAGCCGCCGACGCGGTGCTTGGCCCGGTCACGCAGCTCGACGATGTCGAGCACCTCGTCGATCCGGTTAGGGGCGCCGCCTCCGTCGTAGTCGGCGAGGAGCTGCAGGTTCTTGCGCCCGCTCATGTAGGGGTAGAAGCGCGGTCCCTCGACGAAGCCCGCGACCCCGTCGAGCGCACGCGCGCCGTCAAGGAGAGGGTCGCGGCCGAACAGTCGCGCCGAGCCGGCGGTCGGTCGGATCAGTCCGAGCAGCATGCGCAGGGAGGTCGTCTTGCCGGCCCCGTTGGGACCGAGGTATCCGAAGACGTCGCCGGCTTCGACGGTGAGATCGACGTGGTCGACCGCGACGACCTCACCGTAGGTTTTCACCAGCCCTCGTGCGACGACGGGGGTCTCGTGGCTCATCGCAGTTCCCGTGCTGCCGCCTCGGCGGCCGCAGCCGGAATGGATCCCGCGAGGGTGGTCGAGACGCCTGCGCGCTGCCAAGTGACGATGGTGCCGAGTTGCGTCGCGAGCTCGTGGGCGGTGATGCCGTCGAGCGAGACGGTCGGCAGGCTGCCGAGCGGGCCCGCGGAGCTGCCGCCGCTTCCGGCGGCCGCCTTCCGCTCCGCGACGACGATGCCACCGAGCCCCTGCCCGTAGGTGACGACGACAGTCTGCGATTCCGCTTCGCCGATGAGCCGGACGTCCTGCCGGGGCAGTCCGACGAGCGTGGCGGGCGCGCTGACGGGGAAGTCGACAGCGGCTTGCACCGCGGCGAGGCCCGTCACGGGCGTCCCGCTTCCCGCTGCGTCGCCGCCCTTGCCGGGGGACAGCTGCCCCAGGTCTACGACCTTCGCGTTCGCGGGCGGCGCTACGTCCACGGACGAGGCGTCAACGGCGCCGTAGGAGATGTCGCTCGTGGTCAACTCGAGGACGGGGGACGATGCGCCCTGTGCGTAGATCGCGGCGCGCAGCGGTACCGCGTGCGCGGCGTCCCAGGAGACCTCGACCGATCCGAGCAGGCCTCCGTCGTGCTTGGGTGCCAGGGCGACGGTGTAGGCGGCCACCCCGCCAACGTTCGTCGGCGTGGCTTCGGAGAGCGCGACGTGGACGCCGACCTTCGTCAGCAGATCGGTGATCTCTGCCAGTGTCGGCGGGGTGTCCTTCGCTGACGTCCCTGGCGTGTTCTGCGGCAGCGTCGCCCGGTAGACGGTATTGGAGGAGGCGTCGTACACGGTCACAGCGGTCGGGCTCCAGAGGATCTGTGCGTCGCCAGCGTTCGACTGCAGTTCGATCCGCCCGTGACCGTCGTTCGTCAGCCAGAGCCTGCCCGAGCCGCCCGACATCAGGACAGGGCCGGCGCCGCCGAGCAGCGCCCCCGACGGGAACAGCTTGTTCGTGAACGTCACACGCGCCGTCACGCCCTCGACCGGTGGGCCCGCGATCGCGTCGTGAACGGCCTGTGCGAGAGGCTTCGGCGGCGGTGTCTGACCGCCGCCCCCGCTCGCTGCCACGGCTACGGCTGCCGCTGCAACGGACAACGCGACGACGAGAGCCAGGAGAGCGACGAGACGAGCGGTGGGGAGCGAGCGTAGATACGTCATGGCGATCCTTCCTCGGAGAGTTCTACGTCCTGTGTAGCACTCGACTTGGAGAGTTCTCTGAGAGCAGGAAGTTCGATCGTGAAGCAGGAACCGTCTGCGAACGCTCTGCCGCCGTGGCGTTCGGCGGTGGCACGCACGATTGCGAGGCCAAGTCCGGAGCCGGTGCGGTCATGGTCTCCTCGCCAGAACCGCTCGAACGCCTGCTCGCGGTCAGCCGGGTCGAGGCCCGGCCCCTCGTCGCAGACGGTAACGAGCGCTCGGTCTCCCGAATGCCGGGCGGTGACGGTGATCGTGCCTCCCGCGGGGCCGTGGAGACGGGCGTTCTGCACCAGGTTCGAAATCGCGCGCTCGAGCGCCGCACGGTCGCCACGTACGCGCACAAGCTGGGCCGTGACGGCGACCTGGGGGTCGCCGGCTGCGAGCGAGGCCACGAGTTGGTCGAGCGCGACCTCGTCCGCGGGCGGTGCTGCCGACTCCTCTCTGCTCACGGCGATGAGGTCGTCGGCGAGTCGCACGAGCCGTTCGGTGTCCCCTTGAAGATCGGAGACCAGTTCGGGTGTTGCTCCGTGCCGCGCAAGGTAGGCGACGTTGCCCTGCAGCGCGGTCAACGGGGTCCGCAGCTCGTGTGAGGCGTCGGCGACGAGACGACGCTGGGCCTCTCGCGATCGCTCGAGGCTGCCGAGCATCGCGTTCAGGGTCGTCGCCAGCCGGCCGACGTCGTCGTCGACGTTGGTCTCGGGCAGCCGTCGACCCGGATCGGCCGTGCGCTCGATCTCGGCAGCCGAGGAGACGAGCCGCTTCAGTGGACGGAACGCGCGGCCCAGCAACAGTGCTACCGCGGCGGCGCCAAGCGCGGCGGCCCCCAAGGCGGAGAGGATGACCCCCGCGCGCAACGCGTGAAGGGTGTCCTCGAGATCGGTGGTAGAGGCGGCGACGACGACGGCGCCGCCCGAGGCAGGGCCGCGCAGGTCCGCGAGCGGCGCAACGTACAGGCGGATCCCGTCGCCCGCTTGCTTGGCGTCGCCGAACACCGGAGTGCCTGTGACGATCACTCGCTTCGCGAGCACGGCGGCGGGAAGCACCCGCCCACCTAGACCGAGGGAGCGGGCAACGAGCCGTCCCCGGTGGTCGAGTACCTCCACGCTCGCGTCGGTGCCGCCGAGGGGAGACTCGAGTGCTCCCGGCGCCGTCAGCAGCGCCGGCGCCGAAGCGCTCAGCTGCGCGACCGCAACCGCACGACGCCGCAATGAGCCGTCCAGCGAGTGGCGCAAATGGCGTTCCACGGCGACGTCGACGGCGATGCCCAGTGTGACGACCGCGAGCATGATCGACAGGGCGGCCGCTATCACGGCACGACTGCGAATCGACAACGCGCTCACAATCCGAGCACGAACCCGACGCCCCGCACCGTCTCGATCAGCGACGGCTCGCCGAGCTTGCGCCGCAGGTAGGAGACATAGCGGTCGACCACGTTGAGGCTGGCAGAAGCCGGGCCACCCCAGACACGCTCGAGCGCCACCTCTCGCGGGACAACGATCCTCGGGTTTCGCAGCAGGAGCTCGAGCAGATCCGCCTCTCTAGCGCTGAGGTGGAGCTCATGGCCGGCGCGACGCGCGACCCTCGACTGCACGTCGAGAACAACGTCCGCCACAGCGAGCACCTCCGGGACCTCGCGGCCCCGCCGCAGGAGCGCCCGTAACCGTGCCGCGAGCTCCTCCGCCGCGAACGGCTTCACCAGGTAGTCGTCGGCGCCCGCATCCAGGCCGGCGACCCGGTCGTTGAGCGCGTCGCGCGCCGTGAGCAGGAGGATCGGAGTCACCATGCCCTTCGCGCGCAAACGGCGACAGACCTCCAGCCCGTTCAGCCCAGGCATCGAGACGTCGAGAACCACGGCGTCAGGCGCGGACAACTCGATCGCAGCCAGCGCAGCCCCTCCGTCCGCCGCACAGCTGACCTCATACCCCTCCGCCGTAAGCGTACGATCGAGCATCCGACGGATCGGAGCGTCGTCGTCCACCACAAGTATCGCGGCTTTCGCCACAGGTCCAGCGTAGCCGCCTGCAAGCGCAGGGCGAGACGCGCCAGCCCTCCCTCTGCTGGCTCGCCTGCGCCTGAGGTCGCAATTGCGGCCTGACCTACATCCGGAGTGCCAGAGTTATCGCTCTGCGCTCTCGGTTAGCGAGCGACTCTTGTTGTTTGTCGGGCGGGTTGTCGCTGATCGCGTAAGTGGCGAGGTCGGGTGCGCCGCTTTGGTGGAAGTCGCGGACAACACCGGGATCGTAGGGGCGGCCGTCTCTGAGGTAGGTCGCTGTGACCCAAATGGTGAAGACGGTGAGGCCTCCGACTATCCCGCTCCAGAGAGCCGCTCGAGTACCCGTTCTGGCGTCTCGCGCTGAGCGTCCAGCGAGGGCCACAAACGGAGAGGCTCTCCGTTTTTGCTACGGTCGGTTTGTGACGCCGCCGAGCGAACTGCCGTCCGGCTCTCGCCGGGATGCTCAGCGCAACCATGCGCGGCTGGTGGCGGCCGCCCGCGAGCTGTTTGCAGAGGAGGGTGTGGAGGCTCCTCTGGACGAGATTGCGCGACGTGCGGGCGTCGGCGCCGGCACGCTTTACCGCCACTTCCCGACGCGTCAGGAGCTGGTGGAAGCGATCCTGGCCGAGCGAGCGGGCGAGCTCGTTGCCGTCGCCGAGGCGGCCCTCGCGGTACCGGGAGCCTGGGACGGGCTGGTCGGATTCTTGCAGGCGACGCTCGAGTTGCAGAGCGGCGACCGTGTTCTCAGGGAGATCCTGGTGCGCTATCCGCCTGGCGAGGGCCGCCTCGCCCAGACGCGCGAGGAGATGCGACGTCTGCTCGCGGAGCTACTCGAGCACGCGCACGAACAGCACGTCCTGCGAGCCGATTTCGGCGTCGCTGATCTGGTGCTGCTGCTGTGGTCGTTCGCACCGGTCATCGATTCGACAGCCGAGGTCGCGCCGACCGCTTGGCGACGTCATCTGCACTGGCTGCTCGACGGCCTCCGCCCGGAGTCGGCGACCCAGCAGGCGGAGCCGCCCCTCGACGAAAGACAGCTCGCCGAGGCAATGCGTCGCCTGCGCGAGCAGCGCTTCCAGCGCCGTCCCCACCCGCCACGATCCGACCCGAGGACGACGTGAGCGGGCACGAAGCCTCGATTCCGGAGCAGCCCCCGCAGCGCGTCCGCTTGATTTTCGCGGCGCTCCTGCTCGTCCTCCTGCTCGCCTCCCTCGACCAGACCATCGTCTCGACGGCGCTGCCGACGATCGTCGGCGACCTGGGAGGTCTCCAGCACCTCTCGTGGGTCGTGACCGCCTACTTGCTTGCGGCCACGATCACCGGTCCGATCTACGGCAAGCTCGGCGACCTCTACGGACGCAAGATCGTCCTCCAGGCCGCGATCGTGATCTTCCTCGTCGGCTCGGCACTCTGCGGGCTCAGCCAGAGCATGCCGCAGCTCATCGCGTTCCGTGCCGTCCAGGGACTCGGTGCAGGCGGCCTCATCGTCGTCACGATGGCGGTCGTCGGTGACATCTTCTCTCCACGCGAGCGAGGCCGCTATCAGGGCTACTTCGGAGCGGTGTTCGGCGTCTCCACCGTGGTCGGGCCGCTGCTCGGAGGCTTCTTCGTCGACAACCTCTCTTGGCGGTGGATCTTCTACATCAACCTTCCGGTCGGGGCGGTCGCGCTGGGGGTGATCGCGGTGGCATTTCACTCCCGGGCCGAGCACGTCCGGCACGCGATCGACTACCTCGGTGCCGCGGTTCTCGCCGCCGGCCTCTCCGCGATCGTGCTCTTCACGAGCCTCGGGGGCACGACCTACGCCTGGGGCTCACCCCAGATCGTCGCAATGGCCTTCATCGGGGTCGTGCTCCTCGCGACGTTTCCGTTCGTCGAGCGGCGCGCTAGTGAGCCCATCCTGCCGCTCGAGCTCTTCCGCAACCGAACCTTCGTCGTCACGAGCGCAATCGGTTTCATCGTCGGCCTCGCACTTTTCGGCGCGATCACGTACCTGCCCCTCTACCTTCAGGTCGTCCGCGGCTACAGCCCGACCGGCTCCGGCCTCACGCTCACGCCCCTGATGGCCGGCCTCCTCGTCACCTCCGTCCTGAGCGGCCAACTGATCAGTCGCTACGGCCACTACAAGCCGTTCCCGATCGTCGGAACAGCGATCATGACGTTCGCCCTGTACCTGCTCTCGCACCTCGCGGTCGACACGCCGACCCGGCAGACGGTCGTGGCGATGGTGATTCTCGGGCTTGGGCTCGGCATGGTGATGCAGGTGCTCGTCCTCGCCGTCCAGAACGCGGTCGACTACCGGTTGCTCGGGGTCGCGACGTCGGGGTCGACTCTGTTTCGCCAGGTCGGCGGCTCCATCGGCGTCGCCGCCTTCGGCGCCATCTTCGCCAACCGGCTGGCCACCGAACTCGCCGCCAACCTCCCCGCCGGCGCCCACATTCCCGCCGTGGTCAATCCGGCAGTCATCGCCCACCTGCCTCACGAGATCCATCAGCCCTACGTGCAGGCGTTCGTCTCCGCACTTCAACCCATCTTCGTCACAGCGGCCGGTATCTCCGTGCTCGCCTTCGCACTCAGCTGGCTCCTCCACGAAATCCCGCTCCGCACCAGGAGCGAAACCGACTGACCCACGAAGCAACCGTCGAGGGGCGGTACGTTGCACTTGCGAGGCCCGCAGAGGGCTTCGATGCGGAGTCGGTCATGTCGCCCGACGGCCGTCGAAAGCACGCGGCTGTCCCGCGGTCGGTCAAGCCGCGGCCCTGGGACGGCTCGGGAATGATCGCCCGAAGAGTATTTCGGTCCGGAGCGCTCAGTCTTCGAGCAGCTCGTTCAGCCACTCGTCTTTGGGCACGGCCGCCGAGACGGTGGCCTTGTCGTCTGCGTCATGGACGACATTCAGAAGCACGAAGCCTTTGTCGACAACGGAGTCACACAGTCTCGGTAGCTCAGCCTCCGGCACGGTGATCGTCTGGATCGTCCAGCCTTCGGGAGGCACGTAGGTCTTCATCGCTTGACGAGACTACGCTCGTGGGCCGCGAACGGTTTTCCACCGAGAACGGTGCCATGACGCGCGAACGCGGCCGCCTCTCGACCGAGCACGCGATTCGCGGCCGGGGCGCGCAGGGCAGAGCGTGGGGCCGTCATTCCCGACGACCCTGGTGATGCAGAGTGCAGTATGGCGACGACGGAGGTGGCAACGAACTGGAGGGACGCGTGACGGATTCGGTGAAGGTGACGCTGTACAACGACGCCGGCTGCCCATGGGGTTACTCGGCGCTCCCGGCCTTTCGCGTACTCGAATGGCGCTACGGGCAGCAGCTCGACTGGCGGCTGGTGCTGATCGGACTGACGGAGCATGCACAGCAGTACGTCGATCGGGGCTATACGCCACTGAAGTCGGCCGAGGGGTATGCCCGGAGGTTCCGGCGATTCGGGATGCCGTTTGCGCCAGAGCCCCGGGCGCGGGTCGTCGGCACCGGGCGGGCATGCCGAGCCGTCGTCGCGTCGCGACTTCGAGAGCCCGGCAGCGAGTGGGCTGTGTTCCGCTCGCTCCAGTTCGCGTGGTTCACGACCACGCTGCTCCTCGACGAGAACGACGGCATCGCCGAAGCGCTGAGGCGCATGCCGGGGATCGATGTCGAGGCCGTGATCGCGTCGATCGATACGCCGGAAGTCGAAGAGGCCTACCAGCGTGACCGCGCCGAGGCACGGAGCGCCGTCGGTTCACCGGCCGAGTTGCAGGGTAAGACGGCCACCACTGACGGTCCCGTCCGCTTCACCGCGCCTTCCATCGTCTTCGAGTTCGCCGGCAGGAGACTCGAGGCCGGCGGCTGGCAGAACGTCGAGGCCTACGATGTCCTCGTCGCGAATCTCATCCCGGACGGGGAGCGTCGCGGTGTGCCGGACGACCCGTTCGCCCTGCTCGAGCGCTTCCCGGCTGGCCTGACAACGCAAGAGGTCACGCAGTTGCTGACGCGCGGCAACGATGCTCCCGATCGTACCGAGGCGGAGGCGGCGATGTTGAGACTCGTGGCGACAGGGTCGGCGACGCGCACCCCGCTCGGCGACGATTCGCTCTGGGCGCCGGTGTAGGCGCTCGGGCGCACTCCACCGGGAGACCTGCGCGTGCGGGCGGCGCCGGTGTTGGCCCGGCGACGACCGGGGCTGCGACTCGAGATCTCACTCGCGGATAGGCTGGGCCCGAGGGAGGGAGTGCGGTGAACACTGCCGAGTTCCTGGTGCGTGAACGCGAGGTCATCGTCCGAGACGCCGAGCAAGCGCTCACGCTGCTGCGCGAGCGCCATTACGAGTCTGCAGGGGCGGGGGAGGTTCGGCGGCGCCTCGACACGCTGTTCGACCACCTCGTTGCGGCCGTCGAGACACGCGACCTGACTTCGGTGATCGCCTATGCACGCGACATCGCCGAGGGCCGGTTCGCAGACGGCTACGACCTGTCCGAGGTGCAGGCCGCTTTCAACGTGCTCGAGGCGGCGACCTGGAGCCGCATCCTCGCCTCTCTCGAGCCTGCGCAGCTCGCGGAGGCGCTCGGGCTCGTCAGCACCGTTGGTGACCTTCAGATCGCTGCTTTCTCGGAGATCGCTCGTGAATCGGTCGAGTGCGGCGACGAGCCCGAAATCGTCGAGCGCGGACGGGCGGAGGTCGATCGAGAGCTTGCGAACACTTGCGAGTGCGTCTCTGACGAGCTGTCGCAGGCCGTCTGCCGTCGACTTGTCGATGTCCTCGAACGGTCTCAGGCCGAGCAGGATCGCGGTCAACGCCTGTCCGGTCTCGTCGTGCAGCTCGCGGGCGATTCGCTTGCGTTCGAGCTCCTGAGCACCCAGGATCCGCGACACGGTTTCTCGGTGGACGCGTTGGGAGAGGGCGATCGCAATCGCGGCCCGGTCTGCGAACGCCTGGACGAGCCGATAGTCGGTCTCCGAGAAACGCGGATCGGGGCCGGTGTGGTCGTTGACCGCGATCGCTCCGATCGGCTCTCCGCCGACGAGGAGAGGGACGAAGATCGCGGCCCGGATCTCCCACTCGCGGGAGAGGGAACGGTCGGCTTCCGGGTCGTCGAGCATCGAGTCGACGCGTTCGCCGCGCCGGCGGTGCATCACCGCGGCGCTCTTGGAGCCGCCGGGCTCGAGGCGTCGGCCCACGGCCTCGATCGCCCGCTCGCCTGCCGCGGCAGCGATCTCGAACGACCTGTCCGGACGCTCGAGGGAGACATACACGAAGCGGGCGTGGACGAGCTCCTGGATCCGCTCGCAGACCAGCCTGAGGACCTCCTTCGGCTCGTACTCGTTCGCGAGCGCGTTGCTCACCTCCGCCAGGGACTCGAGCTGACGCGACCAGCGGATCGACGACTCGTAGAGACGGGCGTTCTCGATCGCGACCGCGGCCTGCGCTGCGAGCAGCTCGATCAGGCGTTCATCCTCTTCCGTGAAGCCGGCTTCTCCCTGTTTTTCGGTCAAGTAGAGGTTTCCGTAGGCGACGCCGCGGAGGAAGATCGGCACCCCCAGGAACGACGTCATCGGCGGATGACCGGGCGGGAAGCCGACCGACCGCGGATCGGCGTGGAGGTCATCGAGCCGCAGGCGGCGAGTATCCCGGATCAGAGCACCGAGGACACCGCGGCCACGCGGCAGCTCCCCGATCGTTCGTCGCGTCTTCTCGTCGATGCCGTGAGTGATGAACCGCTCGAGGTCCGAGCCGCGGGCATCGATCACGCCTAGGGCGACATAGCGTGCCTGTGTCAGGTCGGCGGCGCTCTCGACGATCAGCCGCAACAGGTCGTCGAGCGACAACTCGGCGTTCATGGCGACGCCGGCATCGATCACGCGATGCAAACGCTCCGCATACGAATCCGGGGCCACCCCCGATGCTCGCTCCTCGGCCCGCGTCACGACGCGCGTCCGTAGAAGACCCCGTACGCCGGTCCGGTGAGACACGGATGCGGGCAGGTCCCGAGCCGACGAAGCTGTCGGTTGAGAGCCATGATCCGAGCACTCATCATCGATGACCATGCCGTCGTCCGCGACATTCTTCGCGGGCAACTCACGCGGGCGGGGATCGACGTCGTCGCTGAGGCGGCCGATCTGGACGACGGCCTGGTCCAGGCGAAGCGCCATCGACCCGAGATCATCATCCTCGACAGCGTACTCCCAGGTACGAACGGGCTCACGGCCCTCGCGGCTCTCGCCGACGCCTCGCCCGACACGCGGGTCGTCTACCTCGGCGACGACGCCGACCCCAGATACGCCGACGCCGCACTACACGCCGGGGCGGCCGCCTACGTCTTCAAGGACGACGCCGACACGAAGACCGTGCCGGCGGTGCAATCGCTGGCCGCGGTCGGACGAGCCAATGGGCGCCGGTCATCCGATAGGGCGGTGCGGGGAGACCTGGCCCGCTTGCGACCAAGGGCTGTCGGTTCGTAGGGCACAGGTGTAGTCGGTCGAACTCACGCCCGCCTGGTAGCCCCCGTACGGTACAACCTCCGACGGGTGTGGTACGTTGTCTCAAATGGAAACACGCGTGCCGGATGCGAGCTCTGTCCTTGCCTCCCGGTTCGGGTTCAGCGCCTTTCGCCCAGGCCAGGAGCAAGTGGTCGACGCGCTGCTCGCCGGCCGGTCCGCGCTCGCGGTGTTCCCGACCGGGGCCGGCAAGAGCCTCTGCTACCAGCTCCCGGCATTGCTCCTGGACGGTCTCACCATTGTCGTCTCTCCGTTGATCGCATTGATGAAGGATCAGATCGACACACTCGTCGGTCAGGGCGTGGATGCTGCGCGGCTCGACTCGAGTCTCGGAGCCGGTGAGGCCCACGACGTCTCCGACCGTCTGCGGGCAGGCACTCTGAAGCTCCTCTATGTCGCACCGGAGCGGTTCAACAACGAGCGGTTTCTGGCTCAGCTCGAGCAGACGACGATCTCGTTGTTCGCTGTCGATGAGGCCCACTGCATCTCCGAGTGGGGCCATAACTTCCGGCCGGACTACCTGAAGCTGGCGACGCGCGCGCGAGAGGTCGGCGCGGAGCGCGTGCTCGCACTGACCGCGACTGCGACACCGGTCGTCGTCGGAGATATCTGCGCCGGGTTCGGGATAGCGGAGGCAGACGCCGTCGTGACGGGCTTCTACCGCCCCAATCTCACGCTGCTGACCACCCCGGCCCGAGCCTCGGAGCGAGATCAGCTGCTGCTCGACAGGCTGCGCGACCGGCCGCCCGGCTCGACGATCGTGTACGTGACGCTCCAGCGTACGGCTCTCCGCGTAGCCTCTCTCCTCGCTGCCGCAGGACTCCCGGCCCGCCCCTACCACGCGGGAATGAGCGCGGAAGACCGCGTTGCGGTGCAGGAATGGTGGACGGTGTCCGCGAGCAACGTCGTCGTAGCCACGATCGCGTTCGGGATGGGGATCGACAAGGCCGACGTGCGCTACGTCTACCACCTGAATCTGCCGAAAGGGCTCGAGTCGTACTCCCAGGAGATCGGACGCGCGGGGCGCGACGGAGCCGCCGCCCTCTGCGAGCTCTTCGCCTGCCCCGACGACGTCCCGACGCTGGAGAACTTCGCGTTCGGTGACACGCCCACGCGTGAGGCCGTAACAGGCCTGCTCGACGGGGTTTTCGCGAACGACGACGGGACGCAATTCGCCCTCGCGGAGTACGAGCTCTCGGTGAGGCTCGATCTGCGGCAGCTCGTCCTGAAGACGATCCTGGCCTACCTCGAGCTCGAGGGCCTCGTCCGGCAGGGGACACCGTTCTACGCGAGTTACAGCTTTCGCCCGACCACGGGATCGTTCGAAGAGGTATTGGCCGGATTCGACTCCGATCGTGCCGACTTTCTCCGCCGCGTCGTGGCGAGCGGCAGCACCGGCCGCGTCTGGACGAAGCTCGACCCGGATGTCGCGGCGACCGTGCTGGGGGAGGAGCGCAGCCGGATCGTGGCGGCCCTGGGCGATCTCGAGCAAAGGCAGCTGATCGAGCTGCGGGCCACGGACGCGCGCCAGCGCTACACGGTGCTTCGGCACGCGATCTCGAGCACCGAACTGGTCGACCGTCTCATCGAGCATTTCGAGCGCCGCGAAAAGGCCGAGACGGCCAGGATTCGAAGGATCGTCTCGCTCGTCACGCATGACGGCTGCCAGGTCAACGAGCTCGTCGGCTACTTCGGAGAAACGCGAGCTGAGCCGTGTGGTCACTGCAGTTACTGCCTCAACGGCAGCGCACAACGGCTCCCCGAGGTAGCGACCCAGCCGGCGCTCGCCGAGGCCATCGATAGACCCGCGCTCACGGGGCTGGAGGCCGCGTACCCCGAAGCGCTCGGGGCACCGAGGCAGCGGGCGCGATTCCTCTGTGGGATCACGAGCCCGGCGACGACCCGGGCGAAGCTGACTCGCGAGAACCTCTTCGGCGCGCTTGCCGAACGGCGGTTCGCCGACGTTCTCACCTGGTGCAGAGAGTCCCCCTCAGGCGCCGGGCGGCCCGACGAACTCGTGCGATAGTCGGTCGTTTGTGTCGCTCGGCTGCCGCCGACCTCGCCCGGCGCCGCACGGATCGTCGGCCGGGCCGCAACTCTCGGCCGAGCGTCGGATCCGCCGCGACGCAGGCATGGCGCGTGTCACGTCCTATCTCGCGGCGATACGCTTGCCGGACGCGACCACCAGACCCAGTCCGACGTCGGCGAAGAGCGTCGGCGGCTGCGGACTCGATCCGACCAGACGCACTTGCCGACCATGCGCGCCCGACAGGCAGCGCCAGGCCTGCTGCTCTGCCGCTGTGTGCGACCAGTAGACCTTGTTGCCGTCGAGCTGGAAGCTCTTTTCCATCCCCGTCCTGCAGACGCCGACCTGCCGGAGGACGACAAATCTGATTTCCCAGCCGGCCTTGTTGTCGAACGTGATCTCCACGTTGGCGGGCGTCTTTTGCCAGTTCGTGTACCGGAAGCTGAGCGCCATCCGCGTCGGCGCATACGCGAGACCGGGTGCCTTGCCGAGGATCTGCAGCTGCACCCGTCTGGGTACGACCGGGCGGCTGGACGCTTCGGCAGTGGTCGCGAGCGCGAGCGTGAGCGTGAGCGTGAGAAGAAGCGCGATCACCGTTGATCTTCCCATCGCCCGAAGAGTACGGCTGCTCTGTGTGGGCGTGGTCACGAGTTCGTTAGCGAACGATTTGCCGCGTTCGCCGCCGCTCTCACGCGCCGGCGGCACGAGCGTCGATCACGGATGCACTTCTTCATCTACGGGTGCCTCCGCAATGAGCACGAGAAGTCGGTCGATGAACTCGACTTGCCCCTCGACGAGCTTGAGCCGCGCCTCGTCGGCGCTCACCCATGCTGCTCGGTCGACTTCCGGGAACTCGGTCAGCGTTCCGGATCCTCTTGGCCATTCGATCGTGAACGTGTTGCTCTGGATGTTGTCGGCGTCGAAGTCGGCCTCGCCGGCGAACACGACGACCCGCTTACCGCTCCGCTGGGCGAGCTCTCCCAGTTCGACGAGATCGACCGGTGGCGGCGGTGAGCCCATCTCTTCCTCGAACTCGCGCAGCGCTACCCGGAGCGCCGGTTCGCCGTCCTCGAGCTCTCCTTTCGGGATCGACCATCCTCCCGCGTCGCGGTTTCTCCAGAAAGGACCGCCCATGTGCACGATGAGCAGCTCCACCACGCCACCGGTCGTGATCCTGTACAGCAGCAGTCCAGCGCTTCGCTTCAGCTCAAGCCCCTACGAGCGCGGCGAGCCGCTGCACCGTGCGCCAGTTCCGGGCGGTGCCCTGAACTCCGAGACGTCGCTCGAGGTATCCGAGCGTCAGGCGGGAGCGCCCGGAGCCGTCGGGGTAGCTGAGGTACACCTCGCGGCCGTCGACCGCGAACGCATCGGGAGGCGAGCGGTCGGGCTCGAGGGTTGCGATCGCGCCAGCCGTTGGAGACTCGGCCAGGAACGCGACGTGCAGGGTCGCTGGATCGCGCTCGTGCCCGGCGCCGACGAACGGGTTGTGGCCCGCCACGACCGCAAGATCGCGGGCTGAGCGGGTGATAACACCGACCCGTAGGCCGAAGGTGTCCTCGATCGCGTCACCGATGTGCGCTGAAGCGACCTGCTCCGAGTCTCCGGAGGCGAAGAGGACGTTCCCGCTTTGCAGCATTGTCGAAACGCTCTCGAAACCGCGATCCGTCAGCGCCTCGCGCAACTCCGCCATCGGCAGGCGGTTCTTGCCCGCGACATTGACGCCGCGCAGGAGCGCCACGTAGGCCGTCACGACGCCTTCTGGTGCCGCCAACTCGTCAGGTCGAACAGGCGGTTCAGCTGTTTCAGCACCTCGCGGGCGATCAAATCGCCGCCGGCGGTGTCGAAATGCACGCCGTCGCCGGTGCGCACCTTCACCGTATCCCCCTTTGCGTTCTGCATGTACTCGGCGAAGCCCCCGTTTTCGCCGGCGAACATCGTGTAGGTGTCGATGAAGATGGCCTTCCCGGGGCGCGCCTTCGCTTCCTTCTGGACGATCGCGTTGATCGTGTCGAACCCCTGAGTCTGGGTCTCGCTGCGTGTGATAGGGAGGCCGATCCATACGACGACCGCGCCCGCGCGGTTGACGGTGTCCATCACGCCGGCGACCCGGCGGCGGTACTCGGCGGTCCACCCGGGGCTCGCGAAGGAGCCGATCGAGGTGCCCTTCGGGAGTCCCGTCATGTAGTTGTGGTCGTCGTTGGCACCGAAGTTGAGGACGACCACCTTCGGCCGCAGTTTCTTCACTTCGGTCGATAGGTGTGCGAACCAGTTGAACACGTCAGGGCGGGTCAGCCCTGTGGCGACGTGCCCGTCGACACCCCCCACCGACTGGATCACGGGGCTCGCCCCGGCCGCCCGGACGATCGAGTAGCCCGGCGTGATCACGAGCGAATCGCCTGCGACCCACAGCCGCAGCTTCTTCTTCGGGTTGAACGCGACCTTTGCAGTGGGCCTCTTCGAATGTCTCGTCGCGGCCCGCTTCGTCGGTTTCGGGGCGACGGTGGTCGGGGGTATGACGATCGCGACATCGATCTGATCCGCATCGCCCCTGCCGATGGCATCCTGCGCGAGTCGGCGTGGCCGATCCAGGAGGAGGGCGTGGCTGACGTGCTCGAGGCCGCCGGTGAGCGCGAGCGAAACGTCACGTTTCGCGCCGGGTTGGCCGTTGAACGCCGCCTTGTGCATTCCGGGTGCGATGAGCAGGGCCCCGAAGATCAGCGCGAGCAGTGCGACGACGAGGGCGTGGCCTGCCGTCGAGAGCCGTCGGCCGTCCTCGCCGCGCGGCGACCGCCGAGTCTGCCGCTGTGCGTCCGCAGCGAGTCGCCTGGGCCGCTGCCGCTGCGGCGGCGGGCCACGTCGCGAGCCGCCGGCGGCCTTGCCGGCGGCCACGGTTCCGTCGTCGGGCGGTGAGGGGAGCACCTGCTCTGCCGACTCGCGGATCGGCGGCAGCTTCGGCAGCTCGGGTGGGTTTGTGGACGGCATCAGAAACGGAAGTAGATAAAGGGTGCCACGCCCTCGGGGCCCATGGTGTTCGTCAACATGAGGGCGAATGCGAGCACGAGAGCCTGACCCATGACCGGTAGGCGCCCGAAGCGGTCCATCACCGCATACGGGAACCGAGCCGGAAGGTACTGCGAGCCGATTCCGACGACGATCGCAAGCAGGACGCCGCCGGTGACGAGCGGGGATGGGGCGCCCCAGTCGGTGAACAGGCCGGTCAGCATGTCCCAGGCGGTCGCAAAGCTGTCGGCGCGGAAGAACACCCAGGCGAGGCACACGATATTGAACGTGATGAGGCGCGAGACGACACGGCGGGCCTGTGTGTCGGCGGGAGTCACGTAGCCGGGCCTGTCCTTCCGCCAGCGCTCCATCGTGAGCCCGGCGCCGTGGATCCCGCCCCACACGATGAACGTCCAGCCGGCACCGTGCCAGAGGCCGCCGACCAGCATCGTCAGCATCAGGTTACGGTAGGTGACGATCGTCCCCTTGCGGCTGCCGCCGAGAGGGATGTAGACGTAGTCACGTAGCCACCGCGAGAGCGTCATGTGCCAGCGGCGCCAGAAGTCCTGCAACGACACTGCGGCGTACGGCGAGTCGAAGTTCCGGGGGAACGTGAAGCCGAGTAGGAGTGCGAGTCCGATCGCGATGTCCGTGTAGCCGGAGAAGTCGGCGTAGATCTGGACGGCGTAGGCGTAGATCCCGATCAGGATCTCGAGCGACGAGTGCTGGCCGGGCGCGCCGAACACCTGGTCGACGATGTGCGAGGCGAGGTAGTTCGCGATTACCACCTTCTTGAAGAGACCGGTCGCGATGAGGTAGAAGGCGCGGCTCGTGTCGACCCGTCGTGGGTCACGCGGCTCGTCGAGTTGGGGGATGAGCTCGCCGGGCCGCACGATCGGCCCGGCCACGAGATGGGGAAAGAACGAGAGATAGACGGCGAACTTCTCGAACGTCGTCGGCACGAACTCGCCGCGATACGTGTCCACGACGTAGCTGATCGCCATGAATGTGTAGAACGAGATCCCGACCGGCAAGATGATCGTGCGCAGCGAGAAGGGCAGCTCCAGGCCGACGATCGTCGCCATGTTCTGTGACGAGTTGACGAAGAAGTCGTAGTACTTGAAGTAGCCGAGCACGCCGAGATCGCCGACGAGGGCCACCGTGAGCAGGAGCTTCCGCTGCCTCTGTGCGGTCGCCCGGTGGATGCGGACGGCCAGCAGCTGATTCCACACGGTGCAGCCGGCGAGCAGGAAGATGAACCTCCAGTCCCACCAGCTGTAGAAGACGTAGCTTGCGACGAGGATGAGCGGTCGCCAGCGGTGTACTTTCGGCATCGCGAGCCACGAGAGCGGCAGAACGATCAGGAAGAAGATCGCAAACGTCGCGGTCGGAAACAGCATCGCGACAGCCTACGGGGTGACCGGGATGCGCTTGACTCTAGGGCAGGCGAGCGAGGCTCAGCTGGTCGGCGGCCGCTCGCCGGTAGCGTCGAGATCGGCGGGCGGAAGCTTTGTGACCGCCGTCGGCGAGTCTGCGGCCGGCTCGACCAGAGTCTGCTCGACCGGCGGCACGAACCAGGACGGGTCGGGGGGCAGCAGCTCGGGTGGAGCGACCGGAGTCAGCAGCGGGATCGCGTCCCGGCGCCGGTCGGCACGTGACGCAGCCCACTCGATCAGCGCTACGAGGGCCCAGGCCCCTGCCATCAGAGCCGCGATCACCTGCGCGTCCAGTTCCGCGAGCGCGGCCGCAGTCGCGACACCGGCGATGAAGAGCACCTCGAGAAGCAGTCGAGGCACCCCGGGCCGGCGCCGAACCGGCGACCCGATCGAGCTGACCCACGCGTAGGACGGAGGTGTCGGTGGACGGTCGTCCTCGCCGATCCAGCCAGGCTCGGTAGACGGAAGCCCGGGCGCGCCGAGACGGCGGACGTCGGCCTGAAGGGCCTCGATCCGATCGGCCAGGTCACGGACGAGCTGTGTGAGCTCTGCCTCCGGCTCCCGGCCGTGCGAGGTCTGCTCTGTGGCGGTCACGGTGTGTCACCGGAATCGCCCATCGAGTCGATCGCCTCGCGGGCCTTCGCGTGAACGCGTGCGCGACGTTCCTCGAGCGTCTCCGTCGCCGGTGTGGGCTCGACGTCCGGTTCGGGCTGACGCTGGCCGGCGAGCTTGCGCCGCAACTCCTCGGCTGGATCGGTGATCGTCGCGGCCGCGTCCTGCTCCCCGCCAATGTCCGGCGGATGCCTGCGCTTCGCGAGCATCCGGCCGAGAGCGGCGATGCCGACGAGGCCGGCGAGCCAGGCGAGTGCGCGCTTCACGGGGCGATCGTACCGCGACCGGCGGCGCGGTCGGGTGGGCCGTCGCCACGCGGTCGTGCGTCAGGCGTTTCCTCGCGGTGGGTCGATGGGCTCAACGCACGCTGGGGATACGGCGAGAACCGTGCTATGTGCCCACCCGTGCCCGTTTCCGTCAGCTACCGTGAGTCCTGCTTCCTGCCTCTCCTCGCCCGGGCAATTCCCAGCTCGTGCTTGCCGGTGAGGCCGCCTAAGACCGAAGGAAGGAGAAAAGGGAACCCGTGATCGATTACGAGATCCTGCTGTTGTTGGACCCAGAACTCGCCGAGGAGCCCCAGGCGGAGGTCGTCACGCGCGTGCGTGACCTGATCGAGAAGGGCGGCGGCACGTTCACGCGCCACGATGCCTGGGGCAAGCGCAAGCTCGCCTACGAGATCGACAAGAAGGCCGACGGGAACTATCACCTGCTGCTCTTCAGCGCTCCGCCACAGACGCTCGACGAGATCTCGCGGGTCCTGAAGATCGACGACAATGTGATGCGTCATCTCGCGACACGTCGCCCCGAGGGAGGCCCGTCGGAGCCACTTCCCGTCGGAGCGCCGGCGAGTCACGATGCCGTGATCGATGATCTTGCAGAGGAGGATGAGGACTGATGGCAGGTGACATCAATCGCGTCACGCTCGTGGGACGCCTGACTCGCGACCCGGAGCTCAAGCACCTACCGTCGGGGAGCGCCGTGCTGGAGCTCGGCCTCGCCGTCAACGGCCGCAAGCAGGACGCCGGGGGCCAGTGGGTGGACAAGCCGAACTTCTTCGACGTGAAGGTTTTCGGCAACCAGGCCGAGATGCTCTCACAGCACCTCGGCAAGGGGCGCCGGATCGGCGTCGACGGCCGGCTCGACTGGTCGTCATGGGAGTCGCAGGACGGCGGCAAGCGCTCGAAGGTCGAAGTGATCGCACAGTCCGTCCAGTTCCTCGACAGTCGCAACGACGGCGAAAGCGGCGGCGGCTCGTTCGTGCCCGCCGGCGCTGCGCAGCCGAGCAATTCGGACTTCCCCTCCTCGCCCACCGACGACGACATCCCGTTCTAGGAGATCTGACGACATGGCTCAGAAGGCACCGGCGCGCAAGCGCCCCAGCTCCAGTTCCGCCCCCGGGCGGAGGAAGAGCTGCCACTTCTGCAAGGACAAGATCACAGAGGTGGACTACAAGAACGTCAACCAGCTACGGCGCTACATCTCCGAGAAGGGCAAGATCCGCAACCGCCGCATTACCGGCGCGTGCCGCCGCCACCAGCGGCAGGTCGCGGTCGCGGTGAAGCGGGCCCGCGAGGTCGCGCTCCTGCCCTACGTCGCGAGCTAGGAGGCGCTGATGAACGTGATCCTGCTCAAGGACGTGGAGAAGCTCGGCCTCCGAGGTGAGGTCGTGAACGTCGCTCGCGGGTACGCCCGCAACTTCCTGCTGCCGCGGCAGCTCGCCGAAGTAGCGACGGAAGGACGCGTCAAGGAGGTCAAGCGCATCGACGCCCAGAAGGCGATGCACGAGGCACGCAGCGCCGAGCAGGCCGCCGAGATCGCGGCCACGCTCGGCAAGACCGTGCTCCGGTTCGACGTCAAGTCCGGCCCGACCGGATCGCTGTTCGGCTCTGTCACCACGACCGATATCGCCGACGAGATCTGGCGGACGCGGAAGATCCGGGTCGACCGTCGCAAGATCGGCATCGACAACATCAAGCGGATCGGCCGCTACGCGGTGCCGGTCGACGTCTTCGAAGGCGTCTCCGCCGAGCTCAAGTTGATGGTGGTGCCCGAGGGCGGCGAGCTGCCCCCCGAGGAAGAGCTCGCGGCGATGGAAGCAGCCGAGGCAGCGGCAGCGGCGGAGGCCGCAGCCGCCGCAGCCGGTGCGGCCGCCGCCACGATCGACGTCGCGTGGGAGACCGACGAGGCCACCGAGATCGTCGAGGTCGAGGCCGTCGAGGCTGTCGTCGTCGAGAAGGTCGAGGAGCCCGCCGAGCCCGAGGTCGCTGCGGAGGCGTAGGTTCCGGTTCCGGCGGCTCTGACCGAGGGCCGCCGGAACCACAACGTTCCACAGCGCCTGTGGAAGGTTGGCCAGACTTCCCGCTCGCAGCGCAGATTTCCGGTGGACAATCGGCGGCCGTCTGGGGAGAAAGCCGTCCGGCGTGGGGGATAGAATGAGAACAGGTGTTCTCTTTTCCCTGCTCTAGGCCCGCATCTCCTGGGGCTTCGCTCTGCTTGCCGTGCCCGTTCGGGACAGGTTGACTGCGCCCCGTGACCGTAGCCCCGAGCATCCCGTCGGCAATCGTGCCGCCGCAAAACCTGGAAGCCGAGGAGTCTGTCCTCGGGGCTATGCTGCTGTCGGCCACCGCGATCGGCGCTGTCACCGAGGTGCTCGAGGCGTCCGACTTCTACCGCGAGTCGCACGGCACGATCTACCGCGCCGCGCTCGCCCTTTATGGCAAGGGCGAGCCCGTCGACGCGATCACTCTCGCGAACGAGCTCGACGAGCGAAGCGAGCTCGAGCGCGTAGGCGGCACCGCAAAGATTGCCGAGCTCGCCGCCGTCGTGCCGGCGACGTCGAATGCCGAGCACTACGCGCGGATCGTCAAGGAGATGGCGACCCTCCGCGGGCTCGTGCGCGTCGGCCAGGAGATCCAGCGGCTCGGCCAGACGCGTCCCGGCGAGACGACGGATCTCGTCGATCGTGCCGAGCAGATGGTGTTCGAGCTCGCGCAGGAGCGCGTCAGCGGTGACTTCGCGCATATCCACGATCTGCTCAACGAGAGCTTCGCACGGATCATGCATCTGTACGAGGCAGGCGTCGACGTCACCGGCGTGCCTTCGGGCTTCCGGGAGCTCGACAAGCTCACGTCCGGCTTCCAGCCCGGCAACCTGGTGATCATCGCCGCCCGCCCGTCGATGGGGAAGTCCGCACTCGCGCTCTGCACGGCCGCTAACCTGGCCGTCCGCCACGAGACACCCGTCGCGCTCTTCACCCTCGAGATGTCCAAGTCCGAGGTGACCCAGCGGCTGATGTGCAGCGAGGCAAAGGTCGAGTCGCAGCGACTCCGCTCGGGCCGGCTCGCGCAGGACGACTGGCCACGGCTCACCGCCGCCTGCGACAAGCTGATGAAAGCCCCGATCTACGTCGACGACACCGGCTCGATCACGATGATGGAGCTGCGGTCGAAAGCACGCCGGCTCAAGTCGCGCGAGCCCAAGCTCGGAATGATCATCGTCGACTACCTGCAGCTCATGACGTCCGGCTCGAACCCTGAGAACCGTGTGCAGGAGGTCTCGCAGATCTCCCGGCAGCTCAAGGTGCTGGCGCGCGACCTGGAGGTGCCGATCCTGGCCCTTTCGCAGCTCTCGCGCGCCGTCGAGCAGCGCCACGACAAGCGTCCGATTCTCTCGGACCTGAGAGAAAGCGGTTCGATCGAGCAGGACGCCGACCTGGTCGCGTTCGTCTACCGCGACGAGTACTACAACGGCGAAGAGTCGGACTCGCAGGGGCTCGCCGAGGTGATCCTCGCCAAGCACAGAAATGGTCCGACCGACGCCATCAAGCTCAGTTTCCTGAAGCGCTACGCGAAGTTCACCGACCTCGCCGCGTCGTAGACGCTTGATGTTCGACCTGCGAGCTGTCGAGCCTGGGGTCCTTCCGGAAGCGCATCCAAGGCATCTAGCCAGACGGGTGAGACACGATCTCGAGCAGTCCTGTCGTCGTTCCTGTCAGACGAGCGCGAGCGCGGCAGCTTCGATCTCCTCCTCGGAGACGAGCACGAGGCGGGCTGCGTCGCCGAGCGGGATGAACGAGTCCTTGCTCGTGACGCGCGCCAGCTGGCCATCGAAGCCGGCATCGATCAGCATCGCCATGACGCCCTCCGACACGCCGCCGGTGCGTCGCGTCTCGTCGACGACGAGGACACGCTGCGTCGCGACTGCTTCTCTGGCGATGTCTTCGACCGGCAGCGGTGCCAGCCAGCGCAGATCGACGACGCGCGCCTGGATGCCACGCCGCTCCAGTCGCCGGGCGACCCGAAGCGACATCCGGAGCCCGTTGCCCCAGGTCAGAATCGTCAGGTCGAAGCCTTCTCCGTAGGTTCGCGCGGAGCCCAGCGGCACGTGGCCGGTCGTCGGTCTCGCGAGCCACAGGTCATCGCCATCCTCGTACAGGTCACGGGTGTGGTACAGCGCGATCGGCTCCAGGAACGCACAGACGCAGCCGTCGACCTTTGCGGCGGCAACGCATGTTCGCAGCATCGCCGCAGCATCGTCCGGTCGCGACGGCGAAGCGATCACGAGACCGGGAATGTCGCGGAGGACGGCGACCGAGTCGTCGTTGTGGAAATGGCCGCCGAAGCCCTTCTGGTAGCCGTACCCTGCGATCCTCACGACCATCCCGTTTCGGTACCGGCCCTGGGAGAAGAACTGCAGCGTCGCTGCTTCGCCGCGGAGTTGATCCTCCGCGTTGTGGAGATAGGCGAGATACTGGATCTCCGGCACCGGTACGAAGCCGCTCACCGCCGTGCCGAGAGCGAGCCCCAGGATCGACGTCTCGTCGAGCAGGGTGTCGAACACACGGCCGGCGCCGAATCGGGCATGCAGCCCACGGGTGACGCCGTAGACGCCGCCTTTGGCCGCGACGTCCTCGCCGAAGAGAAGCGTCTCCGGATGACGGTCGAGAGCCTCCGCCAGGGCGCCGTTGATCGCGAGCGCGAGAGTCAGCGGCTCGACGGCGGGGTGAGGGCGGGCCTCGCTGTGCCCGAGCTCGGCGACGGCCGCCGGTGAACGGCGCGCGAGCGGCCGCATCACCTCCGCAGCTGTCGCGAGTTGTGGCCGCCGCGCCGCCGCCAGGGCTACCTCACGCACCCGCTCGCGGGCCTCGAGATAGTCGGTCGCGAGCTGATCGACGGTGCGTATGCCCGCCGCGACGAGCCACGCAGCCGTTGCGAGCAGCGGGTCGTGGGGAAGGTCGGCTCGGATTGCCGCCGGCGAGCGGTACGCCGTCTCGACATCGGCTCCCGCGTGGCCCAGAAAGCGGACGGTACGGAGGTGAAGCACCGCCGGTCGCCGCGTTTCGCGTACCCATTCGACGAGCTCCCGCACCACGTCGAGCGCGCCGGCCGGATCGTCACCCTCCGCGAGCTCGTACCTGAGGTCGCCGCGATGAGCGAGCGTGCCCGCCACCCAACCGGGGGGAGACGGAACGCTGATCCCGAGACCGTTGTCCTCGCACACGAACAGCAGGGGCACGGGCAGGCGCTGGTGCGCAGCGTGCCCGGCGGTGTTCAACGCGGCCTGTGCGGCGGCGTGATTCACCGAGGCATCGCCGAAGCTGCAGACGACGACGGCGTCGCTCGGCCAGGCGCACTTCACACCGAGTTTCCGGGCACGGTCGATCGCGATGGCCACCCCGACCGCCCTTGGCAGGTGCGAGGCGATCGTCGAGGTCTGCGGCATCACCGCCAGATCGGGGTGGCCGAACACCTTGTGTCTGCCACCGGCGATTGGCTCGTCTATCGCGGCGGTGACGCCGAACAGCACATCCGGAACGCCGTCGCGCCCCGCCTGGGCGGCTCGGGCGAGGTAGAAGGCTCCCGACCGGTAGTGGAGCAAGGCCGGGTCGGACGGGCGAAGCGCCAGCGCGATGACGGCGTTGCTCTCGTGCCCCGCCGAGCCGATCGTGTAGTAGCTGCGACCTTCCCTCTGCAGCCAGCGGGCCGCCAGGTCGCAATGGCGGCTCGCGACCTGAGCCTGCCAGAGCGCCTCGGCATCGGATCGTGACGATCGCTCGGCTCCCTCCGGCGTGAGGGCCGCCATTGCTGCCAGGAGATGCTGCTCGAGAGGATCGAGGTCGTCGGGCATCATCGTCTGTGCGCTGGCGCCTCAGCCGAAGAAGGCGAACGGGCGCACCACGTCCGAGTCGATCGCTTCCTCCCAGACGACCGCGCCGCCCGCTTCGACGTCGCCGTGGAGCCGGGCCGCGAGCGCATCGGCATCGGCACGGGTGTCGGCTCCGACGAACAGGTGCTTCCAACGGCGAATCGGACGGTAGCCCTCTGCCTCGAGTTGCGTGGCGAGCTCGATCGCCTCGTGGCGCGAACCGCACGTGACGCGTACCTCCCAGGGTGCATAACCCTGCGCCGAAGCCTCTTCCTCCCAGCTTTCCCCGGCCGGCTCGTTGTCCCACCGCTCTTCGGCTGCGAGCCAGTGCTCGACGCTGCTCGTCGTCGCAACGATCCCGTGGTGCTCGAGCTCGGAGAGGATCACCGAGTGCGCCCTCTCGGCCTGCGTCGGAGAATCGGCATAGACGAAGAGATTCGCCTCGTCCCCTGAAACCGAGAGGCGGTCGCCCTGCAGAGCCTGCGCCCGATCTACGCCCTGCGGGCTCAGGCCCTCCGCGAGAAACTGCGTGAATTGCTCGCGCGATGCCTCGTCGGCGAGCTCGACCCTCACTCTCCAGTCGTCGGCCACCCAGGGAGCATAGAGCCTTCGCCACCTCAGCCGCTTCGTCGCCAAGGGGTTTCACAGGGAACCGGAAAGTCGCGTTCTCGACGCTGCTAACAGATCCGGGGGAGGGGATCGCCGACGAGCATGTCGACGATGCGGGTGCCGCCGAGTGCGGTGTCGAGCAGCACGAGGCCCGCAGGCTCGGTACGCACCTCTCCCAGCAGAACGGCGTCCCCGCCGAGAGCATGGGAACGGAGCGAGCCGAGCGCCTCGTCGGCTGCTTCCGCAGCCACGACCGCGATCAGCTTGCCCTCGTTCGCCACGTAGAGAGGGTCGATCCCGAGAATCTCGCAGGCGGCTGCGACCGCGGCCCGCACGGGTAGCGCGCTCTCGTCGAGGACAATCGCGACATCCGCGGCCGTCGCGAGCTCGTTGAGGGCGGTCGCTAGCCCTCCCCGGGTCGGATCTCGCATCCAGCGGAGCGCCGACCCGAGAGAGACGAGGGCTGCCGCAAGCTCGTGAAGGGCGGCGGTGTCGCTCTCGATCTGGGCCTCCAGCTGGAGATCGCCACGGGCGACCATGACGGCCATGCCGTGGTCTGCGAGCGTGCCGGAGAGAAGGACGCGATCGCCCGGCTCGACACGCTCTGGCCCGAGGTGGACGCCGTCGGCCACCGCCCCGACGCCGGCCGTCGTCACGAAGAGCCCGTCCGCCTTGCCGCGTTCGACGACCTTCGTGTCGCCGGCGACGATCGCGATCCCGGCGGCCCGCGCGGCGGCCCCCATCGACGCGACGATGCGTCGCAGGTCGGCAATCGGGAATCCCTCCTCGATCACGAACCCGGCCGTCAGCCAGAGCGGTCGCGCGCCGACCATTGCGAGGTCGTTGACGGTGCCGTTCACCGCGAGCTCGCCGATGTCGCCGCCCGGGAACTCGAGCGGGTGTACCACGTACGCGTCCGTCGACAACCCGAGCCGGTCCGCGCCCGGAACCACCGCAGCGTCGCCGAGCGCGGAGAGCGTTTCGTTGCCGAGCTCCTGGAGGAAAAGCGCCTCGACCAGGTCGCGGGTGGCCTTACCGCCCGCTCCGTGCGAAAGTGTGATCAGCTCGTCCCGGAGGACGGCGCGCCTACGCGCCAACCGGCGCCTCTGTCGGTCGGCGTAGCCGGCCGTAGGCGTAAAAGGCGGCGCACGCTCCTTCACTCGAGACCATGCAGGTGCCGAGCGGACGCTCAGGAGTACAGGCTGTTCCAAAGACGCCGCACTCCCAGGGCTTGATCTGCCCCGTGAGCACTTCTCCGCAGCGGCAGGCCTTCGGGTCCTCGATGCGCACGCCCGGCACGCGGTAGAGCTGCTCTGCATCCCACGCAGCGAATGCGGCGCGTAACTGCATCGCGCTCCTCGGGATGGTCCCGAGTCCGCGCCATTCGAAGTCGTCGCGCAACTCCATCGTCTCGTCGATCGCGGCGAGGGCCCGCGCGTTGCCCTCGGGTCGGACGACTCGGGTGTACTGGTTCTCGACCTCGCACCGTCCCTCGGCACGCTGGCGCAGCAGCATCGCGATCGACTGCAGCAGGTCGACCGGCTCGAAGGCGGAGACGGCGATCGGCCGACCATACTCCTCCGGAATGAAGCGATATGCGTCGGTGCCGATCACCGTGGAGACGTGCCCGGGGCCGATGAAAGCATCGACCCGCAGGCCGGGCGTCTCGAGAATGGCGCGCAGGGGCGGTTCGATTGTGACGTGGTTGCAGAACACGGCGAAATTCGGGCTCTCCTCGGCACGGGCGCGAAGCAGCGTCACCGCGGTTGCCGGTGCCGTGGTCTCGAAGCCGATCGCGAAGAAGACGACGCGTCGGTCGGGCAGCTTCCCGGCGAGCGCGAGCGCGTCGAGCGGCGAGTAGACCATCCGCACGTCCGCCCCGCGCGCCTTTGCCTCGAGCAGCGATCCGCGCCCACCCGGCACGCGCATCATGTCGCCGAACGTCGTCAGAGTGACTCCGGGCTCCTCGGCGAGGGCGATCGCGTCGTCGACACGACCCATCGGGATGACGCACACGGGGCAGCCGGGCCCGTGCACGAGCTCTACCTCGGGTGGGAGCAGGTCCTCGAGGCCGTGGCGGTAGATCGCATGGGTATGGCCGCCACACACCTCCATCACGCGCCACGTCTCGCCCGGAAGCACGAGTCCGGCGATCTCGGACGCGAGACCGCGGGCCAACTCCGCCGAGCGGTACTCGTCCACGTACTTCACGATGTCGTCTGCGCGTCGTTTGCCGGCGCCCGCTGGGCGGTGGGGTTCCGAGCCGCTCGTAAACCCGTCTGCGGTCGCTCGAGCCGCTCGAGGGCTATCCCTGCGTGACAGAGCAGGAGGTCGCCGGGGACGGCGTCGGGGACGAGGTCGATCGCGACGTTCTCGTGCTCCCGTGCGATCCTCACCGTCGCCTCCGGTCCGCGCACCGCGACAACCTCCGCCTCGACGGCGTCGTCCGAGCAGGTGATGCAGCGCTCCCGGTCGATCTCGGTCAAACGGTTGCCCCGCGGAGCTCGTCCAGCTCCCGCTGAAGCTCGGCACCTCGCTCGAGCAGCGCCAGCGTCTCGCGTGCGTCGTCCTCGTCGATACGGGCCAATGCAAACCCGACGTGGATCAGGACCCAGTCACCGACCTCGAGCGGTTCGGCAGGCTCGTCGACGAGTGCAACGCTAACCTCGCGGCGGACGCCCGAGATGTCGACCCTCGCAAGACCTGCGTCGCGGTCGACGAGTTCGATCACCTGTCCGGGAATGCCTAGGCACATTGCGAGGTTCCAAACGTTGCGGCTGCGACTGCAGCCTGACCGTAACTGACGCCGCCGTCGTTCGGGGGAACGAGACGGTGCGTGAGAACACGGAAACCGGTCTGCTCGAGTCGATGCCTGAGCGAAGCCACCAAGCGCAGGTTCTGGCAGCTGCCGCCCGACAGCGCGACGGCGCGCAGGCCCTCGGCTTCCGCGCATGCCGCCGCAAAGGCGGCCGCGACGCCCTCGTGGAAGGCTGCTGCGATCTCGGCTCGAGGACGCCCGGCAGTCAGATCGTCGAAGGCGGCGGCCACGAGGTCGGCGCCGCGGATCACGCCGCCGTCGATCGTGCAGGGGTACGCCGCGGCCACGGCGTCGCCGGCCAGGTGCTCCAACTCGATTGCGGCCTGGCCTTCGTAGCGCACCTGCTTGCGCACCCCGAGCAGCGCTGCCACGGCGTCGAACAGCCTTCCCGCCCCCGACGACAACGGTGCATTCACCTTCAGGCTCTCCCGCACGAGCGGCCAGCGCTCGAACGGCACCGGCCGTCCAGCCCGCTCGAGATACGCAGCCGCCATGCGCCAAGGCTCTCTGATCGCAGCCTCGCCGCCGGGCAGCGGCACCGGTTCGAGATGTGCGACTCGTTCGAACGAAACGAGGTCGCAGCGGAGAAGCTCTCCGCCCCAGAGCGTCCCATCCGTCCCCATCCCCGTGCCGTCGAGAACGACGGCCAGCGCCTCTCCGGTCTCCCCGTGCTCGGCGAGACAGGCGGCAGCGTGGGCGTGGTGGTGTTGCACCTCGACGAGCGGCAGCCCCTGCTCGTGCGCCCACTTCGTCGCCAGGTACTCCGGATGGAGATCGCAGGCGACCGCTGCCGGCTCGACGCCGAGCATGTCGAGGTAGAGCGCGAGATCGGTGCGAAAGGCGAGGTAGGCGGCTTCGCTGTCGAGGTCGCCGAGATGAGGGGAAAGGAAGGCTTCCGCGCCGCGGGCAACGCAAAACGTGCTCTTCAGCTCGGCTCCTGCAGCTACGACTGCACTGCTCGCAGGGAGGGGAAGCGGCAGCGGCCCGGGCACGTATCCACGCGATCGCCGCACCGGGAAGGCCTTGCGGACGACTGAATCCTCGCACCGCCGATGAATCGGCCTGTCGTGTGAGAGGAAGGCATCCGCGATACCGCTCAGACGCCGACGTGCGTCCGCGTCGTCGATCACGATCGGCTCGTCGGAGCGGTTGCCGCTCGTCATCACGAGCGGGGCACCCGTGTCGTGGCAGAGCAGGTGGTGGAGCGGGGTGTACGGCAGCATCAACCCGACCCACGGCGATCCGGCGGTGACCGACGGAGCGAGGGGAGCGTCAGTGCGTCGCGTGACGAGCACGATGGGCCGCGCCGCGCTCCGTAGGAGCTCATCCTCTGCGGCCGTCAGATCGGCGAGGTCGTACGGAGCCGTAGTCATCACCGCAAGCGGCTTCTCCTCACGAAGCTTCCTGGAGCGCAGCCGGGCGACGGCCTGCTGGTCGGCTGCGTTACAGGCGAGGTGGTAGCCGCCGAGGCCTTTCACAGCCACGATCCTGCCTGACCGTAAGAGTCCGGCGGCTTCCTCGAGCGGCAGCGAGAGGCGGGGCCCGCAGTCGGGGCACGCGATCGGCTCGGCATGGAAGCGGCGGTCAGCCGGATTTTCGTACTCGCGACGGCAGGCGGCACAGAGTGGGAAGCCGGCCATCGTCGTCCGCGGCCGGTCGTACGGTACGGACGTGACGATCGTGAAGCGCGGACCACAGTTCGTACAGTTGAGGAATGCGTAGCGGTAGCGGCGGTCGGCGGGATCGAAGAGCTCACGCACGCATTCGTCACACGTGGCCGCGTCCGGCGCAATCAGCGTCGTCTGCCTGCGGCCTCCGTTCTCGCTGACGACGATCGTGAACCCGGGCTCGTAGCGCGGGGAGCACACGACGGCGTCGACACTGGCAACGCGCGCGAGTGGAGGCGCCTCCGCCGTGATCGCCGAAACGAACGCCGCGAGCGCGGCGGTCTCACCCTCGGCCTCGACAACGACGCCGTCGGCGTCGTTCAACACGAATCCCGAGATCGCGTGCCGGTGGGCCAGGCGGTGGACGAACGGGCGGAAGCCGACACCCTGGACGACCCCGCGAACCCGCAGGCGCACACGCTCGACTGCGAGAGCTTCACTCACTCACCCAGGCTGACGTGCACACGCGCGCAGCGCAAGCGGTCGATCCCGCCGACGGACTGCGGCATTCCCGCATACCGACTCGGGGCTGTACCGATGCCCCGAGGTGGGAGAGAATCCACGCTATCGAGGTATTGCAAGAAGACACTCTCTTGACCCCGTCGGCGCCCGCAGTCATCGATCTCGCCGGTCTGCACGCCCTCGTCGGGGCGCTCCGCGATCGCGGCTACTCCGTCGTCGGCCCGACCCGCCGGGACGGCGCAATCGTCTACGAGGAGATTGCATCGGCGGACGAATTACCTGCCGGGTGGACGGAGGTGCAGGAAGCCGCCACGTACCGGCTCGAGCGCCGCGAGGACGACGCGCGGTTCGGATATCCGGTCGGGCCTCACTCGTGGAAGCGCTGGTTGCTGCCCGCGCGCGTACGCCTCTGGCAGGCGCGTCGAAACGACGAGGGCATGACGGAGTTCGTCGAGGATCCGCCTCCCGAGAGGCCGTTTGCGTTCCTCGGCGTCCGCTCGTGCGATCTGCACGCGATCGCGATCCAGGACAGGGTGTTCATCGAAGGCGCGTACGTCGATCGCGACTACGCGGCTCGGCGCGAGGGAGCGTTCCTCGTCGCCGTCAACTGCGGCGTACCTGGCGGAACGTGCTTCTGCACGTCGATGGGAACGGGGCCGCGGGCCGAGAGCGGGTTCGACCTCGCCCTCACCGAGCTGGTCGGTGACCGGCACCGGTTCGTCGTCGAGACGGGCTCGGATCGAGGCGCCGAGGTGCTGGCGGACCTCATGGGCGACTCCGCGACCGCCGAGGACGTCGACGCCGCCCTTCGTGTCACGCACGACGCGATCGCATTGATGGGCCGCAGCGTCGAGTCGTTCGATCTCCGCGATCTGCTCGCCCGCAACGTCGATCATCCGCGCTTCGCCGCGACCGCCGAACGCTGCCTCAGCTGCGGGAACTGCACCCTCGTCTGTCCCACGTGCTTCTGCACCTCGGTCGACGACGTCAACGTCCTCTTGGACGGCGGTGCGGAGCGATGGCGCCGTTGGGACTCCTGCTACTCGTTGGACTACTCGTACATCCACGGCGGCAGCGTGCGACCATCCTCTCGGGCGCGCTATCGCCAGTGGCTCACTCACAAGTTCGGTACGTGGATCGATCAGTTCGGCACCTCGGGTTGCGTCGGGTGCGGGCGCTGTATCACGTGGTGCCCGGTCGGTATCGACGTGACCGAGGAGCTCGCCGCGATCCGCGCTGCCGACGGGGAGGTCGACCATGCACACACTTGACGAGATCGTTGCCGACAGCCCCGTCTTCGAAGGGCTCACGCACGAGCAGCTCGAGCTCATCGCCGGCTGTGCCCAGAACGTCGGCTTCAAGGAGGGCGAGCGCCTGTTCAGGGAGGGCGATCCGGCCGACACCTTCTACCTCGTGCGAAAGGGCCGTGTCTCGCTGTCGGTCCACGCCCCCGCGCGCGGCGCGGTCGTGATCGAGACCCTCGATCCCGGCGAGATCGTCGGCTGGTCATGGCTGTTTCCTCCCTACGTCTGGCATTTTGACGCCCGTGCGGTCGACGAGGTACGCGCAGTTGCCTTCGACGGCGCCTGCCTGCGCGGCAAATGCGAGGCGGACCATGGGCTCGGGTACGACCTGATGCGTCGCTTCGCCTCGGTGATGATCGACCGTCTCCAGCACACGCGCCTTCGTCTCCTGGACGTCTATGGGCTCGACAGCCACAGCTGAGTCACCCGTGCGCGGGCCGATGACGCCCGAGCCGTACCGCGTCGTCTCGCGTGCTCCCGAGACCTCCGATACGTGGACGCTCCTGCTCGAGCCGCTCGGCCGTCCCATCGTCCCGGGGCCGGGTCAGTTCAACATGCTGTACGCGTTCGGCGTCGGCGAGGTTCCCATTTCGACGAGCGCCGCTCCCGACGGCGCAGGGGCGCTCGTGCACACGATTCGGGACGTCGGCGCCGTCTCGCACGCGCTCGTTCGCGCCGAGCCCGACACCGTGATCGGCGTGCGAGGTCCATACGGGACCCTGTGGCCGCTCGAGGCAGCCCGCGGTCGCGACCTCGTGATCGTCGCGGGCGGTATCGGTCTGGCACCGCTGCGGCCGGCCGTCTATCACGCACTCACCCACCGTGACTACTTCGCGTCGTTGTGCATCCTCGTCGGCGCGCGCACTCCGGCCGACCTGCTCTTCGTGCGTGAGCTCGAGGACTGGCGCGGCCGCTTCGACGTCGACGTCGCCGTCACCGTCGACAACGCGGGTGAGGAGTGGCACGGCCGTGTCGGCGTCGTCACCCAACTCATCCCGCGAGCGCCTTTCGACCCCGCCACCGCCGTCGCTCTCGTCTGCGGGCCCGAGCTGATGATGACATTCACCGCGAGGTCGCTCCTCGACCGTGGAATCCCGAAGGAAGGCATCTACATCTCGATGGAGCGCAACATGCGTTGCGGGCTCGGTCACTGCGGCCATTGCCAGCTCGGGCCGGTGCTGATCTGTCGTGACGGGCCGGTGTTCCGCTACGACGAGATGGAGCGGTTGATGGAGGTGCGTGAGCTGTGACGCCCGTTGCGACGAAGCCGAACCTGGCCGTCTGGAAATTCTCCTCGTGTGACGGCTGCCAGCTCTCCCTGCTCGACTGCGAAGACGAGCTGCTCGCGATCGCGGGCGCGCTCGAGATCGCGTACTTCCCCGAGGCGACGAGCGCCGAGCTTGAGGGCCCGTACGACATCTCGCTCGTCGAGGGCTCCGTCACGACTCCGCACGACGTCGAGCGGATCCACGAGATCCGCGAGCAGTCCGGCCTGCTCGTCACGATCGGCGCCTGCGCGACCTCCGGTGGGATCCAGGCGCTGCGGAACTTCGCAGACGTGAAGGAGTGGATCCCCCTCGTCTACGCGAGCCCGGAGTTCATCACCACACTCGAGACGTCGACCCCGATCGCCGATCACGTCAAGGTCGACCTCGAGCTGCGCGGCTGTCCGATCTCCAAGGAACAGCTGATCGAGACCGTGCTGGCACTCCTGCATGGCCGACCGCCGAGACTGCCGTCGACGAGCGTCTGCTTCGAGTGCAAGGCGCGCGGCACCCCGTGCGTGATGGTTGCTCACGGTACCCCGTGCCTCGGGCCCGTCACGCAGTCCGGCTGCGGTGCGATCTGCCCGGCCTACAACCGCGGTTGCTACGGCTGTTTTGGCCCGATGGAGAGCCCGAACGTCGATGCTCTCGCACAGCAATGGCAGGCGCTCGGAGTGGGCGATGACGGCATCGTGCGGGCGCTTCGCACCTTCAATGCGAACGCTCCGGCGTTCAGAGAAGCGAGCGATGAGCGAGCCTGACGGATCCACGACGCGGGAGATCCGCACCGACTATCTGGCGCGCGTCGAGGGCGAAGGCGCGATGCTCGTGCGCGTCCGCGGGGACGAGGTCGAAGAGGTGCAGTTCAAGATCTTCGAACCGCCGCGCTTCTTCGAGGCGCTGCTCCGCGGGCGGGAGTTCACGGAGGCTCCCGACATCACGGCACGGATCTGCGGGATCTGCCCGATCGCGTACATCGCGAGCTCGTGCAACGCGATGGAGGCGGTGTGCGGGATCGAGCTACCGGAGCAGGTCAGGCTCCTTCGTAGGCTCGTCTACTGCGGCGAGTGGATCGAGAGCCACGTTCTCCACACGGCGATGCTGCACGCGCCTGACTTCCTCGGCTATGACGGTGCCGTCGAGATGGCGCGCGACCGTCGTGACCTCGTCGAGACCGCTCTGCGCCTGAAGAAGGCCGGCAACACGATCATGGACGTCGTGGGAGGCCGAGCCGTGCATCCGGTCAACCTGCGCGTCGGTGGCATGTACCGGGCACCTTCCCCGGCGGAGCTCGCGGCACTCGTCCCCGAGCTCGAATGGGCTCGCGAGGCAGCGGTCGAGTTCACGCGCTGGGTGGCGGGTTTCGACTTTCCCGATTTCGAGCAGGACTACGCGTTCGTGGCGCTGCGCCAGCAGGGTGAATACGCGATCGAGCGCGGGCGTATCGTCTCCAGCACGGGTCTCGACATCGACGTCTCCGAGTACGAGGAGCACTTCACCGAGACGCACGTGGAGCGCTCGAACGCGCTTCACTCGACGCTTGCCGGCGTCGGCAACTATCTCGTCGGCCCTCTTGCGCGGTATGCGCTCAACTCCGCCGAGCTGTCGCCGCTCGCCCGGGAGATCGCCTCGGAGGTAGGCCTCGGCACGGTCGTCCGTAACCCGTTCCGCAGCATCGTCGTGCGTGCCGTCGAGACGGTGTACGCCGCAGACGAGGCGCTGCGCATCGTCTCGCAGTACGTGCCTCCGGAGCCGTCGTTCGTCGAGGCGGTGCCACTCGCCGGTACCGGGCACGGCTGCACCGAGGCTCCGCGTGGGATCTGCTGGCACCGGTACGAGATAGACGACGCGGGCACGATCCTCGATGCGAAAATCGTGCCGCCGACCTCTCAGAACCAGAAGACGATCGAGGAGGACCTCGTCGGCGTCGTCAAGCAGTCGCTGCACTTACCGGACGACGAGCTCGCTCGCCGGTGCGAGCAGACGATCCGCAACTACGACCCCTGCATTTCCTGCGCAACCCATTTCCTGAAGCTCGAGATCGAGCGCACGTGAAGGCGGCAGCGTGTCTCGGCAGCCGCTATCGCGGTGACGACGCCGTGGGGCCGCTCGTCGCAGACCGGCTCCGAGCCGCGGGCGCCGCCGTGCTCGAGTGCGACGACGAGCCGACGAGACTGCTCGACGATTGGGCAGGTCTCGACCTGGTCGTGATCGTCGACGCAGTGTCGTCGGGAGCTCCCGCCGGGACAGTCCACCGCGTCGACGCGGGTGAGGGGCCGCTACCTCGCGACCTCCGGCTCGCCTCGACGCACGCGTTCTCGGTTCCGGACGCCCTGGAGCTCGGGCGGGCGCTCGGGCGGGCGCCTCGTCGGGTGATCGTGATCGGCGTGGAAGGGACGGCTTTCGGAATGGGCGACCCGGTCACGCCGGCGGTAGAGGCCGCGCTCGGCGAGGTGACCGCGTCGGTGCTCGCCGAGCTGGAGAGGGAAGAGGGAAACTAGGCACATGCACGAGAAGGCCTTGATGGACGATCTGATGGCGAAGATCCTCGGCGTCGCCGACGCCGAGGGAGGTGCCCGCGTCACTCGGATCACCGTGTGGCTGGGCGCGCTCTCCCATTTCACGCCCGAGCACTTTCGCGAGCATTTCGACGATGCCGCCCGCGGCACCCTCGCCGAGGGCGCATCTGTCGACGCGACGCTGGACGACGACCTAGCCGACCCGCGGGCGCAGGGCGTCGTGCTCGAGAGTGTGGTCGTCGTCTAGCGGCGGTGGCGGAGATGTGGCTGCCGGTGCCGGGCCGATGTGACCACATGGCGTCTCTCGGTGCCCAGGCTGTGGCCGAGCTGCAGGAACATGTTCTCAGCACGGGCGCGGGCAGGGCGAAGGCGGCGGTTGGATCGCAGCCGGTTCCACCTGCGGCGACCGCTCTCGAGGACGGCGTTTAGCCGAACGAGCGCCCGGCCGCGCCGCGTGCGCGGCTTCCGGTGCAAGATCGAGGTATGGCGCATGACGAATACCTCCTCGGTGATGTCGGGGGATGGTGGTTCGGGATCGACTCCGAGTGTCACCCGCGCCGCAGCCAGACGAATCCGAGAGTCCACCGACTGCGCCTGCCGTCTTCTACGTAGGCGTGCTGAACATCCGTAGACTCTCGGCGTGCCCGCGACCGTTATCGTCGGTGCGCAGTGGGGCGACGAGGGAAAGGGCAAGATCGTCGACCTGCTCGCACAGGACTCGGACCTCGTCTGCCGCTATCAGGGTGGGCCGAACGCCGGGCACACGATCGTGGTCGACGGCGAGACGTACAAGATTCGGCAGATTCCGTCGGGCATCGTCGCCGGTAAGGCATCGGCGATCGGGGCAGGCTGCGTGGTCGATCCACGCGTCGTGATCGATGAGCTCGACGACCTCGAGGGCCGTGGGCATATCACTGCGGGCCTCGTCTTCCTCTCCGGCAACGCCCATCTGATCATGCCGTGGCACGTCGCTCTCGATGGCGCCCGCGAGCGTAAGCTCGGCAACCTTCAGATCGGGACGACGCGCCGGGGCATCGGGCCCGCCTATGCCGACAAGGCGACGCGGATCGGGATCCGCGTCCAGGACCTGCTGGATCCGAAGATCCTGCGTCAGAAGATCGAGCTCGCGATCACGGAGAAGAACGTCTGGCTAGACCGCGTGTACGAGATCGAGCCTTTCGACCTGGAAGAGGTGGCGCATACATACGAGGGCTACGCGCGACGGTTGCGCCCGTATATCGCCGATACATCGCTCCTCGTCGATCGTGCGTTGCGAAACGGCGACCACGTGCTGTTCGAGGGTGCGCAGGGAACGTTGCTCGACCTCGACCACGGCACCTACCCGTTTGTGACCTCGTCCAGCCCGATCGCGGCAGGCGCGGCCGTGAGCTTCGGCATCGGGCCGAACAGGATCGATGAGATCCTCGGCGTCTCGAAGGCGTACGTGACCCGGGTGGGGGAGGGGCCGTTTCCGTCCGAGATCGAGGGCGAGGCGCAGCAACGGGTGCGAGAGCTCGGCGGGGAGTTCGGGACGGTGACGGGCCGCGAGCGCCGCTGCGGCTGGCTCGATCTGCCGGCGCTCCGCTTTGCCGTCCGCGTCAACGGCATCACCTCGCTCGCGCTGACGAAGCTCGACGTCCTCTCGACCTTCCCCGAGATCCCGATCTGTGTCCGATACGCGCTGCCGGACGGGAACGAGACCGACGACTTCCCGGCCCACCAGTCGGACTTCCACCACTGTCGGCCCGTCTGGGAGACGCTGTCCGGCTGGGAGCAGGAGCTCGACGGTACCGAGCTCCCCGATGCCGCGGGCGCATACGTCCGTTTCGTCGAGGACGCCCTCGGCGTCCCGGTCTCGCTGGTCGGTACCGGGCAGGGCCGCGAGGCCGTGCTGACGCTGCGCTGAGTTTTATCGTGACGGTCTCCCGTCTTCGAGGCGTACCAGGGATCGGCGTCGATCGCATGGGAGACGCCGCTGATCGTGTCGGCGACCCCGAGCTCCTTCGGCTCGAGAACCTCGATACCGATCTCCTTCCGCACCCGGCCGCGCTCGCCGCCACCAGGGCTGCGATCGCGGACGACGACGCCAACAGCTACCTCCCGTTTCCCGGCCACGAGCGGCTGCGTCGGGCCGTCGCTGCGCACGTCGGGCGTGGCGTGCGTGAGCTCGATTGGCGTCGCACGCTCATCACCGCGGGCGGGCTCAACGGGATCCTCAACGTGTTGCTCGCGACGCTGGAGCCGGAGGCCGAGGTAGTGCTGACGGACCCTGTCTACGCCGGACTGCTCAACAGGGTTCGCGTCGCGGGAGGAGTGCCCCGGCTGGCGCCGCTCGTGCCGTCCGAGACCGGTTGGAGTCTCGACCTCGACGGCCTCCGGGCCGCCGTCGGCGACCGGACGCGGGCAATCCTGATGATGAGCCCGTCGATGCCGTCAGGCTGTGTGCTCGACCGCGCGGCCTGGGAGACGACGGCGGAGCTCTGCCGTGAGCGCGACCTGCTCCTCGTGGTCGATGCCGCCATGGAGCGCATCGTTTTCGACGGCCGCGACGTCGTCGATCCGCTCGCCCTCGAAGGCATGGAAGACAGAACCATCGTCGTCGGGTCGGCATCGAAGGAGCTCCGAATGATCGGCTGGCGGGTGGGATGGGTTGTCGCGCCGCCCCACCTCGTCGACGACATCGGGCTCGTCGGCATCTCGAATGTCGTCTGCCAGGTGGGAATTGCGCAGACCGCCGTCGCCGTTGCTCTCGAGAGCGGCGGCGCCGATGTAGCGGCTGCGACGGGGGAACTGCAGCAACGGCGTGATGTCGTGCTCGCCGAGCTCGCCGGCCTTCAGGTGATCCCCCCGCACGGCGGCTGGTCGCTCTTGCTCGACGTCCGCGATCTCGGTCTGAGTGCCGACGAGGCTTCGGAGAGGCTGTTCCGCCTCGGGAAGGTTGCGGCGACGCCGATGAGGAACTGGGGCTCGGAGCGGGCATCCGACTATGTCCGGTTCGTGTTCGCGAACGAATCATGCGATCGACTGCTCGGGCTCGGCCAGAGGGTGCGTACGGCTCTGGCCTGAGGGAGGCCTCGAAGTAGACTCGCGTCGTGCGCGTCCTCGTCGTCGGATCCGGTGGTCGTGAGCACGCGTTGGCATGGAGGCTCGTCCGCTCGCCACTTCTGACCGAGCTCCACGCAGCTCCCGGCAACCCCGGCATCGCGGCATTAGGACAGTGCCATCCTGTCCGCGCGGACGACGTCGAAGCCGTGATCGGCCTTGCCCGTGCCCTTCAGATCGACCTCGTCGTCGTCGGGCCCGAGGGGCCGCTCGTGGCCGGGCTCGCCGACGTGTTGCGCTCGGTCGGTATTCCGGTGTTCGGCCCGTCGCGTGGCGCGGCGGCGATCGAGGGCTCGAAGACGTTCGCAAAGGACGTCATGGCCGCAGCGGGCGTGCCGACGGCGCGTGCACTTGCCGAGCCGGTGGCTCCGTGTGTGCTCAAGGCCGACGGGTTGGCCGCCGGCAAGGGGGTCGTCGTGTGCGCGACGGAGGACGAGGTGGCCGCCGGGCTCGCGGAGCTCGATGGGCTCGCCGGCCCACTCGTGATCGAGGAGCTATTGGAAGGTCAGGAGATCTCGATCTTTGCGCTCTGCGACGGCACCTCGGCACTCGCGCTCTCGGCGGCACAGGACTTCAAGCGTGCGGAGGACGGCGACCGCGGCCCGAACACCGGTGGGATGGGCTCGTTCGCCCCGGTTCCCGGTTACGGCGAGGACGAGATCGAGCAGCTCGTGGATCTCGCGTGCCGCCCTGTCCTGGCCGAGCTGGCGGTGCGCGGCCACCCGTTCATCGGGACTCTCTTCGCCGGGCTGATGCTGACCGGGGACGGGCCACGCGTCCTCGAGTACAACTGCCGCTTCGGCGATCCGGAGACGCAGTCGCTGCTTCCGCTCGTCGACGGGGACCTGCTCGGTGCGCTCGCCGCGTGCGCGGCCGGCGACCTCGGCGGCGTGCGCCTCGGTCGAATCGACGCTTCAGCCGTCACCGTCGTGCTCGCTGCCGGCAATTATCCCGCCGGTGGCGATCGCGGCTCCCGGATCAACGGGATCGAGGCTGCCGAGGCGACGGGGGCTGTCGTCTTCCAAGCCGGCACGGCGCTCCGTGACGGCGCCGTCGTGACGAACGGCGGCCGCATCCTGAACGTCACCGGCATCGGCGGCGACCTCGGGGCCGCCAGGAGAGCCGCCTATCTCGCAGCAGATCTGATCACCTGGGACGGAGTCCGCCGTCGAGAGGACATCGCTCTCGCCGCAAGCATGTAGCCGGTCGGGCCGCGAAACACCTTCGAGATCCATGAGCACCTCTCAGACCCGTCGATTCTCCTCGTCGCCCGGAAAGCGGCTCGTCGGGCTGCCGCCGCGGCGCGCTCTAGAATGGACATGTGATCGCTCGCTACTCCCGCCCGGCCATGAGCCAGATCTGGTCGGACGGTGAGAAGCTGCGCCGTTGGCTCGATGTCGAGCTGGCTGCTCTCGAGGGGTGGGTCGGCGTCGGGGCGGTGACGCGTGAGGTGGCTGTCGCTGTTCGCGAACGCGCCGTCGTCCCGACCCCGGCTCGCGTGGCCGAGATCGAACGCGAGACCAACCACGACGTCGCGGCCTTCGTCGACGTCGTCTCGGCGGGCCTTGGCGAGGAGGGCCGGTGGTTCCACTACGGGCTGACCTCCTCGGACGTGCTCGACACGGCACTCTCCCTGGCCGTCCAGGATGCCGGCGCAGTCTTGCTCGAGGCGCTCGATCGGTCGTTCGACACCGTCGTGGCCCGCGCCGAGGAGCACCGGGAGACGTTGTGCATGGGCCGCACCCACGGTGTCCATGCGGAGCCGACGACGTTCGGGCTCAAGCTCGCGGGGTGGGCATTCGCCCTCGACCGCGACCGGGAGCGCCTCGTCCATGCGATCGAAGGCCTGCGCGTCGGCAAGCTCTCGGGCGCCGTCGGCACGTACGCTGCGGCCGAGCCCGAGGTCGAGCGCGTTGCTTGTGAGAAACTCGGCCTGGAGCCCGCTCCGAGCTCGACCCAGATCCTGCAACGCGACCGGCACGCCGAGCTTCTTTCGGCGCTCGCTCTGCTCGCCTCGTCGCTCGACCGGTTCGCCACCGAGATCCGCCATCTCGCCCGGACGGAGGTGCGCGAGGTGGAGGAGCCGTTCGGACGCGGCCAAAAGGGCTCGTCTGCCATGCCGCACAAGCGCAACCCGATCACGGCCGAGCGTATCTGCGGGATCGCGCGTGTCGTGCGGGCGAACGCGCTCGTCGGGCTCGAGAACGTGGCTCTCTGGCACGAGCGGGACATCTCGCACTCGTCGGCGGAGCGCATCGTCCTACCCGACTCGTTCCTCGCCGTGGACTACATGCTCGACCGGTTCGCCTGGCTCGTGGACGGCCTGGTCGTGCGTGAGGACAGGATGCGTGTGAATCTCGATTCGAGCCACGGCCTGTATTTCAGCCAGCGCCTCCTCCTCGCGCTCCTCGAATCCGGACTATCCCGAGACGAGGCATACCGTCTCGTGCAACGGAATGCGATGAAAGCTTGGGACGAGGGCGCCGACTTCCGCGGGCTCGTCGGCGCGGATGCGGAGATCGCGGTCCGCGTCGATCTCGAGACGGTCTTCGACCCGGCGGCGTTCACCGTGCACGTCGATCTCGTCTTCGACCGGTTGCGGGCGCTCGTCGCAACCCGGCGTGAAGGCATCCGTGCCTGAGGCAACGCACCTCGCGAGCGGCAAGGTGCGCGAGATCTACGAGTTGGACGGCGGCCGGTTGCTGCTCGTCGCGTCGGATCGCATCTCGACCTTCGACGTGATCCTGCCGACACCGATCCCCGACAAGGGGCGTGTCCTCACCGGGATGTCCGCGTTCTGGTTCGCGCGCACCCGGGAGATCGTGCCGAACCACCTGCTCGAGCTTGGCGACGACGGTCGGTCGACGGTGTGCCGGCGACTCGAGATGCTCCCCGTGGAGCTCGTCGTACGCGGATTTCTGTCCGGCTCGGCGTGGGTCGACTACCGGGCGTCGGGCTCGGTCTGCGGCCACGCATTGGCCACCGGGCTGCAGGAATCGGATCGGCTGCCGGAACCGATCGTGACACCGGCCACCAAGGCAGACGAAGGGCACGATCTCAATATCACCGAGACCGAGGCCGCCGACCTCTGCGGCCGGGGTCCATACACGACCGCACGTGAAGCCGCGCTCCGGCTCTACGCCTTCGCCTCTGACCATGCCGAGTCGCGCGGGATCATTCTCGCCGACACGAAGTTCGAGTTCGGGGTCGATCCCGATGGAGTCGTCACCCTCGGCGACGAGGCCCTTACGCCCGACTCCTCCCGCTTCTGGCCGGGCGATGCGTACAGCCCGGGCGGGCCGCAGCGGTCGTTTGACAAGCAGTTCGTGCGCGACTTCTGCCTGGCGACGGGATGGGACCGCACGTATCCCGGCCCGGAGGTTCCCGACGACGTCGTCGCAGGCACCCGGGAGCGTTACATCGAGGCGTTCGAGCGGCTGACAGAGATCCCGTTCGAGCGCTATCTCTCCGATCCGAAGGTGGTTCTGTGAAGGCGACGGTACTGATTCGCCCCAAGGAAGGCATACTCGATCCTCAGGGTGAGGCCGTCGAGGGGTCGCTCCGCAAGCTCGGTTTCGCCGTGGCGCGAGCACGGGTCGGCCGGCTTGTCGATATCGAGCTCGACACCGACGACCCCGCTATTGCGCGTGCGGAGCTCGACAGGATGGCCGCGGACCTGCTGTCCAATCCGCTCATCGAGTCGTTCACGATCGAGATCGGAGCCGGCGGGTGAACGGTGGGCCACGCATCGCCGTCGTCACGTTCCCCGGCTCGAATGACGACGGTGACGCGATGCTTGCTCTGGAGCTCCTGGGCGCCGAGCCCGTTCGTTCCTGGCACGCGGACGGCGCGCTCCCCGACGGCACCGCAGGCGTCGTTCTGCCGGGAGGGTTCTCGTACGGCGACTACCTCCGCTGCGGAGCGATCGCACGGTTCGCGCCCGTGATGGAGGCGGTCGGCAGCTTCGCGACGTCGGGCGGGCCGGTGCTCGGTATCTGCAACGGCTTTCAGATCCTCTGCGAGGCGGGCTTGCTCCCGGGTGTCCTGCGGCTCAACCGACAGCAGGAATTCCTCTGCTGCGACGTGACGGTCACGGTGGCGAGCACTGCGAGTGCGTTCGGCGGCGGGTGGGAGGTGGGGCAGGAGCTCGTGATCCCGATCAAGCACGGCGAGGGCAACTGGTACGCCGATGCCGATCTCGTCGCTGAGCTCGAGGCCCACGGCCGGGTCGCCTTCCGCTACGCGGAAGACGTCAACGGTGCCGTCGACAGGATCGCCGGCGTCACGAGCGAGGCCGGCAACGTTCTCGGGCTGATGCCGCACCCCGAGCACGCGGTCGACGAGCTGCTCGGGCCGACCGGTGGTATTGCGGTGCTCGCCGGGTTGATCTCGGCCGCTCAGGCCTTCGCGCAGGTTCCGGCCTGACGAGAGGCTGTTCGCCGCTGCTCGCGGGTCGGGCCTCTGGCTCGTTCGGGCGCCGGCCTTAACGGCCGAGCCGCCGGAAGAGGTCCCGGTTGAACGCCTCTCGATGCACTCCACCTCGACGGCCGCCGCTCCCTCGAGATCTCCCCGTGATGGTCAGCGCCGGAGTGCCTCGCGCAGCTCGGGTGTCCGCTCGAGGAGCTTCTGCATCCGCTCCACATCCCGGGCTCGCAGTGTGACGGGACCCCGTCGGACGTTACCGCCGGTCGTGTAGGCGAAACGAACGAGCCGGTCCCCGTCTGCGGTCTCGAGCAGCTGGACCACGGTCGCGAACCGACGCTCGCCGGCCCGTTGAGCGATGTTCACCTGCTCGACCGGCTCAGCTTTCCCCCACGGTGTGCTGATCGTTCTCATCAGAGGCAACATAGCGAACGATGTGTGTCGAGACAGTGTCGACTTCGTGCCGGATCCGCGCCGGTTCTAGAGGACCCCGTACTTCGCCCAGACCTCCCGGATCCCCATCCCGGCAAGGAGGTCGGCTCGCGCGTCTCCCTCGAGACGATGCTTGATGGCGACCGCCTCGGCGACGTCGGCGGCCAGTTCCTTCGGCACGACCACGGTCCCGTCGACGTCCCCGACGACGAGGTCGCCTGGTCGCACATCGACTCCGCCCACGCGCGCCTCGACATCGATACCCGTGACCACGGCGCGGGCGAACGTGTCGAGGGGTGAGAGTCCACGTGCGAACGACGGAAAACCCAAAGCCTGGATCGCGGCCGCGTCCCGCGCGTTCCCGTCGATGACGACGCCGGCGGCTCCGCGGCCCATGGCGGCGCACGAAAACAGCTCTCCCCACGAAGCCGCCCGGACACCGGGCTCGACCACGAACATCGGGACTTCGCCGGGGCGGAGGCGGTCGAGGACCGTCAACTCGCCGTCATAGGGCAAGGCCGGCTCGGACGTGTCCGCGACGATCACCACAGGCACGGCCACACCCGTGAGTCGGGCCTCTGGCCAGAGCGGCCGGATCGCCGGATCGAGCGCTTGCTCTCGCCGGCCCAGACGATCGAGCGCGTCCGAGACGACCGCGGCGGGGGCGCTTGCGAGCACCGACAGAACATCAGGATCGGGATGATCGCCGACCGTCACTGACGGCACCCTGACGCCTCGATCGGACGTGCAGCTGGGCCTCTCAGCGGCGGGAGCCTGCAAAGTGGCAGCCCTCGAGATGATCGTCGACGAGGCCGGCGGATTGCATGAAGGCGTACACCGTCGTCGGGCCGACGAACCGGAAGCCTCGCCGCTTGAGCTCCTTCGAGAGGGCAGTCGACTCTGGCGTCGCCGCACCGAGCTCGTCGAGGCGTACGGGCCGAGTCGGTCGTGGTGGAGGCGCGAAGCCCCAGACGAGCTCGGACAATCCGCCGGGCAGGTCGAGTGCGGCGACGGCATTGCCGATCGTGGCCTCGATCTTGCCTCGGTGGCGGACGATCCCGGGGTCGGCGAGCAGGCGCTCGACGTCGCGCTGGTCGAACGCGGCGACGCGGCCGATCGAGAATCCCGCGAACGCCCGCCGGAAGTCCTCGCGCTTCCGCAAGATCGTCAGCCACGAGAGCCCCGCCTGGAACCCCTCCAGCGACAACAGCTCGAACACAGGGTCGTCTCCCCGTTTCTCCCGGCCCCACTCGTCATCGTGATAGGAGCGGTAGAGCGAGTTGTCTCCACACCACCCGCAACGCGCGGTTCCTTGGCTATCCAGCGTGAGATCGTGCATCGGCCGATTCTGCCGATCGGTAGCGTCCGGGGCGATGTTCGAGCTCACGCTTGCGAGTGCCCCTGCGTATCTGGTTCGTCGTGGCCTGGCTCGGGCCGGCGAGTTCGTGGAGGTGGCAGAGCTACCCGGTGGCGTCTCCGCGACGGTCATCGCGGCCGTTGTCCCGTCGAGCGGCAGGACCGTCGTCGTGAAGCAAGCACTACCCCAGCTCCGCGTCAGCGACGAGTGGCTCGCGACACCTGCCCGGGCCGAGACCGAGGTCGCCGCGATGGCCCTGTGCGGCGCGATCACCCCCGGCGTCGTTCCCGAGGTGCTCGACAGCGATCCCGCCGCACACGTCCTCGTGATGGAGCTGATCCCCGCCGAAGCTCTCAACTGGCAGGCGGAGGTGAGTGAGGGACGCGTCCACGCCCGGGCAGGCGGCTGGGCGGGCGCGACGCTCGGCGCCTGGCACGCGGCGACAGCGTCGACAGACCCGCCCGACGAGCTCGACGACCACGAGGCCTTCGAGCAGCTCAGGCTCCGACCGTTCCACGAGACCGTGATGGAGCGTCGGCCGGAGCTCGCCGACGGCATCTCCCCGTTGCTCCACGAGCTTCGCCGCGAACGCCGCTGCTTCGTCCACGGCGACTATTCGCTCAAGAACATGCTCGTCGGCCCCTCGGGGAACTGGGTGCTCGACTTCGAGGTTGCGCACTTCGGTAACCCGGTCTTCGATCTCGCCTTCTTTCTGTCGTTCGTCGTCCTCTCGGCCGTCCGCTGGGCGGCGCTGACGCCCGAGCTGCGTGCTCTCTCCGAGGGCTTTCTGGCCGCCTACGACGCTGCCGCCGGGGTCGGGTTCGCAAGGGACGCCTCGATGACGGCGCACACCGCTGCGCTGATGCTCGCCCGCACCGACGGGAAGTCGCCGGCCCAGTTCCTCGATCCGCCGTCCCGCGAACGGGCCCGAGAGATCGGGATCGTTCTGCTGCGGCGACCCGAGCGAGGTCTGTGGCAGTGGCTCTGATCGCCGGCCTCCACGCCTGGGAGGCACTCGACTCGCGGGGCACACCGACAGTCGGGTGCGTCGTGAGGCTCGAGGACGGGAGCGAGGGGGTCGCGACCGTGCCGTCGGGAGCCTCGACCGGTGCACATGAGGCACACGAGCGTCGCGACGGCGGCGAGCGCTACGGCGGGAAGGGCGTAACCGGTGCGGTGGGCTCGCTCCTGACCGAGATCGCCTCGGCCCTTGCCGGTGTCGACGCCGGTGACCAGGCGCTCGTCGACGGGACGATGCGCGAGCTCGACGGCACACCAAACCTCGGACGGCTGGGTGCGAACGCCGTTCTTTCCGCTTCGGTCGCATCCGCGCTTGCCGATGCGCGTTCGCAGCGTCGGCCGCTGTGGCGGGTCCTCTGCCCGGAGCTGCCGCCGTTGCTCCCCCTGCCGATGGTGAACGTGATCTCGGGCGGCGCCCATGCGGGTGGGCTCGTCGACGTGCAGGACTTCCTCGTCGTCCCGGTCGGAGCGACGACGTTCGCCGAGGCGGTCGAGTGGGCGTGGCGCGTTCGCGCCGCTACAGGAGACGTGCTGCGTGAACAGGGCCACGCCGTGAGGCTCGTGGCCGACGAGGGCGGCCTTGCGGCACCTCTGCCGTCGAACCGTGCCGCCCTGGACGCCCTGCTCGAGGGGATCGAACGCAGTGGACTCGAGCCCGGAGTCGAGGCGGCTATCGCGGTGGATGTGGCGGCGACCCAGCTCCTCGTCGACGGCTCGTACGTGCTTGCCAACGAGAACCGCCGCCTCTCCGCCGCGGCCCTCGTGGACGAGATCGCGGCGTGGGTCGACCGCTACCCGATCGTCTCGATCGAAGACCCGCTCGGCGAGGACGACGACACGGGCTGGCGTTGTGCGAGCTCGGAGCTCGCCGGTCGGATCCAGCTGCTCGGGGACGACCTGTTCGTCACCTCGGCGGAGAGGCTCGGTACCGGCATCAGGGACGGGATCGCGAATGCCGTGCTCGTCAAGCCGAACCAGACCGGCACCCTCACCGACGCCCTCCGCGTTGTCGAACTCGCGAAGGACGCAGGCTACGCGACCGTGCTCTCGGCCCGCTCCGGCGAGACCGAGGACAGTTGGCTCGCCGATCTCGCGGTCGGCTGGCGCACCGGCCAGCTCAAGGTCGGCTCCACCACCCGCTCGGATCGCAACGCGAAGTGGAATCGGCTCTTACGGATCGAGTCGCAGCACCCGGGCGCTGAGTTCGCGGGCAGGGCGGCCCTGGCGCGGCAGGTCGGCACATGACGGTTTGCGTCCCGGCGGTGAGAAGAAGATGATCCACGGGCCAGCCTTCTGCCGATGACCGCTCGATCAGAGACACCAACAGGTACCACTGCCGCTGTTCCCACGTCGAACGGCCCCGCCGTCGAGCCCGTGATCCGGGCGAGCGGCGTCTGGAAGATCTTCGGCCCGAAAGCCGATCAGGTCGTCGGGACTCCCGATGCGGAGCTGCCGCGCTCGGAGCTCAAGGCCAAGACCGGCTGCGTCGCTGCCGTGCGCGACGTCTCGCTCGAGGTCTGGCCGGGCGAGGTGTTCGTCGTGATGGGGCTCTCCGGATCGGGCAAGTCGACGCTCGTACGGACGCTGATCCGACTGATCGAGCCGACCGCAGGCGCGATCGCGATCGCGGGCCAGGACGTGATGGGGGCGACGGGCCAGGAGCTGCGCGATCTTCGCCGCCACTCGGTTTCGATGGTCTTCCAGCACTTCGGGCTGCTCGCGCACCGCCGCGTGATCGACAACGTCGCCTTCGGCCTCGAGATCCGCGGCGTCCCGAAGCCGGAGCGGCTCGCCAAGGCGCGCGAGATACTCCGCCTGGTCGGTCTCGAGGACGTGGAGAACTCGTTCCCGGACCAGCTCTCCGGCGGCATGCAGCAGCGCGTCGGCGTCGCGCGGGCGTTCGTCGGCAACCCGGCCCTGATGCTCTACGACGAGCCGTTCAGCGCCCTCGACCCGCTCATCCGCCGCGATATGCAGGACGAGGTGATCCGCCTCCAGAAGGAGACGGGGAAGACGATGGTCTTCATCACGCACGACCTGCCCGAGGCCCTCCGGCTGGGCGACCGGATCGCGATCATGCGCGAAGGGAAGATCGTCCAGCTCGGCACGGGGGAGGAGCTCGTCGGCTCGCCGGCCGACTCGTACGTCGAGAACTTCGTCCGCGACATTCCCCGCAGCCACGTCCTGACGCTCCGCTGGATCATGCGCGACGCGGTGCCGGGGGAGGAGGGTGGGCCCACCCTCGACGTGCAGACGACGATCAAGGACGCCATCCCGGTGATCGCGGCCAGCGAGCTGCCGGTCTCGGCCGTCAAGGAGGGAGCCGTCGTCGGCGTGGTCGACCGCGTGGCCGTCCTGAAGGCGATCGCCGGCGAGGGGGGGTAGCCGTGTCGGCGCTCACCGACATCGACGTCACTGCGACACCCCTGCTCGTCGAGCACCGGCCGTGGTGGCGCAGTCGGGTGACGCTGACCGCGGCGATCGTCGGCGTGATGCTCCTCTGCTATCTCGCGCTCAAGGGCGAGTACGCGTGGCCGGCCTCGCTGACCTGGAACGAGCTCCCGACGCACCTGAACGACTTCCAGACATGGCTGCTCGACCAGCGGAACGCTGAGAGCCCGAACGTCGTCCTCAGTGCTTTCAACGGCTTTGCGAGCTTCCTCGACGACCTCGTCAGTTGGTTCACCCGCTTCCTCGGCTGGATGACGTGGATCGGCGTCACGGTCGCGGGCGTGCTCGTCGCCCTGAGGTTCGGAGGCAGGCGCGCCGCCATCTGGGCCCTGGCCGCGTTCGTCTCGTTCGCCCTCAGCGGCCTCTGGCTGGAAAGCATTCAGACGCTGGCGCTGATGCTTGCCGCCGTCTCGCTCTCGCTCGCCGTCGGCATGCCGCTGGGTGTGTGGGCGGGCCTGTCCGACCGGTTCGACCGCGGTATCACGCCTGTGCTCGACGCGATGCAGATCGTGCCGGCGTTCGCCTACCTGATGCCGATCGTGATCCTGTTCTCGGTCGGCCCGGGGGCGGCTGTGATCACCACGATGATCTACGCGATCCCCCCCGCGATTCGCATCACCGCGCTCGGGATCCGGGGCGTCGCCACCAACACGGTCGAGGCGGCTGAGGCCATGGGCTCGACGCGCGTGCAGGTGCTCGGGAAAGTACAGCTCCCCCTTGCTCGCCGGATGTTGCTGCTCTCGGTGAACCAGACGATCATCTTCGCGCTCTCGATGGTGGTGATCGCCGGGCTGATCGGCGGCAAGGGGCTCGGCGACATCGTCGTCAGCGGGCTGAACTCCTACCCGGCACTCGCCATCCTTGCGGGGATCGTCATCGTCATCATGGCGATGGCGCTCGACCGCGTCACGGAGGCGGTGGCCGAGCGGACGAACCCTGCGCACCGCCACCTCACCGACGAGTTGCGCCGCCGGCTGCGATTGGCTTCCGTCGCGACGGCCGTCGCCGTCGTCGGCGTGGTCGTCGGCGCGCGCCTGCTCGGCGTCGACGCCGTCTACTCGGGACGAACGGCGCGCGACTGGATCCTGGCGCGGATCCAGTCGGTGCTCGACTACGTCCAGAACCCGGATACGTTCCTCTTCAAGATCACGAGCTGGATCGGCGACCATATCGTCCAGTACGGCCTCGTCCCCTTCCGGAACTTCCTCGTCGAGACGCCGTGGCCCGTGACGCTGCTCGGCATCACGCTGATCGCGCTCGTCGTCAGCGGCCGCCGCGCCGCCGTGACCACCTTCGCGATGCTGGGGCTGATCGGGGTGATCGGGCAGTGGGAGCCGGCCATGGACACCGCGTCGCAGGTGCTCGTCGCCACCGTCCTCGCGGTCGCCGTCGGCCTCGGCCTCGGGGTCTGGGCCGCCGAGAGCCGTACGTTCTCGAAGATCCTGCGACCGGTCAATGACGTCCTCCAGACGCTGCCGCAGCTCGTCTACCTGATCCCGCTCGTCTACCTGATGCCGGTCTCCGTCGTCCCGGGCGTCATCGCCGGCGTCCTCTACGCCTTCCCGGTCGTGTCACGCCTGGTCGAGAGCGGCGTCCGGAACGTCGAGCCCAACACGGTCGAGGCCGCCGGCGCGTTCGGGGCGACCCGTCGCCAGATCCTGCTGAAGGTGAAGATCCCCCTTGCCCAGGACGCAATCATGCTGGGCGTCAACCAGGGGATCATCATGGTTCTCGCGGTGGTCGTGATCGGCGGCCTCGTCGGCTCGCCGGGGCTCGGGTACGAAGTGGCCCAGGGCATCGGTCGCTCCGACTTCGGCCTCGGGGTGCTGGCCTCGCTCGCCATACTTGCACTCGGGATCACGCTCGACCGGGTCACGCGCGGAGCCCGACGCACCAAACAATCGGGGTCACGTTGACGTCGGTGGAGAGAGAGCTGCGGACGTTCGTCCGCTTCCAAGGAATCACATAGCCAAGGAGGGTCCGATGTCCGTAAGGAAACGGTCGCTGCGGTGGATTGTGGCCGCGCTTGCGATTGCGGTTGTCAGTGCGTTCGGCATCTCGGCGAGCGCCCTCGCAGGCGGGAGCGCCACGTGCGGCTCCCTGACCATGGACGAGAATGCGTGGGCCGGCGCGACGGCGAACGTGTACGTCCTGAAGTACGTGCTCGAGAAGAACCTCGGCTGCACGGTCAACGTGGAGAAGCTGCCGGAGAGCACGCCGCTCTTCCAGGCGATGGCCGACGGCAAGGTCGACGTCGTTCCAGAGGACTGGAACAACATCGATCTCAAGGTCAACAAGAAGTACCTGTCGAGCTCGACGATCCTCAGGCTCGGCTCGAACGGCGTCATCGGGCACATCGGCTGGTACATCCCGACGTACCTGATGAAGCAGTATCCGCAGTTCAAGACGTGGCAGGGCCTGAAGGGCAAGGAGTCGATCTTCAAGAGCCCGGAGTCCGGGTCGCAGGGGATGTTCCTCGGCGGCGACCCGACCTACGTGCAGAAGGACCAGCAGCTGATCAAGGCGCTCGGCCTCAACCTGAAGTTCGTCTCGGTCGGTAGCGAGCCGACGCAGGTGAGCCGCTGGACGCAGGCGTACAAGCAAAAGAAGCCGATCCTCTTCTACTGGTACACGCCGCAGTACCTGAACAAGGCGTACCAGCTCTCGGAGATCAAGCTGCCGCCGCGTACCAAGGCCTGCCAGGACAGCTACAACCCGAAGCTCGGGAACAACCTGAACATCTACAAGTGCGCGTACGGCCTCACGATCATCGACAAGCTGATGACGTCGAAGTTCGCAAAGAGTGGCTCGCCGGCCGTGCCCGTGATCAAGCGCTGGAAGTGGTCGGCCGACGACCAGAACTTCGTCGCGAACCTGATCGCGGGTGAGCACATGGACCCGGCGAAGGCTGCGGAGAAGTGGGTCACGGCGAACCCCGGCAAGGTCAAGGCCTGGCTCGGTAAGTAAGGCCCCGGCGCCAGGCTTCAGCCTGGCGCCGGCCGAATCGCCGAGAACGTTCGCCCGGATGAGCAACGCCAGGCTGAAGCCTGGCGTTGCTCATCCTCACCGGCAGTTTGATATACAAGTCGTATATCAATGACGACTTCGCCTGCGCCCCCCGTGCTCGAGATCGAGAGAGACGCCACGCTATCGCTCGGCGAACGCGCCTACTACGGGATTCGAGAGCTGATCGTCACGCTCGAGCTGCCACCCGGCGCCCCGATCAGCGAGCGCGAGCTGATGGAACGCTTCGGCCTCGGGCGCACACCGGTGCGCGAAGCCCTGCGCACGCTCGCGCAGGAGAAGCTCGTCGAGGTCTATCCCCGACGCGGAATCGTCGTCGCGCCGGTCGACGTCGGCGACCTCGCCTCGCTCTCCGAGGCCCGGATCGTGCTCGAGAGCTTCTCGGCCCGCCTCGCGGCCGAGCGCGCAAATACCGACGATCGCGAGGTCGCCCGTTCGCTGCTCGCCGAGTTGCCGAGCGTTGCCGACGGCCACGACGAGCGCGCCCTGATCGAGCTCGACCAGCGGATCCACCGACACGTCTACCGCTGTGCACACAACCCGTTCGTCGAGTCGACCTTGAACGAGTACTACACCCTCACCCTGCGCATCTGGTTCCTCGCCCTCGACCGCGTCGCCCGGCTCGACGACGCCGTCACCGAGCACCGCGAGCTGCTCGAGGCGATCTGCGACGGCGACGGGCCGCGCGCCGAGAGCGTGATGCGCCGTCACATCGAAGGCTTCGAGCGGGCGATCCGCGCCGTACTCTGACCCATGACCAGCACAGGAGCACCTACCCCATGAGCACCTTCCCAACGAGCGCCCGAGTCGTCGTGATCGGCTGCGGCATCGTCGGCAACAGCCTTGCCTACCACCTCACCCGGCTCGGCTGGACGGACGTCGTCCAGATCGACAAGGGGCCTCTGCCCAATCCCGGCGGCTCCACCGGGCACGCCTCCAACTTCATCTTCCCGGTCGACCATTCGAAGGAGATGACCCAGCTCACGCTCGAGTCGCAGCGCCAGTACATCGAGATGGACGTCAACACGGAATGCGGCGGCATCGAGGTGGCACGCACGGAAGAGCGGATGGAGGAGCTGCGCCGGCGGATGGCGTCCGCGAAGTCGTGGGGCGTCGACTCGGCGCGCCTCGTCAACCCTGCCGAAATCAAGGAGCTCGTGCCGTACATCGACGAGACGATCCTGCTCGGCGGCTTCTACTGCCCGACGGTCTCGGTCGTCGACTCCCTGCGCGCCGGCACGATCATGCGCGAACGGGGGATCGACTCGGGCGGCCTGCAGGTGTTCGCGAACACCGACGTCAACGGCATGGATGTCGAGCACGGCCGCATCAGGCGCGTGCACACGTCACGCGGCGTGATCGAGGCGGACGTGGTCGTGATCGCCTGCGGCGTCTGGAGCCCGCTGCTGGCGAGCATGGCCGGAGCGCATATTCCGCTCACCCCGGCCGTCCACCAGATGATCGACATCGGCCCGGTGCCTCGCTTCGAGGCGTCGACCAGGGCTATCGAGTTCCCGATCGTGCGCGACATGGACGTGTTCATGTACGAGCGCCAGGACGGTGTCGGTCTCGAGATCGGATCCTACGCCCACCGCTCGATCCTGCACGACCCGGAGGAGATCCCGTCGATCGAGGAGGCGGCCCTGTCGCCGACGGAGTTCCCGTTCACGCAGGCCGACTTCGCCCCGCAGATGGAGCACGCGCTCGAGCTGATGCCGGAGATCGTCGGTGACGAGTCGGTCGGCGTGAAGTATGCGATCAACGGGCTCATCTCGCTGACGCCCGACGGGATGCCGATTCTCGGTGAGACGCCGGAGGTGAGAGGGCTGTGGTCGGCGGCGGCCGTGTGGGTGAAGGAAGGGCCGGGCGTCGGCAAGTCACTCGCCGAGCTGATGGTGCACGGGGAGTCGCACATCGACCTGCATACGTCCGACGCGTGCCGGTTCCACGACCACCAGAAGACGAGGACGCACGTGAAGGCGCGCACCTTCGAGGCGTTCCCGAAGACGTACGGCATCGTTCACCCGGCCGAGCAGTGGGCGAGTGAGCGCGGAATCCGGCTCCCGCCGATGCACGGGCAGGAGGAAGCTCTCGGTGCGGTGTTCTACGAGGCGGTGGGCTGGGAGCGGCCCCAGTGGTACGAGGCGAATGCGCCGCTCGTCGAGCGCTACGGCGTCGTGCCGCGCGCGGCGGAGTGGGATGCCCGCTGGTGGTCGCCGATCGTCAACGCCGAGCATCTCGCAATGCGCGAGCACGCCGGCATCTTCGACCTTTCGGCCTTCGCGATCTTCGACGTGCAGGGCGCCGGTGCGCTCCAAGCCCTTCAGCACGCGGTGCTCGCCCAGATGGACGTCCCGGTCGGCCGGGTCGTCTACACCCCCGTGCTCAGCCCCGGCGGCGGCTTCAAGTCCGACCTCACGATCATGCGTCTCGCCGACGACGTCTTCCGGATCGTCACCGGCGGCGCCCACGGCATGGCCGATCGCAAGCTGTTCGTCGATGCCTTGCCCGACGACGGCTCGGCGAGCCTCGTCGACGTGACCACGGCCTGGACGACGATCGGGCTCTGGGGTCCGCTCGCGCGCGACATCCTCGCGGATGTCACCTCCGACGACGTCTCGCACGAGGGCTTTCCCTTCGGCCGCTGCCGCACGATCGAGATCGGCTCGCAGCTGGTGCTCGCCTCACGCATCTCGTACGTCGGCGACCTGGGCTGGGAGCTGTACGTGCCGATGGAGCAGGGCGCACGTCTCTGGGAGACCATCTGGGAGGCGGGCTCCCGACACGGCCTCACGGCCTGCGGGATCGGTGTCTACGGAACGACAGGTCGTCTCGAGAAGGGCTACCGCGCGTACGGTGCCGAGCTCGAGACCGAGTACAACGTGGTCGAGGCCGGTATGCAGCGGCCGACTGTCAAGGAGCAGAACTTCGTCGGCAAGGAGGCGCATCTTCGCCACCGGGAGGAGGAGCCGGCGGCGATTCTCTGCACGCTCACGGTCGACGACCACACCTCCGCCGGCGGCGTCGAGCGATACCCGCTTGGACGAGAGCCGGTCACGCTCCGCGACGGCACACCGCTCACCGACGCCAGAGGCCGCCGCTCGTACGTGACGAGCGCCGGCGCCGGGCCGTCGCTCGGCAAGTACCTGCTGATGGCCTACCTCCCGCCCGAGCACGCGGTCGAGGGCTCGGACGCCCTGGCGGTGGAGTACATGGGCGAGCGGTATCCGGTCACAGTGGCCGTCGCGGGTGCGACCGCGCTCTTCGACCCGGAGAATGCAAGGATCCGCTCGTGAAGGTTCTGGTCTGCGTGAAGCGGGTGCCGATGACGGGCGGACGGATCGTCCTCGCCGAGGACGGGCAGGCGATCGAGACGAAGCACCTCGGCTTTGCGATCAGCCCGCACGAGGAGTGCGGCGTCGAGGAGGCAGTCCGGATCGTCGAGCAGCACGGCGGCGAGTCGGTCGTGCTCACACTCGGCCCTGCCGACGCAGAGGAACAGCTGCGCGACGCGATGGCGATCGGCGTCGACCGTGGGATCCACCTCGTCACCGACGGCGAGGAGTGGGATCCCGAGGCGACGGCCGGCGCAGTCGTCGAGGCGATCACTGCCGACGAGGCCGCATCCGGCCGCTTCGACCTGATCGTCTTCGGCAACGAGTCGGCTGACTCCGGCGGTTTCCAGGTCGGCCTCCGAGCCGCGCACGCGCTCGCGCGCCCTTGCGCCACCGGGCTCAAGCGTGTCGTCGTCGACGGTGGTGCGGTCCGGTGCGAGCAGGAGGTCGGCGGGGGCCGAGACGTCTACGAGCTACCGCTCCCGGCGGTGGTGACGGTCCTCGAAGGGCTCAACCTGCCCCGCTACCCGTCCGTGCCGGGACGGATGCGCGCCGGACGCAAGCCGCTCGACGTAACGACGCCCGTTCCGACTGCGTCGCGGCTCGAACGGACGAGGCTCGTCGTCCCGGAAGGCGAGTCGAAGCAGGCCGAGGTGCTCGGCCGTGGACCCGAGGCAGCCGCTGCGGTCGTGGATCTCCTGGAGCAGATCGGGGTGGCGTCGTGAACCTCGTCCTCGTCGAGCACGTCGACGGCTTACCGACCGACGTCTCGCTCCAGGCCCTCACGCTTGCGGCGGGACTTGGGGGCGACACCCACGCTCTGTTGCTCGGGCCCGGGTCTGCACAGGCTGCGCAGACCGTCCCTGCGGCCGTCGCGCACGTCGCCGAGCACGAGGCCCTCGACGCATTCGCGCCGGATGCCTGGGCGGCGATCGTCTGCGCGACGGCCGACGGGATCGGTGCTACGGCGATCGTCGCGCCCGGCTCGGAGCACGCCACCGACGTGATGGCACGGGCGGCAGCTCGCCTCGGCGAGCCGTTGGCGGCGAACTGCATTGCCGCGACGCCGGGCGATCCGCTCGAGCTGACCCGCATCCGCTGGGGTGGCAGCCTGCTCGAGGAGGCGCGCCTCCGCGCGGGGCGGGCGCTCCTCACCGTCGCTCCGCACGCCGTTGCCGCCACGGCAACCGGCAGCCCGGGCTCGGTCGAGGTGTTCACGCCCGAGCTCGCCGACGCCGATCTCGTCGTCCAGGTGCGCGATCGAGTCGCGCCGCCGGCGGGCGGAGTCTCGCTGGCTGACGCCGACGTGGTCGTGACAGGCGGCCGGGGTGTGGGCTCGGCCGAGGGCTTCGCCGTGATCGAGGAGCTCGCGACCCTGCTCGGCGGTGCTGTCGGTTGCTCGCGGGCGGTGACGATGTCCGGCTGGCGTCCGCACACGGACCAGGTCGGGCAGACCGGAAACAAGATCGCGCCCGAGATCTACATCGCGTGCGGTGTATCGGGCGCGACGCAGCACATCGCCGGCTGCAAGGGTGCAAAGCGGATTCTCGCCGTCAACACCGACCCGGAGGCCCCGATCATGTCGGTCGCCGACTACGCGGTCGTCGGCGACCTGCACGAGGTGCTGCCCGCGATCTCTGCCGAGCTCCGGCGCAGGGGCGAGGCGTAGCCTCGATCGCCGTCTGATGGAGACAACGTTGTCCGCACTCGCCCTCGTCGCGGTGCTTGGGGTCGCGGGAACGCTGTTCGGCCGGCGCGCGCTCATGCTCACGCGGCTGGTTCGGCTCGGCAAGCCGGTGCAGCGGTTCGACGACGTGCCGCAGCGGGTGCGCAACGAGGCGGTCGTCGTGCTCGGGCAGAGGAAACTGTTCCAGCGGCTCGGCCCGGGGCTCATCCACGCCTTCATCTTCTGGGGCTTCCTGGTGCTCTTCCCGACGATAGTGATGGCATTGATCGCCGTCGTCGCGAAGGGCGAGACGCTGCCGTGGCTCGGCTCGCAGGGGTGGTTCGCCCTGCTCGTCGACCTTTTTGCCCTGCTCGTGCTCGTCGGTGTGACGTCCGCGTTCTGGATTCGCAAGGTGCAAAGACCGGAGCGTTTCAGGGGAAGCCACCTCGGCGAGGCCGATCTCATCCTCGCCCTGATCGCGATGATCGTGCTCACCCTGCTCGTCTGGCACGCCGCGCTGATCGCGACCGGGCTCAACGAATGGGCGGCCGGCTGGTCGCCCGTCTCGAACGCGATAGCGCAGGTGTTCGGCACCGGAACCTGGGCCGAAGTGCGCGAGAGGTTGTTCGTCTGGGCGCACGTCCTCCTCGTCGTCGGGTTCCTCGCTTACCTACCTCACTCGAAGCACCTCCACATCGCTACGGCGGCGGTCAATGTCTGGTTCGGGCGGACTCGGTCGCGTGGCCGCCTCGAGCCACTCGACTTCACCGTCGAGGACGAGAGCGCGATGCGATTCGGCGCTGCGACGATCGCCGACATGACGTGGAAGCAGATGGTCGACACGATGTCCTGCACCGAGTGCGGACGTTGCCAGGACGTTTGCCCGGCCTATGCGACGGGCAAGGAGCTCTCGCCGAAGCTCCTGATCATGGGGCTCCGCGACCAGTTGTTCGCGGAGGGTCCAAAGCTCCTCGGTGACAAGACGTTCGCGGCGACGGCGCTCGTCCCGAACGCCGTCAGCGACGATGTCGTCTGGGACTGCGTGACGTGTGGCGCCTGCGTGCAGGAGTGTCCGGTGGCGATCGAGCACGTGGACCACATCGTCGACCTCCGCCGTCACCTCGTCATGGTCGAGGGTCGATTCCCACCCGAAGGCGAGACGATGCTCCGCGACGTCGAGCGCTCGCAGAATCCGTGGGGTAAGCCCCAGGCGGAGCGGGCAGACTGGACGGAAGGGCTCGACGTGCGGGTGCTCGAGCCCGGCGAGCCGCCACCCGAGGTGCTCTACTGGGTCGGGTGCGCCGCGTCGTTCGACGAGCGTGCCCGCACGACCGCCCAGTCGACAGCGAGGCTCCTGCAGGCAGCCGGTGTCGACTTCGCCGTTCTCGGGCCGCGCGAGTCCTGCACCGGCGACCCGGCCCGACGGATGGGGAACGAGTACACGTTCCAGTCGTACGCGGAGCAGAACGTGGCGACCATGAACGAGGCCGGCGTGACGAAGATCGTCGCGAGCTGCCCGCACTGCTTCAACACGCTCGCGAACGAGTACCCGGACTTCGGTGGCAACTACGAGGTGGTGCACCACACGGAGTTGCTCACGGAGTTGCTCAGCGAGGGACGGCTCAGCCCGGTCGCCGGCACCGAGGAGATCACCTACCACGACTCGTGCTACCTCGCCCGGCACAACGACGTGATCACGGCGCCACGCGAGATCGTCTCGCGCGTCGGCAAGCCACTCGAGATGGCCCGCACCGGCAAGCGCACGTTCTGCTGCGGAGCGGGCGGCGGGCACATGTGGATGGAGGAGCGCGGCAGCCAGATCAACGAGGAGCGGGCGCGTGAGGCGGCGGCCACCGGAGCCGCGACGCTGGCCGTCGCCTGTCCGTTCTGCACGATCATGCTCGACGACGGCGTCAAGCAGAACGGCGACGAGCTGAGAGTGGCCGATGTGGCGACGTTGCTCGCCGAGGCACTGGAGACGGGCCCCGCGGAGGGCAGCTAGCCTCTAATCGAGCGCGAGGGTGCCCGCGGGCAGCCTCGGCCGGGGCTCGACCTCGAGCGCGGTCAGCGGTGCCCTTGCCTGTGCCGATCACTCTGCTCCGCAGTCGGTGCAGAGCACACGGAACACCGGCGGATCGAGCTCCGCGGACGTGGTTTTCGAGGTGCGCGCGGCGACGATCGCGACGCCGAGCCGCCGGCCGGCAGGTGAAGGTGGCCGGATGCTCACCCCAGTGATCATGAGCGCCGCCATCGAGGATGCTCTGTCGCCGTACAACGTCACGGTCACGTCGCTCCCGATCTCGGCCGAACAGATCGTCGACTGGGCCGCGGGCGCACGAGACGGCTGACGCGGAACCGGCCGGCGGCGGCTACGACCGCGATAGGATCGGAGCCGGGATGGACTACTCCGCGCCGGACGCCGCGGTCGTCGACCGCCTCCAGGTGTGCCGGGTGGTGCCGGTCGCGACGATCGTCGACCCTACGCGCGCAGCCGCTGTCGGTGAGGCCCTGCTCGCGGGCGGCGTCGGGTGCATCGAGATCACATTTCGTCACCCCGCTGCCGCCGAGGCGATCCGAACGGCCCGGGAGGTCGAAGGACTGCTCGTCGGCGCCGGGACGGTGCTGTCGGCCGATCAGGCGCGGGCGGCTGCTGACGCCGGGGCGCTGTTCGCGGTCGCTCCCGGCACGAGCGAAGAGGTCGTGAAAGTGTGCGACGAGATCGGACTGCCGTTCTTTCCGGGCGTCGCGACTGCATCCGAGATCGAGCGGGCCCGCCGGCTCGGCCGCCACGTCGTGAAGGTGTTCCCCGCCGCGCAGGTGGGCGGGCCGGCATTCCTGCGTGCCGTCGCGGCGACCTATCCGGACGTCGGCTTCATACCGACCGGCGGCGTCGACGCGGCGAACCTCGCCGACTACCTCGCCGTGCCTGCCGTCATCGCGTGCGGCGGGAGCTGGCTCGTGCGACAGGACCTCGTCCGCGACGGGCGGTTCGACGAGATCGAGCGGTTGGCGCGCGAGGCTCTGGCAGGGAGCGGACGATGACCGTGCTCGATCTGCGGCCGGCCGGCGAGTGCCGCTGGGATCTCGTGTCGCTCGGGGAGGTGATGCTCCGGCTCGACCCGGGTGAGGAGAGGATCGCGACGACGCGATCGTTTCGGGCCTGGGAGGGAGGCGGCGAGTACAACGTCGCCCGCGGCCTCAAGCGCTGCTTCGGGCTCCGGGCGGCGATCGTCACGCAGCTCGCCGACAACCCGGTCGGCCGGCTGATCGACGACCTCGTCTACCAGGGCGGTGTCGACCGCGCGTATCTCGGGTGGGTGCCCTACGACGGGGTCGGGCGGGAGGTGCGCAACGGGCTCAATTTCACCGAGCGCGGGTTCGGAGTGCGTGGCGCCGTCGGCTGCTCCGACCGTGGGCACACGGCGGTCTCGCAGCTGCGTCCCGGCGACGTCGACTGGGAGCGGATCTTCGGAGTCGACGGTGCCCGCTGGTTCCACTGTGGCGGCATCTTCGCGGCGCTCTCGGAGACGACGGCGGACGTGGCGCTCGAAGCGATGCAGGCCGCGCGGAGTCACGGCACCGTCGTCTCGTACGACCTCAACTACCGGCCCTCGTTGTGGAAGGCGATCGGTGGGCCCCGGCGCGCGGCCGACGTGAACAGCCGCCTCGCCGAGCACGTCGACGTGCTGCTCGGAAACGAAGAGGACTTCGCGGCTGCGCTCGGCTTCGAGATCGAAGGCGTCGACGAGAACCTGCGCGAGCTCGATCTCGACGCCTACGCTCGGCTACTCGAGCGGGTGACGGCGGCCTACCCGAAGCTCGAGGTGGTCGCGACCACATTGCGGCAGGTTCGCAGTGCGACCGTGAACGACTGGTCCGCGGTCTGCCGGACGCGTGCGGGATTCCACCTCGGGCCCGCGTACGAGGCGCTCGAGGTTCTCGACCGGGTCGGCGGCGGCGATTCCTTCGCCTCGGGGCTCTTCTACGCCCTGCTCAACGGCTGGGTACCGGAGAAGGCGCTTGCGTACGGCGTCGCCCACGGCGCCCTTGCGATGACGACGCCGGGAGACACCTCGATGGCGACCTTGGCGGAGGTCGAGCGGCTCGTCGCCGGCGGCTCCGCCCGCGTCCAACGATGACCGTCGCCCGGTGACCGTCGAACAGCGCGAGATCGTCGTCGTGGGCGGCGGCATCGCAGGTCTCGCCGCCGCCCACGCTCTCCGCGATTGCGACGTGGTGCTTCTCGAAGCGTCGGACAGGGTGGGCGGACGAATCCTCTCGGAGCCGCGTGGCGACGTATGGCTCAACTTCGGCGCGCATGTCTTCGGCGGCGTCGAGTCCGCGTCGGGTGTGCTGTTGGATCGGCTCGGTGTCCGCGTCGAGCCGGTGCCCGGTCGCCTAGCCGCGGTCTCTCTCAACGGGAAGATCGTCTCGCGTGGCCCGGTGGAGAGCTTTCCCTTCAGACTGCCGATGCCGTTTCGCTCGCGGCTCGCACTCGCCAGGACGGGTCTTCGGCTTCGCTTCGCCGTGCGGCAATACGCGCAGATCGCGGCAGCCCGCGATGGCGAGGACCCGGCCGAGCGTCAGCGGCGCATGCTCGAGTTCCTCGACGACCGTTCGTTCGCCGACTTCGCGGGCCCGTTGCCCGAGGACGCCGACGCCGTGTTCCGTTCGACGCTGACGCGCTCGTCGGGCGAGCCGGAGGAGCTCGCCGCGGGGTACGGCGTCGGGTACTTCCACCTCGTCTGGGACAAGAAGGGAGGGCTCTCCCGAAACGTCCTGGGCGGCTCGAGCGTGGCGATCGACGCCCTCTTGACCGCGCTCGGGGATCGGGTGCGCCTCTGCTCGCGGGTGGCGTCCGTCGAACGTACGCCTACCGGCGTCATGGTCGCGGTCGCGGACGGGTCGTCGATCGAGGCGCGCGCTGCGATCGTCGCGACCCCGGCGTACGCGACCCGTGAGATCGTGGCCGACCTTCCTCCCGATACAGCGGCCGCGCTGGACGCCATCCCGTACGGCCCCTACGTCGTCGGTGCCTTTCTCACGCGGGAGACGACGCCGATGCCCTGGGACGACATCTATGCCCTCGCGACTCCGAAGCGGTCGTTCAGCATGCTGTTCAACACCTCGAACGTGGTTCGGCAGGCGAGGGCACCGAGAGCCCCGGGCGGCAGCTTCATGGTCTACGCGGCTGCCGGGTTCGCCAACCGGCTGGCGGCACTCGACGACGCCGCGATCGAGGAGCTGTTCCGGTCGGACCTCCACGCCGTCCTCCCCGAGACGCGCGACCTCGTCGAGGAGGTCGTGATCAAGCGGTGGACGCACGGGCTCCCGTTCCCACGCGTCGGTCGCGCGGCACTGCAGCCTGCGCTCACCCGTCCGCTCGCTCCGATCTGGCTCGCGGGCGACTACCTCGGCACCTGGTACACCGAGACCGCCGTGCAAACGGGTCTCGCCGCCGCCCGCGCCGCTCGGGACGACCTCAGCCGGACCGGCGATGTTGACGGCCGGTCCCCGCGACCATAGAATCATATTGTGGAACACGCGTTCCACATCTTGGGATCACACTATGGCCGTGCGTACCGGAACCCAGTCGATCGACCGCGCTTCACAGCTCCTCGTCCACGTCGTCGAGGATGACGACGCGCCGACGGTCAGCGAGCTCGCCGAGCTTGCCGGCCTACCGAAAAGCACGACCTCGCGGCTCGTCGGCGCGCTCGAGCGCCAGGGGCTCGTCCAGCGCGATCCAGCCCGCGGTGCGATCAAGCCGGGGCCGGTGCTCCTCCGCTTCGCCCGCCGGGAGACCTCGAGTACCGACCTCGTCGAGCTCGCCGCGGGCGCCCTCGGGCGACTCGCCCGTCTCAGCGGTGAGACTGCGAATCTCGGCGTCGCGACGTCGAACGCCGTCGAGATGTTGGATCAGCGTGATAGTCGTCACATCCTCGGCTCGACGAACTGGGTGGGTCAGCGGGTGCCGCACCACGGCTCGGTGATCGGCAAGGTCTTCCTCGCGGACGGCGCCTTGCCGATGCCGGACGCGCCCCTCGAGCGGCTCGCCCCACAGACGATCACCGATCCGGCAGAGCTCTACCATGAGCTCGAACGGGTCCGCTCGCGTGGCTATGCGACCGCCGTCGACGAGCTCGAGCCGGGCCTCTGGGCTGTGGCGGCTCCGGTGCGGGATGCGGGCGGCACCGTCGTAGCGGCACTGAGCATCTCCGGCCCCACCGTCCGACTGCACGACGGCCTGCTCGACGAGCTCGGACTGCTCGTCCGCGACGAGGCCTTTACCCTGTCACTCCGGATCGGCTACGACGACGTGAAACGAGGTGCTGCGTGAGCGAGGCAGAGATCGACCTGAGCGCCCTTCCCGACGACGAGCTCGTGTCCCAGATGCACGACGACCTCTACGACGGCCTCGCGCCCGAGATCGCCGAGGGCACGAACATCCTCCTCGGCCGAGGTTGGGCGCCCGACCGGGTATTGAACGAGGCGCTCGTCGGCGGGATGAGAATCGTCGGGATCGACTTTCGCGACGGCATTCTCTTCGTGCCCGAGGTGTTGCTCGCCGCGAACGCGATGAAGGCAGGAATGGCGATCCTTCGTCCGCTGCTCGCCGAAACCGGCGTGGAGCGGATCGGCAAGGTCGTGATCGGCACGGTCAAGGGCGATATCCACGACATCGGCAAGAACCTCGTCGCCATGATGCTCGAGGGGGCCGGCTTCGAGGTCTTCGACCTCGGCATCAACACGCCCGTCGAGCAGTATCTCGAGGCGCTCGAGGAGCACCAGCCGGAGATCCTCGGTCTCTCGGCGCTCCTGACGACGACGATGCCGTACATGAAGGTCGTGATCGACACCCTGAAGGAGAAAGGGCTGCGCGACGATTACATCGTGCTCGTCGGAGGCGCCCCCCTCAACGAGGAGTTCGGCGAGGCCATCGGCGCAGACGCCTACTGTCGTGACGCGGCGGTCGCGGCCGAGACGGCACAGGCTCTCGTGCTGGCGCGTCGCGCTGCTGCGAAGGCGCTGTGAGCAGAGACGCCACTGCCGCGGCGGGAGGAGGGGTGAGCCTCGGCGCGCCCGATCTCCTGCAGTCCGAGGTCTCGTTCGACGCGACCGATCGCCCCGACGTGCTCATTCTGGCCTGCGGAGCGATCGCGCGGGAGGTGCTCGCGGTGATCCGCCTCAACGGGTGGACGCACGTCGATGTGCGTTGCCTGCCCGCAAAGCTCCACAACACGCCAAAGCAGATCGCGGGGGCCGTCGACGCGAAGCTCACGGAGCTCGCCGGCAGCTACGACCGGGTCTTCGTCGCCTATGCCGATTGCGGCACGGCCGGCGCGCTGGACATCGTTTTGGATCGACACGAGGTGGAACGCCTGCCCGGCGCCCACTGCTACGGCTTCCTGGCCGGAAACGACGCCTGGGATGCGATGCAGGAGGACGAGCCCGCCACCTTCTACCTCACGGACTTCCTCGCCCGTCATTTCGAGTCACTCGTCGTCCGCGGCCTCAAGCTCGACGTCCATCCCGAGCTCGTGCCGATGATGTTCGGGAACTACAGGCGTCTCGTCTATCTGGCGCAGACAGACGATTCGGCGTTACGGGAGCGTGCCGAGGCGGCTGCGACGCTGCTCGGGCTCGCGTTCGAGCAGCGCCGCACCGGGTACGGCGAGCTGCAGCCGTCACTCGTCAGGTTCGTCACGGCAGGCGCCGATGCCTGAGTTGACGGTCATCTTCTGGCGCGACCTCCCGGCGCAGGTGGCCGCCGGCAAGGGACGCCACGCCGCCAGGGCCCAGCTCTCCGAGCGCTTCCAGGAGGCGATCGACGCGGCAGCGATGCGTGCCGGCCTGATCGGCACCGACACGTACCTCGAGGAATGGCGCCGCGAGGTCCGCCCGTGTGGTGACGACCTCGAGGCCGAAGTGGCTGCCGTTGCGTCCCAACTGGAGCAGGAGTACAACGACGAGAGGCTCGAGCGGCTCGTCCGCGCGAGCGGAGAAGAGGAGTCTGCGTGACAGAGACCGTGCTGACGTCGGCCACGAAGGAGGTCGTGATCGGATTCGACCGGCCGTTCGTGATCATCGGCGAGCGCATCAACCCGACCGGCCGCAAGCAGCTGGCCGAGGAGATGAAGAGCGGCAACTTCGAGACGGTCGTCGCCGATGCGATCGCTCAGGTGGAGGCCGGCGCGCAGATGCTCGACGTCAACGCCGGCATCCCACTCGCGGACGAGCCGGCGATTCTGCGCCGGACGATCGAGCTCGTCCAGTCGATCACCGACGTACCGCTCAGCATCGACTCTTCGATCATCGAGGCGCTCGAGGCCGGTCTTTCGGTCTACCAGGGCAAGGCGCTCGTGAACTCCGTCACCGGAGAGGACGAGCAGATGGAACGAGTTCTGCCGCTCGTGGCGAAGTACGGCGCCGCCGTCGTCGCCATCTCCAACGACGAGACGGGTATCTCCGAGGATCCCGACGTACGGTTCGCCGTGGCGCGGAAGATCGTCTCGCGCGCCGGCGACTATGGCATCCCCAAGGAGGACGTCGTCGTCGACCCGCTCGTGATGCCGATCGGCGCCATGGGAACCGCGGGGAGGCAGGTGTTCCGGATCGTGCGGCGGCTGAATGAGGAGCTCGGCGTCAACTCGACCTGCGGGGCCTCCAACGTCAGCTTCGGCCTGCCCAACCGGCCCGCGCTGAACGCGGCCTTCCTACCGATGGCGATCGCGTCGGGGCTGACGTCGGCGATCACGAGCCCGTTGCACGATGAGGTGCGCCGTGCGATCTGGGCAGCCGATGTGATGAACGGGAACGACGAGCACTGCGCGACGTGGATTGCCCGCAACGGCGACACCGGCGAGGCCGCGCAGACGGGCCGCCGCGGCGGTCGCGACGGCAGGCGGAGGGCGGCGACCGCGTGAGCGGCCGTTCGGGCGGTTGGAGCCCCATGCCTGACCACCTGGTCGTCTTCACCCCCTCAGGGCGGCGTGGCCGGTTCGCACCCGGCACGACGGTGCTCGAGGCGGGGCGGCGGCTGGGGGTCGACATCGACTCCGTCTGCGGCGGCCGCGGCATCTGCGGGCGCTGCCAGGTCGAGGTGAGCGAAGGCGAGCACGCGAAGCATGCCATCGTCTCGGCAGCCTCCCACCTCTCTCCGGTGGGCGCAATCGAGCGCGCATACGCCGCAGACAGAGGACTTGCAACCGGGCGCCGCCTCGGCTGCACGGCGTGTGTCGAGGGTGAGCTCGTGATCGACGTTCCGCCGGAGAGCCAGGTGCATCGACAGGTCGTGCGCAAAGAGGCGGACGCCCATCCGATCGAGATCGATCCCGTCGTCCGCCTCCACTACGTCGAGGTCGAGGAGCCCGACCTCGCGTCCCCGTCGAGCGACCTCGGCCGCCTCCGTGCCGCGCTCGAGCGCGAGTGGCAGCTGGGCGGGCTCACCGTCGACCCTCACGTCGTGGCGGACCTCCAGCGCGCGCTCCGCGCAGGTGGCTCAGAGCCACAGAGTCCGGCGTGGCGGGTCACGGTTGCAGTGCACGACGAATCGGCCGTGACGGCGATCTGGCCCGGCTTCCACGACGTCGCCTACGGGATCGCCTTCGACATCGGCTCGACCACGGTGGCAGGACACCTGTGCGACTTGCATACGGGCGCGGTGCTCGCCTCCGCAGGCGAGATGAACCCGCAGATCCGCTTCGGCGAGGATTTGATGAGCCGCGTTTCCTACGTGATGATGAACCCCGGCTCCGAGAAGGAGCTGACGCGCGCCGTCCGTGGCTGCCTTGCAAAGCTCACCGCCGAGCTCGCGAACGACGCGGGCGTCTCGCGCGACGACATCCTCGAGGTGACGCTCGTCGGCAACCCGATCATGCACCACCTGCTGCTCGGGCTCGACCCGACAGAGCTCGGCGGTGCACCGTTTGCTCTCGCGATCGACGAAGCCGTGCGGCGACCCGCGACGGAACTCGGTCTCCCTGTCCACCCTGGTGCTCGCGCGTACGTGCTGCCCTGTATCGCCGGCCACGTCGGCGCGGACACCGCGGGGGTGATCCTCTCCGAGGGGCCCCATCTTCGTGAAGAGGTCAACCTGATCGTCGACGTCGGCACGAACGCAGAGATCGTGCTCGGCAACCGCGACCGCCTGCTTGCGGCATCGAGCCCGACAGGGCCGGCATTCGAAGGGGCGCAGATCAGCTGTGGCCAGCGCGCCGCTCCCGGCGCGATCGAACGAGTTCGTATCGACCCGACCACGCTCGAGCCGCGGTTTAGCGTCATCGGTAGCGACGTCTGGTCGGACGACCCGGCATTCGTCGGCACGCATGTGACGGGTGTCTGCGGCTCCGGCATCATCGAGGTGATCGCCGAGCTCCATCTCGCGGGCGTGTTGACCACGGACGGGACGATCGACGGAGGGCTCGCCTCGCGCTCCTCCCGGATCATCGCAGACGGGCGGACGTTCTCCTACGTGCTCTCCCGCGGGGAGCCCGAGCTCACGATCACGCAGAACGACGTCCGCCAGATCCAGCTCGCAAAGGGTGCCCTCCACGCGGGGTGCACGCTGCTGCTCGAACGGTACGGGATCGATCGCGTCGACCGCATCCGTCTTGCGGGCGCTTTTGGCAACCACATCGACCCGGTCTACGCGCTGGTGCTCGGCCTCGTCCCGGACTGTGATCCCGCGAATGTCACCTCCGCCGGCAATGCGGCCGGTACCGGCGCCCGGATCGCGCTCCTCGACTCGTCCGCCCGCCCCGAGATCGAGGCGGTCGTGCGTCGTGTCGAGAAGATCGAGACCGCCGTCGAGCCGCGCTTTCAGGAGCTCTTCGTCGGGGCGATGGCTATTCCTCACGACTCCGACCCGTACGAGCGGCTGCGCGCTGCGGTCACACTGCCGCCCAGGCGCATCGCGGCTGCCGCCGAAGGCCGTACGCGTCGGCGTGCTCAGTCAGATCCCGCCCAAAGGAGCCCGGCATGACCGAGACAACCGGCGGCCGCCGTAGTGGTGGCCGCGTCGCGAGGCAGGCGGCGCGCGCCGCGTCCAATGCGATCACCGTTCCGTACCTGACGAGGACGTTGACACCCTTCGAGGTGCTGTCCGAGGAGCACCTCGAGCTGATCGAGGCGAACGCCGACACCGTCCTCGAGCAGGTCGGAATCGATTTCCGCGACACCCCCGAGGCACTCCGGCTGTTCGCGGACGCGGGCGCCGAGATCGACGGCGAGCGCGTGCGCTTTCCCCGCGGGCTCTGCCGCGAGATCGTTCGGGCCACCGCACCGGCACGATTCACACAGGTGGCGCGGAACCCGGCGAACAATGTCGAGATCGGCGGCATGAACACCGTGTTCGCGCCGGCGTACGGCTCGCCGTTCGTGCGCGACCTCGACAACGGGCGCCGCTACGGGACGATCGAGGACTTTCGCAACTTCGTCAAGCTCACGTATATGACGCCCTTCCTGCACCACTCCGGCGGCACCGTCTGCGAGCCCGTCGACCTGCCGGTCAACAAGCGGCACTACGACATGGTCTACGCGCACATGCGCTATTCCGACAAGGCGTTCATGGGCTCGGTCACGCACCCGCGTCGGGCCGAGGACACGGTCGAGATGGCGCGGATCCTCTTCGGCGCCGACTTCCTCGAGTCCAATACGGTGATCGTCTCACTCGCGAACGCGAACTCGCCGATGGTGTGGGATGCGACGATGCTCGGCGCCGCCAAGGCGTATGCCGAGGCCAATCAGGCGGTCCTGATCACCCCGTTCATCCTGGCGGGCGCGATGAGCCCGGCTACGGTCGTCGGTGCCGCGACGCAGACGCTCGCCGAGGCGCTCGCGGGGATGGCGTTCTGCCAGCTCGTGCGACCGGGCGCGCCGGTTATCTTCGGCTCGTTCGCCTCTTCGATGTCGATGCAGTCGGGCGCGCCGACATTCGGGACGCCCGAGCCGGCGCTGATCCTCTACGTGATGGCCGCCCTCGCCCGCCGCCTCGGTGTCCCGTTTCGCTCCGGGGGTGCACTGACTGCGTCGAAGATCGCAGACGCGCAGGCGGCCTACGAATCGGCGAATACGATGCAGCCGACGATGCTCGGGGGCGTCAACTTCGTGCTCCACACGGCGGGCTGGCTCGAAGGCGGCCTCTCGATGGGGTACGAGAAGTTCATCCTCGACGTCGACCAGGCGGCGTCGTGGCACGCATTCGCAAGTGGCGTGGACATGTCCCCGAACGGCCAGGCGCTCGACGCGCTCCTGTCGAACGAGCCGGGCACGCACTTCCTCGGGCATCCACACACGCTCGCGAACTTCGAGAACGCGTTCTGGCGATCGTCGAACGCCGACAACGGCAGCTTCGAGCAGTGGGATCTCGAGGGCGCCAAGGACGCGAACCTACGGGCGAACGAGGTCTGGAAGAAGATGCTCTCGGACTACGAAGCCCCGCCGATCGACGACGCCGTGGACGAGGAGTTGCGCGAGTTCATCGAGCGCAAGAAGGCGTCCTTCCCGGACTCGAACGCATGACGTCGCCGATGTCGACGTCGACGCCGATCGCGATGGCGAGGACCGTCTCCGAGCTGATCGCCTGCTCGCGCTTCGAGGTGATCCCGCTGGCCGCCGCCGAGGAACAGGTGCTCGAGCACGTTCCGACGGACGTCACGCTCACCGTCACCGTGTCGCCGGTGAAGGGTCTCGAGCCCACACTCGAACTCGCCGGCAAGCTCGCGGCTCACGGGTATTCGGTCGTCCCGCACGTCTCGGCGCGTCTCGTCGTCGACCGCTCGCACCTCGCCGAGCTGATCGCGCGGATGAAGGAGATCGGAGTGAACGACGTCTTCGTCGTCGCGGGCGACGCCGAGGAGCCCGTGGGCGTCTACGAGGCCTCCGCCGCGCTGCTCGATGCGATGTACGAGATTGGGCACCATTTCGAGCAGATCGGGATCGCAGGCTATCCGGAGAGCCATCCGCTGATCGACGACGAGACGGTGGTCGCGGCGATGTTCGAGAAGGCTCGCCATGCGACCTATATCGCGAGTCAGATCTGCTTCGATTCGCGGGTGACCGTGCGCTGGGTGAACGACGTCAGGGAGCGCGGACTGCGGCTGCCGATCCTGATCGGCATCCCCGGGGTGGTGCCACGCGCGAAGCTTCTGCGGGTCTCGACGCGGATCGGTATCGGTGAGTCGCTGCGCTACCTGCGCAAGCACGGCGACTTCGTTACCCGGTTCCTGCAGCCGGGCGGGTTCAGCCCCGATCGGCTGATCAAGGGTCTCGCGCCGACGCTCGCCGATCCCGAGCAGAAGGTGGCCGGGTTCCACATCTTCACCTTCAACGACCTCGCCGACACCGAGGCTTGGCGGCGCCGGAAGCTCGCGGGCGGCTGAGATCGTGTCGACACGGCTCGGAGCCCGGAGATGAGCGGCCGCTACGACGTCGTCGTCGTCGGCGGCGGCTCGGCGGGGTGCGCCCTCGCAAACCGGCTCAGCGCCGACCCGTCGACGCGGGTGCTCGTGCTCGAGGCCGGCCGGCCCGACTACAAGTGGGATGTCTTCATTCATATGCCGGCCGGGCTCGCGACGCCGATCGGGAACAGGCTGTACGACTGGAAGTACGAGTCGGAGCCGGAGCCCCACATGAACGGGCGCCGGATCTACCACGCGCGTGGGAAGGTGCTGGGCGGCTCCTCGAGCATCAACGGGATGATCTTTCAACGGGGCAATCCCCTCGACTACGAGCGGTGGGGCGCAGACGCCGGGATGGGCACGTGGGACTACGCCCATTGCCTCCCGTATTTCAAGCGGATGGAGAGCTGCCTCGCCGGCGCCGACGACTACCGAGGTGGAGAGGGCCCGCTCGTGCTCGAGCGCGGACCGGCGACGAGCCCCCTGTTCCAGGCTTTCTTCGCAGCGGTCCAGCAGGCGGGCTACCCGCTCACCGACGACGTCAACGGGTACCGGCAGGAGGGCTTTGCGGCCTTCGACCGCAACATCCATCGCGGCAGGCGCCTCAGCGCAGCGCGCGCGTACCTGCACCCCGTCCTGCGCCGGCCTAACCTCGAGGTGCGGTGTCGTGCCTTCGTAAATCGCGTGCTCTTCGACGGCATGCGTGCCGTAGGTGTAGAGGTGGCGGGCCGAGTGGGGCCGGAGCGAATCGAGGCCGGCGAGGTGATCCTCTGCGGCGGCGCGATCAACTCGCCGCAGTTGCTCCAGGTCTCGGGCGTCGGGAACGCCCGCGAGCTCGAGGCGCTAAAGATCGGCGTGGTGCACGACCTTCCGGGCGTCGGCGAGCATCTGCAAGACCACCTCGAGGTCTACATCCAGTACGGCTCCAAGCAGCCCGTATCGGTCGCGCCGGCGATGAAGTTGCGCAATCGGCCCTGGGTCGGGTTCAAGTGGTTGTTCTTCCGCTCCGGCCCTGGTGCAACGAACCATTTCGAAGCCGGCGGGTTCATCCGCGGCGACGACGAGGTCGCCTATCCGAACCTGATGTTCCACTTTCTTCCCGTTGCGATCCGGTACGACGGGTCGTCGCCGGCCGGTGGGCACGGCTACCAGGTGCACGTCGGCCCGATGTACTCCGACGCCCGCGGCTCTGTGAAGATCACCTCGAAAGATCCGCGCGTTCATCCAGCGCTCCGGTTCAACTACCTCTCGACCGACCAGGACCGACGCGAGTGGCTCGAGGCCGTGCATTCGGCGCGCACGATCCTGACCCAGCCGGCGTTCGAGCCGTTCAATGCCGGCGAGCTCTCACCGGGGCCGTCGGTGGAGAGCGACGAGGAGATTCTCGACTGGGTCGCGAGGGACGCGGAGACCGCGCTCCATCCGTCGTGCACCTGCCGTCTCGGGGTCGACAACCTGTCCGTGGTCGACCCGCAGACGATGCGGGTGCACGGCGTGGAGGGCCTGCGCGTCGTCGACGCATCGGTGTTTCCGTACGTGACGAACGGGAACATCTACGCGCCCACGATGATGGTGGCCGAGAAAGCGGCGGATCTCATCCTCGGCAACACGCCGCTCGCGGCCGAAGCGGTGCACTTCTACCGGCACACGTGACGTCCGCCCCGACGCCGGGCTTCAGCCTGGCGTCGAGGCTAGAGCCCGGCGTCCACCGCGACGCTCAGCACCGCCTTGACGATCCCGTCGTACCCGGTGCAGCGGCAGAGGTTGCCGGAGAGCCCGATCCGGACCTCGTCCTCGGTGGGCGACGGATTGGCGGCAAGGAGGGCCGTGGCGGACACGAGCATGCCGGGGGTGCAGAACCCGCATTGGACGCCGCCCAGCTCGAGGAAGGCGGTCTGCAGAGGAGCCAGATCCTGGCCGTCGGCCAGGCCCTCGACGGTGGTGATCTCGCTTCCCTCCGCCTGCAGCGCCAGGTAGGAGCAGGAGTTCACGGGTTGCCCGTCGAGCAGCATCATGCAGGCGCCGCACTCGGAGTCGTCGCACCCTTCCTTCGATCCCGTCAGGCCGACGATGTCGCGTACCGCCGCGAGCAGGGTCGTGCCGGGGTCGAGCTCGACCGGATAGGTGGCTCCGTTCACCGTCAGTGTTCCAGCAACGTTCATGCGTCCTCCCCTCGGGCGCGCGAAACTGCCGTTTCGATCGCGCGCCGAGCGATCACGGCCGCCATCGCGCGACGGTACCCGGCAGAACCTCGCACGTCCGAGATCGGAGTCGCAGCGGCGGCCACCGCCGCGCCCGCTGCCTCGATCGCCGCGGTTCCGCCGTCGCTGCCGACGAGGGCGGTCTCTGCATCCGGCACTCGCACGATCGTCGGCGACAGAGCCGTCATCGCGATCCGGGCATCGGTGATGCCCCCGTCGGTCACCGTCACGACGGCTGTCGCCCCGACGACCGCGATCTCCATCTGACGCCGGTATTCGAGCCGGAGGTACGCGCTGCCGGTGCCGTCGGCGGGGGCCGGAACGTCGACCGCGACGAGTAGTTCGTCGGGGTGGGCAGTGGTCTTGCCGGGGGCGGCCCAGAGATCCTCGATCGCGACCCATCGCGTCCCGGTGGGCGAGCGCAGCGTGGCCGATGCACCGAAGCAGACGAGTGGGCCACCGGTCTCCATGGCGGGCGACGCGTTCATCAGGTTGCCGCCGACGGTCCCCTGCGCGCGGGTCGCATGGGAGCCGACGATCGAGCATGCGTCGGCGAGCGCGGTGAAGCGCCTGCGAACGGCACTACTCGCGGCGATCTCGGCATGGCTGGCGAGCGCGCCGAGTCGGAGGCCGCCGTCGTCGAGCGATTCGACGCCGCGAAGCTCCGTGATGCGGTGGATCGCGACGATGCTCGACGGCAGCGTCGACTTGCCTGAACGGGCGCCGACGATCAGGTCGGTGCCGCCGGCAACCGGTCTTGCGCCGGCGGCGACCGCCGCCACGGCATCCTCGATCGTGGTGGCCGTGGCGAAGGCCCGCACGGTCACGACCCTGCCTCCCAGACGCGCTCGGGCGTCATCGGCAGGGCGTGCACCCGGGCTCCGATCACCTTTGCAATCGCGTTCGCGACCGCGCCTGCCGTCGGGACGCACGGAGGCTCGCCGACCCCCTTCGAGCCCTTCGGCCCGGCGTTCGGGGTGTCGGTCTCGATCCACGCGATATCGATCCTGGGGGCATCGGCCGCCGTCACGAGCTTGTAGTCGGTCAGGTGCGCGTTGCGGTGGCGGCCCTCGTCGTCGAGCTGAGTTCCCTCGGAGAGCGCCTGGCCGATTCCCATCACGACGCCGCCGTAGACCTGTCCGTCGGCGCCGATCTTGTTGAGGATCGTCCCGCAGTCGTGCGCGGCGGCGACCTGAAGCACACGCACCACACCCGTCGCGCGGTCGACTTTGACGCGAGCCGCGTGCGCAATCAACTGCGGTGCGTGGAAGGACTCGAGGCCGAGCCGTCCGACGCATCCTTCCGCGGGCGCCTCGGGAGCGGCCGGCAGCTCGCCGGCGCCCTTGCCGTGGAACGTGCCGCCCGCAGCGAGGTCGGCGATCGTCACCGACTTGTCGGGCGAGCCCTTGACGAGGATCGACCCTCCCGCGAGCTCGAGATCGTCACGCGAGGCCTCGAGCTGCTCGGCTGCCGCGTCGAGCAGCTGATCGCGCACGTCGACGGCGGCTGCGATCACGGCCCGGCCGCTGTTGAACGTCGTCTGCGAGCCGCAGGAGCCCATGTCCCACGGCGCCGCGTCGGTGTCCTGGTAGAGGATCGAGAAGTCCTCGGGGTTCATGCCGAGCTGCTCCGCGACGTAGGTCGGCATCGCCATCACCGCGCCCGTGCCGTTCTCCTGGGCGCCCGTGACGATCGTGCCGGTGCCGTCCTGGTTCAGCTTCACGTACGCACCGCTCGACGCGGCGAAACACGGCCACCAGCCGACGGAGATCCCGATCGCCTCGTCGTCGGGCAGGTCTTGCCCGTACCCGATCATCTCGACCGCCTGCTCGAGCGTCTCCTTCATCGCGATCCGCTCCAGCACCTGGCCGGTCGCGGTCACGGATCCGTTCTCGATCAGCGTGCGGCGGCGGAGATCGACGGGGTCCAGCCCGAGCGCCTCGGCCAGCTCGTCCATGTGCTGCTCGAGCGCCCAACACACCTGCGGCGCCGTCGGGGCGCGGATCGAGGAGGACGGCTGGTTGTTCGAGTAGACGAGTGAGGACTCGACGTGGACGTTCTCGAGCTCGTAGGGCCCGAGTGCGTGCATCGCCGCCATCTGGGCGAAGAAGCCGCCCTCGCCGCAGTACGCGCCCTTGTCGAGCACGAGCCGTGCCTTGCGCGCGACGAGCGTGCCGTCGGCGCGCGCCCCCGTCTCGAGCTCGATCACCATGCCCTCGCGCCGGTGACCGACGGCGAAGAACTCCTCGCGGCGGGTGAAGACGAGCTTGACCGGACGGCGTGCGGCGCGCGCGAGCGCGGCGACGTGTCCCTCGAAGTGGAAGTCGCACTTGGCGCCGAAGCCGCCGCCGAGGAGCGGCACGACGACGCGGACGTGCGACTCGGGGATCTGGAGCGTGTGGGCGACGCCGCCGCGGGCCGCGTACGGAACCTGGGTGGATGTCCACACCGTGACCTTGTCGCCTTGCCACTGCGCCACGACCGCGCGTGGCTCGATCGGGACACCCTGGACGGGGTCGGTCACGTAGCGACCCTTGACGACGACGTCGGCTCCGGCGAGGGCCGCCTCGACGTCGCCCTTGACGATGGTCGAGTAGCCGAGCGTGTTGCGATTGCGCCCGAGCGACTCCTCCCCCTCGTACGCTTCCCAGTCGGGATGGACGAGCGTGGCGTCGTCGGCGAGTGCCGCTTCGAAATCCGTCACGACGGGGAGCGGCTCGTAGTCGACCTCGATCAGCGCGGCGGCCTGCTCGGCGATCTCCGCGGTCGTCGCCGCAACCCCGGCGACGATGTCGCCCTCGAACCTTACGGTGTCCTTCGCGAAAAGGCGCCGATCCTTGACCATCCCCCCGTAGAGCACGTCCGGCACGTCCTCGTGCGTCACCACGGCGAGCACGCCGGGAAGCGCCCGCGCCTTCGTCGCATCGATGCGGGTGATCCGCGCATGCGTGTGATCGGCGTAGCGAAACTTCGCCATGAGCTGACCTGCGAGGACGAGATCGGCCGTGTAGCGGCCGGTACCCGTCACCTTCTCCTTGCCGTCCGGGCGGATGAACGTCCTGGGTTCCTCGACCGTCGCCACCTTGAGCTTCTCCTTCGTGGGCGTGTGTGGCCCTATCCAATCAGAGAGCGCGGGGCCGGAGCTCGCGAGCGGGCTGCGGCACCTCGCGGCTGCCCCAGGAGATCGTCCACCCGAGCGCCCACGTCCGGCCCCGTGAGACCTCGGGCGGCCAGCGAGGTTCGTCGGTGCACGATGTCCTCGGCGCTCGTCGCCCACTCCTCCTGCGCGGCGAACACGACCTGCGCACCGATGTCGGGAGCTTCGGGGTGGATTCGCTCGAGGAGCTCGGGCCGCTCGGTCGCGAGACCGACGACCCGGTCAGCCCTCGAGCCGTAGAAGTGGGCGAGATGAGCTGCCACCGCCGGCTCGAGACCCCATCCGGTGACGAGCCGCGCAGCGACGTTGCCTGCATCGGTCGCACCGGGAAGCGGAACCGGAGGCGGTCGATGTGGGCCAGACCGAGCTCGGTCGACAGGCGGCCGAGTGCGGCGAGGGCAATCCGACGGTAGGTCGTGAGCTTGCCGCCGGCGACCGTGAGCATGCCTCCCTTGCCGAAGAGAAAGGCGGTCTCGCGGCGGGCGTCGACGGTCGAGCCGTCGCTGCGCGGCAGTACCCGGAGACCGGCGTAGGTCGCGAGCACGCGCTCCCTGCTCAGCAAGGCCGGGTCGACGGCGACCCCTGCTTCGGCGAGCACCTCGTCGACGTCCTCGTCGGTCGCGGCCACCTCCGCAGGGTCACCCTCGTACGGGGTGTCGGTCGTGCCGAGGAGGAGCAGTCCTTCCCACGGGTACGCGAACGTGACGCGCACCTGGTCGTGGGGGATCGTGAGGGCGGCCGACCAGGGCTCGTCGAGCGGTAGCGTGACGTGCACCCCTTCGACAGCTGTCCGTACGGTGCCACCCCCGGCTCCTCGAGCCGGCGCAGCGTCTCGAGCCACGGCCCGGTCGCGTTGACGACCGCGCGGGCCTCGATCGAGACGGTCTCGCCGGAGATGCGGTCACGCACCTCGGCGCCCGCACCCTGCCGGCGACGGTCCGGAGGTCGACGACCTCGGCGAAGTTCAGCACGGTGGCGCCGGCCTCCGCCGCCGCCGTCACGTTCGCGAGGCACAGCCGGCCGTCGTGCGTCCAGGCGTCCTGGTAGACGCCGCAGCCCCGAAGGCCCTCGAGCCGAAGAGCGGGGACGCTCCGCTGGGCGCGCTCGGGCTTGACGAGACCGCCGAGCTTCTCTCCCGCGAGGGTGGAGTACGTCCACAGGCCGGCCTGGATCGTCGCGGGCCGGTACGGGCCGCCGCGGTACACGGGAAAGAGGAACGGGATCCGTCGCACGAGGTGCGGCGCCACGACCCGGAGCAGTGCCCGACGTTCGGTGTGCGCTTCGCGGACGAGCTTCACGTCGCCGAGCCGGAGGTAGCGAAGGCCGCCGTGGATCAGCTTCGACGAGGCGCTCGACGTGGCGGCGCCGAAGTCGCTGCGGTCGACGAGCGCGACGCGGAGGCCGGCGCGGGCCGCTTCGTTCGCGATGCCGGCGCCGATGATCCCGCTGCCGACGACGAGCAGGTCGAAGGGCGCGCGCGCGAGTTCGGCGCGCGCTGCGTCGCGCCAGTCTGCTGCTAGGGCCATATGGGGTTCGTCCAGGCCTTTGCTCCGCGTCGGTCCGTCACCTCGACGCGCGCGTACGGCGCCGTCTCGGGCAGGTCGAGCCGCGCAGCGGTGATCGAGCCCGTCCGCGTCGTCTCGAGGATCTCGCCGCCGTAGCGGTATCCGAGGCGGCCGGCGTGCACCGCGGCGCCGCTCGAGACGCCGAACACGACCGTGACGCTCTGACACGGGTCGCAGTGCACCTCGACCGAGCCTCCGCCGGTCGTGACAGTGGTGATGCGCGGGCCTGTCGTCCCGTAGAAGCACCCGGTGCGGAGGGCGTCGAGCACGCCGTCGGCCGTTGGCTCGGCCCTGACCCACGTCCAGGCGAGGTCGGAGTCGAAGCCGGATGGTGGCTGTCGTCGGTTGCGAGGGCGAAGCACGGACGACCTGCGTCGAGGAGCTCGTCCCAGTGCACCGTCGACAGGCCTCGGCCGATCTCGAGCTCGCAGCCGGCGTTGAAGACCTCGATGCCGGAGACGGTCTCCGGCAGCTCGAGCGAGCCGGGAGTCGACGCCGGTCCAGTACGGGTGGGCGAGATAGGCGACGCCACCGTGCGTCGACGATCCAGGCGCCTGTTCCGGCGAGGTCGAGCCGCTCGCCCTCGACCGAGCCGAGCGCGTCGCCGATCCCGAGCGCGAGCACATGACCGTCGCGATCGCCCGGAAGCAGGCAGTTCAGCTCGGCGCTCGGGATCACGAGCAGGCGGTCGGTCGACGGCGGGTCGCTGCGGACCCAGTGATCGGTGATGGCGAGCACGTCGTACCCGGCGCGCTCGTAGTGCTTGACGAGCGCGCGGGGCGCGAGCTCACCGTCGGAGTTCGTCGTGTGGGCGTGGAGCGCGCAGCGAAGCCAGGCTCCCGGTTCCTGCCAGGGATTGCTCATGTCAGGCGCACCCTAGTGCACCCTCCGACGCGCAACCTATTGCACCAGTCCACCGTCTCAACGTACGATCGCGTCGCACCACGATTCCCGGTAACCGCCGGGTCCAGAAGGAGGAGAATCGTGGAGGATTTTCAGGAGCAGGAGTACGAGTTCCTGCGCAGGCTCGAGGAGGAGCGGATCGGCCGCCGGACGCTTGCTGAAGAGGGGTCTTGCAGCAGGCGCCGGCCTGACCGTGCTCTCGCTGTCTCCGGCAGCGCTCGCAGCCCGGAAGAAGGCGCTCGCCGACCCGCCCGTGCGCGGGACGCCTCGGCCAACCTGACGGAGCATGGTGCACGGAGGCGAAGAAGGAAGGCAGCCTCAACACGATCGCGCTGCCGCCCGACTGGGCGAACTACGGCGAGATCATGTCGACGTTCTCGAAGAAGTACGGCATCACGATCACGAACGACAACCCGGACGGCAGCTCGGCGCAGGAGAACCAGGCGATCGTCTCGCTCAAGGGCGACCCGCGTGCCCCGACGTCGTCGACGTCAACCCGACGTTCGCGGTCGCCGGCAGCCATCGCAGGGCCTGTACGCGAAGTACTACCCGAGGAACTACACGACGATCCCGCGGGCGATGAAGGACACCCGCGGCTTCTGGATGGGCGACTACTGGGGCTCGATCTCGATCGGCTACAACAAGAACCTCGTCAAGAACCCGCCGAAGACGTTCGCCGACCTGCTCAAGCCGGAGTACAAGGACCAGGTCGCGCTCAACGGCAGCCCGCTCACGTCCGGCTCGGCGATCGCGGGCGTGTTCGCGGCGGCGACTCGCGAACGGCGGCTCGCTCAGCAACGTCGCGCCCGGGAATCGACTGGTTCGCGAAGCTGCAAGTCGGTCGGCAACTTCATCCCGGTGCAGACCGACGCCGCAGACGGTCGCGTCGGGCCAGACGCCGATCTCGATCGACTGGGACTACAACAACTTCGCGTACGTGAAGGAGTTCCCGGCCGGCGAACTGGAAGGTGACGATCCCGTCCGACGGGCAGTACGGCGGCTACTACTGCCAGGCGGTCAACGCGACCGGCGCCGCATCCGTGGGCGGCCCGGCTGTGGCAGGAGTTCATCTACTCCGACCAGGGGCAGATCCTCTACCTGAAGGGCTACGCGCACCCGGCGCGCTTCGCCGACCTGGTCGCCCGCAAGGTGATCCCGAAGCGCGTGACGTCGTCGCTCCCGGCCGGCGTGGCTCAACGCCAAGGTGAAGTTCGCAAGCCTCGGCCAGCAGGCTGCCGCGAAGGCGGTGATCAACGACCAGTGGCCGGCGAAGGTCGGGGCCTAGAGCCTGAACCACTGGCTACGCAGCGTAGCCGACGACGTGCCTCCGGCCGGGCCCACGCGCCCGGCCGGAGGCGTCGCTCGCTCGCCTGGCTCGGCGTCGTCCCGTTCTTCGCCTACACGACGCTGTTCCTGCTTCCTCCCGCGGCGACGGTGATGATCGGCGCCTTCAAGGGCGACGGCCGGCGGCTACACGTTCGACAACGTCACCTCGCATCGTCCAGACCGCGAACCTCCGTCAATGCGTTCAGGGAGAGCATCGAGATCAGCCTCGTCGACGGCGATCCTCGGCGGGCTGCTCGGGCTTCTGATCGCCTACGCGGCGATCCGCAAGGGCACGCCGCGCTGGATCCGCTCGGCGTTCAGGACGTTCTCGGGCGTGGCGGCGAACTTCGGCGGCATCCCGCTCGCCTTCGCGTTCATCGCCACGCTCGGGCACGATCGGGATCGTGACCCAGTTCCTCAACGAACGCGTTCGGGATCAACATCTACCAGCACGGCTTCGCGCTCTGGTCGCGCGAAAACGGGCGTCGAGCTCACCTACCTCTACTTCCAGATCCCGCTGATGATCCTCGTGATCGCGCCCGCGATCGACGGCCTCCGCGCCGAGTGGCGCGAGGCGTCGGCGAACCTCGGCGCGAGCCGTTCCAGTACTGGCGCCACATCGGCATCCCGGTGCTGATGCCCTCGATGCTCGGCGCGGTGATCCTGCTCTTCGGGAACTCGTTCGCCGCCTACGCGACCGCGTACTCCCTCACGCGCGGGACAGGCCTCCCGCTCGTGCCGATCCTGATCGGCACCGACCTCACGGGCAACGTCCTCGTCGAACCCGCACGAGGGGCAGGCGCTCGCGTTCGGGATGTTCGTCGTCCTGGCCGGCGATGATGCTGTTCTACATCCCGCTGCAGCGGCGCGCGTCGCGGTGGGCGAAGTGAGACGGCCGCGGATCGCCCTCTCGGCCGTCGTCTGGCTCGTGCTCGGCGCGGCGTACTTCCTGATCCCGCTGATCGCGACGTTCCTCTTCAGCCTCAAGGGACGCGCAGACCGGCAAGTGCTGCAGCCTCGCCGCCTACGGCGAGCATCCTGCACGACCCGCAGTTCTGGACGACGATCAAGATCTCGTTCCGGCTCGCGCTCGAGACGATCGTGGTCGGCCTGCTGCTCTTCGTGCCGACGATCTACTGGGTGCACCTGAAGGTGCCGCGGCTCCGGCCGGTGGTCGGCTTCATGGCGCTGATCCCGTTCGTCGATCCCGCCGATCATCCTCGTCGTCGGCCTGCTCAAGCTTCTTCAAGGACACGCTGCACGCGCCGTTCTGGTTCCTCGGCAAGCCCGACCTGCTTCCTCGTCGGCGCGTACGTGATCCTCGCCTTCCCCTACATCTACTTCTCGCTCGACGCCGGCTTCCGCTCGATCGACGTGCACACGCTGACCGAGGCGTCGCAGAGCCTCGGCGCGTCGCTGGCGCAACGACGCTCGGGCGCGTGATCCTGCCGAACATCAGGGTGGCGGCGCTCGAGCGGCGCGTTCCTCACGCTCGCGATCGTGATGGGCGAGTTCACGATCGCGAGCCTCGTCCGCGTTCCACACCTTCCCGACCTACATCCAGTACATCAACGAGACGCAAGGCGTATCCTGCCGGCGGCCGCTGACGCTGATGAGCTTCATGATCACCTGGGCCGCGATGCTCTCGCTGCTCCTGATCGGGCGGCGCGGCGGCGGCGCGGCGCCGGTCGCGGGTCGCGGAGGTCGGAGCACTGATGGCGCACGTCGAGCTCGAGGACCTGCGCCGCGTCGTTCGGCCACGTGACGGCGCTGCAGGGCATCGAATCTCGCTCTCGAGCCGGCGAGTTCGTCTCGCTGCTCGGCCCGAGCGGCTGCGGCAAGACGACGGCGCTGCGCCTCGTCGCCGGCTTCGACCGGCCCGACGCGGGCAGCATCCTCGTCGACGGCAAGGACGTCACGCGCATGCCGCCCAACCGCCGCGACATGGGGATGGTCTTCCAGGCCTACAGCCTGTTCCCGAACATGACCGCGGAGCAGAACGTCGAGTACGGCCTCAGGATCCGCAAGAAGCCGAAGGACGGCCGCCGGACGCGCGTGCGACGAGCTGCTCGAGCTCGTCGGGCTCGCCGACGCCGGGCAAGCGGTATCCCGCACCAGCTCTCCGGCGGCATGCAGCAGCGCGTCGCGCTCGCCCGGGCGCTCGCGATCGAGCCGAGCGTGCTGCTGCTCGACGAGCCGCTCTCGGCGCTCGACGCGAAGGTGCGCGTGCAGCTGCGCGAGGAGATCCGCCGCATCCAGCTCGAGCTCGGGATCACGACGATCTACGTCACGCACGACCAGGAGGAGGCGCTCTCGATCTCGGACCGGGTCGCGGTGATGTACGGCGGCAAGATCGAGCAGGTCGGCGCGCCGGCCGAGATGTACGGCGAATCCGGCGACACCGTTCGTGGCGGAGTTCATCGGCACGATGAACCGCCTCATCGCCACGGTCGGCGACGACGGCACGATCGACTACGCCGGCCTGCCTCTTCGGGTCGACGCGGCGCGCGGCCTGCCACGCGGCGAGCGGGTGCTCTGCCTCGTGCGGCCCGAGACGGTCGACATCGTCGCTCGTCGAACGGCGCGACTCCGGAGAGCTCGGTTACCGGCGAGGTGATCTCGAACACGTTCCTCGGCTCGACGACGCGGGTGCGCGTGGTCGACGAGAGCGGCGAGCGGACGCTCACGGCGGACATCTCGACCGCGCAGGCCGCGCCGCTCACGGTCGGCACGAAGGTCGTCGCGAGCTTCCCGGCGGACGAGCCCTCGGCTGCTCAGCCTGGCCGACGAGCCAGTGTTGCCCGCGCCAGATCCGGAAGATCAGTGAAGACCCCGTCGACGCCGAGCGCCTGCAGCTCGAGCAGGCGTGCCGGCTCGTTGACCGTGTAGACGAGCGCCTTCAGACCGAGCCGGTGGGCCTTCGCGAGACCGCGCGCCGTGACGCGGGAGTCGTCGAAGCCGACCGCCCAGGCGAAGTCCGCGGCGGCGCCGATCGACGTCCCGTAGCCGACGTGCTGCACCGTGCGCAGCGACGGCCGCAACCGCCGCGTCTCGAGGATCGCGCGCCGCGAGAACGAGACGACGACCGCGTCGGGGCCGAGCAGTCCCACCGTCCGTCGCACGATGTCGTGACGACGGAAGAGCCACGGGCTCTTCAGCTCGACCATGACGCCGATCCGTCCCGCGGTCAGCTCGAGCACCTCCTCGAGCGTCGGGATGCCGAGCTCGCGCAGCTCGGCCAGCGGACGTCCGCGGAGTGGGCCGCGGAGCGAGGTGAGGCGATCGAGCCTGAGATCGTGGAAGACGACGAGGCCGCCGTCGCTCGAGGCCTGGACGTCGAACTCGACGTAGTCTGCCCCCAGCTCGATCGCCCGCTCGAACGCGGGCAGGGTGTTCTCCTTCTCGTCCGCCGAGGCGCCGCGATGGGCGATCACCCACGTCACGGGCGCATCGTGGCGCGGCTGAGCGCGCGCTGCCAGCCTTCACGGTGCCCCGCCCTCTCGGAGGCGCTCATCGTCGGCTCGTACCGCACGTCGCGCCGCACGAGCGCGCCGAGCGTTTCGACATCGGGCCAGACCCCGACCGCGAGGCCAGCGAGCGCAGCTGCGCCGAGCGCGGTCGCCTCGGCATCCGCCGCGACCTCGACCGGATGCCCGATCAGGTCGGCCTGGAACTGCATCAGGAAGCGATTCGCCGTCGCTCCGCCGTCCGCGCGCAGCACTTCGGCCTCGATCGGAAGGACGTCGAGCACGTCGGCGACCTGGTGAGCGATCGCCTCGAGTGCCGCCCGCGCGAGATGGGCGCGGGTCGTCCCGCGTGTCAACCCGCAGATCAGTCCTCGCGCGTCGGCATCCCAGTGCGGCGATCCGAGACCGGTCAGTGCGGGCACGAAGTACACGCCGTCCGTCGAATCGACCGTCTCGGCGAGCCTTTCGGTCTCGGCCGCCGTCTCGATCACGCCGAGACCGTCGCGGAGCCATTGCACCGCGGCACCGCCGACGAGGACGGAGCCCTCGGCGACGAACTGCGCCGCCGTCCCGGGAGCGACAGCCGCAGCCGTCTTCAGCAGCCCGTCCGTCGCCGGTGCCACCGGCTCCCCGAGGTTTGCGAGCACGAACGTTCCCGGTGCCGTACGTCGCCTTCGTCTCACCGGGTGAGAAACACCCCTGACCGAAGAGCGCAGCCTGCTGGTCGCCGGCCATGCCCGCGAGCGGAAGGGTCGCCCCGAGCAATCTCGCCTCGGCCACGACGCCTGCCGAGGGGACGATGGTCGGGAGCACGGCACGGTCGACGGAGAAGAGGTCGAGGAGCTCGTCGTCCCATTCCCTGCGCTCGAGGTCGAGCAGCATCGTGCGCGAGGCGTTCGTCACGTCCGTGACGTGTGCGTCCCCGCCGGTCAGCTTCCAGGCGAGCCACGAGTCGATCGTCCCGAAGGCCAACTCCTTCTGCGCCGTTTTGGTGCGTCCGAGGATCCACTCGAGCTTGGTCGCCGAGAAGTACGGGTCGCAGACGAGGCCCGTCCGCTCGCGCACGAGATGGGCCGGCAGCTGCGCGCAACGTGCAGCCGTGCGACGGTCCTGCCACACGATCGCCCGCTGCACGGGGCGTCCGCTCCGGCGCTCCCACACGACCGTCGTCTCGCGCTGATTCGCGATCGCCACCGCTGCGAGATCGCGCGCCCCGATGCCGGCGTCCGTGAGAGCTGCCTCGGCGGTGAGGAGGACACTCGACCAGATCTCCTCCGGATCGTGCTCCACCCAGCCCGGCTCGGGGAAGTACTGCGCGATCTCGCAGTAGCCGCGACCGACCGGTCGGAAGGCGTCGTCGACGACGAGACAGGTGGTGCCTGTCGTGCCCTGATCGACGGCGAGGATCACGGCTGGCCGACGAACCGCCGGACGAGGGCGAGGTCGATGCGGTCGACGAGCTCGTCGGCTTGCGCGAGGCGGTGGTCGGGCAAGGTCCCGCGAACGGCGACGCACCGCAGCCCGGCACTCTTCGCCGATGCGATCCCAGCCTCGGTGTCCTCTAACGCGATCGCGTCTCCGGGCTCGACCCGGAGCCGCTCGAGCGCCGTCAGGTACCCCTCGGGGTGAGGCTTGCCATGGAGGACGTCGTCGGCGGCGACGATCGTCGTGAGCACCGAGGCCAGGCCTGCGGCCTCGACGACCGGCTCGATCTCGACCCGGAATGCGCCGGAGACGACCGCGACCGGGACATGAGCGGCTGCGTGTCGAACGGCTTCGCGCACGGGCTCGGTCACCGTCGAGCCGCTCGCCGCGGCCGTCGCGTAGCGCTCGACTCTCTCGGCCACGAGCGAGGCGAGCCGAGTGCCGTCGACGCCGAGCCAGCTGCCGATGATCACCTCCTCGGACAGGCCCGCGAGCAGGCTGTAGTACTCCTCCTCGGTGAGCGGGCGCCCGTGCTGCGCGAAGAGCTGCTGGTAGATCGCAAGGAGCAGGGGCTCGTCGTGCGAGAGTGTCCCGTTGAAGTCGAACAAGAGGGCGCGGACGGTTCCCATCCGGGCCGGAAGCCTACTCTGCTCGCGCGATGCCGCCTCTCGCATTTGCCCTCGCGCTCGCTGCAGCCGTCCTGCACGCCTTCTGGAACATCCTTCTCGCCCGGGCGCGCGACCCCGAGAGCGCGACCACCGTCGCACTCCTCGCGGCGGTGATCGTCTTCGCGCCGGTGACGGCCCTCCGCTTCGACGCGGAGTGGGCGGTCTGGCCGTTCATCGTCGTCACCTCGATGCTGCAGCTCCTGTACTTCGCCTTCTCGCGACGGCGTACCGAAAGGCCGAGCTGTCGTTCGTCTACCCGGTCGCACGCGGGGTCGCTCCGAGTGGTGCTCGTGGTGTCGGTCGTCGTGCTCGGCCACGGACCTCGTCGGCGCAGGTCGTCGGTGTCGTCCTCGTCGGCACCGGCGTGCTGCTCGTTCGCGGCCTGCGCCGCCCGCCGATCGCATGCGCTCGCGTTCGCCCTCGGGATGGCGTGCGTGATCGCGGCCTACACGCTCCTCGACAAGCGTGGGATCACACACGCGAGCCCGGTCACGTACCTCGAGCTGAGCATGATTCCGGCGGCGATCGGGTACGCAGGCGCGACCACCGCAGCCAAGGGTCGGGAGCGAATCCGCGCCGAGTTCGGCGCCTCGGCCGTCCTTGCGGGTCTCGCCTCGTTTGCCGCTTACGCACTGGTTCTGGCGGCGCTCGAGCGTGCGTCGGCTGCATCGGTTGCGGCCGTGCGAGAGACGAGCGTCGTCATGGCGACGGTCTTCGCGGCCGTCGTGCTGCACGAGCGGGTGAGCGGGACGAGGCTCGCCGGCGCGGTGCTCGTCGTCTGTGGGATCGCGTTGCTCGCCCTGCGCTGAACCACCAGGCCCGGCGGGCCGGTCGACTCAGGGCTCGAGCTTCGTGACGCTGTCGCCGACGCGGACCGACCCGGACGTGACCACCCGGGTGTTGACTCCGCGCAAGCGCAGCTCCCGCCCCGGCGGCTTGTTCACGAATTTCAGCGCCTCGGCTCCGAAGCGGGCGCGGAACTTCGCGCAGCCCGTGTGCGGCTCGGCCGTTACCTCGACCACGGCCTCGCCCACCGCGAGGCGCGTTCCGGCGGGGAGATTCTCGATGCTGAGGTCGAGGTCGACGTAGAGCTGGTCGCCGGCGAGCGGCCAGCGCTCGCGGTTCCCGGCGATCAGCCCCGCAGCCCGCGCGTTCATGAGCGTCAGCTGAGCATCGCGGTTCGCCGAGCCGTCCGGGGTGCGACTGCTCCCGCGTCGGCACCACGTATCTCCCGTCAGACCCTCGTCGAGGTCGAGCAGTCCAGAATCGAGCACCTCGCGCTCGTCCTCGGCCGGCCGCCGGACGATCAGCTCGACGGTCCCGTCCGTGTCGGGCGAGCGGAGAATCTCATCGAGGCCGGCTGTGAGCTCGGCTTCGCTCCGGTGCTCCATGGTGCAAGCCTACGCATCCGCACGACCTTCGCGCTCAGAGAGCCCGCATCCGGTTGTTGCGGGCGTCGTGCGTCAACTCGGCAAGCTCCAGGGCCTCGAGCAACGGCGGAAGGTAGACGCCGAACCGTCCGCGCAGGCCCTTCTTCAGCCCGTACCAGCCGCCGACCGGATTGTCCGCCGCCCGTCCCCACGCCTCGACGGTGCCCTCGGCCACGGGCTTCTGCTCGTCGGCTCCGCCGAGAGGCATCCAGTCGCCGTTCGACTTCAGCATGGCGTGCAGATCCTCGATCGCCCGCAGGTGGTAGCGAAGCTGGGTCGATCCGACCTGACAGACCAGGGCCGGCGGATCGGCCGTCTCGTCCCGGTACATCGTGTATTCGGAGCTGCCCGGCGGGGTGCGGAGCCGCCAGGGATCCTCCTTCGTACCTGTGCCGATCGGATCGCCCGTCATCGCGACACCTCCCTCAGTAGTCGTTGCGCTCGATCAGCTCGATCCGGTAGTCGTCGGGGTCGCGTACAAAGCACAGCAAAGAGCCGCCCTCGCGGATCGAGTACGGCGGCCGCTCCGGCTCGATCCCCTGGGCGGCGAGCTTCTCGAGCGTCTCCGGCATGTTCTCGACCGTGAGAGCGATGTGCCCGTACGCCGTGCCGAGCTCGTACGAGTCGACACCGAAGTTGTGGGTCAGCTCGAGCTCCGGCACCGGCTTGCCCGGAACGCCGAAGAAGTAGTTCATCGCCTCGTCGCGAATCGGCAGCTCGCGCCGCTTCTCGAGGCCGAGCGCCTCGTAGAACGCCGTCGACCTCTCCGGATCGGTGATGCGATAACAGGTGTGAATCAGCTCCATCGTGCTCTCCTTTGCGTCAATCGTCGGGTGGAAGAGTATGAGTTCCGCGTTTGCGCTGTCGCTGAGAACCAGTTGATCGTCGTCGGTCGACCAGTGGGCGACGCGCGCGACCGTGGGAATCTCGACGCGCTTCGTCAGGAAAGGCCTCGGCGCAGCAGATGACGGGTCTCCCAACGGTCACCCGGGCTGAACACGGGGGCCGGGCCCGGACAACCGAACTCCAGCCCATACCCTCACTGATACGTTCGAAACATGACCGCGCGCGCGAACCCCTGGCTGGTCCTCGTCCTCGTCTGCCTCGCTCAGTTCATGGTCGTGCTCGACGCGACGATCGTGAACGTTGCCCTGCCGACGATTCAGCAGGACCTGGACATGACGGACACCAACCTGCAGTGGATCGTGAACGCGTACACGCTCATGTTCGGCGGCTTCCTCCTGCTCGGCGGCCGTGCCGGCGACCTCGCGGGCCGGAAGAAGATCTTCCTCGCCGGCGTCATCCTCTTCACGAGCGCGTCGCTCCTGTGCGCGCTCGCCCAGGGTGCGACGTGGCTGATCGTGACCCGAGGCCTCCAGGGGCTCGGCGCGGCGCTCGTCTCTCCCGCGGCGCTGTCGATCGTGACGGCGACGTTCCAGGAGGGCGCCGAGAGGACCAAAGCACTCGGGGTCTGGGCCGCGATCGCGGTCGGCGGCGGCGCCGTCGGTCTCGTTCTCGGCGGGATCCTGGTCGACGCGCTCTCGTGGCCGTGGATCTTCTTCGTCAACGTCCCCGTCGGCATCGCGGCGTTCTTCCTCTCGCTGCGGTTCGTCCCCGAGTCACGCGACGACCACGCGCACAAGAGCTTCGACCTCGCGGGTGCAGTCGCGGTCACCGGCGGCCTGATCGCGCTCGTGTACGGGATCGTGCGGTCAGCGGAGTCGGGTTGGGGCTCCGGCGAAGTGCTCGGCATTCTCGCGCTCGCAGCCGTCCTGCTCGTCGGGTTCGTCGTCATCGAATACCGCTCCGCAGAGCCGCTCGTCCGGCTCTCGATCTTCTCGGTCCGTACCGTGCGCGGGGCCAATGTCGCAATGCTCGTCGTCGCCTGCGGGCTGTTTGCGATGTTCTTCTTCAACACGCTCTTCGTGCAGCGTGTTCTCGGCTACTCGGCCCTCGAGGCGGGTCTCGCGTTCCTCCCGTTCACAGCCGGAATCATCATCGGCTCGGTGGCCTCACAGCAGCTCATCCCGCGCTTCGGAGCCCGTGAGGTGCCGGTGATCGGGCTCGCCCTCGCAGTCGTCGGCATGTTGTTCTTCCTGAGGCTCTCTCCCGACAGCACGTACGTCGCCGACATCCTGCCGGGGATCATGCTGGCCTCGATCGGGATGGGGCTGACCTTCGTGCCGGTGACGCTGATCGCGACGAGCGGCGTTCCCGTCGACGACGCCGGACTGGCATCAGGGCTGTTCAACACGTCGCAGCAGATCGGAGGAGCGCTCGGGCTCGCACTCCTCTCGACGTTCGCTGCCAACAAGACCGCCGACGTGCTCGCTTCTTCGGGCGGCAAGCCGACGAAGGCCGAGAGCGCACAGGCGCTCGTCGACGGCTTTCACGTCGCCTGGATCGGGTGCGCGCTCTTCCTCGCCGCGGGAGCAGTGCTCCTGTTCACGCTCCTCCGTCGCGGCGACGTGCTCGCCGTCGCGCACGGCGAGGCCGGCGAAGTCGTCACCTAGAGGTGGGCGCCCCGCCGGGATGATCGCTTGAGGATCGCGCCGTTCCGGATCGAGCAGTACTACGCCCTGCACGAGTTCACGGCGCCGTACATGCTCTCGTCGAGCGATGCCGAATCCGTCGCGGTCGCGGACCTGCTCGCCCTCGAGCCCGGCGCAGCCGGAGAGGCTCTTCGCGCAACGGCTCGGCTACACCGAGTCGGCGGGCGCGCCCGAGCTTCGTACGGCTGTCTCCTCGATCTACGAGACCACCGAGCCGGACGACGTCGTCATCGTCGCCGCCGCCGAGGAGGGCATCTTCGCCGCCTACCACGCCCTCCTAGACCCCGGAGACCACGTCGTCGTCGAAACGCCCTGCTACGAGTCCGCGCTTCAGGTCGCCCGTTCGGCGGGAGCGGAGGCGACCGAGTGGAAACGGTCGGCAATCGACGGCTGGGCATACGACCTCGACGCTCTCGAACGCGCTTTGCGGCCCGACACCCGACTCGTCTACGTCAACACACCGCACAACCCGACGGGCACCCTCATGCCGAGAGAGGCGCTCGACCGCATCGTCGAGCTCTGTGCCGCCCGTGGTGCCTGGCTCTTCTGTGACGAGGTCTACCGCGAGCTCGAGCACGACCCGGCCGACCGGTTGCCGGCGGCGTGCGACCTGTACGAGCGCGCCATATCGCTCGGCTCGATGTCGAAGACCTACGGTCTCCCGGGGCTCCGCCTCGGCTGGCTTGCCTCGCGCGACCGCGGCGCGCTCGCGCGAGTCGTCGACCTCAAGCACTACACGACGATCTGCTCGAGTGCGCCGAGCGAGCTTCTGAGCGCACTCGCCCTGAGGCATCGCGATGCCCTCGCCGAGCGCAACCGCGCGATCGTGATCGCGAACCTGCAGCTGCTGGACGGGTTCTTCGAGCGTCGTCCGGAGCGATTCTCGTGGGTGCGGCCGACTGCCGGCCCGATCGGCTTTTCTCGTCTTCACGGTGTGGAGGACACGACCGGGTTCTGCGAACGGCTCGTCTCGGAAGCAGGCGTGCTCCTGCTTCCCGGCGCTGTGTACGACGAGCCCGGTCACGTCCGGATCGGATTCGGGCGCGCAACGATGCCCGAGGCGCTCGCCCGGCTGGAGCAGTGGATCGTCACGCGTTCTTAACTCTGCGATCCCCGCTCCGCAACGCAGGCGCAAGGTTTCCGAACAACCTGCCGATACACCATGCAGCAGACAACGACACCCTCCAGGAGGGCGCTGCTATGGGCGACGGACAGAAGCTCACGACGTGGATCGAGTGGTACCGCTTCGCGCGGCATGCTCTCGAACTCGGGCATGTCGAGGCATCCTCGTATGCGACCGCGCGGTACGTCGAGGAACAGAATCGCGCCGTCGCCCGGAATCGGAAAGCGGCATGAGCGCCGATCCCACCATCGAGGCCGAGCAGGAAGAAATCCTCGAGGAGAGCCTCCCGGACCCCGCCGCCCGGGTCCTCGGCTGGCGAATCGAGCAGCTGATCGCGGTCGGCTTCGACAGCGACGCGGCCTTCGTCCTCGCACTCGACCGGAACGTCGATCTCCACCAGGCGACGGGGCTCGTCAGGCGCGGCTGCCCGCCGCAGACGGCGTTCCGCATTCTCGTCTGAGCGTCGTCTCGGGGTGCGGACGTCCTACCCGGTCGGGCTCGGCGCTTCGACGGCCTGGCGCCGTCGGAGCCGCAGCGTGCCGGAGCCGAGCGCGACGCCGCACAGGATCAGCGTGAGGCCGATCAGCGCGGCAGCGGTGATCTGCTCGTCGAGAACCAGTGCCCCGTAGACGAGTGCGATCCCGGGCATGAGAAAGGTGACGAGGCTGAAGCGCCGGGCTCCGAAGAGCGCGATCACCCGGAACAGGATCAGCTGCGCGAACACCGTGCCGAGAAGCGACAACAGCAGCAGCGACGCGATCGCACCGGCAGTGGGCATCGAGGTGGGAGGCCGGGCCAGTGCCAGCGGCAGCAGCATCACGCCCGCCGCGAGCATCGAGCCGGTTGCGAGGACGGGCCCCGAGGTCGTTCCGCGAAGGTGGAGCTGACCGTAGATCCCGGCGGAGGCGTAGAAGACCGAGGCGAGCACGACGGCGAGCGTGCCGACTGCCGCCCACGCGTCGCCGCCGGGCGCGATGCCCGCCAGGAGGGCTACCCCGACGAGCCCGAGGCCGACCCCGAATACCCTCGCGGGCCCGATCCTCTCGTGCGGCAGGAACCGGAGCCCGATCAGCAGCGAAAAGATCGGGACGGTCGCCTGCGCGATCCCGGCTGTGCCCGAGTCGATGTGCGTCTCACCCCATGCGACGAGCCAGAACGGGAGCGCGGCATTGAGCAGCCCGAGGACGAGCGCCTCGCGCCACGCCTCGCGGAGGCGCAGAACGGCCGTCCCGGCACCGAGCCTCACTGCGAGGTACCCGAGCAGGACCACTCCGGCCAGCAGAGCCCGCGCGGCCATCAGCGCCCCCGGTGAGAGGCCTCCCTCGACTCCGACCTTGATGAAGAGGTACGAGGCGCCCCACACGGAGGCGAGAGTGAGGATCAGCGGCCAGTATCTGCGGGTCACCGGCTGAGGCTAGCCGTCCTCACCCGCGCGAGGCCGGTTGCAAGTGCGGTGCCCGCGAGCACGAGCCCCAGTCCGATCAGCGCCGTAGCGGTGATCGCCTCGTCGAGGAAGACGGCTCCGTAGGCGAGTGCGAACGCCGGTACGAGATACGTGACGAGGATCGCTCGCGACGCGCCCGCGCTCGCAATGATCGCGAAGTAGAGGAGATAGGCGATACCGGAGCCGAGCACTCCAAGCGCGATCACCGCGAGCCACACCTTCGCGCCCGGCATCGTCTCGGGCAGCTGCGCGAGGCCGACGGGTGCCATCAACACCGCAGCGCACGTGAGTTGGCCGAGCGACACCTGAAGTGGTGGCAGCGAGCGCACGGTCCGGCCGGCGTACAGCACGGAGACCGCGTAACAGAAGGCGACAGCGATCACCGCCAACGCGGCGACGACGTTGCCGCCGGACTGGACGCCCACGAGGAGAGCGACACCGACGAACCCGAGACCGACCCCGATCAGCCGCGCTCCTCTGACCCGCTGGCTGACGTCCATGCGGGAGGCGAGGATGACCGTGAAGATCGGCGCGGCCGCCTGGATCACCGCAGTCAACCCCGAGTCGAGGCGCGTCTCGGCGAATCCGAGGAGCCAGAACGGCACTGCGTTGTTAAGAGCTCCGAGAACGACGAGCGGTACGAAATGGCCGCGCAACGGCGCCAGGCCGCCCCGGCCAGGAAGCAGCGCGAGCAGGAACAGCGCACCGATGACGAGGCGTCCGAGCACGACGACCGACGGCTCGAGAACGTCGACGCCGAGCTTGATGAAGAGGAATGACGCTCCCCAGATCGCGGAGAGGAGCAACAGGAGGCTGGTGTCGCGGCGGCTCACGGCTCGTCGAGGGTAAACGCCGAGCATGGCGCGGATGTGAGAGAGCCGCCGAGCCGTGGTGGCGAGGGCCGTCAGGGGGCGCCGCTAGACTGACGTTCTGAGCTCCGTCGCGGAACAGCCACTCCACCGCCAGCTCGGCCTCACGGACGGGGAACACGCCCGCATCCAGGAGCTGATGGAGCGAGAGCCGAACCACTTCGAATTGGCAGTGTTCTCGCTTCTCTGGTCGGAGCATTGCGGCTACAAGCACTCGGCGCTGCTCCTGAAACGGCTCCCGAGCACCGGCGCGCGGGTGCTGCAGGGCCCGGGTGAGAACGCCGGCGTGCTCGACCTCGGCGACGGGCTCGCCGTCACCTTCAAGGCGGAGAGCCACAACCACCCCTCGGCGGTCGAGCCGTTCCAGGGTGCTGCCACGGGGGTCGGCGGCATCCTCCGCGACATCATCGCGATGGGCGCCAGGCCGATCGCGCTCCTCGACGGGCTGCGCTTCGGAGCTCCGGACGACCACTTCTCCCGCGCCGTCGGCGGCATCGGCGCGTACGGCAACTCGGTCGGCGTTCCGAACGTCGGCGGCGAGGTCGTGTTCGACGACGTCTACGCGTCCAACTGCCTCGTCAATGCGATGTGCGTCGGCCTTCTCCCTGCCGACTCGGTGATGAGCGCCCGTGCCGACACTGCCGGCGCGTTGCTCGTCCTCTACGGCGCCACCACCGGCCGGGACGGCATCGGCGGTGCTTCGGTGCTCGCGAGTCAGGAGCTCGGCGACGAGGCGGCCGACAAGCGGCCGTCCGTCCAGGTCGGCGACCCGTTCACAGGTAAGCGCCTGATCGAGGTGTCGGTCGAGCTCGTCGAGCGGGGGCTCGTGCTCTCACTCCAGGATTGTGGTGCCGCGGGACTCGCCTCGTCACTCTCGGAGATGGCCGCCGACTACGGGATCGACGTCCATCTAGACCACGTCCCGCAGCGCGAGAACGGGATGGAGCCGTGGGAGATCATGATCTCCGAGTCGCAGGAACGGATGGTCGCGATCGTCGCGCCCGACCGCCTTGCCGAGGTGGAGGCCGTGATCGACCGCTGGGAGCTGCATCGTGCCGTGATCGGTGAGGTGACCGAGACCGGCGAGCTGCGCGCCCTGTGGGATGGTGACGTCGCCGGCGCGATACCCGCCCGCTTCCTCACCGAGGATTGCCCTCGCTATACCGTGGAGACGGAGCCGCGGCAGCCGACTGCCGAGGTTCCGCTCGGGGAGATCCCTTCGTCCGCCGACGCACTCCTCGACCTGCTCGGCTCCGACGCGCTCCGCTCGCGCGCGTTCGTGACGCGCCGTTACGACCAGCTCGTCCAGTCTCGAACCGTTCGCCGGCCCGGTCTCGATGCCGCGGTCTTGCGGCTGCGGCCGTCGTATCGGGGGCTCGCGGTCACTCTCGACGGAACCGGCCGCCTCGGCTCGCTCGACCCGTTCACCGGTGGCGCGGCGGCGATCTTCGAGGCGGCCCGGAACGTCGCCTGCGCAGGCGGGGAGCCGCTCGGGTTCACCGATTGCCTCAACTTCGGCAACCCGGAGAAGCCCGAGATCGGGTGGGAGCTCGCTGAGGCGATCGAGGGAATGGCACAGGCGTGTGAGGCTCTCGGTCTGCCGATCGTCTCGGGCAACGTGTCGCTCTACAACGACACCGACGGCCGCTCGATCCATCCCACCCCCGTCGTCGGCTGCGTCGGGCTCGTGCCCGACGTGCGGAGGATTCCCGGCAGCTGGCGACCGGGGGACACGATCCTGCTCGCATCGACCGGGGCGCCGGCGCTTGCGGGATCGGAGCTGCAGGCTCGGTACGGCACCGTTTCCGGAACGCCGCCGGCCCTCGACCTCGCCGCCGAGGCGGCCCTCGTACGCTTCGTCAGCGAGGCCGCCTCCCGCTGCTCCCTCGCCCATGACGTCTCCGACGGCGGCCTCGCCGTCGCGCTTGCCGAGGCTGCGCTGTACTCGGGCTGCGGCGCCCGGCTCGACCTTCCGCTCGACCCGGTCACCCTTTTCGGCGAGGGCCGCGGCCAGGTGATCCTCGCCCTTGCAGCCAACCAGGTCGAGATCGATCCTCTCGGCTCCGACATCGGTGTCCGTCGGATCGGCGAGGTCGGCGGCGAGGAAATGCTCGGCGTCAACCTCTCGAGCATGCGAGCCGCCTGGGAGGGGACCGCGTAGCGATGTGCGGCGTCTTCGGTATCCGTTCGGTCGAGCGTGATGTGGCGCGGCTCTCGTATTTCGCCCTCTTCGCCTTGCAGCATCGCGGGCAGGAGTCGGCCGGGATCGCGGTCTCGGAGGGAGGTCGGCTGACGGTGCTCCGCGACATGGGGCTCGTCGCCCAGGTCTTCAACGAGCAGCAGCTTCAGGCACTCCCCGGCGAGGTCGCCATCGGGCATACCCGTTACTCGACGACCGGCGGCGTGCACTGGTCGAACGCCCAGCCGCTCGTCCATCACGGGCGCGCGCGCACCGTCGCCCTCGGGCACAACGGCAACCTGACGAATGCAGGGATCTTGCGCGATGAGCTCGTCGCTGACGGCATCCGGCTCGGATCGACGTCCGACACCGAGGTGATCGCCGCCTTGATCGCCGGCGATCCCGCGCCGCTACCCGAGGCTGTAGCGGCGACGATGCGTCGCCTCGAGGGGGCCTACTCGGTCGTTGCGCTCGTCGACAGCACCCTCGTCGCGTTTCGCGATGCACATGGCGTCCGCCCCCTCACACTCGGCCGGATGGGGGATGACTGGGTCGTCGCCTCGGAGACCTGCGCGCTCGACCTGATCGGCGCCACCGTCGATCGCGACGTGCGTCCGGGCGAGGTCATCTGGCTGGACGAGACGGGGATTCACAGTACACAGGCGCTTCCCGAGGGGCGGGGTGCGGCTTGCATCTTCGAGCACGTCTACTTTGCCCGCCCCGACTCGCGTCTCGGCGGGAGCGAGATCCACGCGAGCCGCGTCCGCATGGGGCAGAGGCTGGCGGAGGAGGCGCCCGCAGTGGCAGACCTCGTGATGCCGATCCCCGATTCCGGCACCCCGGCCGCGATCGGGTTCGCCAAGGCCTCCGGAATTCCCTATGACGAGGGTCTGATCAAGAACCGCTACGTGGGACGCACCTTCATCCAGCCGGACCAGGAGCTGCGGCGGCAGGGGATCAGGCTGAAGTTCAACCCGCTCGACGACATCGCCGGCCGGCGCGTCGTGATCGTCGACGACTCGATCGTCCGCGGCAACACGATGCAGCAACTCGTCGCCATGCTGATCGACGCGGGCGCAGCCGAGGTGCACGTGCGAATTTCCTCGCCGCCGGTCGTTTCGCCGTGCTTCTACGGCATCGATATGGCCGACGAGGACGAGCTCGCCGCCGCGCACCGCTCCGTGGAGGAGATGCGCGCGCATGTCGGCGCCACCTCGCTCCACTATCTCTCGCTCGAGGGTATGCAGTGGGCCTCGCGCATGCCGGAGGGCTCGGTGTGCCGTGCGTGCTTCACACGCGAATACCCGACCGCCGTGCCTGCGGGCGCCAGCACGAAGATGCGCTTCGAGACCGCTTCGGTGTAAGAGCCGGATGACCCGCCGGCAGTCGGCCTGCGAAGCGCCTTCCTCTGCTCGCGGGTGGGCTCGTCGCGGTCGCCGTCGGGTCGCTTCGGATTGGAGCCCTCAACGGCGTCGATGATGCCGCGCGCGAGCTCCACTCGACGACCGCTCTCGATTCGCCTGGGGGCTGAGGACGAGGCCTGAGGTGGGCTTTCGTCAATTCGGCGGGCGAGGCTTCCCGCCCTGAGGCTGAGACCCGAGCGATCTTCGCTGTCGATCATCTAGGCTCGATCCGTGCCCTCCCAGGAGCAGACCTATGCCGCTGCCGGAGTGTCCCTCGCGACGGCCGACGCGGTCGTCGATCGACTCCGCGCCGCCGTCGCGTCAACTGCCACGCCCGGGGTCGTCGGAGCTTTCGGTGCGTTTGCCGGGCTCTTCGCGATCGACGACCGGCGCCTGCTGGCCGCTTCCACCGACTCGGTCGGCTCGAAGCTCGTGCTTGGGCGGCGGGGTGGGCGGCTGCGCTGGTGCGGAGCCGATCTCGCCGCTCATTGCATCAACGACATCCTCACGACCGGCGCCGAGCCCCTGTTCTTCCTCGACTATGTCGCCGCCAACCGCGTCGACGTGGAGCAGGTGGCCGAGCTGATCGAGGGCGCGGCCGACGTTTGTCGCTCGGCGGGCTGCGCGATCCTCGGTGGCGAAACGGCTGAGCTTCCCGGGATCTACCGTGAAAGCGAGATCGACTTCTGCGGAACGGCCGTCGGCGCAGTCGACCGCGATCGGCTGGTGGACGGGTCGCGGGTGCGGGCGGGAGACGTGGTCGTCGGTTTCGTGTCGGCCGGAATCCACGCGAACGGCTTCTCGCTCGTGCGCCGTATCGTGGGCGACGGACCGTTCGACGCCGATCTGCTCTTGCCGCCGACGCGACTCTACCTCGACGACGTGCGGGCGCTCCTCGCGCGCGCGGACGTCCGGGGCCTCGCCCACGTCACGGGCGGCGGCATTGCCGGCAACCTCGCCCGGGTGTTGCCCGGCGGCCTCGGAGCGGTGGTCGATCCGGGTGCGTGGGAGCGACCCGAGGTGTTCGACTGGCTTGCCGAGAACGGTGTCGCCGAGGACGAGCTGCGCCGGGTCTTCAACATCGGGATCGGCTACTGCGCGGTCATCCCGCCTGCCGACGTCCGGGCCGGCGATCTCGTGATCGGGAAGATCGTGCGCGGCGCCGGCGTGGCGTGGGCATGAGCGGGTCCGCCGGAGTCGGCGTGCTCGTGAGCGGGAGCGGGACGAACCTCCAGGCTCTGATCGATGCGGACATACCGATCGCGGCCGTGGCGGCGAACGTCGCCGGGGCGCAGGCGCTCGCACGCGCAGACGGAATCGGGGTGCCGGCCCGGGTGTTTCCGCTCGCCGCCTACTCCGATCGCGATGAGAGAGACTCGGCCATGGCCGACTGGCTCGTCTCGGCCGGTGTCGCGCTCGTGGTCTGCGCGGGGTACATGCACCTGCTGCGGCCGGTGTTCCTCGCTCGGTTCCCGGGTAGAGTCGTGAACGTGCATCCGGCGATGCTCCCTGCTTTTCCCGGAGCCCATGCCGTCGAGGAGGCGCTTGCCGCCGGTGTCACCGAGACGGGGGCGACGGTTCACCTGGTCGACGAGGGAGTCGACACCGGAACCGTTCTGCGCCAGGAAGCGGTGGCCGTGCTTCCCGGGGACACGCCCGAGACGCTGCACGCCAGGATCAGGGCCGTCGAGCATCGCATTCTGCCCGAGGTCGTCAGGGAGTTGACCGCGGCATGAGGCGCGCGCTCCTCTCCGTCTACGACAAGACCGGAGTGGCGACGTTCGCGAAGGAGCTCCGCGAGCTCGGCTTCGAGTTGTTGGCGAGCGGCGGCACCGCGCAACTGCTCGGCGAAGAGGGGATCCCGGTGATCCCGCTCGAGGAGCTGACGGGCTTCGCCGAAATGCTCGGCCACCGCGTCGTGACGCTTCACCCCGCCGTGCACGGCGGCATCCTCGCCCGGCGCGACGTCCCGGAGGACATCGCCGATCTCGCCGCTCACGGGATCGAGCCGATCGATCTCGTCTGCGTCAACCTCTACCCGTTCGAGCAGACGGTTGCCCGCCTCGACGTGGAGTGGGACGAGGCGATCGAGCAGATCGACGTCGGCGGCCCGGCTTTGCTGCGCGCCGCCGCGAAGAACCACGCACACGTCATCCCCGTCTGCCGGCCGGAGGACTACGTGCACGTCCTCGCAGAGCTCCGCGACGGCGCAGTATCCGTGGCGACCCGGCGGGAGCTCGCCACCCGCGCGTTCACGACGACGGCGACCTACGACAGCGCCGTGGCACGCTGGTTTTCGCGTGGCACGGGCTTTCCCGAGACGTTCGTGCCGGTCTTCGACCACGCGCTCGACCTCTCGTACGGCGAGAACCCACATCAGCGCGCGGTCTACTACGCCGAGCGCGGCACCCGGACTCACGTGCTTGCGCGTGTAGAGCAACTCCACGGGAAGCCGCTCTCGTTCAACAACCTCAACGATCTCTCAACCGCGCGGCTCCTCGCCCTCGAGCTCGACGGCCCGGCGTGTGTGATCGTCAAGCACGCGAATCCGAGTGGTGTCGGCGTCGCCGAGACGATCGAAGAGGCCTATGGCAAGGCCTTGGCCGCAGACCCGATCTCTGCGTTCGGCGGCGTCGTCGTCGTTAACCGGCCCGTGAGCGCCGCGCTCGGCGAGCGGCTCGTCGAGCAGTTCGTCGAGGTGCTCTTCGCTCCGGGGTACGACGCTGTCGCAGTCGAGGCGCTCGTCCAGAAGCCGGGGACGCGGATTCTCAACGATCTCGAGCGACGTGGCTACGATTCCTCCGACTGGGATCTCAAGCGCGTTCTCGGCGGCTTGCTCGTGCAGGAGCGCGACGGCGAGCCCGATCCGCTCGACGAGATGGACATCGTCTGTGGCGACATCGCGCCGGCGATGTGGGACGATCTGCTGTTCGCCTGGACGGTGGTCAAGCACACGCTCTCGAACGCGATCGTGATCACGCGTGACGGTCAGACGATCGGTATCGGCGCCGGCCAGATGAGCCGGGTCGATGCGGTGCGGATCGCGGTCGAGAAGGCTCGCGAGCACGGGCACGTACTCGAGGGCGCGGCACTCGCCTCGGATGCGTTCTTCCCTTTCACAGACGGCCCGGCGCTCGCGCTCGAGGCGGGCGTCGGCGCGATCATCCAACCGGGAGGCTCGAAACGCGACGACGACGTGGTCGCGTCGGTGCGGGCGGCGGATGCCGCGATGGTCTTCGCCGGGCGACGTCACTTCCGGCATTGATGTCGCACTGAGTGTGCCCGCGCTCGCGTGCCGAGGCGTGGTGTAGGTTGGCGCCCATGCCTCTGGCCGCCGCGGACGCACGCCATCTCTCGAGGGCGATCGAGCTTGCCCGCCAGGCCCGGGCGGGAGGAAACCATCCGTTCGGGGCGCTGCTCGTCGACGCTCGTGACGACGTCGTCCTCGAGGCCGAGAACACCGTCACGACCGAGAATGACTGCACGAACCACGCCGAGCTCAACCTCGTGCGTGCCGCGGGCCATCGGCTGGATCCCACGTCACTAGACGGTTGCACGCTCTACACGAGCACGGAGCCGTGCGCCATGTGCGCAGGCGCGATCTACTGGTCGGGGATCGGGCGGGTCGTTTTTGCGTTGAGCACCGAGGCACTCGCAGCGATCGTCGACGGCGAAGACGGAGGCTCCATGTTGGCAGTGTCTTGCCGAGACGTGCTCGACCGCGGCGGTCGCAGAGTCGACGTCAGCGGTCCGCACTTCGAGGCGGAAGGACGCGCCGTCCACGAGGGCTTCTGGAGTTGAGCTCCCGTTCAGGATACGAAGCGTCAGCGCGCGAGGCCCGGCGCGTCGGGCTCTAGTCTGGCACTCGGTAAGCGACGAGCGGAGGGGAGCATGGAAGACAAGATCAACCTCGCGGAGAAGCTCGCGGCCGTCGACCGGCCGTTCAGCCCGCGGATCGTGGGGTATCTGAACGACTACAAGCTTCAGGTCGCGAAGACGAAGGGCGAGTTCGTCTGGCACACCCATCCCGAGACCGACGACTTCTTCCTCGTCGTCGAGGGCCGGCTGACGATCCAGCTCCGCGACCGCAACATCGAGCTCGGACCGGGAGATCTCTATGTCGTGCCCCGCGGTGTCGAGCATTGCCCGCGCTCGGACGAGGGAGCCGAGATCCTCCTGATCGAGCCTGCAGGCACGGTCAACACCGGAGACGCCCCACCCGGCATGCTGACCGCGGAAGAGCGTTCGATCTAGCGCAGCCCGTATGGTGCCCGGCCACGTTAAGGCTCGCGAAGATCCTGTAAGCAAGTTGTTGGTGCGCCGATTCGGCTGGAGGGCACTGCTACGGTGCCCGAGTCACTGCGACGCGGCGGGCCGTTTCCGGCGCCCGAACCGCCTTCCGGTCACCTTCTCATGGCCTTCCTCGTCCGCATCTGCCTGCTCGCGCTCTGCCTGGTGGTCACGCCGGCAGCCTCGGCTGCGGCAAGGCACGGGGCGCTCCCCACCGTTGCGAATCCGGCCCGCTGGGCAGGTTCCGTGCCGGTGAGCCTCGAGCGCGAGCCCGGGCGGCAGGCGGCGTCGCTCGGTCAGCGGGCGGTCCGGATCGCGGCCGGCGAGCTCGGCGCGCCCTATCGGTACGGCGGGAGCTCGCCGAGCGGGTTCGATTGCTCCGGTCTGGTCGCGTACGTCTACGGCAGGCTCGGGGTTCGGCTTCCCCACAACGCCGCGGCCCAGTTCGGGTACGGCCGTGCGATCGACCGCCGCCACCTCGAGCCGGGCGATCTCGTCTTCTTCCACGGGCTCGGCCATGTCGGCCTCTACATCGGCCGCGGCCGGATCATCCACGCCCCGCAGTCCGGCGAGCGGGTGGAGATCCAGAGTCTTGCCTCACGCAGCGGCGACGTCGAAGGCGCTCGCCGACTCGTGCGATCCTGACGCCGGTTCTTGCGGGACGCTATCTCGAATCGACACGAGCGGTTTCGTGAGGGAGGCCGGAGTTGGTTCGGGATGCTCCGCTCAAAGGGGCGAGTCGATCTTTTCCTCGTCGTTGAGGATGTGCGCCAGAGTCGAGCGCGCCGCTTCGAGTTCCACGGTGCGCCCGGCCTCGAGTTCGCGGCGCAAGTCGAGTAGCAGCTGCGCCACCTCCGGCCTGTGGTCGAGCTCCATCTCGACGCGGGAAAGAGCGCAGCCGCGATCCCAGAAGGCACACTCGGCCCCCACGCAGCGCGCAGCGTGCCCTTCGGCGATCAACTCGATCGTGCAAAGGGGACGATGCTCGACCGCTCCTTCGTGCATGCCGCGATCGTGCCGCAACGGCTGCCTCACGCCATCCGCCCCGACTCGGATCCCGATGCGGGAAGCTACGGACGTTGCACCCGGGTATCGTGCGGCCGCGTAGTGTTCGGCTCGGTGGCCCGCACCTTTCCCACACTGCTCGACCTCGTCGGCCAGACACCGATCGTCCGCCTCGACCGCTTCGGCGCCGACGTTCGGCCCGCGCTGCTCGCAAAGCTCGAGTTCCTCAATCCCGGAGGCTCGAACAAGGATCGCATCGGGCTTGCGATGATCGAGGCCGCAGAGCGAGAAGGGAGGCTCCGCCCGGGCGGCACGATCGTCGAGCCGACCTCCGGCAACACCGGCGTCGGGCTGGCAATCGCGGCTGCGCAAAAGGGCTACCGCTGCATCTTCGTGATGCCGGACAAGATGAGCCAGGAGAAGATCTCGACCCTTCGCGCGTACGGTGCCGAGGTGGTGATTACGCCGACCGCTGTCGATCACGACTCGCCGGAGTCGTACTACTCGGTCTCCGACCGCCTGGCCGAGGAGATTCCGGGCGGCTTCAAGCCGGACCAGTACTCGAACATGTCGAATCCGGAGGCCCACTACAAGACGACCGCGCCGGAGATCTGGGAGCAGACCGAGGGCGGGCAGATCGACGCGATCGTGATCTCCGTCGGCACCGGTGGGACGATCTCGGGCGTCGGGCAGTATTTCAAGGAGCATCGCCCCGAGGTGCGGATCGTCGGTGCCGACCCGGAGGGGTCGGTCTACACCGAGGACGCCGACCATCCCGTCGGGCCCTACCTCGTCGAGGGGATCGGCAAGGACACGTGGCCTCGGACGATGAGCCCCGAGGTCGTGGACGACTGGGTGCGCGTGTCCGATCGGGACTCGTTCCTGACCGCGCGGCGCCTGGCACGCGAGGAAGGGCTGCTCGTGGGCGGCTCATGCGGCTCGACGGCGTGGGCTGCGCTGCAGGTCGCACATCGCTTCGGGCCCGAGGCGCGTGTGCTGATGCTGATGCCGGACGGCGGCCGCTCGTACCTTTCGAAGTTCTACGACGACAACTGGATGATCCAGTACGGCTTCATGGAGCGAACGTCGCCGACCCCGACGGTCGACGAGGTGCTCCGGTTCAAGCGCGGGGAGGAGACAGATCTGCCCGACCTCGTCACGATCGAGTCGACCAGAAAGGTCGGTGCGGCGATCGAGTTGATGCAGCGCTACAGCATCTCGCAGTTGCCCGTCGTCCGCCATGGGACGGCCGAGGCGCTGACCGACATCGTCGGCTCGATTCAGGAGCGCAGCCTCCTCGACCGCGTGTTCAAGAACCCGGACGCGCTGAACGAGGACATCGCGGTGGCGATGCAGCCGCCGCTCGCGACGGTCGACGTGCGGGCCTCGCTCGACGACGTGTTCGCCGACCTGTCGGGGCCGAACGCCGCGGTCGTCGTGGGCATCGCCGGCAAGCCGGCGGCCATCCTCACGCGCTCGGACCTGCTCGAGTTCCTCTCCCACCGCCGTACCCAAATCGATCCGGCGTAGGCCTACTTCCCTCGCACGGGTGCTGCTGGGCCCGATCGAGGTTCCATGACTACCGGCCCGGCTCCTGCCTCGCGGCTCTCGCTTCGCACCGTGGCGAAAACGGCGCCGATCACGATCAGGGCGCCGAGCGCCGTCGTCGCGTCGAGCGTCTCACCGAGAAGCACTGCCCCGAGCGCGATCGCGACGAGTGGATTGACGTACTGGTGCGTGACGACCTGTGAGATCGGAACGTTGCGAAGGAGCCATGCGTATGCAGAGAACGCGATCAGCGAGCCGGCCACGGCAAGGTAGAGCCACGCGGCCAGAGAAGCTGCCGAAGCACCGTCGGCGAGGTCTCCTCCTTCGCCGAGTAGGAGAGCGGCGACGACGAGCACTGCACCACCGCCGAGCATCTCGTACACCGTCGTCACGAAAGCGTCGCGGGGAAGCGGGAGCCGGCTGGAGACGAACGATCCCGTCGACCACGAGAGCGTGGCGCCGAGCATCATGGCTAGCCCGATCGCCGTCGAGCCGCCCGAGAGACCGGTCGGGACGACGATCAGAGCGAGGCCCGCGAGGCCGACCACGGCGCTGAGCTTCGTGGCGGTCGCGATTCGCTCGCGGGCAATCGTGCGCCAGACGATGACCTGCAGCGGCACCGACCCGGCGATCATGGCGGCGACACTCGAGTCGATCCGCGTCTCGGCCAGGGTGACGACACCGACGCCGCAGGCAAGCAGCACAACGCCGAGCGCGGCCGCCGCACCGGCCTCACGCCTCGAGACGCGTAGCGTTGTCCGCCGCAAGGCGAGGATCGCAGCGAGCAGCAGCCCCGCGAGCATGAACCGAAGCCCTGCCGAGAGAAGAGGCGGCATCGTTCGGACCATCACCTTGATCGCGGGGTAGGTGGAGCCCCACACGATGTACACGATCCAGAGTGCCGTCCACACCTTCCAGCCGCGTGCCATTCATTCTCCAACGTTGCGGTCGGTCCAGCCCTTCCACTTCCAACGCTCGGGGGCGCCCTTGTGAGCCGGGCTCAGCGACCGATGAAGCTCGCCGCGTGCCCGCGGGCGTTCGCCTCGTGCAGCTCGTCCGAGTCGAGGGCGCCGATCCGCTCGAGCAACTCGAGCTCGTCGCGCAGGTGGGTCCGCATCATCTCCGGCCCGTCGGTGGCGATCGTGAACGCGACGTCGTGATCGACGAAGGCGCGGATCGTCGCGCGAATCGCCGCCTCGTCCGGCAGGGCTTTCGTCAGCAAATTGGAGGTGGGGCAGATCTCGAGCACGGTCCCCGCGTCGCGTAGCAGGCTCATCAGGGCAGGATCACGGGCGGCGAGGATGCCGTGGCCGATGCGGTCGGGTTGGAGGGATTCGACGACCTCGCCGATCTCGTCTGCTCCCGTCGCGCCTTCCTCGCCGACGTGGATCGTGACTCCGAGGCCTGCGGCGCGTGCCGTCTCGACCATCGGCCGCACCGACGTGTAGTCGTAGCGGCCCCCACCCGGGCGCGGCCCCGCGATGTCGACGCCGACCACGCCGCGGTCGGCCCAGGCGATCGCCTTCTCGACGATGATGGCGTTCTGGCGTGCGTCGAAGGTGCGATCCATCATCAGGATCAGCCCGGCACGCACCTGTGGATACTCGAGCCGGGCGCGGTCGAGCCCGCGGATCGCAGCGAGGATGATGTGGTCGAGGTCGCGCTCTCCGCCCCGGTTGCGCTTCATCGGGTTGAAGCGCAACTCGAGTGTGGTGATCCCCTGCGAGCGGTAGGCGCCGCCGATCGCGCCGTGCACCGATCGCTCGACCGCGAGCGGGGAGGACTGGATCAGCTCCGTCCAGTGGTAGATTGCGTCGAGCGCATCGAGGTTTTCGACGCCGCGAGGGTCGGAGACCGTGACCAGCGCCTCGAACTCCCAGTAGTCCTTCACCGGCAGCGCGATCCCCTGCTCGTGCGCGAGACTCCAGAGGATGTCGGCGGCGACCGAGCCGCCGAGGTGCGTGTGGAGCTCGGCGAGCCCTTCGTCGGCGGCGATCACATCGCGCACTCTATGCATCTCGGATCGCTTGCCTCGGATGCGTCGAAAGACGTGCCGGAGACCGGCACCTCACCGGCTCGACCCGATCGAACTGCTCGAGCGGCAGGCCGATGTGCGGTCGAGTCCGGACGAGTGAAGGCCGAGCACGATCTCTGACGCGACCACAGGCCCCTGACGCCGACGACCGGGCTACGTCACCGCGCGGACGAGCGCGCGTAGCTCCGGTACCACCCGAGGGTCGATCGTGTGCGGGACGGGAGCTTCGCGCCAGAGAAGATCGGCACCGGCGGCGCGGACACGCGCGGCCGCGTCACGACCGAACTCGACGGGAATGACGGGGTCGAGCGATCCATGTGCGACCACGATCGGATAGCCGTCGAGACCGGTCAGGTCGAGCTCGAATCCCTCCACCTCCGGCATGAACCCGGAGAGCGCGATGATCGCGGCGGGGCGGGGACGGCCGGCACCGAGCCCGAGCGCCCAGCTCATCACCGCCCCCTGCGAGAAGCCCCCGAGCACGACGCGATCGATCGGCAGCGGGAGGTCATCGAGGAACGCTGCGGCGGCCTCCAACGTCGGAAAGAACGTGCCCGGATCGGGGGTCGGGATGCCGCCCAGTCGGTACCAGTGGGCGCCGCCGGGAGGCAGCGTGAGCGGGCCCCGAGGCGTGACCCCGAGCAGGCGCCGCTCGGGGTCGAGCGCGTCGAGGAGCGGGAAGAGATCGTGCTCGTCCGCGCCCCGGCCGTGCAGGAGCACGAGCGCTCCTTCGGGTGTGGCCGCCGCGGGGCGCTCGAGATAGCTGAGCTCGATCGTCACGGCGTCGCCCAGGCTGCGCGTGGGTCGGGCAGGGGCGTCAGGATCGGCTCGATCTCGCCCCGAAGGTGCTCGAACGCCGGCGGCAGGATCAGCGCTTCGCCGAGGTGTTCGGCGTCCTCGTCGATCGTGAATCCAGGGCCGAGCGTTGCGATCTCGAACAGGACACCGCTCGGCTCGCGGAAGTAGATCGATCGAAACCAGAACCGGTCGATCACGCCGCTCGGATGCCGGCCGGCACTCCGCACGCTGTCGAGCCAGGCGTCCTGCTCGTCGGTATTCGAGGCCCAGGCGACGTGATGGACCGTCCCTGCCCCCGGGACGCCGGGGCCGGAGGCCGGCGTCGGGTCATAAGCGTAGAGCCCTCCCCGAACAGCTCCACGAGCCTCCCATGCGTGATCGCCGGTGGGAACGAAGCCGAGCGTAGCCTCGAACAGATCACGACTTGCCTCGGGATCGCCGGAAAACGCTCGCACGCTGTCAAAGCCCTGCAGAGCGTGCTCGGGCGGGATCTCGGGGTGTCTCGCCACGAGTGGGGAGTCGGTCACCGAGGCAACAGCGAGCTCGAGCACAAGCCCTTCCGGGTCGGCGAAACCGAGCCGACTCCCGTCGCGGCGAGTGGAGACCGCTTCGACCTCGAGTCGGGCCTCCCAGAAGTCGAGGGTTTCGTCCGACCCGACGCGAAACGCGATCGTGTGAACCATGCCGCTGCCGGCCCGGCCGCGGCGGGCGCCGGGGTACTCGAAGAAGGTGATATCGGCCCCGGGGCTTCCCTGCTCGTCCGCGTAGAAGAGGTGGTACACCGTCGGGTCGTCCTGATTGACGGTCTTCTTGACCATGCGCAGGCCGAGCACGCGCGTGTAGAAGTCGACGTTTCCGGGTGCGTCTCCGGTGATGCACGTGACGTGATGAATGCCTTCGAGGCGCATGGGATTTCCCTCCGTCGCTCGGTGGTCGTTCGCGTAGGTGGACGGAACTCTCTCGTTCAGAGATACTTGCTGCGTCAAGGAGAATAATTGCATATGCAAATTCCAGCCGTCAACTCAACGCCCGACACCTGCGGCGCCCTCGAGCCTCTGGAGCTCGCCGCCTGGCGCGGTCTGCTCCGCGTTCACAGCGCGCTCGTGCGCGGTCTCGATGTGGAGCTCCAGGAGACGCACGATCTCCCCTTGCAGGAGTACGAGGTGCTCCTCGTGCTCTCCGTGGCACCCGAGAGCAGGATGCGCATGTCCGAACTCGCGACCGCCGTTCTGCTCAGCCAGAGCGGGTTGACGCGACTGGTCGATCGGCTGGTGCACGATGGTTGGGTGAAGCGTGCGCGCTGCGAGGACGACCGGCGCGGGCTGAACGCCGAGCTCACCGAGACGGGCCGCTCCCGGCTCGAGCAAGCACGCCCAACGCATCTCGAGGGGGTCCGGACAAGGTTCCTCGACCGGTTCGACGAGGCCGAGCTGGCCGTGCTCGCAGCCTTCTGGGAGCGTGTCATCCCCGGCGCGACCGCGGAGTGAATAAGCTCACCGCGTGAAGATCGGCATCGTGGTGCCGTTCTCGTGGTCGTTCTGGGGCGCGGTCGTCGAACATGCCGAGCTGCAGGCGGAGGCGCTCGAGGCGCGCGGGCACGAGGTGCGTCTGGTAATGGGCAACGACCCACCCGGGCAGTTCACACGCGCCTTGCACCCGAGGGTCGGACGCCACGGCGACCCCCCGAAGAACGTGATCCCGATCGGGCGTTCGGTGATCGTGCCGGCCAACGGGTCGCTGCCGAACATCATCCTCAGCCCCAGGGCGATCTTCCGGATCAGGCGGGTGCTCGAGCGTGAGTGCTTCGACGTCCTGCACCTGCACGAGCCCATGACGCCGGTGACCTGCATCTCGGTGCTTGCGCTCGCCACCTCGCCGATCGTCGCCACTCACCACGCCTCCGGCGACCTCGGCTGGATGAAGCTGGCCATGCCGGCCTGGAGCTTCCTCGCGAGCCGGATCGATCAGCGGATAGCAGTGTCCGACCGCGCGCGCGAGTCGGCGGCCCGTTGGCTGCCGGGGGACTACGAGATCGTCCCGAACGGCGTGCTCATCCCTGAGGCCGTCGCTCCCGGAGGGCGGGAGCACACGGTCACCTTCGCGGGCCGGCAGGAGACGAGGAAAGGCCTGCAGGTGCTCCTGCGGGCCTGGCCCGAGATCCGTCGCCGCACGGGAGCCCGGTTGCAGATCTGCGGCTCCGACCCACTCGCGGTCAGGCTCCTGCTCACCCGGCTGCGTGTGGCGGACGAGGGGGTCGACATCCTCGGCTTCCTGCCCCAGGAGGAGCTGACGGCCCAGCTTTCCCGCACCAAGGCGCTCGTGGCGCCGTCCCTCGGCGGCGAGAGCTTCGGCATGGTGCTGACGCGGGCGTTCGCCTGCGCGTTGCCCGTCGTCGCATCGGACATCCCCGGATATCGGGAGGTGACCACGCCCGAGACGTCGATCTCTGTCGTGCCGGACGATCCTGCGGCCCTCGCCGCTGCCGTTACCGTGCTCCTCGGTGACGAGTCGCGCCGCGTCGCGATGGGGGTCGCTGCGCGCGCGCTCGCCGTCGACCGCTACGCGTGGAGCGACATCGCAAGAAGGCTCGAAGGCATCTACGAGCGCGTCGCCGCGACCGACAGGGCTCGTGCGGCATGAACCGCGTCGCGCGCGTCGCGCGCAACCCGTGGGCACGTGGTGGCTTCGTTCTCGCGCTGCTCGCCGCTGCGCTGCTCGCGATCTGGTGGCGTGGGCCGAACTGGACGACCGTCTATCACTCGTTTGACGTCGTCTCGTGGCGCTGGGTGTTGGTCGGTGTCCTTCTGAACCTGGTTTCGGTGCTCGCGCGGTCACTCTCCTGGCGTCTCACGATCGACCAGGCACTGCCCGAGCCTCACCCGTCCTTCGACCAGGTGTTCTCCGCGTTCGGGATCGGATTGCTCGGGAACGCCGTGCTCCCGGCCCGCGCCGGCGAGCTCGCCCGCGTCGCCGTCCTGCGCCGGCATCTGCCTCACGGGAAGGGGACGAGCGCAACCCTGCTGGGGACGGTCTTCGCGCACCGGCTGTTCGACCTCTTCCCCGTCGCGTTCCTCGTCACCTGGGTGTTGCTGACGGCCAAGATCCCGCAGTGGGCCGTGACGAGCCTCGTCATCTTCGGCCTCGTGGGTGTCGCTTTTCTGGCCGTCGGGTTGCTGTCCGCCAGCACGGGCGAGGGGCGGGTGCACGACGGCATGGGCAGCCTCCGCGCGGTCGTGATCATGGGGCGGCAAGGACTCGCCGTCCTGCGAAGGCCGGTCCCGGCTCTGGGAGCCGCGGTCTGTCAATGTGCCGGTTGGCTGATGCAGCTGCTCGCCGTCTGGGCCGTCATGGCGGCGTTCAACCTCCACCTGCCGCTGCCTGCCGCCGGGCTCGTGCTGGTACTGATGAACGTTGCGACGATCTTTCCGCTCTGGCCCGGCAACATCGGACTCCTCCAGGCGGCGGTGGCGCTGCCGCTCGTGCAGTACGGCGTCCCGTACGGTACGGGGTTCGCCTACGGGTTGGTCCTCCAGGCAGTCGAGATGTCGGTCGGCGTCGGAGTCGGGTTGATCTTCCTCGCACGCGAGGGTCTCTCGCTCGCATCCCTGAAGACGATGGAGGAGGAGCAGGAGTCCGAGGAGGAGGAGGAGGCGCTCGTCGGCGCGGCCGAGCAAGGCCAGGAACGGCGGCGCGCTCCCGTCATCTAGAGCTTGACGATGTCGGGGTCGAAACCCCCGAGGCGCGCCTCGATCACCTCGTCGGCATTGGCCCTAGCGGGCTTGCGCTCTCGAGCCGCCGTCCGCTTCAGGCGGGAAGCGGACGCCCGCTCATGCCGCTCCGAGAGCCCGGGCCAGGGCCGCGGCCGCGGCCCTGGCCAACGGTTCGGCACGCTCGGAATGGCCGTCTCCGGGGACGGCGGAGAGGTTGATCTCGACGAGATGCGCCGCCGTCCGCGTAGCGGCCTCGGCCAGCGCAGCGGCCGCCGTTGCATCCGGGCGAAGTTGAGGTGCGCCCTCGGTCGTGGCGACGGCCGCCAGTTCCGCGACGTCGGCGGCGGCCTCGGCGATGCGAAGTGGCACCTCTGCGGCATGAACGAGTGCGGTGCCGATCGCGAAATCGCGCTGGTCCGGCGTTCCTGAACGATCGCGCATCGCCGCCATGACCAGCGCGAACGCCGCCGAATCGTCGCCGCCGAGTGTTGTGAGTCGCGAGCGCAGGGCTCGCGCCCGAGATGCGATGCCCGGGCCGTCTTCCCAGTCGACCGACCCCCTGGCGACCATGGTCACGAGCGCCGCCGCCATGGCTGCGGCAACCGCTGCGGCCGTGCCACCACACGGTGAGGGCGCCGGAGCCTCCAGCTCGTCCAGAAAGCGATCGAGCGGGTTGAAGAGAGACGACCTCTCGTCTGCCGTCATTCGATCACTTTGCCTACCTGCGTGCGAAGTTGGTGCCGAGAGGCGGAACGCCTGGGTCGCGATGGCCGAGACGTACCGGGCGAAGCGCTCGACGAGGGCATTCCACGCCGCGGGATCGCCGTTCCGGCAGCCGGCGACGAGCTCTTGCGTCAGACGGTGTTGCGCCTGGTCTCTCGGTCACGCGGGATTAGCGAGACTGGGCGGCGCGGAGTCTCTCGGCGAGTGTCTCCAGGAGCTTCCAGGCGAGCTCTGGGCGTTGCTCGACGAACGGCCGAAAGCTCCAGATCGGGAGGGCGTAGGCCACCATGGGTGTCGTTGCGGTCACCGTTGCCGAGCGGGCCGACCTGTCGACGAGTGCGATCTCGCCGAACGAGCTGCCCGGCCCGAGCGTCCCCACGGTGTTGCCATGCACCGTGACCGAGGCTTCGCCGCTTGCCACGACGAAGAAGTTGAGGCCGTCGACACCTTCGGTCGCGATCGCCGCACCCTCGGCGAAATGACGCTCGACGAACTCGTCGGCGAGGCGGTCCACGGTCTTGTCGTCGAGATCGGAGAAGAGGGGCACTCCGCGAATGAGCTCAGCCGATGGTCGAGGCATGGGCGGACATTACAGCTCTGGCGTAGCCGTGTCATCTGTGCTCGCGGCCAACTCCTCGATGCGGCCCTCGGCGGCCTCGAGCAGAGCGACGCACCGGCGATGGAGCTCCTCTCCCCTTTGCCAGAGCCGGATCGCCTCGTCAACTCCGACGTCCCCGCGCTCGAGTTTCCCGACGATCTCCTCGAGGTCATGACGAAGCTCCTCGAACGTCTGCCCGTCGATCGGGGTACCGTCGCTCACGGCTGTGCTGCCACGACCGTCGCTGTGAGGCTGCCTACCGCGAGCTCGATGTCGAGAGGGCTTCCCTGAGTGGTTGCCGCAGCGTTGCTGAGAGCGACCCCGCCGGAGCGGACGACGGCATAACCGCGGGCGAGCGTACGGCGTGGTGAGAGCGTCTGGAGACGGGCCGCGGCGTGGTCGAGGGCAATGCGACGCCGTTCGAGGAGGAGAAGGGGGGCGGCATGGAGCCGGTCGCGGCTGTGTTCGAGACGTTCTCGATCGCGTTCGATCGCCCGCCGGACGGACCCGGCCATGAGGTCGCGAAACCGCCCAAGCCCTTCCTTCAACTCGCCCAGGTCAGGCACGACGAGACGAGCCGCCGCCGTGGGAGTCGAGGCGCGTGCGTCGGCGGCGAGATCGCAGAGAGGTGTGTCCTGCTCGTGCCCGACGGCCGAGACGACGGGGACGGAGCACGCTGCGAATGCCCGCACGACGGCCTCGTCGCTGAACGGCAACAAATCGTCGAAGGAGCCGCCGCCTCGGGTGACGATGACGACATCGACCATCGGGTGTGCTGCGACCCGCCGGATCGCGGCGGCGATGCGCGGGCCTGCGGTCGCGCCCTGCACGCGCGTTTCCGCGACGACGACGTGAGCGGCCGGGAACCGAGAGCGGATCCCCGTCACGACGTCGCCCTGCGCCGCGGCATCGGCGCCCGTGACGATGCCCACCGCGCGCGGAAATCGCGGCAGGGGACGTTTGCGCTCGGCCGCGAAGAGGCCTTCGGCCGCCAGTACACGCTTGAGGCGCTCGATTGCGGCGAGGTGATCACCCAGCCCGATTCTCTCGATCGTGACTGCGCGGAAGCTCAGCTCCCCCTTGGCCTCGTAGATCTCGGCCCTACCCTCGACGTGCACGCGTTCGCCGTCCAGCAACTCGAGTTCGAGGCCGTCGAATTGTCGCCGCTGCATGGTGGCCCGCAGACACGCTCCGCTGGCCGGGTCCCTGAGAGTGAAGAATACGAAAGCCCACGCGTCGTTCCGTCGCAACTCGGTGACCTCCCCCTCGATCCACAACGAGGGGAGCTTGCGCAGGTAGATCCCGATCCCCTCGTTGAACGAGGAGACGCTGAAGACCTTTCGGTCGCCGTGGAACGTCGCTTCGACCTTCACTCTCGCAGGGTAGACGTCGAGCGAGGGAACCGGCCCGGCCCGGACCGACTCTAGAGGAGGATCTCCGCCACGATGGCCGGCGTGCAGCCCTGCCGCATCAGGTCGACGCACGAGTGGAGGTCGGCGTCGCTGGCGGCGAGACGCTCGGCGAGCGGCAGCGGAAAGCCCGCCTCGATCAGCACGTGCAGGCGCCAGCTCTCGACCTTGGCCTGCTCGTCCTCGCGCTCGATGTATGTCTCGGTGATCTCTGCCATGTGTGCCGGGGGATTCGTGATCGCTATGACGATCCCTTCCAAGATTGGTTTGTGGATCCGGGTCGACCGCTCCCGACCTACGAGCCGTCGTCGAGGCGGCGGGCGAGCTCCTCGCGCATCATCAGCTCGACTGCGCGGTCGAGCTCGCGGGCGAGCCTCGACGTCGCTTCCTCGCGGATCTCGCGCATCCGGTCGTCGAACGCGGTCGCCGCGATCTGAGCGTGGCGCTCGACCTCCCGCTCGGTTACACGTTCGAGTCGCTCGGTCTGCCGTCGTTCGAACTCGATCAACGTCAGCTCCAGGCGCGCCCGAGCGTCGGTCTCGGCTTGCTCGATGCCTTCGGCAATTGCCGCTTCCCGCGCCCGCAGTCGCTCGGTGATCTCCTCGATGGAGCGGCGTCGCTCGATCGTGTGCGCCTCGAGCTCGTCGAGGGCCTCCGTGACAGCCGTCGCGGCCGCGCGCTCGAGCTCCTCGCGGAGGCGAATCACCGCCTGCCGCTGCTCGTCGCTCGTCGATCCGAGCTCGGCCGCCTCGCGTTCGATCCGCGCCTCGACGTCGGCAATGGCCTGCTGCTGGCGCTGAGTCAGGCGCGCGAGCTGCGTTTCCAGGTGGCGCTGAGCTCTCTCGAGGTCGTCGGCGACTCCCTGCAATCGCTCGTCGAGCCGTCGCTCCACGTTCGCGAGCGTGTCCGCGAGCGCCTCGCTCGCCCTTCGCTCTCGCTCGGCGTACGTCGCGCGCCGCTCCTCACCGAGTCGGCGCTCCTCCTCGGCGAGCTGGGAGATCGTGTCTGCCCGTTCACGAGCGAGCGTGTGGCGGATCTCCTCCGTGTGTGCTGCTGTCTCCTGCTCCACGGCAGCCTGAATGGAGGCCTGAGCCTCGGCAACGAGGGTTTCCGTCATCGATGCGCGGCCTTTAGCACGTTTCAACGACAGCCATAGGCCGATCGTGACGGCGAGCGCGACGCCGAGACAGGCTGCAAGGATCCAGACGAGCACGCCGGAACGCTATAGGCGTACGGCGACGAGCGCGGCCGCAATGAGGACTGTCGCCGCCGCCAGCAGCCGCAGCGCGGCCTCGGGGGCCGCGACGAGCGTTTCCCGTGTGACCGCTTCCCGCGCGCCGTCATTGGACTCGATCTCCCCGGTCACAACGACGACGTCACGCCGGATCCGGCGGACAGGGGTCGACAGCCGGCGTTGGGCGAGCGAAAGGACCGAGGCCCAGGCGGCAGCGACGACGGCCGGGCTGCGGAGGGTCCCGGCGCAGGCAACGTATCCGGTGATGAGCGGGAGACCCCCCCAGGCAAGGGCAAACCACAGGTCGGAGTGGAAGCGGCCACCGAACAGCTCGAGGTTGTAGGCCGGGATGAGGAATGCTCCGATTGCGATCAACGGCAGGATCCAGAGGCTGAAGTCGAGCGCGACGGCGACCCCGAGTGCACACGCTCCAACCACCGAGGCGACCGCGAGCAAGACGAGCATCGAGGAAGGGATGGTCGTCCGGAGCGGCCTGCCCGTGAGCTCGTCGAGCGCGTGGGCGCCGATGCCCACGGCGAGGAAGAACGCCAGTACGGTCAACCCGAGACGGCCCCAGGACACTTCGGCCGCGAGGCAGCCGCCGACGACGACGTAGGAGAGGTGCCATGCCGTATAGGGCAAGTGCAGCAGTGTCACGTAGTCGCGCCAGCCTCCTCGCGGAAGGGCGTAGAACGCAGGCCTCATCCCCCGACGTCCTCCCGTGGGGGGCCTTCAACGCGGCGACGGCCGCAGATAACGACTCCGCCGCCGAGGCTCATCCGGCGGCACCGAACCTCCGCGATCCCGGCTTGCCGCCACAGCTCCACTTGTTCCCCGAGCGGCCATTGTTCGTAGAACCCGCGGATCGACGGACCGAGGAACCGGCCGACGTCGTACCAGCTTCGCGAGATCAGCCGCCCGGCAGCCGGTAGACCGACCCCGACGTAGACGTCCCAGAGCGGTCGCCAGAGCCCCCGGGGCACGCAGAACTCGAGCGACGCAATCGTGCCTCCAGGGCGGACGACGCGGGCCAACTCGGTGAGGGTGGCGCCGGGGTCGTCGACGTACCGCAGGAGATAGGTGAAAGTGAGATGGTCGAAGGACGCGTTCGGGAACGGAAGATCGGTCGCCGACGCTTCCACGAGGTCGACCTTGTCGCCGAATCGCCGCCGCGCGACGGCCAGCATCTCGGGACTCTGGTCGAGCCCCGTCACGCGGTGGCCGCGGGCGAGCAGCTGCTCGGCGACGAGGCCTGTCCCGGTTGCGACGTCGAGCACCGTGCCGCCGTCGCGCGGGACGCGTGACACCATGGCTCGTCGCCAGCGGGGGTCCTGACCGAACGACAGCGCCGAGCCGACGCGATCGTACGTCGGGCCGAGAGGCGCGAAGAGCATGCGGGCGTGCGTACGACGCTGGGACACGAGGTGTACCCTGCCATGCTTCTCTATCCTGGGCCGGTGACGCTGCTCGCCGATCTCGAGCGCATCGCAACCGGGGCGGTGGCCCAGGCGCCGATCGGGGGAACCGTCGCTGCGGTACTCGCGACCGAGGCGACCCCGGGCCTGCGCGCCTATCTCTGCGCGTTCGAGGCACCGGACGGCTCACGCTCCTGGGTCGTGCTCGACGACGAGGGAGCCGTCGTCTCGGCCAGGAGGGACGTCAGAAACGTCGTGGCGATCGCCGCGCTGTGCGAGCTTGCGGAGGAGTCCGCGGCCGGAGGGGACCTCGACGAGCTCCTCTCGCAGCTCGTCGCACTTCGCCTGACCGAGAGTCCGGAGGGGATCGACGAGGCCGAGGAGGCCGTGCGCGCGCTCCAGCGAACGATCGGGTCGCCGCCGCAGCTCGCGTCGCCGTTGCGGCTCGATGAGATCGGTGCGGCGACGCGCCGGCTCGAGCAAGCCCTCGATCCCGCGGCACCGTCTCCGTTCACGTCAGCGCTGAAGAGTGCCCAGGGCACGATCGACGAACTTCAGCGGGAGATCGAGCAGGCGTATCGCGTACCGCTTTCCTCGTGAACCATGTGTCACAGGGAGTTGCTGCCGCTTCGGTACCCTGCCGGCATGGAGGGCGGTGGCTTCTTTCCGTTCGGCGGCGATCCCGAGGAGATCCTCCGTGGGCTGCGGGAGTTCGCCGAGACCCAGTCGGAGAGCGTCAAGGACGCGCAGCGTGAGCAGTTCGCGACATTGACGCTGAGTACCGCCGTCGAGCTCACCGCTGCCGCGCTCAAGCAGGTTCAGCCGACCGGCGGCCCGGACGAGCAGGCCGTCGCGCTGCGCGACGCGATGCGCGTCCTCTTCCCCGAGGCGGTGGCGCTCGTCAGCGCTGCGCGCCAGGGGTTCATGCGCGAAACCTGACGGCGCGACCGCGGTACACTCGCCTCCCCTTGGGCCTCTTCGACCGTGCCGTCGCCTCGGTTCTTCCCGCCGTCCCCCGATCGGTCGTCCGTCGCGTCTCGGCGCCGTATATCGCCGGCCCGACCCTCGGCGACGCGCGTCGCGTCGTCGCCGCGTTGAACGCTGACGGGAAGCGGGCAACGATCGATGTGCTCGGCGAGGAGCTTCACCGTGCCGCAGAGGCCGAGGCGATCGCCGCTGAGTACGGTGACGTGCTCGCTGCGATCGACGACGACCGTCTCGACGCAAACGTGTCGGTCAAGCTCACCGGTCTCGGGCTGAAGCTCGATCTCGAGTTGTGCCGCTCTCAGCTCGAGAGCGTGGTCCGCGATGCGAAGGCCCGCGGCGCGTTCGTCCGGATCGACATGGAGGACGCGTCGTGCGTGGACGACACGCTCGCCCTGTACCGCGCGCTCCGCGGCGCGGGGCTCGAGAACGTGGGGATCGTGGTGCAGGCCTCGCTCAAACGAACGCTCGCGGACCTCGCGGAGTTGCGGGACCTGCGCCCGAGCGTTCGACTGTGCAAGGGCATCTACGTCGAGCCGGTGGCCGTCGCCTTCCACAATGCCGAGGTCGTGCGTCGGTCGTTCGTCTCCTGCCTCGACGCACTTCTCGCGGGTGGCTCCCGGGTCGGGATCGCGACGCACGACGAGCGTCTGCTCGTGGAGTCGCTCGCGCGGGTGGAGTCGCTTCCTTCCGAGGCATACGAGTTCCAGATGCTGCTCGGTGTGCGTGAGGGCCGCGCGAGCGAACTCGTTCGGGCCGGCCACCCACTCCGGGTGTACGTGCCGTACGGGCGGCGCTGGTACGAGTACTCGCTTCGGCGCCTTCAGGAAAACCCGCAGATGGCCGGCGTGATCGCGAAGGCAACCGTCGGGAGGATGATCGGACGCACCTAGCCGGCTGCCCGGTGCGAAACGGCAGCCGGCTGGCGCGGCCGTTCCGGTGCTGTCCGGTCGGGCCGGGCTGACGGAACAGCTCCATCAGCGATGATCGCGATCGAAGTGTCCGCGCCCGGATCCAGATCTGCAAACGAGCCGGCGTTACGCAGGCAATGCGAAGCCGCCGTCGACGATGAGCGTCTGTCCCCGCACCATCTCGGCGTCGGGCGAGCTGAGGAACGCGACCGCTCCCGCCAGGTCGTCAGGGGTGACCATGCGCCCGGCCGCGTTGCGCGCTCCCATCGCGAGCATCTCCTCCCGGTTCGGGAAGTGGTCGAGCGCCCCCGTGTCGACGACACCGCCGGAGACGGCGTTGACGCGGATCCCCGCCGGCCCGAGCTCGACGGCGAGGTAGCGCACGAGTGATTCGAGGGCGGCCTTCGACGCCCCCACGAGTGCGTAGTTCTCCAGCACCCGAACCGAGCCCAGGCTCGAGATCGCTACCACTGATGATCCGCTCGGCATCACCGGGGCGACCACGCGAGTGAGCGCCAGAAACGCGCGGGCATTGGCGTTCAACGTCCAGTCCCAGTGCTTGTCCTCGGACTCGAGAGCGGGGCGGATCACGCCGGTAGCCGCGTTGTGCACGAAGACGTCGAGTGGCCCGAGTCCTGCGACCTGCTCGAGAACGCGGCCCGAGGTGACGTTCCCGCGCACGAGTACCGGCTCCGCCCCGAGGTCACGCAGCGCATCCGCGGTCTCCTCGGCGGCCGCGTCCGCACGCATGTAGCCGATCGCGACGCGGGTGGCGCCGTCGCGGGCGAGACGGAGGGCGATCGCCTTTCCGATCCCGCGAGAGCCGCCGGTGACGAGGACGGACCGACCCATCAGCCGGCGCGCGGGAGGGGCCGCGTGACCGGGGCGGACGACGGGATCTCGTCCCAGCCGATCCGGGTGCGGGGCTCTTCGGGCACGTCGTCGTCGGCCTTCGAGGAGGCGTAGCCGAGGTCGTCGAGCAGGCGGATCTGGTCCTCGCCGAAGCGCCGTACCGGGTCGTCTGCGGGCAGGTCGTCGATCAGCTCGCGCACGCGCGCCCTGATCTGGAACGCAAAGTGGGGGGTGGCGGGGCCTACGAGGGCCTCGATGTCGTCGAAGGTCGGCTCTGCCATCGCGGCGCAAGCCTAACCTCTACCTTCCTGGAGATGCGTAGACCGACGTCCGTCGAGGTGATGTTGCTGTCGGCGATCGGGCTGTGGGCGCTCAACCTCACGGTCAGCAGGTACATCCTCACACATGGATTCCAGCCGCTTGCCTATTCCACCGTTCGCTACGGGCTCGCGGCCGTCGTCTTCATCGCCATCGCCGTCGCCGCGGAACGGTCGTTGTGGATCGCGCGTGGCGATCTCGTCATGGTCGTGGCCGCCGCGGGCGCCCTCTGGGTCAACCAGATCGGCTTCGTCTACGCGTTGAAGACGACCTCGGCGTCCGTGATCGCCCTGATCCTCGCCGCCACCCCGATCTTCGCAGCCCTGATCGGGCTTGCCTTCGGCACCGAGGTGCTGCCCCGGCGCTTCTGGATCGGCGCGGCGTTGTCCTTCGCCGGCGTCGCACTGGTCGCGCTCGGCGCGGGTGGCGAGTTGGGCGGTGACCTCCGCGGGATCATGTACGGCATCCTCGCCGCCGCGACCTGGGCTGTTTACTCGATCCTGATCACGCCGCTGATGCGGAGGTACTCGCCGTCGCGAATCAGTGCCGTCGTGCTCTCGCTCTCATGGGTCGGGATCGCGCTGACGGGTCTCCCACAGACGCGTTCGCAGGACTGGGAGCTCGGCTGGAAGGTCTGGGTGCTGCTCGTCTTCGCGACGCTCGGCCCTCTCGTCGTCACGAATGTGCTGTGGTTCCGCTCGCTCGATCGCATCGGCGCGTCGCGGGCGACGCTCGCGACCAACCTTCAGCCCTTCGTCGCTGCGCTCTTCGCGGTCGTGTTGCTCGGGGAGCGAATCGATCCCGTGCAGATCGCCGGCGGCCTGTTGATCGGCGCCGGGATCCTCGGGGCTCGGCGGCGGGCACCGGTGTCGCCGGGGGAGTGAGCGCCCCGTCGCGGAGTACGCTGAGCCGATGAGCCCGCAGCGGCGCACCGCGCTCGTCTCGGTCGGTGCCGCGGTGGCGCTGATGGGGATAAAGCTCGGCACGGGACTCGCAAGCGGCAGCCTCGGCCTCGTCTCCGAGGCGCTGCATTCGGGCACCGACTTCGTCGCCGCGCTCCTCACCTTCTTCGCGATCGGTGTCGCGGGGCGGCCCGCGGACCGATCGCATCCCTACGGGCACGGCAAGGCCGAGCATCTTGCCGCGCTGGCGGAGGCGTTCGTCCTGTTGCTCGTCAGCATCGCGGTCGGAGCGCTCGCCGTCGCCCGTCTCGCCGGTTGGATCGAGATCGAGACGTCGACCGCCTGGTGGGTATTTGCTGCAGTCGGGGTCGTCGTCGCGATCGACGTGTCGCGTACCCTCGTTTCGGCGCGGGGGGCCCGTCGGTTTGCCAGTCCGGCTCTCGCCTCGAATGCACTTCATTTCGGTAGCGACTTGATCGGCACGCTCGCGGTCCTGGGAGGCCTTCTCGCAGTCCGGGCCGGCTGGCAGGCCGGGGACTCACTCGCCGCGCTCTTCGTCGCAGTTCTCGTGGTCGCTGCGGCAGCGCGCCTGATCCGACGGAACGTCGACGTGCTCATGGACCGGGCACCGGCCGATGCCGTGCGCGCCGCGCGGGCGGCAATCGCAACACTCGATCCTCCCGTCGAGGTGCGACGCCTGAGGCTGCGCGAAGCCGCCGGGCGCACGTTCACCGATGTCGTGATCGGCGTGTCGCCTGGAGCCGTCGTGGGCCAGGGCCATGCCGTGGCCGACCGCGTCGAGGCAGTCGTGCACGGAGCCCTCCCGGGAAGCGACGTCGTCGTCCACGTCGAGCCGTCGGGGGCCGAGGCGGCTTTGCGGGAGCGGGTTCGAGAGTCGGCGATGTCGGTCACGCGCGTCCGTGAGATCCACAACCTGTCCGTGATCGAGTTGCCCGACGGCTTCCACGTGTCGCTCCACCTCAAGCTGCCCGGTGAGCTTGCTCTCGACGAGGCGCACGAGATCGCCGAGCAGGTCGAGCACGCGATCGTCGTCGGTGTCCCCGAGATCGTCGACGTGCAGAGTCACCTCGAGCCGTTGGCCGAGCCGGCCGCCGGTCGCGAAGCGGATGCCGACCCCGGAGAGATCGAGCGTCTCGTCCTCGAGGCGACGGGGACGTCGCCCCGCGCCGTCCGGTTCCTCCATACCGACGAAGGGCTGGTCGTGTTCCTCACGCTCATGCTCGACCCGGGCGAGAGCCTGGCTTCCGCACATGCGACGGCCTCGAGCATCGAGCAGCAGATCTGGAATGTGGTGCCCGGGGTCGCCGAGGTGATCGTCCATACGGAGCCCTGAGGCCGGCAGCAGGTTGAATAGGCGCTGATGCGCCTCTGCATGTTTCACCCGAACGACACACCGATGGAGCGCGGCTGGGTCGGCCGCCTCGACGGTGACCGCGTTCTCCATCTCGCGACTCAGACGCTGCAGTCGTTTTTCCTCGGGGGCGGGACTGCGCGAGAGCATGCCGAGTACGCTCTCGCCGACGTCACGCTGCTCGTGCCGGTGCAGTACCCACCGACGGTGCGAGTCTTCGACAGCCAGGAGACGTTCGCCTTCGCGAACTCGACCGCCGTATTCGGGCCCGGCGCCCGTGTCTCGGTCGGACCGGCGCCCCCCGTCCTCTTCCCGCGACTCGCCTGCGTGATCGGGGCCGAGGGGCGGATCGGCGGCTACACCCTCTTCGCCGAGTGGCGCTCCCCCGAGGGGTCGCCGCCCAAGGACAGGGACTTCGGCCTCGGCCTCGGGCCTGTCGTCTCGACGCCGGACGAGCTGGATCCGTCCGCGTCGCCGATCGTGGTCCGCATCGACGGGGCCGAACGGTCACGGTCCGAGATGCCACCTTTCGACTGGGAGGCGGCGACGGAGCTGGCCGCCGCAGGGACGACGTTGCGCCCGGGGGACGTCCTCGCGGCCCCGTGCGCCGCTCCCGTCGCCCTCGCCGCCGGCTCGGTCGAGCTCGAGCTGGCCGGGATCGGCGTCCTGACCCAGCTCGCCCCGTGACCATCCCGCTCGTCCTGGACTGGGACGGCACCGTCACTGAGACGGACACGCTTCACCTCGTGATCGAGCGCTTCGGTGACCTCGACCTGTTCCACGCGGTGGAGGCGGAGATCGGTCGCGGGTTGACGCTGCGGGAGGTGATCGCGTGCGAGATGGAGACGGTCAAGGCGCCGCTCGGGGAGGTCGTCGGATGGCTGGTCGACAACGTGCGCGTGCGTGCAGGCTTCGCCGAGCTCGTGGCGGCCTACGACCCTCTGATCGTGTCCGCCGGCTTCCACGAGCTGATCGCACCTGTTCTGTCGCGGGAGGGTGTCGTGGCCCGGGTCGTCGCGAACAGCGTCGAGGCCGATCCGTTGGGCTGGCGTGCAGTCTTCCCTCCCGCGCTTCGATGCGACGTCTGCGGCGAGGAGTGCAAGCGCGCGGCGGTCGCGCATCTGCAGCGGTTCACGTACGTCGGCGACGGCCTCTCCGACCGGTGCGTGTCGCTCGCCGCCGAGCGCGTCTTCGCGCGGGCCGGGCTCGCGCGCTACCTCGACGGTCTGGGCGTCCCGTACGTCACCTTCGACGACCTCCGCGATATACGTGCGTAGACGCTGGTTCTTCCCGGCGCCCTCGTCTATCCTCGTCTCGAGTTCACTTGCAATTCGAGGGGGCCTACGCGTGAGCAAGATCGTCCTGGAGAACGTCAGCAAGGTGTACCCCGGCGAGGTCAGGGCCGTCGACGACATCTCGCTCACGATCGAGTCCGGAGAGTTCATGGTGCTCGTCGGGCCTTCCGGATGTGGCAAGTCGACGTTGCTCCGGATGATCGCGGGCCTCGAGGACATCACCGAGGGCGCGGTTTTCATCGGCGACCGTGATGTTACCCACCTTGCGCCGCGCAACCGTGACATCGCAATGGTCTTCCAGAACTACGCGCTCTATCCCCACATGAGCGTCCGCAAGAACCTCGCCTATGGGCTCAAGGTCAGGAAGACGCCGAAGGAGGAAATCGACCGTCGCGTCGACGGTGTGGCGAAGATGCTCGGTCTGGAGCCGTACCTCGATCGGAGGCCCGCGAACCTGTCGGGCGGACAGCGCCAGCGGGTCGCGATGGGGCGCGCGATCGTCCGCGAGCCCGCCGCCTACCTGATGGACGAGCCACTCTCCAATCTCGACGCGAAGCTGCGTGTCGGGATGCGCGCCGAGCTGTCACGTCTCCACGATCGCCTCGGCACGACAACGGTCTACGTCACCCACGATCAGATCGAGGCCATGACTCTCGGACAGCGGGTGACGGTGATGAAGGACGGCGTCATCCAGCAGGTCGGCCGGCCGCAGGTCCTCTACACGAACCCTGCGAACCTCTTCGTCGCGGCGTTCATGGGCTCGCCGTCGATGAACCTGGTCGAGGCGACCGTCGCCGGTGACACCGTCGAGTTCGCTGGGTTCCGCCTGCCTCTCCCCCCCGAGCGGAGGCCCGCAAGGGACGGTCAGGTGATTCTCGGCATCCGGCCGGGCGACTTCGAGGACGTCGCCTATGCCGACGCTGGTCTGCCCGAGATCGAGGTCGACGTCGCCGTGCTCGAGGAGCTCGGCGCCGAGTCGCACGTGATCTTCTGGGTGGATGCCGCGCCTGTGATGACCGATGACACGAGGACGGAGGACGACGAGGACGAGCGGGCGCAGCTACTAGCCGACGACCAGCGGACGCTCTTCACGGCGTCGGTCGACGCCCACACCCGTGCCAAGCCGGGCAGCAGCCTCAGGCTCGCGATCGACGCGCACGCTTTCCACTTCTTCGACCCGCACACCGGGCAGTCGCTCCGCGCCCCCGACAAGGAGCTCGCGGGGGCGTCTGTCTAGCTGAATCCCACTGCGTGGGCCCAGTAGTCAACGAGCCAGTGGCCGTCGCGCTTGCGGAGAACGATCTCGAACGTGTGGGGCTTCTGATCGGGAGCGTCGAGGGTGATCCAGCTCCCGACCTCGGTGGAAAGCCGGACGCGGGGGGTCAGCTGGGCAGTGACCGCCTTGGGCTTGCGGGTCAGATACGGTGCGAGGGCCTTGCCGGCGGCGAACGTCGCCCGCGTCCGGCCCTTGCGCAGGGTGGGCGTGACGAGGTCGTATGCGCAGCCGGGGTTCTGCCGCAGGACGCCGGAGGTGACGAAGAGGATCGCGACCTCGTCCGGCGTGGCTTTGCGCGCCTCTGCGCGAACCTTTGCACACGCCGCCGCGGAGACGCCGCCCCCCGCCGGCCCTACGGTCAGGCCCATCGCCACTGCGAGCACGAAAACTGCCATGAGAGCGTGTACGAGGCGATACGGCACGACCGGTGAAGAGTAGCCACGCCGAGCAGGCCGCGATCGTGGCCGGGTGAAGGGGACCTAGTGCCGAACCTGGCGACTAGGGCGTCGTCGGTTCCCGGACTCACCCACACCTTTGTCCCGCGACCGGAAGGCAAATGCTCCACTTCCGACGACAGCCGCCGCCGGGGTCGGTCACGACCTCGGAGAAGCCGTCGTTCCGCCGGGGCGCAGCCGCGGATGGAAGACGTAGTTCGGCTGGGCCTGATCGGGCGCCTCGATCAGCTTGCGCAGCGCGTTGATCGCCGTCTCGGCTATCTCGTCGATCGGCTGTGCGACCGTGGTCAGCGAGGGTTGTGTCCACGAGGCTGCCTCGATCCCGTCGAACCCGACGATGGACAGGTCATCGGGGATGCGCAACCCGAGCGCTGCCGCCTCGAGCATCGCGCCGATCGCCATCAGGTCGTTCGAGCAGATGACCCCGGTCGGACGCTGCCCGGTGCCGGCTTCCATCAGCAACCGCAGCGCCTGGCGGCCGCCGTCGACCGTAAACCCGGCGTGTGAGACGTTGCCGTTCGGCTCGATCCCGGCCGCGCGAAGCGCGTCGTCGCGCCCCATCAGCTTCTCGCGAGTCGCCTGCGCGAAGGACTCCCCGGCAACGAAGCCGATGTGCCGGTGGCCTAGCTCCAGCAGGTGCTCGGTCGCGAGGCGACCGGCGGCGCGCTCATCGACGCCGACGGTCGTCGACGCCGGCGACTCGAGGCCGCCGTTCACGAATACGAGCCGCGCCCCCTGGGCGAGCAGCTGCGAGTAGTGACCGTGGTCACCGCGGACATCCGTGATCTCGGCGCAGATGAACACCATCCCCTCGACCCGGCGCTCCAGCAGCATGTGCACGTACCCGACCTCGCGCATCGCCGAGCCCCGGGTATTGCAGAGGATCGCCGCGTACCCGGCGTTCGTCGCCTGCGTCTCCATCGCCTGCGCCAGCGCGGCGAACACTGGATTGGCGAACTCCGGCACGAGCAGGCCGATCGCGCCCGACTCGGCAGAGCGTCCGGGCGGCACGTAGAGCAGCTCCTGCATGGCGCGCTCGACGCGGTCACGCGTTTCCGGGCGCACGTAGGTCGACCCCGTCGTCACCCGCGAGGCTGTGGCGACGCTAACTCCGGCCCTGATTGCGACGTCCTTAAGAGATGCCATTCCACAGCAGTGTAATGACGGTGAAAGACGAACGCACGCTGGATCACGCAAGGAAGAGGTGAAGATTACTGACGACACAGCGGAGAACTCCTCTTGACGCGGCGTTCTCCCAGTCGATACGCTCAGGCTCGTTTTCATGATCATGAAACACCAACTCATATCGTCGGCGTCGCTGCCGACGTCATCAAGGAGGACAGACGGATGACATCCATCCGATTGCGTGCTCTCGGCCTTGCGCTCGTCGCAACCGCGCTCGTGGCCGCCGCCGTCGTCGCGACGGCTGCGGCTCGCCCGCAGGCGACGACGATCACGCTCTGGAACACCATGAACGACCAGGAGACGGTGACGTTCAAGTCGGTACTCGCCGACTACGAGAAGGCGAACCCCGGCGTCAACGTCGACCTCGTCCAGGTTCCGTTCGACCAGCGTGACCAGAAGTTCACGACGGCCGTCCAGGCCGGCCAGGGCCCGGACGTCATGCGCGCGGAGATCGCCGACGTTGCCCGCTGGGCCAGCCTCGGCCTCCTCACGGACGTCACGGGCAAGGTCTCCGCCGCCGACAAGCGCGACTTCCTGCCGGCTGCGTGGGCGTACTACAACTACGCCGGCAAGATCTGGGGCCTGCCGCAGGCGCCGGACGCGCTGACGATCTTCTACAACAAGGCGCTCTTCAAGAATGCCGGTATCAAGAACACGCAGCTTCCGACGTCGCTCCCGGCGCTGCAGGCGTTCTGCCAGAAGTTCCCGAAGGGCGCGGGCATCTTCCTGCGCGCCGACTCCTACTGGGTGCAGCCGTGGGTGTGGGGCTACGGCGGCGGGCTGATCGTCCCGGCCTCCAAGCAGATCCTTATCGGTGACTCGAAATCGACCGCAGGCATGCAGGCGTACAAGGACCTCTTCTCGTCCAAGTGCGCGTTCCCGAACAAGGACTTCTCGAACGACTACGGCAACGCCCAGACGGCGTTCAAGAACGGCAAGGTCGCGATGATCGTCAACGGCCCCTGGTCGACGGCGGACATCCTTCAGGGCCCGTCCTTCAGGTCGTCGTCGAACCTCGGTGTCCTCGTGATCCCGAAGGGCCCGGGCGGCCAGGGCTCGCCGGTCGGCGGCAACGGCTTCGTGATCTCGAAGGGTACGAAGAACGCCGACGCCGCGTACAAGCTGATCTCGTACCTGACCTCGCCACCGGCTCAGGCGGCCTGGGCGGCGAAGAACAACCTGCTTCCGTCGCGGGCATCGTCGTACAAGCTTGCCGCGGTCAAGACGAACCGCCTCATCACCGCCTTCCTACCACAGATGAAGGTCGCGACGGCCCGCCCCGTGATCCCGCAGGGCGGCCAGATCTACACGGACTTCGGCCCGAACGTCCAGAAGATCCTCAACGGCCAGGTAACCACCAAAGCCGGCATGCTTGGTACGGCCAATTCCTGGAAGCTGAAGCTCTTCCCGGACTACACGGTCGTCGTCAAGTAGTCGGCAGCGAATCAACGGTATAGGGTCATCTCCAAGTGACCTCGACGGATCAGAGCCTCCCCGCCTCCGGCGCCCTCACCGGCCGGAAGCGGGGAGGTCCGTCGTTTCGGGAGCGTCTGCGACACGGCTTCGGCCGCTGGTGGTTCGCCTACGCGATGCTGACGCCCGTCTTCGTCGTGATGGCGTTCCTCGTCTTCTACCCGCTCGGCCGCGGGATCTACTACAGCTTCACGGACGCGAGCCAGTACAACGCGCTCAACCCGCTCCAGCCGTCGACGTACCAGTGGATCGGGCTCGAGGAACTACACGGACATCCTCACGAGTCAGGAGTTCCGCGACGTCCTCGGATTCACGGCCGTGTGGACGTTGGTAAACGTCTTCTTCCACTTCACGATCGGGCTCGCGCTCGCGCTCGACGCTCAATCGCACGCTCAAGTTCCGCGGCATCTACCGGATGCTGCTGCTCGTGCCGTGGGCGGTGCCGTCGTTCATCTCGGCCTTCGCGTGGCGTTTCATCTTCAACAACCCGTACGGCTTCTTCGACCAGTTCCTGATGAAGCTCGGCTGGGCGAACCCGCCGGCCTTCCTCGGCGACCCGACCTGGGCGAAGTTGGCGGTGATCACGGCCAACGTCTGGCTCGGTGTGCCGTTCATGATGGTGGCGCTGCTCGGCGGACTGCAGGCGATCGACTCCGACCTGCTCGACGCGGCCGTCCGTCGACGGGGCGAACGCCTGGCAGCGCTTCTGGGACGTGACGTTGCCGGGCCTTCGCCCCGTCGCCGCGACGGTGATCCTGCTCGGCCTGATCTGGACGTTCAACATGTTCAACGTCATCTACCTGATCACGGGCGGCGGCCCCGGAACTTCGACGCAGATCTTCGCAACCTACGCCTACCAGGACGCCTTCACCTTCAAACTGTACGGCGTCGCCACGGCGTACGGCGTGATCATCCTCTCGATGCTGCTCGTCTTCAGCCAGTTCTACAGTACTCGGTCACGCGGATGGGCGAGGAGACCTGGTCATGAGCAGCAGTGGCGCCACGGCGAGGTCGGGCTCGGCGGAGCCGAGATCCTGTCGCCGAGACTCTCGCCGCGAGCGGAGGGCGCCCGCCCGGCGGGGCCGGACGCGCGGGGCGCCAGTGGTACATGTCCGTGGTTCTGCACGGGAGCCTCATCGTCGCCACGATCATCGCGATCTTCCCGTCTTCTGGATCGGAATCTCGTCGTTCAAGCCGCGCGACGAGATCATCAGCAGCGCCGACTCTCAACGTTCTGCCGGACAACTGGACGTCGGCCAACTACCACAACGTCATCACGGCCAACAACTACGAGTTCCTGACGTGGTTCAAGAACTCGATCATGATTGCGATCCTGACGACGATCGTCGGCGTCTTCCTCTCCGCGACGGCGGGCGTATGCGCTCTCGCGCTATCGCTTCCCCGGGTACCGACCGGCGCTCAACTCGTTCCTCGTCACGCAGATGTTCCCGGCCGCGATCATCATCGTTCCGATCTACACATGATCACGAACCTCGATCTGCTCAACAGCCAGATTGGGCTGTGCTCGCCTACTCGACAGTGGCGGTCCCGTTCTGCATCTGGATGTTGAAGGGATACTTCGACACGATCCCGATCTCGCTCGAGGAGGCCGGCGCGGATCGACGGGTTGACGCCGTTCGGCACGTTCTGGCGCATCGTGCTGCCGCTGTCGACTGCCCGGGCCTGGCGGTGACGTGCTTCTACTACGTTCATCACGGCGTGGAACGAGGTCGCGTTCGCGAACATCGTCCTCATCTCGCCGGAGAAGTACACGCTGCCGGTCGGCCTGCAGACCTACGTCTACCAGTTCCGACCAGGCGTGGGAGAAGCTCACCGCCGGCGCGATGCTCGTGACGATCCCGGCCGTGCTCGTGTTCCTCTTTGCGCAGCGTTACCTCGTCTCGGGCCTCACCCGCGGCGGCGTCAAGGGCTAGGACGACCCCCGCGCGGCCGTCGCCGCTCCCTCCGGGCAAAGCGCGGGCCGCGCGTACGATCGGGGCATCGCCCTGCTCGCCCTCCCGCAGCCGTACGACTTCGACGCCTCGACCGAGCGCTTTCGATCGTACGGAGCCGACCGGGCGAACCAGTGGCACGACGGTGGGTTGCACCGTGTCATCGCGGGTCGTGAGACCCGGCTCGAGCCCGCACGAGGCGGCGTCGAGGTCGAGCCGCACGACGAGGAGATTGCGCGGGAGGCGGCATGGCTTCTCGGGGCCTGTCTCGACCTCGAGGGCTTCTGGTCCTGGGCAGCCGTGGAGCCGGTGCTCGCCGCGCTGAGGGAGCCCCTGGTGGGCTACCGGCCCCCTCTCGTCCCGGATCCGTGGGAGATGCTCGTGACCTCGATTACTGCCCAGCAGGTGTCGCTGCACTCCGCGTTCGCCGTCCGGTCTCGGCTGATCGAGCGATTCGGGACCCGGCACGGGGAGGCCTGGGCGTTCCCCTCCCGCGAGCGGATCGCGGAGGCAGCCGAGAGCGAGATCCGCGCGGTCGGCTTCTCGACCCGCAAGGCCGAGTACGTGACCGGTCTCGCTCGGGGCGACCTCGACCTCGACACGCTCCATCAGCTACCCGATGCGCAGGTGATCGAGGCGATCACCGCGCAGCGAGGGCTCGGCCGTTGGACGGCCGACTGGTTCCTCGCGCGGGCACTCGGACGCCCCGACGCCTGGCCTGCCGGCGACCTCGGGGTGCGGAAGGCAGTGTCGTTCTTCTACGGTTCCGGCAGAGATCTCGACGAGTCGGAGGTACGAGAGATGGGAGAACGGTTCGGTTCCTGGCGCAACATCGCCTGCCACATGCTGCTTGCGGGTGCGAGGTTACACGGATGATCGTGCGAACCGCCACTCTCGACGACCTCCCTGCGCTCGCGGAGATGTGGCACGAGCTCGAGGCCGAGGTGCCGTCGCCGGCGCACGAGCAGATCGAAGTCGCCGTCGAGCTCGCGGAGATCCGTGCGATCGTGGAGTCGGGGCTCGGCTGGGTGGCGGAACGGGACGGAGATGCGGTCGGCATGGTGCTCGGCCGCCGGCGTGGTCCGCGGGTGGGGCGGATCACCGATCTCTACGTCAGACCCGGCGCGCGGCGTACGGGGGTGGCCGAGGCGCTGACCCGGGCCGTCGTCGCCAGATTTGCCGCCGATGGGGTGGACACCGTCGATCTCGAAGTGACGGCGTCCAACACCGCTGCGCGCGCTGCCTACGCACGCTGGGGCTTTCGCGACGAAGTGCTCGTGCTCGCGGCACCCGTCGCGGCGCTCGCCGACCGGCTCGGAGAGGTGGTTGCGGCGGCCTCCTTCGGCTCGATCCACGCCCAGACGGACGACGTCGATGTGATCCTCAAGGCGGTCGAGATGCTGGTACCGCGGCTTCCGGGCCGATCGGCAGGCTCGCTCGTGACCCAGCCCCGGGGCGGCTACGTCACGGTGTACGACGACGTTTGCGACCGGGATCAGGCGATGCTGCGCCGTCTCGCCAAGGAGATTTCCTCTCGAACGGGGCTCGTCGTGATCACCGTCGGTGTCGAGGTGGAGGCTGTTGTGCGGATGATCCTGTTCGACCGCGGTGGAATCGTGGACGAATACGCGTCGTTACCCGAGTTCCACGGACCCCTTCCGCCGGGTGAGGTCGTGGCGCTCCACGCCAACCCTGTCGTGGTCGAGCGTTACACGGGCGCGTCGCAGGCGTCGATTCGTGCTGCCGCTCCGGTGGCGGGCGTTCCCTCCGACCTGCCGCCGGCGCGGGAGCTGCTCGCGGGACTCGCTGGCGCCCTGGGGCTATCCGGCGCCGAGCACGGCTGGGCCGACGCGCCCGCGGATGACGCCGTGATCAGGATCGATCGTTGATGCTGACCCTGGTCGACGCTCCCCGCTGCCCCTACTGCGCCCGCGTTCGCATCGCGCTCGCCGAGAAGGGGCTCGAGCACGAAACAGTGGTGATCGACCTCGACGACCGGCCTGCCTGGCTCTACGAGATGAACCCGGTGGGGCGCGTTCCGGTGATCGAGGAAGACGGCTGGGTGCTGCCGGAATCGGCGGTGATCAACGAGTACCTCGAGGAGCAGTATCCCGAGTCGCCGCTCCTCCCGGCCGATCCGGAGGGGAGGGCAGCTGCCCGGCTGAAGATCCTTCGCTACGAGGACTTCACCCGCCCTTACTACGCGCTCCGTCGCGGGCAGGCGGGAGCCGAGGCTGCATTTTCCGAAGCGCTCGAGTCGCTCGATGCGACTCTTGCGCGAACGCCGTACCTGACCGGCTCGGCGTTCGGTCTCGCCGACGTCGCCTACGTGCCCTGGGTGATCCGGGCTCGCGACCTCCTCCGGGTGTCGCTGGCGCCGTATCCGCGCGTGGAGGACTGGCTCGCGCGTCTCGCAGATCGCCCGTCGGTCGCGGACGAGATCGCCGTCGTCGCAGCCCTCTGAGCCGATGAGCGATGTGACGCGAGAGGAGCTCGAGCGGCGCCTCGGCGAGGAAGGCCTCGTCCTGTTGGACGTGCGGTCGGCCGGCGAATTCAGCGGCGCGGCGGGATACCCGTGCGATCCGCGCCAGGGGCATCTCCCCGGGGCGCGGAACGTCGATCTGCAGGACATCTACGCCGGAGCCGCCCCGTCGGAGCTCCAGGCGCTCGTCGGCGCTCCCGAGGGCTCCGAGGTAATCGTCTATTGCCACTCGGGCGGCCGCTCGGCGATGGCCGCCGAGCTGCTTCGAGCCGCGGGGTATGACGCGCGCAACTATCCCGGCTCATGGCACGAGTGGTCTGCCGACGCCGCATTGCCGATCGATTCCCCGTAGGGGCGAGGTGCGAGTGGCTCCCTCGAGCGTCGACGCGCGGGCGTCGACCTGGTCAGCCCGCGGCGAAGTCCAGGAACGCCCCGCAGAGGGTTCGGCCGTGCTCGTTCCAGGCACCGAGGAACGCGTTCGTCTCGGCCTGCGTGCCGGCGGGATCCGGTAGCTCCGCCGCTCCGGAGACGAACCAGCGATCGAGCATGTGACGGGTCACCTCGGCGTGGAACTGGATTCCCCACGTGCGTTCCCCGAGGCGGTAGGCCTGGTGTGCGGTCTCGCTCGTCGCGAGCAACTCGGCTTCCCCGGGGAGCTCGAAGGTGTAGTAGTGCCATTGGAATGCGTCGAAACGCCGGGGCAGCACCCCGGTCACGGGATCGTCGCAGCCCGCGTCGTTCAGCTGGACGCCGTGCCAGCCGACCTCGGCCGTCGAGGCGGGGCCGACGCTCGCGCCCACGGCGCGGGCGATCAGTTGCGCGCCGAGGCAGACGCCGAGAAGTGGCACTTCGTCGTCGAGCGCCGCGCGGATGAACGAGGCCTCCTCTGCGAGCCACGGATGCTCGGCGTCCTGATCGGGGTGCATCGCGCCGCCGAAGATCATCACTGCGTCGTACCGATGCGGGGCGTCGGGCCCTGGGCCACCGTTGACGGTGATCCAACGCTCGAGGCGGTCGCCGCGCAGCTCGACGACGTCCTCGAACAGCCCGCCGCCTCCGGTCGAGCTGCCGTCGTGGACGATCGAAAGGATGCGCATCGCGCGAGCGTAGCCTTTCCACACCAGGTCGAATCCGACAGCGAATCCGCCGACGGGATACTCGATACCCGCACTTCGGTGTGGGGCTCGCTCGCGGGCACTCCCTTCCGGGAGTAGTCGAGCGAGTGCCCCGCCGTCAGGGGCGACAATGGGCCAGGATCGGATACGAGGACTTGCCCGAAACTCGCCCGCGAGCTGCACTCACCGCTCCAGGCGCAAACCGGGGGGCGGTCAGGTGCCGCGCCCAGCGTCCACAGGACGGCGTGGGTGTGGCCGTTCATCATGGTGATGCTTGCGGTGCGCCAATAGGTCGGGATTGCCGCACCGTGGGTCAGTGTCGACCCCGATGGACGTACCTCGGGCCTCCGGGAGACTGCAACCGAGCGCAGTGCCATCGGTGCTGCCTGCGATCAAGGAGGCTGACATGTTCCTCGCTGCGAACGGTGTCTGGATCTGGACAACCCTCGCGGCCATCGTCTGGATCGTGCTTGCCTTCTGGCCCGCTCGGGTTGCTGCCTGTTCAGCATCGTCTTCTTCCCGGCCGCGCTGATCGTCGCCTACATGGTGAGCGACAACACGACGGCTGCCATGGCCTGAGCTGTCCACCCCCACCGACCCGCCGGGCGGTCACGCCGTAGTATTCAGCGGCGTCCGGGTGCCGGGGCCGCAAGCCACCTTCGATCAAGGAGTCCTCAGTGCTAGCCGCTAGCTATCCGTTCCTCGATGTCTTTTGGTCGATGTGCCTCTTCTTCCTGTTCATCATCTGGATCTGGCTCCTGTTCATGGTCTTTGCGGATGTCTTCCGCCGCCGTGACATCGGGGGTGGGATGAAGGCGCTCTGGATCATCTTCGTGATCGTCTTGCCGTACCTCGGCGTGTTCATCTACCTCATCGCGGAGGGCCAAGAGATGGCCGACCGCAAGACGGTGCAGCTGCAGGCTGCCACGAAGGCGCAGCAGGACGAGATCATGAAGGCGGCCGCCGGATCGTCGTCCGCCGACCAGATCGCGCAGGCGCAGCAGTTGCTCGACAGCGGTGCGATCACCCAGGCCGAGTTCGACACGATGAAGCAGAAGGCGCTGGCCTAGGCAACCCACTTCGGGGATTGGGTTGCGCCGGAGGCCGCGCAATCCAATCCCCACCGGGGATCCTCGCTGATCGAACTCCCGCTGCCGGCACACCGGGCAGAACGTCACAGCGTGAAACTTGCCCCAAACCTGCCCGTACCCCAAGACCACCCGCACCATTCAGAACAACGTCATCTCTGCCGGGGGCAGATCGATCCCTCCCGTGGCTGGAATACCGGCTTCGTCGAGCAGCCCGCGGAAGATCACCGCGCTTCTCGGCGCGAAGTCGTCGCGGTTGTTGTTGAAGAGCGCATAGACCTCGTCGGCCTGCTCGGCGAGGCGGCGCGTGGGGCCGATCCACTCGGCGAGCTCTTCGTCGCTGTACATCCAGTCGAAGCGGTCGGCCGCGCTGCCGCCGCGGATGTTCCAGGTCTGGGCGTTCCGGCCGTGGAACCGGATCACCGCCACCGGGTGGGTGGCCGCCGCCACCCGCGGCGCGACATTCGTTGCACGTGTGAGGGGAGCGTCGACCGAGACATACGAGAGACCCTGCTCCTCGAGGAACCCGAGCGTGTCAGAGCGTTCGTCGGGGTCCATCCACGAGCGGTGCCGGAACTCGATCAACGGCACGAGCGGGTCGAGCCGATCGCGTGCCCGAGCCAGCTCCTTCTTGGCCTCGGTCGACTTGACGAAACGAGGGTGGTACTGGAGCAGGACACCGCGAAGCTTTCCCGAGAGCTCGAGCGGCTCGACCGAGCCACGGAAGGCGGCGAACGCCGCGTCGTTCGGCTCTTCCTCGTGCCAGGTCATCGCCGCGCCAGCCTTGACGTGGAACGTGAAGCAGTCGGGGGTGCGCTCGGCCCAGCGTCGCGTCACGTCTGGATCGGGCAGCGCGTAGAACGGCGAGTCGACCTCGACGACGTCGAATCGCTCGGCGTAGTAGCGGAGCCGCGCCTGGGCTGTCGAGACGCCGCGGGGATACCACGCCTTGAGGAGCCCTTCGTCGGCCCAGCTGCACGTCCCGAGTCGCACTGTTGCCGGCATCGGCTGAACATACTCGCGGAGCCACGCGTCGGTCCGCAGCGAGGGAGCACTCGCCGCCACGCCGCGCGCGGTCCGCGATCACGCCTACACTGCCGCCCGTGGATGTCCGCTCGATCGGCGTGTTCGACTCCGGTGCCGGTGGCCTCACCGTTCTCCACGAGTGCCTCGTCACGATGCCTCACGAGGACTTCGTCTACCTCGGCGACGGAGCGCGGCTGCCGTACGGCCCGCGACCGCTCGAGGAGATCCGGCGCTTTGCGGGCGAGATCGCCCGCTATCTCGAGGGACAGGGCGTCAAGCTCGTCGTGGCGGCCTGCAACTCGGCTACCGCGGCCGCGCTACCCGACCTGCAACGGGCGCTGTCGGTCCCGGTTCTCGGTGTCATCCAGCCCGAGGCCCATGCCGCTGTCCGGGCAACGCGCAACCGCCGCGTCGGCCTGCTCGCCACCGAGGCGACGGTGGCGAGCGGCCGCTACGAGGCGTTGATCCACGCCCTCGACGCGGGCGTCGTCGTCGTGCCGGTTGCCTGCCCGAAGCTCGTCCCACTGATCGAGAGCGCCGACCCCTTCGGCGAGGCGACCGTCGAGGCTGTCCGCGAGGCAGCCGACCCTCTCAAGCGGGCGGGCGTGGACACCGTCGTTCTCGGCTGCACTCACTACCCTCTGATCCGGCCGATCTTGCAGCGAGTGTTCGGACGCGACGTCACCCTCGTCTTCTCGGCCGACGAGACGGCGCGGGAGGTGTCCGAGACCCTTGCCCGCAAGGCGATCGAGAACGACGAAGCCCGGGAAGGGGCCTACCGGTTCCTGACGACCGGAGATCCGGATTCGTTCCGGGCGATGGGAAGCCGGTTCCTCCAGCTTCCGATCGCGGACGTGGAGCGCGTGAGCGTGGCCGAGCTCGAAAGCGTGGCCGCATGAGGCACGACGGCCGGCGTCCCGACGAGCTTCGGTCGCTCGATGCCTTGCCCGACTTCCTCGAGCAGCCGCACGGCTGCGTGCTGTGGTCGCAGGGCAAGACACGGGTTCTCTGCACCGCGACGGTCGAGGAGGACATCCCGCGCTGGTTGCGGGGCAAGGGCCGGGGTTGGATGACCGCCGAATACTCGCTGCTGCCTGCTTCGACAGGCGACCGCACGCAGCGCGGAGTCACCCGCGGGCGTCCGGACGGCCGGACGGTCGAGATCCAGCGGCTGATCGGCCGTGCCATGCGCGCCGTCTGCGACTTCGAGGCGCTGGGGGAGCGGACACTCTGGCTCGACTGCGACGTGCTCCAGGCCGACGGCGGCACGCGGTGTGCGGCGATCACCGGGGCGTACGTGGCCGCTTATCGAGCACTCGACCGGATGGGCCTGTCGAAGGCGCTTCCCGGGTCGGTTGCGGCAGTCTCGGTCGGTGTCGTCGACGGCGTCGCTGTCCTCGATCTCGACTACCCGGAGGACTCGCAGGCCGAGACGGACATGAACGTCGTGATGACGGCCGACGGCCGTCTGGTCGAGGTGCAGGCGACCGCCGAGCGTGATCCGTTCACTCGCGGCGAGCTCGACGAGCTGCTCGACCTGGCAGCAGGCGGCATCGAGGCGCTCGGGCCGGCGCAGCGGGCGGCCGCCGACGCGCCCCGCGTGTGAGAGCGCGACTCGCCTCCGGGAACCGCCACAAGCTCGTCGAGCTGCAGCAAGCCCTGCCGGGGTGGAAGCTCGCGCTGATCGACGACCCGGCGTTCCCGCCGGAAGCAGGCTTGACCTATGCGGAGAACGCTCGCGCCAAGGCGGTGCACGGTCGCGCCGGCGCCCCCGCCGACGCGTGGGTGATCGGGGAGGACTCGGGCATCGAGGCGGCGGGCCTCGGAGGGAGGCCGGGGATCGCGTCAGCCAGGTGGGCGGACGACGGAATCGGCCGCTTGCTCGACGAGCTCGCGGGTGTGTCCGATCGTCGCGCACGGTACGTCTGCACGATCGTCGCGATCGGGCCGGGGGGTGACGAGATCGTCGTCGAAGGAACGCTCGAGGGAACCATCACGACCGACCCCCGCGGCGGCGAGGGGTTCGGCTACGACCCGATCTTCGTGCCGATCGGTGAGGAGCGAACGGTCGCCGAGCTCGGCGATGCGTGGAAGGCGGCCAACTCACACAGGGCCCGCGCCGCCGCCGCCCTGCATCTCTCTTCCGGGATCTTGCCGACCGAGTCGGCCGCGCTCTTGCAGAAAGAACTAGTCTCCTGGGGGATGAAGCCAAACGAGGCACTCGCCGAGCTGCTCGACCTTTCGTCCCAGATCGAGGATGCCGCGATCATGGGCGAGTCCGGCTTCGTGCTTGCGAGCTCGGGAACCCCGGAACGGGGTGAGCAGCTGGCGCGGATTGCGGCCGATCTCGTCGCGGCCGCCGCCGACGTTCGTCCGTCCGGCGAGGTGACGCGCGTCGAGGTCGCCCTCGGCGCCGGGAGCGTGTTCGTCGTACGGGAAGGAGGTCGCATGGTCGTCGCAACGACCGTGCCCGAGCCGACTGCGGGTCTCGTCGTCTACGACCTCCGGACAGTGTTGCGCCGGCTCGACGAGAAGCCCGCCCGCAAACCGTCGAGGTCGAGGAAGAAGGATGCTGCCGATGCGTAAGCTGCTCCTGCTCGCTCTCGTCGGCGGCCTCGCGTGGTGGTTCCTCGGTCGTCGACGCAGCGAGGTGGAGCGCAGCGCCACGATCGGCCATGCGGACGGCTCGGCCGTGACGCTCGACGAAGGATCGCCGGAGCTCGACCGGCTGCTGCAGATCGCCTCAGAGGCCATACCCGCGTGACCGACGACCTCGGTCGCCTTCTCGTGGAGCACGCGCTCCTCGAGGGTGACTTCCTGCTCAGGTCGGGGAAGCGCTCCACGTGGTATCTCGACAAGTACCGGTTCGAGACACGTCCCGACCTTCTGCGGGCGCTCGGAGAGCGCCTCGCGGAGGTCGCGCGCGAGGTCGAGCCCACCACGGTCAGACTCGCCGGGCCGGCCCTCGGAGCGGTTGCGCTTGCCGCTTCGGCGTCCATGGCGTCCGAACTGCCCTTCATCATCGTGCGCGGTGAGACGAAGGAATACGGCACCGCGAATCGGATCGAAGGCCCGTTCGACGGGGGGGACGTCGTGTGCCTCCTGGAGGACGTCGTCACGTCCGGCGGCGCTCTCGCCGAGTCGGTGCACGCGCTTCGGGACAACGGCCTCGTCGTCCGCAACGCGGTGTGCGTCGTGGATCGTGAAGAAGGTGGGGCGGACTCCCTCGCCCGGTTGGGAGTGCGGCTTCGCTCCCTCTACCGTGCGAGCGACCTCCTTGCTGGGCTCTCCCCTGACTGAGAGCCCGGCGCCCGGCGAGAGCTCGACGGAGTCGAGTATCGAACAGGCGTCGCAAACGCGCATGGTTGAGCCGAAACGGCCGGAGTGTTAAGGTCTCCGGCGGTCCCTACAACGACCATCTAGTAGGAGGAGTGGCAGTGACGAAGCAGGAGTTCGTAGACGCAGTGGCCGGCAAGACCGGCATGTCCAAGCGCGACGCGGGTGCCGCTGTGGATGCATTTCTCGACGTCGTCGAGGGTGCCCTCAAGGCGGGCGACACCGTGACGTTCACCGGGTTTGGCAAGTTCCACACGACCCACCGGGCGGCGCGCATGGGTGTGAATCCGCGCAATCCGAGCGAGAAGGTTCAGATCAGGGCGGCGACCGTGCCGAAGTTCTCGGCCGGTTCGGTGCTGAAGAAGGCCGTCAACTAACGCGGCGCCCTCCTCCAAGGACAGTCGAGAGGGCCCCCGCCGGGCCCTCTCTTTTGGTCCCTCAATCGAACAGGTGTTCGTGTACGATGACTGCTTGCAACTCTCCTTCGATGCCGCCGACCGGCTCGTCGATCTCATCGAGGCGAGCCGTGGCCCCGTTCCGCTCGACGAGGCCGCCCGATCTCTGTACGCGCTCGCGTCGGCACCGACGGCGATCGCGCGTGCGCTGCTCGACGACGTGGTCTCGGGCGACGCGCGGCTCGCGTGGCGCGGCGCGGCGGTCGGGCTCGCCGACCCGCCCGGGGCTTCGACGTTGCTCGAGACTGCCTCGTTCGTCGTCTTCGATCTCGAGACGACCGGGCTCTCACCTGCCCGCTCCCGGATCGTCGAGATCGGCGCGCAACGGGTCGAGGCGCTCGAGGTCGGTGCGATCTTCGAGACGCTCGTCAACCCGGGGGTCGCGCTGCCGGCGGCGATCACGGCCCTCACGGGGATAGGCCAGGAGCACGTGCGCGGGGCTCCAGACCCGGAGCTCGCCGTTCGCCGCTTCCTCGCGTTCGCCGGCGACGCGGTGCTCGTCGCCCACAACGCGCGGTTCGACCTGGGCTTTCTCGACCGCGCCGTCGAGCGGCTCACGGGGAGGCGCGTGGCAGCTCCGGTCGTCGACACGGTCGGGCTCGCGCGGCGTCTCCTGCGCGGCCGGACGGAGCGCTTTGGACTCGCGCCGCTCGCGCACTTCTTCGGGACATCGGTCGCACCGTGCCACCGTGCGCTCGCCGACGCTTCCGCCACGGCGGAGATCTTGATCGCGCTGATCGGGCTCGCACAGGAGCGCGGGGCGGGAACGGTGGCAGATCTCGTCGAGCTGTCGGCACCGCGCGCCCGCCGCCTGCAGACGAAGCGATCGCTCGTCGCCGCTGCCCCGGCGACCCCCGGAACGTACGTCTTCCGTGATGCGCACGGGCAGGCGCTCTACGTAGGCCGGGCGCGCAATCTCAACGCCCGACTCCGCTCGTACTTCTCCGGTGATCGGCAGAGGCCGGCGGTGGAAGCTGCCCTCGGTGCGTTGGCTCGCGTCGAGTGGGAGCGCTGCGGGAGCGAGCTCGAGGCCGCGCTCGACGAGCTGCGGCTTCTGCGCGAGCTTCGACCGCCGGCAAACGCGCGCAACACGCGGCCCGACCGCCACGTGTACCTTCGCCGCCGCGGTGACCGCTGGGTCTGCGGGTCGGAGCCGACCGCACACGGTCCGATCGGCGGGCGCATGCTCGCCCGCCGGGCAGCGCAGGCGCTCGACGGCTTCGAGGGAGACGAGCTGCGCGACTGTCTCCCCGGGCTGCTGGCACGGCTTCGGCGTCTTGCGCGCGATCTCCGTTTCGAGGACGCGGCGCGGCTGCGCGACAGGATCGCGGCGCTCGAACAGGTCGTCGAGCGGACCGAGGAGCTCCGGCGCCTGCGGGCGTTGCGCGCGTGCCTGGTCGTGCCCGCGCTCGAGCCGGGGATGATGCGGGCGGTCTTCGTCGCCGGAGCCGTCGTGGCCCGCCGGACCGTCCCGCGCGGGGGAGGGGGGTACCTGGAGGTCGAGGCCGGTCTGACGGAAGCACGGTCCAGTCTCCCTCCCGTGCTCGAGGCGACCGCCGCGGACGAGCTCCTTCTGATCGCTGCATTCCTGCGACGGCCTTCGCCCGAGCTGCGTGTCGCCGCGCTCGAGCGCGGCGAGATCCTCGCGGCTGTGAACGGGGTAGCCTTGGCAGCGTGAGCACCCGACCCGACGCCGAGCCGATCGAGGTGCCGGCGTTCTCCGATCGGGTCGCCGAGGCGGTCGAGCGGAAACGCAGCCAGCTCGTGGTCGGCCTCGATCCACGGATCGACCTCCTGCCCGTCGAGCTGCGCGGCGAGGCGGTGCTCGGCCGAGCTGCGGCCGCGCGAGCGGTGGAACGCTTCTGCAAGGGAATCGTCGACGCCGTTGCTCCGTATGTCGTCGCGGTGAAACCACAGGTGGCCTTTTTCGAGGCGCTCGGCAGTGACGGCTGGCTTGCGCTCGAGTCGGTCTCGCGCTACGCCTCCGACGTCGGGCTGCTCGTGATCGCAGATGCAAAGCGGGGTGATATCGGCTCCACGGCACGCGCGTACGCCGCCGCCTTCCTCGAGCCGCGTGGCGCGGAGCCGCCGCTCGCCGACGCGCTGACGGTCAACCCCTATCTCGGGTCGGATTCGATCGATCCGTTTCTCGCCGCCTGCCGGCGCCACGGTGCGGGCATCTTCTGCCTCGTTCGCACATCGAACGCCGGCGGCCGCGACCTTCAGGACGCCGTGCTCTCCGACGGAACCCCGGTCTGGCGCTACGTCGCGGGGCTCGTCGACGAATGGGGGGCGGATCTCGTCGGTGCGAACGGCATGTCGAGTGTCGGTGCCGTCGTCGGCGCGACCGTGCCGCGAGTGATCGGCGATGCCCGCCGGGCGATGCCGCAGGCGATCATCCTGCTCCCCGGGGTCGGCGCCCAGGGGGCGACGCCGGCCGATGTCGCCCGCGCGTTCACGAGCGGGCCCGCGAGCGCGCTCGTCAATGCGTCCCGCTCGGTGATCTTCGCGTATCGCGACACCGAGGACGACTGGCGTGCCGCCGCCGGCACCGAGGCTGCAAGGCTAGCGGCGGAGATCTGGGCTGCGGCCGGCTGGTAGCGTCACCGAATGCGCTTTCTCGCCCTCGCCGCGGCGACGTTTGCGGTGTGCTGCGCCACCGCCGCTGCAGCGCCGCCTCAGGTGGATGCGCCCGCCTACGTCGTTCGGGGCGGACCGCGATCCGTCGTCCTTGCGGCGCGAGCCCCTGACGTGCCGCGAGCGCCGGCCAGTATCACCAAGCTGATGACGGTGATGGTCGCCCTCGAGCACGCTCGGCTCGACGAGATGGTCACGGTGACACCGGAGGCTGCCGAGGTCGGTGAGTCGACGATCATGCTCCGTCCGGGCGAGCGGCTTTCGGTGCGCGACCTCGCGGTCGCCGCCCTCGTGCCGAGTGCCAACGACGCGGCCACCGCGCTCGCGGTTCACGTCGGCCGCGGCTCGGTGGAGCGGTTCGTGGCCATGATGAACGCGAAGGCGCGATTGCTCGGCCTCACCTCGACCCATTTCGAGAATCCACACGGGCTCGACCAGGCAGGCCACGTGTCGAGTGCGCGCGACGTCACGACACTGCTCTCGGCCGCGCTCCGCGAGCCGTTCATCCGCAGGTGGTCGACGAGGTCGACAGCCACGATCGCCGGTGGTCGCGTCCTGACCTCGACCGACGACCTGCTCGGGGAGCTGCCGCTCGTCGGCGCCAAGACCGGTCACACGGACGCGGCCGGCTGGTCGCAAGTCGCGGCGGTCGAGCGCGACGGTGTTCGTATCACCGCCTCGCTCCTCGGGGCACCGACCGAGAGCAGGCGCGATGCCGGGCTGGCATCGCTGCTCACGTGGGGACTCGCCCAGTACCACAGAGTCCTGGCGATCGACGCAGCCCGGGTCTACGGCCTTGCCGAGATCGGCTACGGCCGTCCGCCGGTGACGCTGATGGCGCGGAAGACCATCGTTCGACAGGTGCGAGTGGACAGGCCCCTTGTCGAGCAGGTCGTGGCGAGCTCGGCCCTCGCGCTGCCGGTCGTCCGGGGGCAGCGGGTAGGGGAGGTGAGCGTGTTCGCGGGAGGTAGGCTGATTGCGCGCGAACCGCTGGTCGCCGCCGATTCGGTTTCGGCCGTCGGAGTCCCGGGGAGGGTCGCGTGGTACGCGCGGCGTACCGTTCACCATCTTTTCGGGCTCGTCTCGTAGGTACTCGTAGGAAGGGGCCACTGTCGTGATCATCACCGTCACTCTCAATGCCGCACTCGACCGGTCGCTGACGGTCCCGATCTTCAAGCTCGGTCACCGACATCGGGCGAGCAGTGTGCTCGCGCTCGCAGGCGGCAAGGGAATCAACGTCGCGCGTGCGCTCAAGCGGCTCGACGTGCCCGTCGTCGCCACGGGACTCGCGGGTGGGCGGACGGGGACGCGGATCGTCGAGGAACTGACCGAGGAGGCGATCCTCAACGATTTCGTCCGGATTCGAGACGAGTCGCGGACGTCCACCGCGGTGGTCGATCCGACTGCCGGCACCTATACGGAGATCAACGAGTGGGGCCCGAAGGTGTCCGAGGACGAGCTCGAGATTCTGCTCGACAAGCTCCGCTACCTCTCTCGTGGCGCATCCACGGTGGTGTTTGCCGGCTCGTTGCCCCGAGGGGTCGACGAGGGGTTCTACGCGGATGCCGTCCGCGAGATGACGCGGTTGGGCGCGCGCGTCGTTCTCGACGCAGAAGGCGAGCCGCTGCAACGCGGCATCGAGGCGGAGCCGTGGCTCGTCTCACCGAACCAGCACGAGGCCGAGCAGCTCGTCGGTCAGGAGCTGGACGACGACGACGACTTCGTGATGGCACTCGATCGGATTGCCGAGATGGGCGCCCGCAACGTGCACATCACGCTCGAGACAGGCTGTTTCGCACTCGTCCGGGAGGAACGCCAGGTGCGGCGCTACCGGGCCCGGGCACCACAGCTCGAACCCGTCTCGATCGTCGGGGCCGGCGACGTCCTCCTCGCGCGGTGGCTCGCCGCGCAGGACGAGGGACGTCCGGCTGAGGAGTCGCTTCGCCTGGCGGTTGCAGCGGGCTCGGCGTCCGTGCTCGAGGTCGGCGCAGGGCGCTTCGATCTCAAGGAGGCGTCGCGTCTGGCATCGCTTGTCGAGGTCGACGAGCTGCAGCCGGTCGGCTGAGCGGACGCGAGGCCGAGCGGACGCCAGGCTGAAGCCCTGGCGGCCGAGGCTGAGCGCCGTCGAGACCGGTTGGTAGAGTCGACTCACTCTTGGAGTTCGAGCTCGATCGAGACGGCAAGTTCGGCAAGGAAGGCCTGGCCTTCGACGACGTGCTGCTCGTTCCGTCCGAGTCCGCTGTCCTGCCGAACGACGTCGCCACGGCGACCCGGCTGACGCCGACGATCGCGCTCGAGATTCCGATCGTCTCCGCAGCGATGGACACGGTCACCGAAGCGCCGCTCGCCATCGCACTCGCGCGTGAGGGCGGGCTCGGGATCATCCACCGCAATCTCGCGATCGAGCACCAGGTGGCCGAGATCGACAAGGTGAAGCGCAGCGAGGCAGGGATGATCGTCGAACCGGTCACGCTCGGCCCGGACGACCTCGTCGCCGATGCGCTCGATCTGATGGCGCGCTACCGCGTCTCGGGCGTTCCGATCACGAGCCCCGACGGTGTGCTGGTCGGCATCCTCACGAATCGCGACCTCAGGTTCGGCGTGCGTCCCGATCAACGCACACGCGAGCTGATGACGAGCGAGAACCTCGTCACCGCGCCGCTCGGCACGACTCTCGCCGAGGCGGAGTTGCTGCTCGGGCGTCACAAGATCGAGAAGCTGCCGATCGTCGACGACGCCGGGCACCTTCGAGGCCTGATCACCGTGAAAGACATCCAAAAGCGGGAGCGTTACCCGCTCGCGACGAAAGACGAACGCGGCCGGTTGCGGGTCGGCGCCGCCGTCGGTGTCGGCACCGATGCCCTCGAGCGTGCGGCCGCTCTCGCGGCAGCCGAGGTCGATGTGCTCGTCGTCGACACCGCGCACGGCCACTCGCGCGCGGTCGTCGAGATGGTGCGGCGGATCAAGTCGGAGTTCGACGTCGAGTTGATCGCGGGCAACATCGCCACCGGCGACGCGGCCGAGGCGCTGATCGACGCGGGGGCCGACTGCCTGAAGGCCGGCGTCGGGCCGGGGTCCATCTGCACGACCCGTGTCGTCGCAGGCGTCGGCGTGCCACAGGTCACGGCCGTTTTCGACGTCGCCGAGGTGGCTATCCGGCACGGGATCCCCGTGATCGCGGACGGCGGCATCACATCGTCCGGCGACGTGGCGAAGGCGATTGCCGCGGGCGCCGACACCGTCATGTTGGGCTCCATGCTCGCCGGCACGGACGAGTCGCCCGGCGACGTCATCCTCGTGCAGGGAGAGCGATTCAAGGAGTATCGCGGCATGGGATCACTCGGCGCCATGAAGGCCCGCTCGTTCTCGAAGGACCGGTACTTCCAGGGTGACGTCGAGGACGTCGACAGGCTCGTTCCCGAGGGGATCGAGGGGCGCGTTCCGTACAAAGGCCCGCTCGCGCCCATCGTGTACCAGCTGGTCGGGGGCCTGCGGCAGGCGATGGGATATTGCGGTGCAGCCACGATCGAGGTCCTGAAGACGGAGAGCCGCTTCGTCCGGATCACCGGCGCAGGGCTCCGCGAGAGTCACCCGCACGACGTCACGATCAGCAAGGAAGCTCCGAACTACCGGCGTGGCTGAGAAGGCAGAGATCCTCGCGTTTCCCGTCGCGCCGCCGGCGCCGGAGGATCGTCCAGTGCTCGTGCTCGACTTCGGTGGCCAGTACAGCCAGCTGATCGCGCGGCGGGTACGCGAGGCGCGTGTGTACTCGGAGCTCGTCAGCCACCGTCTCACCGCTGCCCAGATCCGCGCGCGCAACCCGCGCGCTCTGATCCTCTCCGGCGGCCCCGCGTCGGTGTATGCCGAGGGTGCGCCGCAACTCGATACGGCGGTGCTCGAGCTCGGCATCCCGACACTCGGGATCTGTTACGGGATGCAGCTGATGGCCCGCGACCTCGGCGGCACCGTCGAGTCGAACGATGTCTCGGAGTACGGCAAGGCGGATGCCGAGTTCGGCGAGTCGACACTCTTCCACGATCTCCCTTCCGGGCAGGTCGTCTGGATGAGCCATCGCGATTCGGTCACGGCGCCGCCGCCGGGCGCGCTCGTCACGGCCGCATCGACCTCGACGCCGATCGCCGCCTTCGAAGACGAGAACAGGGGTCTGTATGCCGTCCAGTTCCACCCGGAGGTCGCGCACACCCCGGTGGGTCAGGAGATCCTGAAGAACTTCCTCTACGAGGTCGCCGGAGCGCCCCCGACCTGGACGCCCGCCGCGGTGATCGAGGAGCAGGTTGAGCGAATCCGGGCGCAGGTCGGTACGGAGCGGATCATCTGCGGCCTCTCGGGTGGGGTGGACTCGGCCGTGGCGGCCCTCCTCGTGTACAAGGCCGTGGGCGATCAACTCACGTGCGTGTTCGTCGATCACGGTCTCATGCGCGCGAACGAGGCCGAGCAGGTGGTGGCGACCTTCGGCGGCCACTTCCACGTGCCCCTCGTTCACGTGCGCGCAGAGGACAGGTTCCTGACGCGCCTCGTCGGCGTCTCCGATCCCGAGTCGAAGCGGAAGATCGTCGGCGAGGAGTTCATCCGTGTCTTCGAGGAGGAGGCGAGGAAGCTCGGCGATGCCCGCTTCCTCGTCCAGGGAACCCTGTATTCGGACGTGATCGAGTCGGGGGGCGACGACGGCGTCGCGGCGAAGATCAAGTCGCACCACAACGTGGGGGGGTTGCCCGCCGACATGAGCATGGAGCTCGTCGAGCCCCTGAGGCTGCTGTTCAAGGACGAAGTGCGGCGAGTCGGCGAGGAGCTCGGGATGCCTGAACGGCTCGTGTGGCGCCAGCCGTTTCCCGGCCCCGGACTCGCGATCCGGATCATCGGGGACGTCACCGCCGAGCGGCTCGACATCATCCGCGCTGCCGACGCGGTTCTCCAGGAGGAGATCCGCCGCGCCGGCCTGTACCGCGACCTGTGGCAGAGCTTCGCGGTGCTACCCGCCATCAAGTCCGTGGGTGTCCAGGGCGACGAGCGGACGTACGCATATCCGATCGTGATCAGGGCCGTCACCTCGGAGGATGCGATGACCGCCGACTGGGCGCGAATCCCCTACGACGTACTCGAGGCGATCTCGAACCGCATCATCAACGAGGTGCCCGGCGTGAACCGGGTCGCGCTCGACCTCTCGTCCAAGCCCCCGGCCACGATCGAGTGGGAATAGGCGGCCGGCCGAGCTCGACGACCTCGTCCGCTGGGAGAGCTGGAACGGATGTCGAGTTGCCTCCGGCTGCGTCCGGACGTCGCGGTCGCGGCGCTACGCTGATCGCGACTCATGCGTGCCCGGTCGATTGTCCTTGGCGTCGCGCTTGCTCTGGGCTCGCTCGCGGTCGCGTCGCCGGCCGCAGCGAGTGAGCAGTTCGGCGACGTCGATGTTGCGTTCCTGTCACTGAAGGTGAACGCGAGCGGCGAGGCACTCGTCAGCTACCGAACGGCGGCTCAGGTGCTCCGCCACGTCTACGTGTGGGGCGCGATCAACGCGATCCCTCCGGACCCGACGGTTCAGCAGGTCCATTTCCGGTACGACTACTCGGGCGGTTGGAAGAAGTACGGGCGGCAGACGTGGCGGACGCTCCGGAACCGTTGTCGTCCCTACGACGGACCGAGAGTCGTCTGGCTCGTCGCGGCGTGTAAGGCTCCTGACGGCTCCTACTGGGCGCTCCAGCGATGGCAGCGCCTGTTGCCCATGCGTGGCGTCGAGCCGTTCCTCCCCGGTCAGGCGTCCTACGAGCTTCACGTCTCGCACTGGACGGGACCGCTGCCCGTGCTCGAAGTCTCGCCGAACTGGACGTACGGCGGCAGGTGGCAAGGACTCTTCGGCCGGCTCACCTATCGCGGTTCTCCGGTCTTCGGGTATCGCACCCCGTCGTCGCGACGGGGGGATCCGAATGCGCGCTTCTTTTACGTCGACACGCTCAACTCGGTCTACGGAGCGGGGTGGAAGCACGACGCCGGCAAGGTCGCGCACAGCGGCAACGGCGCGTTCTGTTACAGCTTCGTCCCCCAGTTCACGCCGCCCGGCTATCCGAAACGGGAGCTGAGGCCGCCGGGCAACGGCGAGCGTCACCGCGTGACCGTGATGGGACCCGGTGTGACGCCGGTCATCCAATGGGAGGGGCCGGCGCTCGGCCGCTACGACCCCCGGAAGGATGCGTCCTTCAACGCGCTGTTCGATCTGATCGTGGGGCCGCGCGACCGGGTGTGCATCCCCGAGCGGTAGTCAGCGGATCGCTCGCCCTTCGTACCCACCGGAAGAACTCGCGCTGACGTGGCTGTCCCCGGTAGCGTTCGATCGAGGCCGCGCCGAGGCGGCAATCCGCGACGAAGGGAGCTGGCCGTGAGCGACGGGTGGGACGACGCCGAGCTGGCACTCGAGCCGAACGACGATGAGCTCGAGCTCGAGGATGACGAGGATGAAGGGTGGGACGAGGCCGTCGACGACGAGGACTCGTAGCGGAGAGGGGAGGCTCCCGGTCAGCCGGGAGCGACATCCGTAGAGGGACGCGGTCTCACGGCTTCCGTCGTCGGGATCTCGACCACTGCTGCACGATCGATCTCGACACTCACCCGTGTTCCCGGAGTGGGTGAGGCGAGGCCGCTATGGGCCGAGACGATCTCCCGACCGTCGTCGTAACGTGCCCGCAAGGTCACCACCGGCCCGTCACGCTGCGCCGATCCGACGACTGCTCCCCCGCTCGGGTCGGCCCGGAAGACCACGCCTTCCGGACGCGTGACGATCGAGATCTCGCCGCGTGACTCGACGTTCGCGAGGCCGACGAATCTCGCGACCCAGGCGTCTGCGGGTGCCGCCCAGAGACGTTCGGGTGTCGCCAGCTGCACGATCGCTCCGTCACGCATCACCGCAACCCGAGCGCCGATCGCGAAGGCTTCGGCGACGTCGTGCGTCACGTAGAGGGCCGTCTGCCGGATTTCGTCGAAGAGATCCCTCAGCTCTTCGACCAGCCGGTCGTGCAGCGGGCGGTCGAGTGCGCCGAGTGGCTCGTCGAGCAACAGAACCTGCGGCGCCGGCGCAAGCGCACGGGCCAGAGCGACCCTCTTTCGCTCACCGCCCGACAGCGAGCCGACCGTCCGCCGTTCTCGGCCCTCGAGCCCGACGAGGGCGAGCAGTTCGGCGACGCGCGCCCCTGCGGGAGCCCTGGCCATGCCCTGCATTCGGAGGCCGAAGGAGACGTTTCGAGCGACGTCGCGGTGTGGGAACAGGGCGTCGTCCTGGAACATCAGGCCAATTCCCCGCCGGTGCGGCGGCACGCCGGCGAGCGGCCGGTCGTCGAGCGCGACAGAGCCCTCGTCGAGACGTTGGAGGCCTGCGATTGCACGGAGAAGGGTCGACTTGCCGCTGCCGCTCGGGCCGAGGACGGCGACGGTCGTGCCGCGCTCGACCTCGAGATCGACGCCGTCGAGCGCGTTGTGGCCACCGAGCGCGACCCGGGCGTCCGAAACCACGAGCATCAGAGAGTTTGCCCGCGTCCCTCGGCGAATCGCTCCGCGGAGATGGCGGCGCACACGGTGATGCCCGCCAGCACGACTGCGAGCGCCGCCGCGACACCCTGGTTCTCCGCCCCGGGGCGACCGAGGAAGCGAAAGATCGCAACCGGAAGCGTCGGCTGCTCGGCGCGGGCCACGAAGACGGTCGCGCCGAACTCGCCGAGCGCGATCGCGAACGCGAACCCGGCGGCGGTCGCAAAGGCGCGTCCCGTCAAGGGCAGGTCGATCTCTCGCCAGGCACGCGCAGGCGAACTGCCGAGCGTTGCCGCCACTTCGCGCAGACGCGGATCGATTGACCGCAGGGCGGGGGTGACGATGCGCACTACGAACGGCGCCGCGACGAGTGACTGAGCGACGGGCACGAGCCACCACGACGATCGGAAGTCGAACGGGGCCTCGTCGAAGGCGATCAGGAAGCCGAATCCGAGCATCACAGCGGATGCGCCGAGCGGGAGCAGGACGAGCCCGTCGACGGCGCTCGGCGGGCGGCTCGCGAGGGCAAAGGCGGCGAGGCCGCCGACGGCGAGGGCGATCAACGCAGCCACGCTCGCGAAGACCACGGAGTAGACCGCCGCCTGCCACGGCTCGACGAGAAGAGCGGGCGTCTCCTGGAAGAGCGCGCTCCAGCTGCCGAGCGAGCGGCGGACAAGGACGGCGAGTGGGAGCACGAGCACGACCGCGGCCGCGCCGAGCACACAGGTGAGGGCGATCCGCTCCCGCCCGCGGGCTCGGCGGAGCACGTCGCCCTCGTCGGCCAGAGTGCCCGCGCCACCGGCCCGAGCCTCGAGGAGGCTGGCGACGGCCAGGACGACGGCGACGGCGCCGAGCTGCAGCAACGAGAGGGCGGCAGCTGCTTGGAGGTCGAAAAGCCGTGCCGCCTGGTTGTAGATCTCCGTCTCGAGCGTCGCCCGCCCCGGGCCGCCGAGGATGAGGATGACGCCGAACGAGGTGAAGCAGAAGAGAAAGGTCAGTGCGGCGGCGGCCGACAGGGCGGGCGCCAGCTGGGGCACTGTCACCTCTTGTGCCCTCCGCCACGGCCCTGCTCCGAGCACGGCGGCGGCCTCGGCCTCCTTCGGGCCGATCCGCGCCCACGCCCCTCCGACGATCCGTGTCACGACGGCCACGTTGAAGAAGATGTGAGCGGCGAGGATCGCCCAGATCCCCCTCTCGTAGCCCTGCGGGAGCAGCGCGAGGAACGCCGTGGCAACGACGACGGTCGGTAGCACGAAGGGTACGAGCACCAGCGAGCGCACGAGCGTGCGGCCGCGAAATCGGAATCGCCCGACGGCCCAGGCGAGCGGCAGTCCGGCCGCGAGCGTGAGAACGGTCGACGCGGCGGCCTGCCAGGTGGTGAACCAGAGCAGCTCGGCAGTTCCGGCGGGGAGCGCGATCCCTCCCTCGGCGGTGAGGCCTCGTTCGAGGATAGCTATCAGCGGAAAGGCGAAAAAGAGCGCCAGGAAGGCCGCGGGGATGAGGACCGCGGCGGCGTTCCATGCGCGTCTCAGCGCAGGACGGTCCGCGTCCACTCGTCGATCCAGCGGTCGCGATTGCGACCGATCACCGCCGCCGGGAGCTCGAGCGGCCGCGCCGGGGAGGCGGCGTAGCGGCGGAACGCATCGGGGAGAGGCGTCCCCTCGCGGACCGGCAACACGAACATGCTGTTGGGAACCGCCGCCTGGAAGCGCTCGGACAGCATGAAGTCGATCAGCGCGTGGGCGCCTTTCACGTTCCGGGCGCCGGCGAGCACTCCGGCGAGCTCGATCTGGCGGAAGCAGCTGTCGGTGACGACGGCGGTCGGCGCGGTGGCGGGCGGCTTGCTGGCGTAGATCACCTCCGCCGCCGGGCTCGTCGCATAGGAGACGACGATCGGGCGCGTTCCTTTGCTGCCGCCGGCACCCGAGAACTGGGCTGTGTAGGCCTCCTCCCAGCCGTCGACGGCCAGGACGCCGTTTGCCCGCAGCTGTTGCCAGTAGCCCGGCCAGTCGCGCTCGCCGAAGCGGGCGACGGTCGCGAGCAGAAACGCCAGGCCCGGGGTGGATGTGGCCGGGTTCTCGACGACGAGCAGCTTGCGGTAGCGAGGCTCCGTCAGGTCGGCGAGCGTCTTCGGTGGCACGACGCCGCGTGAGGCGAACCAGTGCTTGTCGATGTTGAGGCAGACGTCGCCGTGGTCGATCGGCGTGACTCGATGACGGGGATCGAGCTGATAGCGCTCGGCGACCCGTTCGAGCCCCTTCGCCTCGTACGGCTCGAACAGGCCTTCGTCGAGAGCTCGGGAAAGCAGGTTGTTGTCGATCCCGAAGAACACGTCCCCCTGTGGGTTTCCCTTGGTCAGGAGCGCACGGTTGACGGCCTCGCCGGCGTCGCCGCCCTGGAGAATGCGGAGCTTCAGCCCGCTCTCCTGCTCGAAGGCGGCTTTCACCTGTTTCGGGATCGCGAAGGAGTCATGAGTGACCAGCACGACCTCGGTCGGGGTCGCCGTCTCGTCACTGCCGCAACCGGCGACGGCGAGAGCCAGCGCGCAAATGCTTGCGACGAGGATCGCTCTCACGGCTCTGCCCTTCCGGGGCGGACGACGGCGAGGACTCCGTGTTCGAGGCTGACAGAGGCTGACCGCGTCTCGAAGACGTTCGAGACCCCTCGACTCGAGCCCGCGGCAAGCGTCTCGCCCGCCAGCGGATAGACGAGCCCTTGCGTGGTGACTCCGTCGGCGGCGCCGTGCATGGGCAGGAGGGAGACGAGCTCGCCCGGTGTGCCCGAGAGCGTCCGCGAGTCGCGAACGATATGGATGCGGACCGGTCCGAGACATGCGTCGATCACGGTGCCCGCATACCTCTCGAGGCCGAGAAGCAGCACCGAAGCGAGCAGGTGGTCGAGGCGGCCGGCGTCTGAGCCGACGACGACGATCCGGGTCGGTCGGAGCTCCATTGCCGTATCGAGCGCGAGCTCGAGATCCGTCGCGTCCTTGTCGGCCGGGTATCTCGCGACGCGCGCTCCCGCCGCTTCGGCTGCTGCGAGCCCCGCGGGGGAGACCGAGTCGAAGTCGCCGATCGCGAGGTCGACGTGCAGCCCGAGCGCATGCGCCCGGTCGATGCCGCCGTCGGCGGCGATCACGGCAACGCCGTCGGGCAGTCGACCGGGTAGCAGGAGCGCAGGGACTCCTCCTCCTGCGACGACGATCACGGTGCGTGCTTCCATGCGTTCCTCCGCTGGCATTACCCAGATCAGGTTCTGCGGGTCGGCGGTGCGGTGTCCGCCCTCTCAGCCCGGCTGCCCCGAGCTCCCCGTTTGCGCGCTTCGCATAGTAACCCGGCGGCGGCCAGGCCGCCGAGCGCGCGTTGCGGGACGGCATCGCCGAGCTCGACCCGGTCTGGAGGCCGCAGCTACCGCGGCATGACGGAGCTCATGCTCGCCGTCACGATCTTGCGCACCTTCCGCGTCGCCGTTGGAGGGGTGAGTGTTGCGCCTCACGCGCCGCAGAACCGGAATTCATCCGGCTTTCCCGGCCACAGGCCGGGCACAGATGCACGCCGCGAGCCTATCTCGGCCGTTGCGTCGGTTGCCGCCGTCCGCTGCTACACTCAGCCGTCGTGCGGTCATCCGACCGCTTTCTTTCTGACGTATGAAGACCTACACCGCCAAGCCGGGAGAGATCCAGCGCGACTGGTACGTCGTCGACGCCGAGGGGAAGACCCTCGGCCGCCTCGCGACGCAGATCGCCGACACCCTGCGCGGCAAGCGCAAGCCGCAGTACACCCCCCACGTCGACACCGGCGACTTCGTCATTGTCGTCAACGCCGAGAAGATCCACGTCACCGGGCAGAAGCTCGACCAGAAGATGGTCTATCGGCATTCGGGATTTCCCGGCGGACTGAAGACGCGGACGTTGCGCGAGCAGCTCGACCGTCGGCCGACGGAGGTCATTCGCAAGGCCGTCAAGGGCATGCTGCCGAAGAACAAGCTCGCCGCGGCGCAGCTGACCAAGCTCAAGGTCTATGCGGGCCCCGAGCATCCTCACGCCGCGCAGGCGCCGACGACCCTGGAGCTCTAGATGGCAGACATTGCGCAGTATCTCGGTACCGGAAAGCGCAAGACCTCGGTCGCGCGCGTCATCCTGCGACCGGGCGACGGCAAGACGTGGATCAACGGCCGTACGCTCGAGGACTACTTCCCGCGCGCCTCGCACCGAACCTCGGCGCTCGGCCCGCTCAGAACCGCGGGAGCCGAGGGCACCTATGACCTCCGTGTCCGCGTTCACGGCGGCGGCATCAGCGGGCAGGCCGGCGCGGTTCGTCACGGCATCGCACGGGCACTCGTCGAGGCGGATCCCGAGCTTCGGGTCGTCTTGAAGCGCGAGGGCTACCTTACGCGCGATGCCCGTCAGGTGGAGCGCAAAAAGGCCGGTTTGCACAAGGCCCGCAAAGCGCCCCAGTTCTCGAAACGATAACGACGCTCCCCTCAGGACGAGGGGCAACCTCGTCCGCGTGTGCCCCCGAGCCGCCCTGCGCGGCGAACCCCATGGCTCGTACTCACTTCGGAACCGATGGCGTGCGCGGCATCGTCGGCGATACGCTCACACTCGATCTCGTCGAGCGGCTGGGTCGCGCCGCGACGGTGTGGGCCGGGCGAGGCCGTGTCTTCGTGGGTCGTGACACGCGTGGATCCGGTCCGGCGCTGGAGGATGCGTTCGTGCGAGGGATCGTCTCCGCGGGCGGGATCGCGGTCATCGGTGGAGTGCTTCCCACACCGGCCGTCGCGCTGCTCGCCCAGGATCTCGGGGTCGTTCTCTCTGCTTCCCACAACCCTCCCGAGTACAACGGGGTGAAGCTGTTCGACTCCGAAGGCCACAAGCTGTCGGACGCAGACGAAGAGGCCATCGAGGCACTGCTCGACTCGCCGTCGTTGGGCGGTGGTTCCGTCGAGCCGGCGGACTCTGCCGCTGAGGGATACGTCGAGCACATCCTCGAGCATTTCGGCTCCCGCCTCGACGGCCTTCGGATCGCCGTCGATTGCGCCAACGGTGCGTACTCGGCGATTGCGCCGGGCGTGTTCGAGCGGTTGGGTGCCGAGGTGACGACGGTTGCGGCGACACCGAACGGGTCGAACATCAATGTGGGCTGCGGTGCGACTGACCTCGGCCTGCTGCAGGAGGTCGTGCAGGCCGGCGGGTACGACCTCGGAGTTGCGTTCGACGGCGACGGCGATCGCATGCTCGCCGTTGACGAGGCAGGAGCCGCGCTGGACGGCGATCAGATTCTCGCCGTGCTCGCGCTGGCGCTCGGGGTCGACACGGTCGCGGTGACGTCGATGACCAACCTCGGCTTCCACCGGCTGATGAGCGAGCGGGGGATCCGCGTCCTCACGACCGACGTCGGCGACCGGTACGTTCTGGCCGCGCTGCGCTCCGAGGGAGCCGTGCTGGGCGGCGAGCAGTCCGGTCACCTGATCTCCCTCGACGGCCACGTGACCGGAGACGGGTTGGCTGCGGCCCTGCTCCTCTGCCGAGCGCTCGACGGAAACTCCCTCGGCGCTGCAGCAGCGGTGATGCAGCGCCTTCCGCAGGTGAAGCAGAACATTCGCGTCACGCGGCCCGGCCTTTCTACGACCGTCGTGCGTGAAGTCGAACGGCGTGAAAAGGAGCTCTCCGGGCGGGGGCGGATTCTCGTTCGTCCCTCCGGCACCGAGCCGCTCGTACGGGTCCTCGTGGAGGCGGAGGACGAGCGAGAGGCGCAGAGGCTCTGTGGTAGCATCGCCCATCTCGTCCGGCAGGAGCTCGGGTAGACGACGCAGGCCATTCCGACTTGAATGAGGATGTTCCTCGTCGCCGTCGACGGGGCGAGGAGAGGAGTACTCGAGTGTGTGGGATCATCGGATATGTCGGTCCGAGGGAGTGCAAGGCATTGCTGTTGCACGGCCTCGAACGCCTCGAGTACCGGGGCTATGACTCCGCAGGCATCGCGCTTCTCGAGGACGGCGGGCTCGTCTACACGCGGGCTGTCGGAAATCTGCAGAACCTGAAGCGGGAGGCAGGCGAGGGTGGCTCGCCGGCGACCACTGGTCTCGGCCACACTCGCTGGGCGACGCACGGCGGCGTTACGGAGGCGAATGCCCATCCTCTCGCCGGCGACGACCCAGCCGAGGTCGCAATCGTCCTGAACGGCATCGTCGAGAACTACCGGGAGCTGCGCGAGCGGCTGCGCGAGGCCGGTCACGTCTTCACGTCGGAAACGGACGCGGAGACCGTCACCCACCTGATCGAGGAGCACTACGACGGCGATCTCGTCGAGGCGACGCGTCTCGCCTTCAACGAGTTGGAGGGCCATTTCGCCTTCGTCGCGATCCACCGTGATCATCCGGGGCTTCTCGTCGGGGCGCGGATGCAGTGCCCTCTCGTGGTAGGGATCGGTCGCGGCGAGACCTTTCTCGCTTCCAATGCAGCCGCGTTTCTTCGTGAGACGCGCGAGGTGCACTTCCCGGAGGACGGTGATCTCGTCGCGATCACGGCCGATGGTGCCCGCTGCCTGCGCGCGGGTGACGGTAGCGCGATCGAGCGTGAGCTGATCGAGCTCGACTGGGACGACGAAAGCGCCGAGAAGGCGGGGTTCGAGACGTTCATGCTCAAGGAGATCTACGAGCAACCCGATGCCGTCGCCGAGACGATCGGCGACCGGGTCCGACACGGCCGTCTCGAGCTCGAGGGGCTCGGCATGGACGACTCCGACCTGAACGTGTTACGCCGCATCGTGATCCTCTCGGCCGGAACGTCATACCACGCAGCCGTCGCCGGCCGTTACGCGATCGAAGAGTGGGCCAGGGTTCCCGTCGAGCACGACATCGCCTCGGAGTGGATCTACCGCAACCCCGTGCTCGATGCCAGCACCCTCGTGATCGGCATCTCCCAGTCGGGCGAGACCCGCGACACGATCGCGGCGATGAAGCTGGCCCGCGAGATGGGAGCGCGCACCGTCGCGATCACGAACATGATGGGATCGCAGATCACGCGTGAGGTCGATTCGGTGCTGTACACGCGCGCGGGGCTAGAGGTCAGCGTGGCCGCGTCGAAGACGTTCACGGCACAGGTGAGCCTGCTCTTCCTGGTGGCGCTGAAGCTCGCGCAGGTGCGCCAGACGTTGCCGAAGGACGAGTTCACGTTCATCCTCGACGAGCTCTACCGGCTGCCGGAGAAGATCCAGGCGTTCCTCGACGGCGACCATCCGATCAACGAGATCGCCCAGCGCCACTTCGACAAGCCGTTCTTCCTGTACCTCGGCCGGCATATCGGTCTGCCGGTCGCGCTCGAGGGCGCGCTGAAGTTGAAGGAGATCTCGTACATCCCGACCGAGGCGTACTCGGCCGGGGAGATGAAGCACGGCCCGATCGCGCTGCTCGACGAGTCGACGCCGGTCGTCGTCATCGCGACGCGCAGTCACGTGTACGACAAGATGGTGTCGAACATCCAGGAGGTGCGCGCCCGCGGCGCTCATGTGATCGCTATCGCCACCGACGGGAACGAGGACATCCAGCACCACGCCGACGACGTGATCTACGTCCCGCGCTCGCCGGCTTTCCTCCAGACCGTGCTCGCGGTCGTGCCGTTGCAGCTGCTCGCCTACCGGATTGCGCGGCTGCGGGGCCTGAACGTCGATCAGCCGCGAAATCTCGCGAAGACCGTCACCGTCGAGTAGGGCGGAGGAGAATCCGCGATGGAAGAGCGTATCGCGGATCTTCCTCCGCCGTTGTTTTCTGCAGGCTTCGCCTGATCCTGAAGGGGCCGGCCCTCCGGCCCGTTACCGACGGACGGTGAGACGCTTCCGTGTGAGGAGAATCCGCGATGGAAGAGCGTACGCGGATTCTTCCTCCGCCGTTGTTTTCTGCAGGCTTCGCCTGCTCCTGAAGGCGCCGGCCCTCCGGCCCGTTACCGACGGACGGTGAGACGCTGTCGTTCCGAGCGTTACGCCTTCTCGCCGCGGATCGCCATCGACAGAGCACCCGCGAGCGCCGCACCGATGAGCGGCCCGACGATGTAGATCCACAGGTTCCCGAACTCGCCGGCGTAGACCGCCGGGTCGATCGAGCGTGCCGGGTTGAACGAGCCGCCGGAGGTCGGGCCCATCGTCACCGCGGCGATGAAGATGAAGCCGCCGATCGCGACAGGGGCGAGCACGCCTTTCCAGGGCGCGGAGTCATCGGTCGCCACGGTGATGATCACCGAGACGAACAGGAACACCGCGACGAGCTCCACGAGCATCGCACGCCAGTCCTCGACACCCTTGCCGGGGTTCGTCACGAGCGAGTCCTTGATGTCGCTCGTGTAGAGGATGCTCGCGACGACCACTGCGATGAAGCCGCCGATCAGCTGAGCGACCCAGTACGGGATCACCGCCGCCATCGGAAACTTGCGACCGACGGCGAGCCCGAACGTGACGGCGGGGTTGTAGTGACCGCCGGAGATCTGGCCGAAGGCCGCGATCATGAGGCCGAGGCCGAGGCCGAAGCCGGCGGCGATGCCTGCGGACCCGATCGAACCGGGCAGGTTGACGGACGCGGCGATGCCGCTGAAGCCGATGAAGAAGAAGCCGAAGGTACCGACGACCTCGGCCAGGAGCCGGTTGCTCATCGATGGTGCGTCCATGGGGTCCTCCCGGGGCTCGACGTCGATGGGGCGCTGCGGCTCGGCGCAGCAGGTACGACAGTACGTGGACGATCGGACCTCTCGCCATCCGGAACCGTCACGGGAGGACGGTGCGATAGCCGTGCTGCTCGATCTCGTCGCGGCACTCCTGCGAGCCGAGCCACGAACGGAGCGTCGCGATCCGGTCGTCGTCACCGAGACTCGCCGCTGCGGTGAGCACGAGCCTCTGCGTCGCGACGGGGACGAAGCGGAGGTGCTGCGCGTTGCAGGCCGAGAGAACGCCCACGGCGCAGTCGGCAGCGCCGGCGCCGACTGCTGCCGCGGCGGCCGCGTGGGAGCGCGCTTCCCGCCCGTAGCCTGCGAGCGTCCTCGGGTCGATCGAGTGTTCGGCGAGCAGGGCGTCCAGGAGCCGTCGCATCGAGGAGCCCTGCTGGCGGTTGGAGATTCGGACGCCGGGCGAACGGAGATCTTCGATCCCGTCGACCTCGTGCGGTCCGTCTGCTGCCGTCATCAGGCCGACTTGCCGCTCCCAGGCAGCGAGCGTGATCGCTCCGGCGGGAATGTCCTCCGCGACGACGAGGGCGAGGTGGCACCTCCCGGCGCCGAGGGCAACGGCGCCGCTCGCGGAGCCATCCGCGTCCGTCTGGAGGTCGAAGGGGGCTCGCGACGAGTCACCACGACGCCGGGCGGCGAGCAGGTCGAGCAACGGATCGGTCGAGCCGGTCACGAGGAGCGCCGACTCGATCGCCCCCAACGGGCGAAGAAGCTCGACCCCGATCTCGTCGCCGCGCGCGACGCCGGTCGCGCCGGAGGGCACGAGGACGAGCCCGTCTGCGCGGGCGAGGGAGCTGAGCACGCCGGCCCCGCGCCGCAGTGGGAGCGCGACGAGGCTCTGACCGATGCGCCCGACCCGGACGCGAACCCATTCGTCGCTCCGCGGAGTCGACCGGATTTCGGCCTCGCAGGTCGCCCGCACCCGGGGCCGCTCGGGGGTGTGCTCGCCGCCGAGTCTCGCGAGCAGCGGGGCGGCGAACAGCTCGAAGGCCAGCGCCGCCGAGACGGGGTAACCGGGGACGCCGATCACAGGGGTCGAGCCGGTGAGCCCGAGGACGACCGGGTGGCCGGGCCTGACGGCCGCTCCCTGAACCACGACCTGCCCGACTCGTTGCATCACGGCGACCGTGTGGTCGCCGGCGCCCCTCGCCGAGCCTGCGACGAGGAGGACGAGATCCGCTTCCCCGGCAGCGCCTTCGAGCGCTGCTGTGAGAAGGTCCGGGTCGTCCGGCACGATCCGCGAACGTACCGCCACCCCGCCGGCCTGCTCGACCATTGCTCCGAGCATGAGCGAGTTCGTCTCGACGATCTGACCAGGCTCGAGATCGACGCCCAGCGGGACGAGTTCGTCGCCGGACGGCAGGATCACCACGATGGGCGGCCTCCGGACGACGATCGTCGTCTCGCCTGCCGAGGCGGCGACGGCCAGGTCGGCGGGGCCGAGGCGCCGGCCGGGCCCGAGCAGCAGATCGCCCGCCGCAACGTCCTCGCCGACCTGGCGAACGTTTGCGTAGGGCTCTATCTCGTGCTCGACGGTTGCTCCCGTGGCCAGGACGACGTCCTCGCGCCGAACGACCGCGTCCGTCCCGGGCGGCAACGAATCGCCGGTGTCCACGTGGTGGAACGCGTTGTCGGTAAGGGTGACAGGCGAGCCGACTGTCGCGCTCGCGGCGACGGCAATGCCGTCCATTGCGGCCGCGTCGAAGGCGGGCGACGAGCGCCGGGCGACGACCGCCTGCGCGGTCACCCGTCCGACGGCGATCGCCAGGTCGACCGTCTCGGTTGGGAGCAGCTGCAACCCGCCGGCCCGACGCAGGGCCGCGAGCCATGCGTTGCGCGCCGTCGCGACGTCGGCGTTGCGGAGTGGGGTCATCGCTCGTCCGGTCGGACCGGCAGCCACGCGGCCGCGCGGATACGGTTGCGGCACGATGACGCGGAAGCGGGAGGCGCCACCGCCGTACAGTACCGCCGCCGTGCGTGTCCTTCGGCTCCCTGCCGGGGAGGAGGTGGACGATCGCCTCGCGGTCGAGGAGCCGTTGGAGTTGCGCATCGGCGGTCGGCCTGTCGCGGTGACGATGCGGACCCCCGGGCACGACGACGAGCTCGCGCTCGGGTTCGCGCTCTCGGAAGGCCTGCGGCCTCGTTCGGCCCGCGTCCCCGACGACCTGGCCGCGAACACGATCGAGCTCGAGGCGCCCGACTTCGACCCCGACCGGCTGGCGCGGTCGTTCTACACGACCTCCTCCTGCGGAGTGTGCGGCAAAGGGGCGCTCGAAGCGATCGCGGTCGAGTCGCCGCCGGTGGAGAGCTCTCTCACGATTCCGGCGGCAGTCGTCGGACTGCTGCCCGAGCGGTTGCGCCGAGCGCAGGCGGCGTTCGCGTCGACGGGAGGACTTCATGCGACGGGCCTCTTCACGCGCGCGGGCACGCTCCTGTGCTCGCGCGAGGATGTCGGTCGACACAACGCGATGGACAAGGTGATCGGATGGGCGTTTCTGGAGGGGCTCCTGCCGCTCACCGAGCATGTCCTCTGCGTCAGCGGGCGGCTGTCGTTCGAGCTCGTCCAGAAAGCGGCGGTCGCCGGCTGCCCGATCGTCGTCGCGGTCGGCGCCCCCTCGTCCCTCGCCGTCGAACTCGCGGCCGACCGCGGGGTGACGCTCTGCGGCTTCGTGCGCGACGGCCGCCTGAACGTCTACTCGCGGCCGGAGCGCATCATCGCCTGAGCACCTCTTCGAGATCGACTCCGGCTGCGACGTCGAGGAGAGCGCGCGCGAGAATCGGCTCGGGCTCGCGGTCGAGCCAGACGAGACCGATCGTGCGGGTCGTCGCGGGCGCAACGAGCGGGATCGCCTTCATCCCCTCCGGCACGTCGAAGAGGTGCAGCCAGGTATGGGCCATCACGCTCGACCACGGCCCCTCCCGGACGTGGGCGAAGAGCGTCGAGATCGAGTTCGTCTCGACCGTCGGCTTCGGCTCGGCACCGGCCTCGCGAAAGATCCCGTCCACGATGCGTCGGTTCTGCATGTCCCCGGTCAGCAGGCAGAGCGGGAGCGTCGCCGCCTCGGACCACGTCACTTCGTCCTGCGCGGCGAGCGGCCCGGCCTCGTCGGTGAGCAGCATGTAGTGCTCCTCGTAGAGCGCGAGCGTGCGTACTCCCGTGAGCGGCTCCGAGTCGAGATACGTGACGCCGAGCTCGAGCTCGAACTCGTGCAAACCGCGCTCGATCTGCCTCGAGTTGAGCGAGTACACGGCGACCGTGATGCCCGGATGGCCCCTGCTGAGCGGGGTCGTCAGGAGCGAGACGGAGGCGAGCGAGGTCGGGATCGCCCCGAGCCGCAGCTGTCCCGCGAGACCGCCGCGCATCGCGTGGAGCTCGGCGTCGAGCCCGCCGACGTCGGCGAGGATCCGCCGCGCCCAGTCGAGCACGCGCTCCCCCTCGGGCGTCAGGCCCTCGTAGCGCTGCGAGCGACGCACGATCGGGAAGCCGACCTCGCTCTCGAGTCGACGGATCCCGGACGAGAGCGTCGGCTGTGAGACGTGGCAGGCTCGGGCGGCCCGACCGAAATGCTCCTCGCGGTGGAGCGCCACGAGGTATGCGAGATGACGCAGATCCATTCCTCGATGATAGATCACGTCTATCACACGGTCGATCCGATCACTTTGACGGCGGCGGCGGCGACAGCGATTCTGTCGTGGCCTGGTGTGAACCCTGAAGACGGCTGACGCCGGTCACACGCGAGAGGAGTGCCGCGCATGCGCAAGGCCAAGGGAAGGTTGACGACCCCGCTCGTCCGTGAGGGCGGCGTGTTGCGTCCTGCGAGCTGGAGCGAGGCTCTCGACCGTGCGGCCGCCGGCTTCTCTCGCGCGCGTGAGACGGACGCCTCCACCTCGTTCGGGATCTTCTCGTGCTCCAAGGCATCCAACGAGATGAACTTCCTGGCGCAGAAGTTCGCACGTCAGGTGATGGGCACGAACAACATCGATTCCTGTAACAGAACCTGACACGCCCCTAGCGTCGTCGGTCTGGCGACGGTGTTCGGTGCAGGCGGAGGCACGTCGTCCTACGCAGAGATCGAGGAGACGGACGTGATCCTTCTCTGGGGCTCGAACGCGCGCGAAACGCACCCGATCTTCTTCCACCACCTCCTCAAGGGCGTCCACAACGGCGCGCGCCTCTTCGTCGTCGACCCCCGACGCACGACCTCGGCGCAGTGGGCCGATCGCTGGCTCGGGCTCGACGTCGGCTCCGACATCGCGCTGTCGAACTCGATGGCGCGCGAGATCATTCACGCCGGCCTCGCCAACCGCGCATTCATCGACCACGCGACCGAGGGCTTCGCCGAGTACGCCGCGTCGGTCGAGCCGTTCACGCTCGCAGAAGGCGAGCGACTGACCGGGGTACCCGCCGCCGTCATTCGCGAGACGGCGCACGCATTCGCGCGTGCAGACCGTGCGATGATCTGCTGGACGCTCGGGATCACCGAGCACCACAACGCCGTCGACAACGTCCTCTCGCTGATCAACCTGGCGCTGCTCTGCGGCCACGTCGGGCGCTTCGGCGCGGGGCTCAACCCGTTGCGCGGCCAGAACAACGTCCAGGGCGGCGGCGACATGGGCGCGATCCCCAACAAGCTGCCGGGCTTCCAGGACCTCGAACGCGACCACGAGGCGCGAGCGCGCTTCGAGCAGGCCTGGAGCACGACGATCCGGCCCGTGTACGGCTGGCATCTGACCCAGATGTTCCACGGGATGGAGCGCGGCGAGCTACGGGCGTTATACGTGATCGGGGAGAACCCGGCGCAGTCCGAGGCCGACATCAACCAGACGCGGAAGCTTCTCGCGGAGCTCGACTGCCTCGTCGTCCAGGACATCGTCTTGACGAAGACGGCGGAGATGGCCGACGTCGTCTTCCCGTCGGCTGCGTCATGGTGCGAAACCGACGGCACCGTGACGAACAGCGAGCGGCGGGTACAGCTGGTCCGCAAGGCGCTCGAGCCGCCGGGCGAGGCGCGCGACGACATGTGGATCATCGCGGAGCTCGCCCGCCGGCTCGGCCACGACTGGGCCGAGCCGGTCGCCGAAGAGGTCTGGGACGAGCTGCGGTCGCTCTCACCGATGCACGCCGGCATGAGCTACGAGCGCCTCGAGGCGCATGGCGGTCTCCAGTGGCCGTGTCCCGACGAGGCCCATCCAGGCTCGCCGATGCTGCACGAGCGCCTGTGGGAGGAGCCACTCGACGGCCCCCCGGCGCCGTTCTCAGTCGTCGAGGCGCGCGGTCCGTTCGAGGCGCTCGACGCCGAATACCCGATCCGCCTCACGACCGGCCGCCGGCTCGAGTCGTACAACACCGGGGCGCAGACGAACCTCTACCGCTCCCCGCTCCACCGCGGCGAGTCGCTCGATCTCTCGCCGGAGGACGCCGAGCGGCTGGAGCTCGCCGACGGGGAAGTCGCCCGTGTCTCCTCGCGCCGCGGCTCGGTCGAGGCGCCCGTCAGGATCGACGCGTCCCTGCGGCCGGGACTCGCATTCATGACGTTCCATTTCCCCGATCAGGTGGACACCAATCAGCTCACGATCGACGCCACCGATCCGAAGTCGGGGACGGCCGAGTTCAAGGCGGCGGCGATCAGGGTCGAGAAGCTCGAATCCGCAGAACGCGAGGAGCAGGCGGGCGTCGCCGAGCCGGCAGGCGTGGGCGGGCAGCCGTAATGGATATTCATCTCGTCCCCGGTGCCGAGCCGACGGCCGCCGAGAGCACGGCGCTCGACACCGTGCTCGGGCCCGCCCGCGACGGGTGGGACGGCGGTGCGCGTCTCGACGGGCCTGCCGGCAACACCGCCAGCTCGGGCCACGAGGCGCGCGGGCGGCGCCATCTGCTGCTGCCGGCGCTCTGGGCGCTGCAGGAGCGGATCGGCTGGATCAGCCCGGGCGGGCTCAACGAGCTCTGCCGGCGGTTGCTGCTGCCTCCCGCCGACGCCTACGGCGTCGCCACGTTCTACGCGATGCTCGCGGTCGACCCTCGGCCTCCCCGCGTCGTGCACGTCTGCGAGGACATCGCTTGCCGCTGCAACGGCTCCGACGAGTTGATCGCCCAGCTCGAGGAGCGGTTCGGGGGCGAGGGTGAGCTGTCTGCGGACGGTTCGACGACCTGGTACCGCAGCCCTTGCCTCGGCCAGTGCGACCGCGCCCCTGCCGCCCTCGTCGGGGACGCCGGCCCGGAGGCCCACGAGCGAACGCTCGCCCCGACCACGGCAGGCGCCGTGCTCGACGTGCTCGCGGGCGGTGAGCCCGGACCGGCGCCGGTGACCGTGCTGCCGCAGGCCGGCGATCCGACCCTGCGCCTGCTCCGTCGCGCCGCCTCGGTGAACTCGGTCAGCCTCGACGAGTACCGCGCCCACGGCGGCTATGCCGCGTTGCGGCGAGCGATCGAACTCGGCCCCGAGTGGGTCATCCGCGAGCTCCAGGACTCGAAGCTGCAGGGTCGGGGCGGCGCCGCGTTCCCGACAGGCATCAAGTGGGACGCGGTCGCCCGACAGCCCGTCCGCCCGCACTATCTCGTCTGCAACGCCGACGAATCCGAGCCGGGCACGTTCAAAGACAGGGTGATCATGGAACGTGACCCCTTCGCGCTGATCGAGGCGATGACCGTTGCGGCGTACGCGACCGGCTGCGAACGAGGCTACGTCTACATCCGGGGCGAGTACCCGGAGCCGCAGCACGCTTTCGAGAACGCGCTCGCCGAGGCACGAAGACGCGGGTTCCTCGGCGGCGACGTGCTCGGCGAGGGATTCACCTTCGAGATCGAGGTCCGCAAAGGCGCGGGTGCCTATATCTGCGGGGAAGAGACCGCCATCTTCGAGTCGATCGAGGGAAACCGCGGCGAGCCGCGCAACAAGCCGCCGTTCCCGGTCGTCGAGGGGCTGTTCGGCAAGCCGACCGTCGTCAACAACGTCGAGACGCTCGTCAACGTCCTCGACATCGTCTCGCGCTCGGGGCCCTCGTTCGCCGAGACCGGGACGGATGGCTCGACCGGGACCAAGCTCTTCTGTCTCTCCGGCCATGTCGAGCGTCCCGGCGTGTACGAGGTGCCGTTCGGCATCACGCTTCGCGAGCTGCTCGAGCTCGCGGGAGGTGTGGTGGGCGGGAAGGAGCTCCAATGCATCCTCATCGGCGGCGCGGCGGGCGGCTTCCTGCGACCGGACGAGCTCGACCTTCCGCTCACGTTCGAGGCGGCGCGCGAGGCGAAGACCACGCTCGGATCGGGGGTCGTCCTCGTGCTCGACACGACAGTCGACCTGCCGCGCCTGTTGATGCGGATCGCCGCGTTCTTCCGCAACGAATCGTGTGGCCAGTGCGTCCCCTGCCGCGTCGGGACCGTGCGGCAGCAGGAATCACTGGCGCGGCTCGTCTCGGGAAAGACCATCGGCGGCGTCGAGCGCGAGCTGGCGGTGATCGCGGAGGTTGGCCAGTGCATGCGCGACGCGTCGATCTGTGGCCTCGGGCAGACCGCCTCGAGCGCTATCGAGTCGGCAATCGGGCGACTCGGGGTGTTCTCGTGACCGACGTCCTCCTCGCTCCGCGCCGGATGATCGAGCTCGAGATCGACGGTCGCTCCGTGCGCGTCTTCGAGGGAGAAACCATCCTCGGAGCCTGCCGCCGCCTCGGCATCGACACGCCGACGCTCTGTTACGGCGACACGCTCGAGCCCGCCAATGCCTGCCGCGTCTGCGTCGTCGAGATCGAGGGCGCGCGTGTGCTCGCGCCCGCCTGCTCGCGGAAGGCCGAGCCCGGGATGAAGGTGCAGACCGACTCCGAACGCGTCCGTCACTCGCGGAAGCTCGTGCTCGAGCTGCTCGCCTCGTCGGTCGACCTCTCGACCACGGACGTGGCCGCCGCCTACCTCGCGCGCTACGCGGCCCGGCCGGAGCGGTTCGGGCCTCCAGCTCCGCCGGATCCGGAGCGCGACCGCAAGCGCACCGGGCACCACGTCGAGCCGGACGGTCAGACCGCCGCAACGGTGCACGCGCCGATCAAGATCGACAACGAGCTCTACGTTCGCGACTACTCCAAGTGCATCCTCTGTTACAAGTGCGTCGACGCCTGCGGCGAGCAGTATCAGAACACGTTTGCGATCCACGTCGCGGGGCGCGGCTTCGACGCGCGGATCTCGACCGAGTACGTTGCCGAGCTGCCGGAGTCCGCATGCGTGTACTGCGGCAACTGCATCGCGGTCTGCCCTACGGGTGCGCTGATGTTCCGCTCGGAGCACGAGCTGCGTGAGGAGGGTGACTGGCGGGAGGACGAGCAGGTGGTGACGACGACGGTGTGCCCGTACTGCGGCGTCGGCTGCAACCTCGAGCTCCACGTGCAGGACAACACGATCGTCAAGGTGACGAGCCCCGACGACCACGACGTCACGCGCGGCAACCTCTGCATCAAGGGGCGCTTCGGCTTCCAGCACGTGCAGGCGCGCGACCCCGGTTGAGATGGGAGTAGGGGCGGTCGTCCTCGCGGGCGGCCGATCGAGCCGGATGGGACGGCCGAAGGCGCTGCTCGACTGGCACGGCACCTCGGCGGTCGCCCATACGGTCGAGGTCGTTCGGGGTGGTGTCGCCGGAGGGCCGGTCTGCGTCGTTCGCGCCCCTGGGCAGGAGCTGCCGCGGCTCGAGGCGATCGTCGTCGATGACGCCGTTGCCCACGGCGGGCCGCTCGCGGGACTGCGCGCGGGCCTCGGTGCGCTCGCCGGGCAGGCCGAAGTCGCGTTCGCCTGCGGCGTTGACACACCGCTTCTCGTGCCCGCTTTCGTTCGAGCCGTGTGCGAGGCGTTGCGTGACGACGACGACGCAGTCGTGCCGGTGATCCGCGGCCGTCCTCAGCCGCTGCTCGCGGCTTACCGAACCGCGATCGTCGAGGAGCTCGGTGTACTGCTCGGCCGCGGTCTGCTTGGTCTGAGCGATATCCCGCGCGCCTGTGCCGTGCGGGAGTTGCCCGAGCAGGAGTTGCTCGAGAACGCGGACCTGGCCGTGGCCGATCCGGGCCTGCGCTCGGCCGCGAACGCGAATACGCCGGAGGACTGGGCTGTGCTTCTGGACGCCGGGCTTCCCGACGCCTAGACGCCCCACTCGACTTCGCCGCTCTCGACGAGGATCGCGCCGCCCTGATCGAGCGCGACGGTGAGACGTCCGTCGGGAGCGATCATCCCGGCCCTGCCCTCACGGCCGCCCACCCGTACGCGCCGACCGCGGAGCGCATTGCGCTGTTCGAGCTCGGCGGCGAGGCTCGCGAGCCCACCGGCCAGCCAGTCCTCGTATCGGCGTTCGAGCTCGGCCAGCACCGAGACCAGGACGATGCCTCGGTCGAAGGGCCGTCCGGCGGCGATTCGGAGGGACGTTGCCGGCAGACGCGTCGCTGTGGGCAGGTCCGGCTCCTCCTGGTTGACGTTGATCCCGACGCCGCAGACGACTATTCCGCCGGACGCCTCGAGCAGGATTCCGGCCACCTTGCGTCCGCCGACGAGCACGTCGTTCGGCCATTTCACGAGAGCATCGACCCCGGCCTCCTGCTCGATCGCGGCGGCGGTCGCGAGGCCGGCCACGAGAGAGATCTGGGCCGGTTGCGCGGTCGCGGGTGGTCGCAACAGCACCGAGCAGAGCAACGCAGCCGAGGGGGCGTCGTCCCAGCGCCGGCCCGAGCGCCCACGCCCCGCCGTCTGATGCTCGGCGACGGCGACGGCGGCGTGTGGGAGGTCGCCTTCGCGGAGCACGTCCTGAGTCGAGGTCGTCTCGACGGCGTAGAGATACGGTTCTCCGAACGAGCCGCGAAGAAGCGGACGCATCCTTGCCGGCTCGAGCTCACTCACTGTCGTCGACCCGGCGGAGGCGCTTCGTCGTCCCCCGCCGCTTCTTGGCTTCCAGCCGTTGCTCCTTCGCGGCGCGTGACGGCCGTGTCGGCACCCGCCGGCGCTCCACCCGCAGCGCCTCGGCGAGCCGGGTCACGAGGCGGTCGATCGCGAGCTCACGGTTGCGTGCCTGGCTCCGCTCGTCCTGGGCGATCGCGCGCAGGACCGGACCGGAGCGCGCAACGACCCGTCGCTTCTGGGTTTCGGTCAGGGCAGTCGACTCCGCGACGTCGAACACCGCCTCGACCCTCGTCGCGGCCGTGTTCGCGTGCTGTCCGCCAGGGCCGCTCGATCGCGAGACACGAAACTCGATCTCCGACAGCGGCAGCACGACGGAACGTGTGACGCGGCGTCCGACGCGCTCCACTCCGTCGCTCACGGGCGGGACGCGGGCGAGATCGTCAGCAAGGCACCATCGTGCTCGTGGTCGACCTGCAACGTCGTGTGGGTGATCGCGAACCGATCGGCGAGCATGCTCTCGGCGGCGCGGCGAATGCCGTGGCAGTCGTCACCCTCCCGCACGAGGATGTGAGCGGAGAGGGAGGGGAAACCGCTCGTGATCTGCCAGACGTGGAGATCGTGGACCTCGACCACGCCTCGCTGCGCCGCGATCGCCCGGCCGATCTCCTGCGCGTCGAGCCCTTTCGGCGTGGCTTCCAGCAGGACGAGCGTCGACTCCCGGAGCACGCCCCACGAGCTGACGATCAGGAAAATGCCGATCAGCACGCCGACGAGAGGGTCGGCGTACCGCCAGCCGGTCGTGACGATGACGATGCCGGTCACTATGACGCCGATCGAGCCGAGCGCGTCGCCGACGAGATGCACGTAGGCGGCTCGGAGGTTGACATCACGCCCTCCGGGACGGAAGACGGCGACCGCTCCGATCACGTTGACCAACAGGCCGACGGCCGCGACCGCGATCAGCCAGCCTCCGGGTACATCAGGCGGGTCGGCGAACCGTCGGGCAGCGCCGACGAACACGATGATCGCGATCACGATCAACGAGACGGCGTTCACCAGGGCGGCCAGGATCTCCGCCCTCCTGAAGCCGAAGCTACGGTTCGGCGTCGCGGGTCTCCGCGCGAGCAGCACGGCTCCGGCGGCAACGCTCAACGCAACCACGTCGGACAGGTTGTGGCCGGCGTCGGCGAGGAGCGAGAGGCTCCCCGCCAGGATTGCGGCGATGGCCTCGACGAGCGTGTAGGCGGCGTTGAGGACGAGCGCGATCGTGAGCGACCGCAACGAGCTGTTCGTCGCCCCGTGAAGATGACGGCCGCCCGCGCCGTGGGCGTGATCGTGCGCGTGACCTGCGCTCATGAGCAGACGGTAGCGCCCCCGGCCGCTGCCGTTCCGTCAACCACCACGCCCGTCTGGGAGAATGGCGCCCATGGCCTGCATCCTGCTCGACGTCGACGGCGTCCTCCATGTCTCCGGCGAGCCGATTCCCGGCGCCGTCGAGGCCGTCGCCCGGCTCCGCCGCCAGGGCCATGCCCTCCGCTTCGTGACGAACAACTCCACCCGGCCCCGCGCGATGCTCGCCGAGGACCTTCGACTGCTCGGATACGAATTGGACGACGACGAGCTTCAAACGACACCACGCGCTGCGGCCCGCGAGCTCGCCGGGAAGCGCGTGTTCGCGCTCGTGATGGGGGCGATCGTGCCAGACCTCGAGGGGATCGAGCTCGTCGGCGATCACGCCGACGCGGTGCTTCTCGGCGGCTGCGACGAGACGACCGAGCCGAACCAGGTGTTCTCGTGGATGAACCTCGGTCGCGCATTCGCCGAGCTCCAGCTAGGTGCCGAGCTGTACTGCCTGCACAAGAACAAGTGGTGGCAGACGAGCCGGGGGCCGCTTCTCGACGCGGGCGCGTTCGTGGCGGGGCTCGAGTACTCGACGGGAGTCGATGCCACCGTCCTCGGCAAGCCGAGTGCGGCCTACTTCGCAGCTGCCCTCGACGCGCTCGGGGCGGAGCCCGAGCTGACGTGGATGGTGACCGACGACGTCGAGGCAGACGTCCGCGGGGCCCAGCTCTTCGGGATGCGGACGGCGCTCGTCCGCACCGGCAAGTTCAGGCCCGAGACCCTCGACGACTCCGGCCTGGTACCCGAGATCGTGCTCAGCTCGGTCGCGCAGTTCCCCGAGTGGCTCGAGCGGTCGCTGTAGTGCCGGTCAAGATCGGCACCGACCTGATCGAGATCGAGCGCATCGTCCGGGCACTCGAGCGGCCGGGGTTCCGCGACCGCTGCTTCACGAAGGCCGAGCAGGAGTACTGCGAGACGCGGCGCCACCCTGCGGAGAGCTATGCGGCCCGGTTCTGCGGCAAGGAAGCGGTCGGCAAGGCGCTCGGGTGCGGTGTTCGCTTCACCTGGAAGGACATCGAGATCGTAGGTCCGCCCAAGCCGGGCGTGACCTTGACGGGTCGCACCGCCGGGTTCGCAGAACGGGTAGGCATGCGCGAGATCGACGTCTCTCTGACGCACTCGCACACGATGGCGGGCGCCAGCTGTGTCGTGCAGCTCGCGTCGTGATATCCGTGAGTGAGCCGGGCTACGAGGCGCTCTGCACGGCGGCGGAGATGCGCGCAGCGGAGGAGTCGTACCCCGGGTTCCCCGCCACTGCACCCGACCTGATGGAGCGGGCGGGTGCCGCGGTCGCACGCGAGGCGATGCGGGCATACCCCGACGCTCGGCGCTTCGCGGTCGTCTGCGGCGGCGGTGCGAACGGTGGCGATGGGCGGATCTCGGCGCGTGTGCTGCGCGAGGCGGGCCGTGAGGCCGTCGAGACCGACGCCGTTGAAGGGTGTGACGTGGTGGTCGACGCGCTGTTCGGCACCGGGTTCTCCGGGGTACCGCGGCCGGAGGCGGTGGCCCTGATCGAGCGAATCAACGCCGCCGGGCTACCGGTTGTCGCCGTCGACCTGCCCTCGGGCGTCGACGCCTCGACGGGCGAGGTCGGGGGCATCGCCGTGAACGCGGCGCTCACCGTCACCTTTCAGCAGCGCAAGATCGGGCTCCTCGTCGGCCCCGGACGCTTCCACGCCGGCGAGGTCGTCGTTGCCGATATCGGCCTCGGGCCCCTCGAGACTGCCGCCCGTCGCGCCACCACCGCCCTGCTCCAGCAGGTGCCGCGCCGCGCTGCACGCGACTCCAAGTTCACCGCGGGCGTCGTGCTCGTCGTCGGTGGCGCCCGCGGGACGACGGGCGCGCCCGTCCTCACAGCGATGGCGGCCCTGCGTGCGGATGCCGGCTACGTCACGATCGCCGTCCCGCGCGAATGCCTCTCGGTGGTCGAGGGGCTGGCGATCGAACCCGTCAAACGTGGCTTCGACTGGGAGGATGCGGAGGAAGTGATCATGGCCGAGGCGGATCGCGCCGACGCCGTCGCCGTCGGACCGGGCCTCGGGCGAACGAACGAAGCACACGCTCTCGTGACCCGCCTGCTCGAGCGCCTCGAGCTTCCGGTCGTCGTCGATGCAGACGCGCTCTTCGGCCTCCGACCGGCGCCGCGCGCCCACCCGACGGTGCTGACACCTCACGCGGGTGAGCTCGGGCGACTCCTCGGCCGTGATTCCGCGTGGGTCGACAGCCACCGGCTGGAGGCTGCCCGGGAGGGAGCCGAGCGCTTCGACGCCGTCGTGTTGCTGAAGGGGGCAGGCTCGATCGTGCAGTCTCCGGACGGCGGCCCGGTCGTCTGCGACGCCGGCCCTCCGTCGCTCGCCACGGCCGGGACCGGCGACGTGCTGACGGGGGTGGTGGCGGCGTTCCTGGCCAAGGGGCTCGATCCCGTCACGGCCGCCGCGGCCGCCGCCACGGCCCACGGGCTTGCGGGTGCTGCCGCCCCTCATCAGGCAGGGCTCGTTGCAGGTGACGTCGTCGCCGCGCTGCCGCGGGTGTTGTCCTGATCGCGGGCTCCGGCACACCGCCGGGGCAGTGGTAGCCTCGAACGGGTGAGGGTCGAGATCCTTGGCTCGGGCGGCGCGGCGACGATCCCACGCCCGGGCTGTCGCTGTCGCGTCTGCGTCGAGGCCCGCGATAAGGGCGGCCGCTCCGCACGCACCGGTCCGTCGACCTTCGTGCACGGCCCGAACATCCTCTTCGACACCCCTGAGGAGTCGAAGTCACAACTCGAGCGGGCGGGGATCGGCGACATCGCGGCGTGCTTCTACTCGCACTGGCATCCGGACCACACGATGGGGCGCCGAGTCTGGGAGACCCGCAACGGCGACTTCCGCACCTGGCCCCGGGAGGCGAAGCATCCGCTCGTCACCGACGTGTACCTCCCGGAGCAGGTCGCCAACGACTTTCGCGTGTGGCTCGGAGGGATGGCTCACCTCGAGTTCATGCGCGACCGTGGCTGGATCCGGGTCCACGAGCTGCACGACGGCGAGACCGTCGAGATCGGGGGCGTCACGGTGCGTCCATTCCGACTTGCCGAGGACTACGTCTACGCCTTCGAGCTGACGGGAGGGACACGACGACTCCTCGTGGCGATGGACGAGCTCAACGGCTGGTCGCCGCCGCCCGAGGCGATCGGCTGTGACCTGGCCGTGCTGCCGATGGGAATCTGTGAGTTCGATCTCTTCACAGGCGAGCGCCTGATTCATGCCGATCATCCCGTCCTCGTGTACGAGGCGACGTTCGCCGAGACGCTCGACATCGTCGCCCGGCTCGACGCAGGTCAGGTCGTTTTGAGCCATGTCGAGGAGATGGACTGCATCTCGTACGACGAGCTGCTTCGAGTCGAGAAGCAGTTGCAGGGGGACGGCAGGAACATCCGATTCGCCTGGGACGGCCTGACGGTCGACGTGTGATCGCCACAATGCACGACGTGCCCCGCTCCCTCGTCACCGTCGACCTCGGCGCCATCCGCGAAAACGTGCGCGCGCTCCTCGGCCTGCTCGGCGGCGCGGAGCTGTGGGCGGTGGTCAAGGCAGACGGGTATGGGCACGGGGCGGTCGACGTCGGGCGCGCGGCTCTGGAGGCCGGTGCGACCACGCTGGGTGTGGCGACACTCGGCGAGGCGCTCGAGCTCCGCGACGTCCTGCCGTCTGCCCGCGTGGTGCTTCTCGGCCCGGCGACGCCGGCGGAGGTGGCCGAGGCCCGCCGAGCCCGGATCGAGCTGTGCGTTTCCGCCGGCCCCGTCCCTGACGACGTTGCGGTTCACCTGAAGCTCGACACCGGCATGGGACGCTGGGGGCTCTCGGAGCTCGCCGCTCCCGGATCCGGTGTCGTCGGTCTCATGAGCCATTTCGCCGTGGCCGACACCGACCCGGAGTTCACGGAGGCACAGCTCGCGCGGTTCCTCGCGGCGACCGAGCCGTACGCGCATCTGCCGCGGCACATCGCGAACAGCGCCGGCACGCTTCGCCACCCTGCCGCCCACCTCGACGCTGTCCGCTGCGGCATCGCCCTCTACGGCATCTCACCCTTCGGCACCGACCCGGCAGCCGACGGCCTGCGGCCGGCGTTGCGCTGGGAGTCCGCCGTCGCGCTCGTGAAGACGCTCGCACCCGGCGAGAGCACAGGCTATGGGCGCCGCTTCACCGCGGCCGCGCCCACCAGGATCGGCATCGTGCCGGTCGGCTATGCGGACGGCTTTCGGCGCGACATGACGGGAACGGACGTCGTGGTCGCGGGGGAGCGATCGCCGGTCGTCGGGACGGTGTCGATGGACGCCCTCGCTGTGGTCGTGCCCGAGGCAGTCGGCGTGGGCGACCCCGTGACGCTGATCGGCGACGGTGTCCTGATCGAGGAGCACGCGCGCGTTTCAGGCACGATCCCGTATGAGATCGCCTGCGGGATCGTCTCGCGGGCAGCCCGATCGGAGCGTGAGGTCGTCGATGAGTGACGTGGTGGGATATCGCGTGGCGATCCAGGAGGAACGCGCAGCCGAGCTCCGGGGCCACGTGCAACGGCTGCTCGCGCCCTTCGACGGGACGGAGCGCGCTCTCGACAGCGGCTGCGGGGCGGGCGCTCTCGCGTTCGCGCTGGCGCCGTTCGTCGAGAGCGTCGTCGGCGTCGATCTCTCGTCAGACCTCGTCGACGCCGGCCGGCGGCTCGCTCCTGCCAACTGCGAGCTGGTGGTCGGCGATGCGACCGCGTTGCCGTTCGCGTACGGCTCGTTCGACATCGTCGGCTGCATGCGTGTCCTCCACCACGCACGGCGCCCGGAGCTCGTCGTCTCCGAGTTGGCCCGCGTGACCCGTCCGGGAGGCCGGATCCTCCTCATCGACCAGCTGGGCTTCGTCGACCCTGTCGTCTCGGCCGAGACGGACCGGTTCGAGAAGGCGCGCGATCCCTCTCATACACGGCTCCTGCCCGACCAGGACATCCGGAGCCTGCTCGATGTCAACGATCTCGACGTTCTGACGAACGAGATCGCGCCGGAGCAGCGCGACCTCGAGCGCTACCTCGACCTCGTGGGCCTCGTGGGCGAGGAGCGGCGGCGGGTGAGCGGCATGGCGCCGGGCGCCGTCTACGAGGTCGAGATCGGGTGGTATGTCGCCCGCAAGCGCGGCGGCCTCGCCTAGCGGGGCTTGCTGCAACGTTGACCCGAGATGATCGTTGCAGCAAGCCCCGCTCAATGCTTGCTGCACGCCCTTACGGGCGTGATCCTGAAGGGCCGCGCTTCGCGCGCCCGGGTTTCGGGCGCAAGGTTTGGTCAGCCCCACATGCCGACCGCTATGTGGGGCTTGCTGCAACGTTGACCCGAGATGATCGTTGCAGCAAGCCCCGCTCAATGCTTGCTGCACGCCCTTACGGGCGTGATCCTGAAGGGCCGCGCTTCGCGCGCCCGGGTGTTTCGGGTGCAACGTCGTTCAGCCCTCACTAGAGGCCAGGCATCATCTCGCGGCGCGGGTGACGCGATTCACACGGCGTCCCCCCACCGCAACTTGCGCGCGCGACGGTACTCGCCACCCTCGCGGCGGGTCACGGTGCGTCGGTCGAGACCGGAGGGAGTGCAGAGGTCGAGGACGACGTGGCCGGGCCGCAGAGCGGGTCGCCGGAGCACCCGCGCCTCGGGTCGCGAGTGCGGCGCGCGGCACAGGACGACGTACGCGAACTTCTCGTCCTCGAAGCCGCGTTCTCCCCCCTTGGTTCGGCGGTGCGTCGGGCTCCGAGATAGGCGCGTCGCGAAGTGGCACCAGTCTCCATCGGGCAGTGGGCAGCGTGTGTCGTGCGGGCAGGGCGCGAGCGTCGTACCACCTGCCTCGATCACCGCGTCGCGCGTCGCGAGCACGCGCTCGTATCCCGCAGTCGTGCCGGGCTCGACGATCGTGAGGGTGTCGGCAGCGAGGCTCCACACGTGTCGGGAGAAACCGTCGAGTGCAGCCGGATCGAGCTCACCGATCAGATACGACGCGATCACGAGATCCGCCTTCGGCTCGGCTCCGGCCGCGTCGGCCACGGTCCAGGTCGCCGCTCGCACTGCCTCGCAGCCGTCTGCGGCGAGGGACTTCCCGGCACGCACCATCTCCGGCTCCGCCTCGACGAGACGGACGGTCGCGATGGTGGGCCACGTCTCGACGGCCGCCCAGGCCGCAACTCCCGGACCAGCTCCGAGATCGAGCACGGACGTGGGCTCCCAGTCAGGCCGCCGGAGACGCATCTGGCGAAAGACCTCTGCGACGGCGGCATACGTTGCCGGAGCTCGGGTAGCGAGGTACGCCGCCACCTCCCGGGCCGTGTGCGCCGCCCGCGAGGCCGGTGGGCCTCCGGCGCGATACACCTCCGAAAGCGTTCGAGCTGATCGTTCCAGCTCGCGCGGCTCGAACCCGCCCGCAAGTTCGTCGATTCCGGCCTGAAGAGCCTCTGGGAGCGCCATCTACGCGAGGTCGTCGGGGTACTCGGCCTCGCGGAGGACCCTCGTCGTGAGGGTCGGCGCGATCGCCTGCGCGATGGCCCCGAGACCGTACGGGAACCACGGAATGGTCACCTCCGCCTTCCCGTGCTCGATCGCGGAGAGGATCTCCCGCGCGACGCGATCGGGTCCGACGACGAAATGCCTGCCGAGCCGGGTGGCGAAGACCGTCGGATGGGGGAATCCCGGTGTGGTCACGAACCCCGGCAGGATGGTGTGCACATCGATCCCGCTGTCGCGAAGCGACACCCTGAGGGACCGGGAGAACGCGACCTGGGCGTGTTTCGACGCCGAGTAGGGTGCGGCCGGGCTGAACACGATCGAGCCGCCGACCGACGCAACCGTGGCGATGTGCGCGTGCCTGCCCGTTCTCGCAGCCTCTCGCAACCCGTCCAGTAGTCCCCGGGTCATCCAGACGCCGCCCAGGTAGTTGACCGCCAAAGCCCGTTCGACGAGCTCGAGCGGTGCGTCGATGAAGCTCCCGCGGGCCAGAATGCCGGCGCTGTTCACGAGCAGGTGCACGGCGGGGTGCCGTTCGAGAATCCGCGAGGTGGTGCGAGCGACGGCTTCTCGGTCGGCGACGTCGCAGCCCTCGACCTCCCCGCCGATCTCCGCCGCCAGGCTTCGGAGCACGTCCTCGCGCCGAGCGAGGAGAACACAGTGCCAGCCTCGCTTTGCCAGCAGCCGCGCCGTCGCCTCGCCGATCCCGGATGACGCCCCGGTGACGACGGCGACGCGGAGCGGTGCGGGTGCGCCCGTCATGCGTCACCCGGCGAACGCTCTGCCGCCTTCGCCTGGAACGCGCGACTCTTCCGCACGACCCGCGCACCGAGGCGCGACACGAGCACAGGGGCGAGCCCGTGGAGCACGATCGCCGGACGGTATGGAAACCACGGCACGACGACTTCACTACGGCCCCGCTCGACCGCTTTCACGATCGTCTCCGCAACCCGCTCCGGTTGGACGACGATGTGGCGCAGAACGCGATGCTCGAGCAGCGGCTTCTGCGGGAACCCCTCGGTCTGAACGTATCCCGGCAGGATCGTATGCACCTCGACGCCGGTCCCGCGCAACGTCGCCCGGAGCGAGCGGGAGAAAGCAAGTTGCGCGTGCTTGGCTGCCGCGTAGGCACCCGAGGGGGCGAACGCGACGGCCCCGGCGATGGAGACGACGTTGACGATGTGCGAGCGACCTGTCCGGGCCGCGAGCTCGAGGCCCGGGAGGAATGAACGCATGACCCAGACCCCGCCGAGGTAATTCACACGTGCGACCTGCTCGACGACGTCGAGGTCGACTTCGTCGAACGTGCGGCGTGCCGCGATCCCCGCATTGTTCACGAGGAGATGAACCTGGGGATGCCGGGCCAGCACGCGAGCCGCGGTCGCCTCCACCGCGTCACGATCACCGACGTCGCACACCTCGACCTCACCGTTGAGCTCCTCGGCGAGTTGGCGCAGGCGGTCACCCCGCCGTGCGAGGAGCACACAGCGCCACCCACGACGGGCTAGCGCGCGTGCGGTTGCCTCGCCGATGCCGGAGGAGGCTCCCGTCACGACGGCGACTCTTGGCCCGATGACGGCTGCGTGGGGGGCGCCGGGATGCCGTTGCTCACTCACGCTCAGTCCTCCATCCTCGGTCGCCGTCCAGGCCTGAAAGCACGCGCTTCATGTTCGTCACAGTAGGATCGTTGCATGGCCGGGAGGTTCGAAGGCAAGCAGGCGTTGATCCTCGGGGTCGCCAACAAGCGGTCGATCGCGTGGGCGATCGCCAAGCGACTGCACGAGGAGGGCGCCGAGCTCGCGTTCACCTTTCAGGGTGAGCGAATCGAGAAGGGCGTTCGCGAGCTTGCCGACTCGGTCGGCGCGAAGCTCGTGACGGAGTGCGACGTGCGCTCGGACGACGACGTCACCCGCGTGCTCGCCGAGGCCGGCGAGGCGTTCGGCGGCGGCCTCGACCTGCTCGTGCACTCGGTCGCGTTCGCGGCCGCAGAAGATCTCGAGGGGAGGTTCATCGACACGCCACGCGATCGCTTCTGGATGGCGGTCGACATCTCCGCCTACTCGCTCGTCTCCTGCGCGAAGGCCGCCGAGCCGTTGATGCAGGCCCGCGGCGGCGGCTCCATCGTGACGATGACCTACCTCGGCGGCGTCCGGGCGGTGCCGCATTACAACGTGATGGGTGTCGCAAAGGCGACCCTCGACGCGAGCATGCGATACCTCGCCTGGGATCTCGGCCAGAGCGGAATTCGCGTCAACGCTGTCTCCGCCGGTCCCGTCCGCACGCTTGCCGCCCGTTCGATCGCCGGCTTCACCACGATGGAGGAGATGTTCGAGCAGCGGGCGCCGCTCCACCGCCACATCGCTGCGGACGATGTCGGCGGCGCCGCCGCGTATCTGCTCTCCGACGATGCGGTGAACGTGACCGGGACGATGCTGTACGTCGACTCGGGCTACCACGCGATGGGCATGTAGCCGGGCGCGCTACCGCCCGACCGACAAGACCTGATTGGCGGCCACCGCGCCGAGCCTCGTCGTCCGGCCTCCCGGATACCGGACGATCAACTCCTGCACGGTCTTGGCCTGACCGAGACCGAAGTGCGCACGTGGGTCCTCCGAGGAGAGGTAGCTGCTGCCGGCATGGATCTCCTGGACGAGGCGTCGGCCGTCGGGAAGGACGGCGGTGACGATCGCGCCGGGTGCGAAGACGGGGAGCTTCACCTCGAGCCAGTTGTTCTTGGCGCCGGTGTTTCGGAGCAGCGCCAGCTTTCCGCCGATCGAGCTGACTGCGATGTCGACGTTACCGTCGTTGTCGAAGTCGGCAGCCGCAAGGCCGCGGCCATTGAGATGGGGAAGGCTTGTGAGGCCGACGGCCGCGCTTGCAGCGGCGAACTCACCGGGATGGCCGTGCCCGGTTAGGTTCTCGAAGGCCTGGACCGGCTCGGCGCTCTGAGCGATCCCGATCATCGGGATGGCACCGTTGGCGACCATGAGGTCGAGGTTGCCATCGTTGTCTAGATCCACCCACGAGACGCCCCACCCGGCGAGGCTGGTGTCGAACGCGGGTGCGATGTCCGACCGGGCATCGGCGTAGCGGGGCATCATGCCTGAGGGCGGTTCGCTTGCGAAAACGGCGTGCAGCTCCTTGTGCGAGTTGGTGACGAGCAGGTCGGGCCGGCCGTCGCCGTTGTAGTCGGCGGCAGCTATCCCCATGCCGGCATGCGAGTCGGCGATGCCTGCCTTTGAGGCCCGCTCCTCCAGCCGGAAGCCGAGACCCAACGGGTCGGCCTTCACGCCGCCGGGCCAGAGCACGTTTAGGTAAAGGCGGTTCGGGTCGGTGTCGTTCGCGACGTAGAGGTCGAGACGGCCGTCGGCATTGGCGTCCGTGAATACGGCACCGAGACCGTGCTCGGGTGTTCCAGAGTCGACGTGCAGTCCCTCGCCGACCTCGCGGAAGGTGGCGTGACCGTTCCTGTCGTTCCCATTGTTGAGATAGAGCAGATCGCGAACGCCGGCGTAGGTGCTCGGGAACCCCGAAGCCGAGCCCACCGGTGCGTTGACATCGGTATAGCCCGAGACGAACACGTCGGGCCGGCCGTCGCCGTTAATGTCGCCCACGGCCGCGCCCGAATGCCATCCCCACGCCTTGATGCCGGCTGCCTGGGCGCCCTCGGTGAAGTGGCCCTTGCCGTCGTTCCAGAGCAGGGCGTCGTACCCGGCGGCGGTGACATAGAGGTCGCTGAAGCCGTCGCCGTTGAGATCGGCGGCGACGCAGCCGTTGCCCCGTATCTGCACGCCGGCTCCCGACGAGCGGCTGACGTCCGTGAACTTCCCGTTCACGTTGTGGTAGAGCGCGCTGCGGGGGAGGCCGCCGTGTGCCTGCCAGTAGGCGTAGTCGCTATCCGCGTAGGAGTTGGTCGCGAACAGGTCGAGCCAGCCGTCGTTGTCGACGTCGATCCAGCAGACGCCACCGCTCATCATCCCGGCCGGGTCGATCGTCTGTGGAGAATGGAACGCGCTCTGATGGAAGTTGACTGCGACCTGAGGGGCGACATCCTGGAGCTTCGTGCCGCCGAGGCCCGATGATACGAGCTGCGCGGACGACCCGGGAGCGACCGCCTCCGGGGTGCCGCCGCGCGAGCCGACGATCAGATAGCGACCGTGGTCGAGTTGGAGCTCGAGCGTCCGGCTGAACGGCGTCTCGTTGCCGCGGAACGCGACCGTCGCCGGTGAGCCCTCGACGGTGACGAGTCGCTCCGTGCCGGTTGCGGTGGCGATCACGAGCGGAGGATCCTGGCCGACCGCAGCCTCGAGGTTGAGCTGAAGGCGGCTCACGTGGCGCTCCGGAACCAGGATCGCCCGATTGCCCGCCTGACTGATCTGCAGCCAGAGGCCTTGCAGGCGAACGCCGCCGGCGGCGGCCGCCGCACGGCTCTTGTCGCGTCTGCGTAGTGCGTCTGCCTCGATGCGGAGGTCGGCGACGAGGTCATGGGCGATCCGTTGCGCGAGCGGCCGGTCGATCTGTGTCGCAACTCCTTTGGACGCAGCCACCGTCACCGGCGGCAGGCTGCTCGCGTCCGCGATCGCCGGGCTCGCGACGGCGACGCCCGGGCGGGCGGGAATGCCGGCGACCACGAGTGCGCCGGCAAAGACTGCCGCCCCCGCGAGCGCAAGCGCCCCGAGAGCAGGTCGCCCCGGAGCCTGGAAGGCGGGCCGCAGGCGCGGGGCGAGTGCCTCGACCACCGGTCGCGCCGCGCAGACGATCGTGAGGGCGCCGAGAAGGGCGACCTTCGTCCAGAACTCGGTCGACTGCGGTGCGATCAACAGCACCGCGAGAAGCGCGACCGAGACGGCGTAGACACGGCGCCCCACCCGGCCGGTGGGAGTTGTCTTCGGGTCCGTGATCATGAAGAAGAGAAAGATCAGGACCTCGGGCGAGAACACGAGCACCCGCCAGAACTCGAACCCGGTGATGGGGCCGAGGTGCCACCGTGCGGTCATCTCGTGGCCGCTCGCCGCGATCACGGCGATGCCGGCGGTGAAGGCGAGCCAGAAGCCGACCGCGATCCCGAGCAGATGCAGCCGGGAAAGGATCGCGAGCCCGCCGATGAGGATGATCGCGAGTGCGAGCACCAGCCACGGCGACATCGGGCCCCACCAGAGCGCCAGCGGGTCGGCCCGGGTGGGGCCGAGCACCACGAAGCAGAGCACGAGCCCGATGTTCGACGGATTGAAGATGTGATGCCCGCGGAAGCGGATCAGGTGCTTCGAAAGGATGGCCACCGCCGCCGTGCCGGCGAAGATCCACCAGCCCTGCAGGCTCCACCAGTCGCCGTGCTCCGTGCCCGGTACGCGGAGGACGAACGCGACGCCGTTGCCGGTCAGCAGGGCGCTCGCGGGCCACATGATCACGCGTTGGCGACGGAACGTAATCGCGAACTCGATCAGCGCGCACGTGAGGAGCGACACCAGGATCTGGGCGATCGAGAGCTGGAAGCCGAAAGCTGCCTGGCCGAGGACCTGCAGTGAGATGATCACTGCCGCGAGGTGGAGCCGCGGGTCCCGTACGGACGGCAACAGGACGGGGTAGGCCGTCCCGCGGATCCGGAGGGTCGGCGGTACCGGGCCGGCCAGGGTGGGGACGCTCATCGGGGCAATGGTACTGACGGGTGAGCCCTCGAAAGGTGTGCCCGGAGCGCCCGTTCGGCGAGATCGTCCTTCGTGGAATCCACCGCTGCGCCGCCTGCGGCCTCGTTGCTTTATTCTTTGAAGTCATGCCTGACGTTCGCGCCCGCACTCGACACCGCTAGCCGAGGAGAGATCGTGTGCGTGGACCTGCGGATTTCGAGGCCGGCGATGTTCCGCCCCTCCGGACGGCAAGGCCTGTGAGAGGCGAATCCCTGCCCGAGCGCGGCCTCTACGCCGCCGACCACGAGCACGACGCGTGTGGGGTGGCGTTCGTCGCCCGGCTCGACGGGATACCGCAGCACGAGACGATGCGGCGGGCTCTCGACGCGCTCGAGAACCTCGAGCATCGCGGCGCCGCGGGAGCCGACCCGGAGACGGGCGACGGTGCAGGCATCCTGCTCCAGCTTCCCGACGAGTTCTTCCGGGCGGTTGTCGAAGGCGCGCTTCCGATCGTCGGTCGCTATGGCGTCGCCGTGTGCTTCCTTCCCACCGGGGATGCGCGACGACACGAGCTCGAGGCTCGCCTCTCGTCCATCGTCGAGGAAGAGGGCCAGGGCGTCGTCTGCTGGCGTGACGTCCCTGTCGACCCGGCTCACGTCGGCCGCACCGCTGCTGCGTCCGCTCCGGTCGTTCGCCAGCTGTTCGTCTCCGCCGGGGGAGCTGCGGCCGCCGACCAGGATGCGTTCGAGCGGAAGCTGTACGTGATCAGACGCCGTTTCGAGCTAGAGGAGGGTGCCGATGCGATCGTGCCGAGCTTCTCCTCGCGCACGATCGTCTACAAGGGCATGCTCACCGCACCTCAGCTCCGCGGTTACTACCCCGACCTGCGGGACGAGCGCACCGAGACGGCGCTCGCCCTCGTCCACTCCCGGTTCTCGACGAACACGTTCCCGAGTTGGGAGCTTGCGCACCCGTACCGGATGATCGCTCACAACGGCGAGATCAACACGGTGCGAGGCAACGTCAACTGGATGCGTGCGCGCGAGTCCCAGCTCGCCTCGGAGCTCTTCGGAGACGACCTCGAGAAGGTGCTGCCGGTCGTCCAGCCGCGGGGATCGGACTCGGCCACGCTCGACAACGTGCTCGAGTTGCTCGTCCTGGGCGGCCGCACGCTGCCGCACGCGATGATGATGATGATCCCCGAGGCGACGGCCGGCCGAGTCGATCTTCCGCCGGAGTTGCTCGGGTTCTATGCGTACCACCAGTGCCTGATGGAGGCGTGGGACGGTCCCGCCGCCGTATCGTTCACCGACGGCCGCGTCATCGGCTCGACGCTCGACCGCAACGGCCTGCGGCCCGGACGGTGGCTCGAGACGCGCGACGGTTGGGTCCTGCTCGCCTCGGAGACGGGCGTTCTCGACATCCCCGCCGAGAACATCGTCCGCAAGGGCCGGCTCCAGCCGGGCAAGCTCTTTCTCGTCGATCTCGAGCAGGGACGGATCGTGCCGGACGACGAGGTCAAGCGTGGGATCGCCACCCAGCAGCGGTACGGCGAATGGTTCGACCGCGAGGTCGTCCGTCTCGGCGACCTGCCCCCGCGCATGCCGCACGGGCTTCCGACCGAGTCCCTGCGCCAGCGACAGATCGCGTTCGGCTACTCGCTCGAGGACATGAAGGTGATCCTCGCGCCGCTGGCGCGAAATGCCGAGGAGGCCGTCAGCTCGATGGGGAACGACACGCCCCTGGCGGTGCTGTCCGACCGCCATCGGCTCATCTACTCGTACTTCAAGCAGCTGTTCGCGCAGGTCACGAACCCGCCGATCGACTCGATCCGGGAGGCGATCGTGATGAGCCTCCAGGCGAGCATCGGCTCGGAGAAGAACCTGTTCGACGAGACCCCCGAGCACGCGCGTCAGCTCGTGCTCGAGACTCCGATCCTGCTCGACTCCGAGCTCGAGCAGCTGCGGCAGGTGCACTCGGCGATCTTCAAGGCGCGCACGCTCGACATGACGTGGCCGGTCGTCGAGGGGCCGGCCGGGATGGACGTCGCGCTCGACCGCCTCTGCCGCGAGGCGGACGAGGCCCTCGCCGCAGGCATCAACATCCTGATTCTCTCCGACCGCACCGTCGGCCCCGAGCGGGCCGCCGTCCCGTCGCTCCTCGCGACCGCTGCGGTTCACCATCACCTCGTCCGCGAGGGTACGCGACTCCAGGCCGGCCTCGTCGTGGAGTCGGGCGAGACCCGCAGCGTGCACAGCGTGGCGACTCTGATCGGCTACGGTGCCGCTGCCGTCAACCCGTACCTGATGCTCGAGACCCTGGCGGAGCTCGTCGAGCTGGGGTGGCTGCCCGACGAGATGACGGCCGACCAGGCGCAGGCCCGGGCGGTCAAGGGCCTCGGCAAAGGGCTCCTGAAGACGCTGTCCAAGATGGGGATCTCGACCATCCCCTCCTACTGCGGAGCGCAGATCTTCGAGGCGGTAGGCCTCTCGCCCGCACTCGTCGAGCGCCACTTCACGGGCACTGCCTCTCGCATCGGGGGCGTCGGCACCGAGAGCTTCGCGCGCGACATGCTCATCCGTCACGCACGGGCCTACCCGGGCGACGGCGACACGCTGCTGCCCGTGATCGGCCTCTACGCCTGGCGGCGCGACGGCGAGCATCACCAGTGGAATCCGGACACGATCGCGCTCCTGCAGGACGCGGTCCGCAACGAGAAGTGGGAGACGTACGAGGAGTACGCGAAGGCCGTGAACGAGGACGCCGTGCGGCGCTACACGCTCCGGGGCCTGCTGCGGTTCCGCGAGGACGCCGACGGGGGAATCCCGCTCGAGGAGGTCGAGTCCGCGAGCGAGATCGTGAAGAGGTTCGCTACCGGCGCCATGTCGCTGGGCTCGATCTCGCGCGAGGCGCACGAGACGCTCGCGATCGCGATGAATCGCATCGGCGGCCGCTCGAACACCGGGGAGGGCGGGGAGGATCCGGTCAGGTTCACGCCCGACGAGAACGGCGACCTGCGGCGCTCGGCGATCAAGCAGGTGGCCTCCGGCCGCTTCGGCGTCACGGTCGACTATCTCACGAACGCTGACGAGCTGCAGATCAAGATGGCGCAGGGAGCGAAGCCCGGAGAGGGTGGCCAGTTGCCCGGGCACAAGGTCGACCGCTATATCGCGAGCGTGCGCCTGACGACGCCCGGGGTCGGCCTGATCTCGCCGCCGCCCCACCACGACATCTACTCGATCGAGGACCTCAAGCAGCTGATCTACGACCTGCGCTGCGCGAACCCGAGGGCGCGGGTCTCGGTCAAGCTCGTGGCCGAGGTCGGGGTCGGGACCGTCGCCGCGGGCGTCGCGAAGGCGAACGCCGACCACGTGTTGATCTCCGGTCACGACGGCGGCACGGGCGCCTCGCCGCTCTCGTCGATCCTCTTCGCCGGCATTCCCTGGGAGATCGGGCTCGCCGAGACGCAGCAGACGCTCGTCCGGAACGACCTCCGCTCGCGTATCTGGGTGCAGACGGACGGGCAGATCAAGACGGGGCGAGACGTCGTCGTCGCGGCGCTCCTCGGCGCCGACGAGGTCGGCTTCGCGACCTCCGCCCTGATCGCAACGGGGTGCGTGATGATGCGCGCCTGCCACCTGAACACCTGCCCGGTCGGCATCGCAACGCAGGACCCGGAGCTGCGACGGCGCTTCACCGGCCAGCCCGAGCACGTCATCAACTTCCTCTTCTACGTCGCCGAGGAGGCACGCCGGATCATGGCGCGGCTCGGGGTCCGGCGCTACGAGGATCTCGTCGGCCGCGTCGACCTGCTCGAGGCGGACGATGCGATCGAGCAGTGGAGGGAGCGCGGGATCGACCTGACGGCCCTCCTCGCGCGTCCCGACGTTCCGGAGGGGACACCGGTGCGGCGGGTGCGTGCCCAGGACTCTCCCCTCGCCGACGCGCTCGACTGGCAGCTGATCGAGGCGGCCGCACCCGCGCTCGACCATGGCGAGCCCGTCGAGATGTCGTTCCCGATTCGCAACGTGAACCGCACGGTCGGCGGGCTGCTGTCCCACCACGTCACCGTGGCGTACGGCCGGCCCGGCCTGCCGGAGGGCTCGATCCGCGTCTCACTCACCGGTTCGGCGGGCCAGTCGTTCGGCGCCTGGCTCGCCCCCGGCGTCGATCTCGCCCTCGTGGGCGACGCCAACGACTACGTCGGCAAGGGCCTCTCCGGCGGCACGCTCAGCGTCCGGCCGCCGGACGACGCCGGCTTCACCCCGGAGGAGAGCGTCGTGATCGGCAACACGGTGCTCTACGGCGCAACGGCCGGCAAGGCGTTCTTCCGGGGGCTCGCGGGAGAGCGCTTCGCGGTGCGCAACTCCGGCGCCACCGCCGTCGTCGAGGGAGTCGGCGACCACGGCTGCGAGTACATGACGGGAGGCGTCGTCGTGGTGCTCGGCAGGACGGGACGCAACTTCGCCGCCGGGATGAGCGGTGGCATCGCCTACGTCCTCGATGACGACGGCACGTTCTCTACGCGCTGCAACACCGAGCTCGTGGGATTCGACCCGATCGAGAAGCGCGACGCGGCGACGATCGAGATGCTCGTGACGGAGCACCTCGAGCGTACGGGCTCGACGGTGGCCGCCGGGATCCTCGCCAATACCCACGCGATCGCGACCCGGTTCGTGAAGGTGATGCCGCACGACTACAAGCGCGCTCTCGCGGACCTCGAGATCGAGCGGGACGACCATCCCGTCTCGACCGGCGGCGGCGGCTTCTTCACGGCCGAGACCGAGAGCGAGGAGATCGCGTAGTGGGCCAGCTCGGCGCCTTCCTCAAGATCCCGCGCGCCGAGCCGCTCGAGCGCGATCCAGGTGAGCGAGTGCACGACGTGCGCGAGTTCGTGAGGCCGCTGCCGCTCCTCGAGCTGCGGAGCCAGGGCGCGCGCTGCATGGAGTGCGGCGTGCCGTTCTGCCATCACGGTTGCCCGCTCGGGAACCTGATCCCGGACTGGAACGACCTCGTCTACCGCGATCGCTGGCGTGAGGCGATCGACCAGTTGCACCGGACCAACAACTTCCCCGAGTTCACGGGCCGTCTCTGCCCTGCACCGTGCGAGGCCGCTTGCGTCCTCGAGATTCGCGAAGGAGACGCAGTCACGATCAAGCAGATCGAGGTATCGATCGTCGACCGCGCGTGGGAGGAGGGGTGGGTCGTGCCCCGCCCGCCTGTACGTCGAACCGGCCGCACGGTTGCGATCGTCGGCTCCGGGCCTGCCGGTCTCGCCTGTGCCCAGCAGCTCGCGAGAGCGGGGCACACGGTCACCGTGTTCGAGCGCGACGAGGCCGCCGGGGGCCTCGTCCGGTTCGGAGTGCCCGAGTTCAAGATCGAGAAGAGGCTGATCGAGCGCCGGCTCGCACAGCTCGTCGCCGAAGGCGTCGAGCTCCGCTTCGGCGTCGACGTCGGAGCCGATCTCAGCGGCGAAGAGCTTCGTGCCTCCCACGACGCGGTCGTCGTCGCCACCGGGTCGCGGGTGCCACGTGATCTCCCGGTTCCGGGCCGCGAGCTCGGCGGCGTGCATTTCGCGATGGAGTACCTCTACGACCGCGCGCGCGCGATCGCCGCCGAGGTAGGCACCGCAGGGCCGCTTGCCCCGCCCCCGCCCGAGCATCCGGTGACCGCGGCAGGGAAGCACGTGATCGTGATCGGCGGAGGTGACACGGGGGCCGATTGCGTCGCGAACGCCCACCGTGAGAACGCGGCTTCGGTGACCCAGATCGAGGTGCTCGGCGAGCCGCCCGTGAAGCGCCCGGACGACCTGACGCCGTGGCCGAGGTGGCCGATGAAGCTCCGTACCTCCTATGCGCTCAAGGAGGGCGGTGAGCGCGACTTCGCGATCTCGACGACCCACCTCTCGGGATCCGAGGGCAAGGTCGAACAGATCCACTGGGCGCACAACGACGGGGAGCCGCCCTTCGCGCCGCTCCCCGGAACCGAGGAGTCACGGCCCGCCGAGCTCGTCCTTCTCGCGATGGGCTTCCTCCACCCCGAGCAACGCGTCCTGGAGCAGCTCGGCGTCGAGCCCGACGGCCGTGGCAACGCGGAGGCGCCGGAGTATGCGACGTCGGCAGACGGCGTCTTCGCCGCCGGTGATGCTCGGCGCGGGCAGTCGCTGATCGTCTGGGCGATCAACGAAGGGAGACAGTGCGCCGAGCAGGTCGACCGCTGGCTGGCGCACGGGGAGTCGCGGTGAAAAACCGTACCGCGACTGCTCGCGACAATTCGCGGTGAAGGAGCGTACCGCGACTTCTCGCGAGCATGTTTTCTGCCGCGCTTCGCGCGGATCCTGAAGCCGGGAACCTACGGGTTCCCTGTGATCCCTCCCTGCCGAGAAGTCGCGGTGAAGGAGCGTACCGCGACTTCTCGCGGGCATGCTTTCTGCCACGCTTCGCGTGGATCCTGAAGCCGGGAACCTACGGTCCCCTGTGATCCCTCCCTTCAGTGGGTTGTGCGTGCGATCGAGGGATCCGCGCTGGCGGATCCGAGATCTTGCAGGAAAATCAGGCGCCCAGGAACAGGCGCGCGGCGGGGTTTCCCGTCTCCTCCACGTATTCGTACCCGAGCCTCCTGAGTGATTCGCGGAACGCCCGCTTCTCGCCCGGGGGCACCTGGATGCCGGCGAGCACCCGCCCGTAGTCGGCGCCATGGTTGCGGTAGTGGAAGAGGCTGATGTTCCAGCCCTGGCTCATCGCGTCGAGGAACCGCATCAGCGCCCCCGGTCGCTCCGGGAATTCGAAGCGGTAGAGCACCTCGTTCGGTGCCGTCGCCGGCCCGCCGACCAGATGGCGTACGTGGAGCTTCGCCAACTCGTTGTCCGTCAGGTCGAGAGTCGTGATCCCCGATCGTTCGAGTGCCCGTAGCAGCTTGTCCTTCTCCCCACGATCCCGCACGCTCAGGCCGACGAACACGTGGGCCTCCGACGGATCCCCGTACCGGTAGTTGAACTCGGTGATGTTGCTCCGCCCGAGCAGGCGGCAGAATTCCTTGAAGCTGCCCGGCCGCTCCGGGATCGTGGCCGCGAACACCGCCTCGCGGGCCTCACCGAGGTCGGCTCGCTCCGCGACGAAGCGGAGCCGGTCGAAGTTCATGTTCGCCCCGCACAGCACGGTGACGAGGTTTCTCCCGCTGAGACCGCCCTGCTCGCTGTAGCGCTTCGCGCCTGCCACGCCGAGCGCGGCCGACGGCTCGACGATCGCGCGCGTGTCCTCGAACACGTCCTTCATTGCGGCGCACAGCTCGTCGGTGTCGACGAGGATCATCTCGTCGACGTAGCGACGGGCGAGGCGGAAGGGCTCGATGCCGACCTGCTTCACGGCCACGCCGTCGGCGAAGAGGCCGACGTGCGGGAGGACGACCCGACGGCCGGCCCGCAGCGAGCGCTCCATCGCATTGGCGTCGGCCGGTTCGACCCCGACGATGCGGATCTCCGGCCGGAGACGCTTCACATACGCGGCGATGCCGCCGATCAGCCCGCCGCCGCCGACCGCGACGAAGATGGTGTCGATAGGTTCCCGCAGCTGGCGGAGAATCTCCATCGCGATCGTGCCCTGGCCCGCGATCACGTGGACGTCGTCGTAGGGATGCACGAAGGTCAGCTTCCGGCGGCGACCGATCCGCATCGCCTCGGCGTATGCGTCGTCGTAGGAGTCGCCTTCGAGCACGACGGTTGCGCCGAGAGCCGCGACCGAGTCGACCTTGATCTGTGGCGTCGTCACCGGCATCACGATCGTCGCCTCGGCCCCGAGCTGCCCCGCCGCGAGCGCGACGCCCTGTGCATGATTGCCGGCGGAGGCTGCAACGACCCCTCGCCGGAGCGCCATCGCCGACAGCCGGGACATCTTGTTGTATGCCCCGCGGAGCTTGAACGAGAAGATGGGTTGAAGATCTTCGCGCTTGAGGAACAACCGGTTGCCGAGTCGCTCCGACAGAAGCGGTGCGTCCTGGAGCGGCGTCTCGATCGCGACGTCGTAGACGTTCGCATTGAGAATTGCCTCGAGGTAATCGATCTCGCGCGGTGGCACCGTGTGCTGACCGTACCCGACGGGTCAGCACGTCGTCGTCAGGGCTGCCGTGCCGGGTGCGCCGGAGCCGGCCGCTCGACGGAGGCGCATAAAGCTGCGACTAGGACAGAGGCTACGAGGGCGACCGAAGCCGTCGCTGGCCGCGCAGCCGGCGGCGATTGCCGGACGCGGATTGCCTGACGTCAGGTGACTTCACGGCGCCACCGCGCGCCGGCAACTGGTTCGATGCGCTCATGCCGGATCAAGGTCGTCGCCAGGTCGAGATCACGCCGTCCCGGGCGAGCAGGTGCCAGCCGTCACGACGAAGAGCGGATTCGGCGCGGTCGGCGCACCCTGGCGCGAACCAGCCGCTTTGCCGGTACAGCCCGCGGTGGAGGGCGATGAAGTCCACACCGAGGCTCTCCGGCGGAGTCCCGTAGCCGCACGAGAGGCCGCGCAGTCGACGCGCGACGCGCTCCGCGGCGCGGGCCGCGGTCGTCGAGTAGCCCTGCGGTCGCTCGCGGGGGGCCTGCCGGGCATAGGCGACGTAGACGCTGCCGAAGTGGATGGCGGGGTTGAACACCGGCAGCTCCAGCAGGCGTCCGTCGCCGCGGATCGCGGCGTAGGCGCTGCTGGCTCGATCCGGCGTCACCGCGCCGAACACCGGGCCCCGAACGTCGATCACCAGCAGCGCGAACAGAGCTACCGAGGCCGCGACGACCACCCACCCGCGCCGGACGCCGTCGCCCCTGTATCGATCCGACACGAAGGCAACGGCAAGCGCGACGAGTGCGGCGAGGGCCAAGCAGGCGATCGGCATCAGGCGCTCCGGGACGCGTGCGAACCGGAGCGGAGGCAGCACCCGCCAGAGCGGCTCGTAGATTGGGATGTTCGCCCCGAGCGCGAGGACACAGGGAACGACGGCCGCGAGTCCGAGGAAGAGTGCGAGCCCTCGCTCGCGCCGGATCGCCCAGAGGCCGAGGACGGCGAGCGCCGGGGTGAGCCAGCCGAGAAAGACGTATTCCTCGATGCCTGCCCCGACACCACGCGTGAAGAGGTCGGAGAGCTCGGCGGAGTAGTGACGAACCTGTGCGAACGAGCGGCCGTTGCCGGCGATCGACCCGGCGACGACTGTCTGTTGCACCGCGACCGCCGCGGCAGTCGCGGTGACGGCCCCCGCTGCCGCCTTCCACCAGTCGGATCGCGGAACGCGCGCCCACGCGTAGCCGACCGCGAGCACGACCGCGCCCATCGCCAGGTGGATCTGGCCGGAGAGGGGGATCGCAACGAGCGCTATCGCGGCCCACCCGAACCGCCGGCGCTCGAGCGCCAGCAGCACCGCCGGCAGGAGGAAGGCGATCAGGCCGAGGAGATGTCCGGTCGACTGGCCAACACGGTAGGGGGCGACTGCGAAGACGAGCCCGCCGGCCAGAGCTGCGGTCCGGACGAGAGCCAGGGAGCGCAGCCACCAGCAAGCGACTCCGCCGGCGGCGACGACGGAGAGCAGCACGATCAGGTTGTAGGCCCTGATGTTCCCGAGGAGGTGGCGTAGCGGCCAGAACGGAATTCCGAGGAGCCATCCCTGGAGGTTCGGCGACGCCCTCGCCTCCGGCCTGAACGAGTACGGGTCAGCCCACGGGGCGGCGCCGCGCTCGATCTGGTCCCCGGGCAGCCAGAAGGCCCAGCCGAGCTGGAGGTGGTCGCCTGCCGCCGCTTCGCCGTAGCCGGCCGCGGGGCGCGCGAGGTAGTGGTCGTCGACGTGGCGTACGGCGGGCCACGTGACCCAGATCGCGGCGGCGGCGTAGAGGGCTAGGGCGAGCGCGACGAAGCCGCCGCGATCACGACGTCGACGTCCGGTAACTCGCTCCCGAGCAGCCACGAGGCCCTGACCGTATCGCCCTGGATCAGGAACGCGCTGCGCGCCGGGACATCCGCCATCTCGTGCACCTCGCAGGCGACACCGAATCCACGCGTTGCCTCGCCGTTCCAGTCCGAGAGCAGCTGCACGCTGTCGACGCCCAGGGTCATCGCCCAGGAGGCGTGCGACCAGGGTGAGTCCCGCGAGACCGCAAACGGCCGGATGCCCGCGGCGGCGAGATCGGCGTGCCGGTCCCGCAGGAGCAGCAGCTCGTTCGTGCAGGTCGGCGACCAGTCGAAGGGGTAGAAGCAGAGCAGCACGAGACTCTCACCCGCGACGACGCTCCCGAGCTCGACCGGCCCCTTGCGCGTCCCTGCCCAGACCCGGGCCTCGGGAACTCGGTCGCCCGGCCGGAGCATGTCAGCCGGTCTCGACGGCAAGCGCTTCCGTCGCGATGGCGATCTCCTCGACCACCTCGCGGATGTCGCGGTTCGCGTTGAAGATCCGGAGTTGCCGGTCGGCGCTGTTGCCGCGGGCGAGCAGCTCGCCGATTCCTTCGAGCTCCCGCTCGGAGCCGAGCTCGCGTGCGTGTGGCTCGATCTCTCGTACCGTCCGCCGCACGAGCTGCGCGATCGGGATCCTGTTGCGGCGCCCGGTGGCAAGGTCCATCACCGGTGCCTCGAGCCCGTACCGGGCGGCGAGCCACTTGTTCTCGGTCGTGAGGATGCGGTGGTAGGTGGGGATCTCCTCGCCTTCGTCGTAGCGCTCGGAGAGCTGCTTGACGAGGGCCTGGCAGTACGCCGTGATCGCGACGGCGTCCTCGACCCGCGTGACCGCGTCGCAGATCCTGATCTCGATCGTGCCGAGCCGCGGATGCGGCCGGATGTCCCACCAGATGTGCGTGTAGTCGGCGATACAGCCGGTGCGCTCGAGTTGACCCACGACCTCGGCGTAGTCCGCGTAGTCCCGGAAGCGGGGCGGCGGGCCCGAGCGCGGAAACGACGAGAACACCATCTGGCGGCTCGACATCAGCCCTGTCGGTTCGCCACGCCAGAACGGGGAGCTCGCCGAGAGCGCGAGGAGCGGCGCCAGCTGCGGGAGCAGGCCGTTCATCACCTTGATCGCCTTGTCGGGGTCGTCGACGGCAACGTGGATGTGCATGCCGAAGATGAGCTCGCGACGGGCGATGTACTGGAGCTGGTCGACGAGCTGCCGGTATCGGTCCTTGGCCGTGATGCGCTGCCGCTCGAACAGGCTGAACGGATGAGTGCCGGCAGAGCCGACCCGCATCCCCTTCGCCCGTGCAACACCGCAGACGTAACTTCGCAGTTTCGTCAGCTCGTGCATCACGTCGGCCGGCGTGTGGCAGACCGGTGTTGCGATCTCGAGCACCGACTGCATCAACTCGGGATTGATCTGTCCCTCGAGCTCGTGCCCGGCGATCGCCGCCAACACCGTGTCGATGTGCTGGACGAGGTCGAACGTGCTGCCGTCGAGAAGCTGGTACTCCTCCTCGACGCCGAGCGTGAAAGGGTCGCTCTGGCCGAAACGGTGGTCGAGCACGCTCAGGCCGGTCCCCCGGCCGAGCGATCCCTTGCCCGTGATGTCCGGAGGGATCAATTGCTTGCTCACCCGATCACCGCCTCCGCCTCGATCTCGACCTTCCAAGCAGGGTCGAGCAGCGACGTGACCACGCAGGTCGCCGCCGGCCGGACGTCGCCGAACACCTCGCCGTGGGCGCGAGAGACATCTCCCCAGTGCGCGGCGTCCGTGATGAACATGCGCGTACGGACGACGTCCTCCACGCACGACCCTGCTCGACCGAGCGCGTCGGCGATGATCGCGAGGCAGAGTCGCGCCTGCTGATAGGCGCTCTCGGGCGGTGGCGAGCCGTCCGGCGGGATCGGTGCGGTTCCGGCGACATGAACCGTCGATCCGACGAGGACGGCGCGCGAGAACCCCGCGACCGGCTCGAATGGCGAGTGTCCCGAGATCAGGCGGCGTTCCATGGGCCGGGGTAGTATCGCCCATCTAACGTGGACGCCCTGCGCCAGATCGACAGCTGGGACGTCCCCTTCGCCGCGGCCGGGCTGACGGACCCGATCGCCACCGTTGCAAGTCACGGTGACGATCGCCGCTCCGTGCGCCTCGCGTCGCTCTCGAAGCCGGTGAGCGCCCTCGCCACGCTCGTCGCCGCCGAGGAGGGTGTTGTCGATCTCGATGAGCCGGCAGGCCCGCCGGGATCGACCGTGCGACATCTGCTCGCCCACGCCTCCGGGCTTCCTTTTCACGGCACGGTGCCGATCGCCCCGCCGGGCCGCCGACGCATCTACTCCAACGAGGGGTTCGGCGTTCTCGGCGGGCACGTCGCCGTGCGCGCCGAGATGCCATTTGCGGAGTACGTTCGCGGAGCGGTATGCGCGCCCCTCGGGCTCGGCCTCGACCCGGAGGGCCATCCGGGAGCGGGGATGCACGCGTGCCTCGAGGACGTGCTGGCGTTCGGGCGCGAGTTGCTCTCGCCCAGCCTCGTTGCACCCGAGACGCACGCCGAGATGGTGACCGTTCAGTTCCCGGGTCTCGACGGCGTGTTACCCGATTTCGGCCGCTTCAGCCCGATGGACTGGGGCCTCGGCGTCGAGCTGAAGACGACGAAGCAGGGCCACTGGACGGGCACGCTCACGTCGCCGTCCACCTTCGGCCACTTCGGGGGCAGTGGCACCTTTCTCTGGGTCGACCCGGAACGAGAGATCGCCTGCGCCGTTTTGACGACCCGCGATTTCGGCGACTGGGCGAAGGAGGCGTGGCCGCGCATCTCCGACGCGACCGTGCGCGAGCTCGAGTCCTGATCTGCCGGGCTCGGACGGTTCGTCACGACGTTCGCCGGCGTACGAAGGCGTGTCTCTCCGCATGTCGCCCCGCTTGACGCGTCGCGCTCGGGGCTCCGCCGACGCCATTACGGTTCCGGGGCCTCGTCGGCGTAGAGCGGTCGCAGGAGCTCGTCGAACGTCTCGCGGCCGCAGCTCGCGACGACACACGGCGTCATGGCGGTGACGGTGGCACTGCGCTCCATTCGCAGCAGCGGTGCGACCTCACCGAACGTCTCGCCAGGCCTGATCAGGCCACGGGGGCCACGATCTGACTGGGTGACGGCGGCGAGCCCCGACAGCAGGACGTAGAAGCGTTCGGTGCGCTCGCCCTCCGTCACGATCCGCCGCCCGGCCGGGACGTCCTCGCGAACCATCCGCTCGGCCAGCTTTGCGATCGTCGCTCCGGGCAGCGACCCGAACAGCCCGACGCGCTGCAGCTCGGTCACCGACGCAGGGACATGGCGAGGGCTCACCCCGGGTACCGTAGCGTCGGATGGCTGTCCTCCACGACTGGCGGTTCTGCCCCCGGTGCGCTGCCGAGCTCGATCTCGCTCTTGCGCCTGCCCGCGTCGCCTGCCCGGCGTGCAGCTTCGTCGGCTACGCGAACTCGTCCCCGTGCGTCTGCGCCGTGATCGAAGACGAAAAGGGCAGGGTTCTCCTCGGTCGGCGGGCGATCTCGCCCCATCGTGGGCTCTGGGACACTCCCGGCGGTTTCCTCGAGGAGGGCGAGCACCCTCTCGACGGACTCGAGCGCGAGCTGCTCGAGGAGACCGGACTCACGGTCCTGCCCAAGCGGTTTCTCGGTGCCTGGATGGACACGTACGGTGACGCACTCGATGCGAACGCGACGCTCAACCTGTTCTGGACGGTACGAATCATCGCGGGCGATCCCGTCGCGGCGGACGACGTCTCCGAGCTGCGCTGGTTCGGCCCCGACGATCTGCCGTCCGCCGACGAGCTCGCGTTCACGCTGCTCCCGTCTGTCTTCGAGACGTGGCGAGCAGCGTGAGCGTCGTGTTCCTCTTCGATGTCGACAACACCCTGCTCGACAACGACAGGGTGGCCGCCGATCTCCGCGGCCACCTCGACGCAGAGGTCGGCCCCGATTGCGGACGTCGCTATTGGCAACTCTTCGAGGAGATCCGCGACGAGCTCGGCTACGCCGACTACCTCGGCGCTCTGCAGCGTTATCGTGATTCGAGGCCGCGCGACCTTCGCGTGCTCGCCGTCTCGCATTTCCTCGTGGCCTACCCTTTCGCGAACCGCCTGTTCCCGGGCTCCCTCGACGCCATCGACCACTGCGCGACGATCGGCTCAACGGCGATCCTCAGCGACGGCGACGTCGTCTTCCAGCCGCGCAAGATCTCCCGCTCCGGACTGTACGACGCCGTCGGTGGGAGGGTGCTCGTCTACATCCACAAGGAGAACGAGCTCGACGACGTGAAGGACAGGCTTCCAGCCGACCACTACGTGCTCGTCGACGACAAGGTACGGATTCTCGCGTCTGTCAAAGCGGCCTGGGGAAGTCACGTCACGACGGTCTGGCCCCGGCAGGGGCACTACGCGCTCGACGTCGTGGACGTAGCCCGCTACCCGACACCCGACCTCACGATCGAGCGGATCGGCGACCTCGTCGAGCATCACCTCGACGGGCTCGTCGCGGCTGCCGGACGCTGACCGGCAACGTCCGACGAGCCGGCGCGTTGACCGGCTCGTCGGATGGGAGCGGGGAAGGAAGAAAGCCTGTCAGGCGGTGAGCCCGAGCGTGCGCTCGATCGCGCCCTTGGGCTGGGCGCCGACCACCGAGACCGACGGTTCGCCGTCGCGGAACAGGATCATCGTGGGAATCGAGGCGATCCCGTAGCGTTCGGCGAGCTCGCGCTCTTCGTCGATGTTCACCTTGACGAGCTTCAGCGCTCCGGCCTGCTCGTCGACGATCCGGTCGAGCACGGGGGCGACGGCATGGCACGGGCCACACCACTCGGCCCAGAAGTCGACGAGCACGGGGATGTCGCTCTGGATCACTTCCTGGTCGAAGGTCGCATTCTTGACTGCAGTTGCCATTGAGTCCTTTCGGTGTTTCGTAGAGACAGCTCTACCCTGTTCAACGAAGGGGGCGAGCAGGGTCTTCCCTAGAATCGTGGAGCATGTTCGCATCTTTCCCCGACAAACCCGACCATGACTCGCTCGAGCGGGAGATTCTCGCGCTCTGGGAGCGCGAGGCGACATTCGCGCAGCTACGGGCCCAGAACGCGACCGGGCCGCGGTTCAGCTTCTTCGACGGCCCGGTCACCGCGAACAAGTCTCTGGCCGTCCACACCGCCTGGGGACGGACGCTCAAGGACGTCTTCCAGCGCTACAAGGCGCTCCGCGGCTATCACCAGCGCTACCAGAACGGGTTCGACTGCCAGGGCCTCTGGATCGAGGTCGGTGTCGAGCGGGAGCTGGGGCTCAACTCGAAGCGCGAGATCGAGGAGTACGGGCTCGCCGAATTCGCGCGCAAGTGCCGCGACGTCGTCGTCCGCTCCTCGCAGGAGCTGACGAAGGGGTCGATCCGGCTCGGCCAGTGGATGGACTGGGGTAACGACTACTTCACGTTCTCCGACGCCAACATCGAGTACATCTGGCGCTTCTTGCGGATCGTCCACGAACGCGGGTGGCTCGTCATGGGGCATCGCTCGACCGAATGGTGTCCGCGGTGCGGAACCTCGATCTCCGCGCACGAGCTGCACGGCCACTACGAGGATCGGCTCGACCCCTCGCTCTACGTCCGCTTCCCCTTGCTCGACCGCGAAGGCGAATGGATCGTCGTGTGGACGACGACGCCGTGGACGCTGCCGGCCAACGTCGCCGCTGCTGTCAACCCCGACGCCGACTACGGCCTGCTCGAGAACGGGGAGTGGGTCGCCGTCGCGCGCTTCCCGGAGGAGCGTGTCACTCGGGTCGTGAAGGGAGCGGAGCTCGTGGGCCTCCGCTACCGGGGGCCGTTCGACACGCTCGACCCGGGGGGGCACGTCGAGCACCGCGTCATCCCCTGGGCCGACGTCGCGCTCGACACCGGTACCGGGATCGTCCACATCGCCCCCGGCTGCGGTGGCGAGGACTTCGAGTTGTCGAAGGTGCACGATCTCGACGTGCTCGCGCCCGTCGACGAGAGTGGCCGCTTCTATCCCGAGTACGGCTGGCTCCATGGGCTCTCGACCGTCGAGGCGGCCGATCAGATCGTCGGCGACCTCGGCGACCGTGGTCTGCTCGTCCGGGCGGAGACTGCGGAGCACAGCTATCCGTTCTGCTGGCGCTGCCACACCCCGCTGATCTTCCGTCTTTCCGACGACTGGTTCATCACCGTCGACGAGTTGCGCCGGCCGCTGCTCGACGCGAACGCCACGGTCATCTGGACACCCGCGTACATGGGGAAGCGGATGGACGATTGGCTCCGAAACATGGGCGACTGGAACATCTCCCGTCGCCGTTACTACGGGCTGCCGCTGCCGTTCTACCCGTGCCCGTGCGGGCACCTGAGCGTGATCGGCTCCCGGGCGGAGCTCGAGGCGCGTGCGCTCGGCGGGCTCGACCAGCTCGAGGAGCTTCGGCGACCCTGGATCGATGCCGTGCCGATCCGCTGCGAGGCCTGCGGCGAGTCGGTGGAGCGGATCGAGGAGGTGGGCGACGTCTGGCTCGACGCGGGCATCATCCCGTTCTCGACGCTCGGCTGGGAAAGCCCCGAGTTCATCCCCGCGGGATACGGGACCGGGGCTGCGAAGGGCCTGACCACCGCCGACCTTCCGGATCACACGACGTGGGAGCAGTGGTTCCCGGCCGACTGGGTCTCGGAGATGCGCGAGCAGATCCGACTCTGGTTCTACTCACAGCTCCTGATGTCGGTGGCGCTGACCGGGCGGGCCCCGTTCAAGGCGGTCCTCGGCTACGAGAAGATGCTGGACGAGCACGGCAAGGAGATGCACGGCTCGTGGGGGAACATGATCGACGCAGAGGATGCGTTCACACGCATGGGTGCCGACGTGATGCGCTGGCAGTACTGCGCCCAACCACCCGACCGCAACCTCCTGTTCGGCTTCGGTCCGGCGCAGGAGATCAAGCGTCGGCTACTGACGCTCTGGAACTCCGCGAAGTTCCTCGCGGACTACGGCGCGATCGAGTCGTTCGAGCCCGTCTACGGGGATCTCGCGCGCGGAGGGCCTGAGGACGGGTTGCAGCCGCTCGATCGCTGGCTCGTCGAACGTACCGCTCAGCTCGTCTCGGAGGCAGAGGCGGGGTATGAGCGCTGGCTGACCGTCGACGTGACCCGCGCCTTCGATGCCTATGTCGACGATCTCTCGAACTGGTACATCAGGCGGTCGCGACGGCGCTTCTGGGACGGCGACGCGACGGCGCTCCGCAGCCTCTGGTTCGGGATCGTCCAGGGCTTGCGGGTGGTCGCACCGGTGATGCCTTTCCTCGCCGAGTATCTCTGGCAGGCGCTCGTCACCGATGTCGCCGAAGGTGCCCCGAGCTCGGTGTTCCTGGCGGGCTGGCCCGAATCTCGCGCGCCGGCCGCCGAGCTGCTCGCAGAGGTCGTGGAGCTGCGGAAAGTCGTCGCGCTGGGGCACCAGGCGAGGTCGACTGCGGGTCTGAAGCTGCGGCAACCGCTTCGGCGTGTCGTCGTCGAGGGCGCGCCGCTCGCGGCCGAGCACGCCGACGAGATCGCCGAAGAGCTCCGCGTGAAGGAGGTCGAGTTCGGGCACGTGGATGCCGAGTTGCGGGTGAAGCCGCATTTGCCCCTACTCGGGCCGAAGCTCGGCAAGGAGCTCGGTGCCGTACGCGCCGCATTGCAGGCCGGCTTCTTCGAGGAGCTCGGAGAGGGTCGGTTCCGGGCTGCCGGTCACGAGCTCGGCCCGGACGAAGTGCTCGTCGAGCGGGCCGGGAAGGACGGCTGGGCGGTCGCGGGCGAAGCCGGCATCACGGTTGCGATCGAAACCGGGGTCGACGAGGAACTGGCGCGCGAGGGCCGGGTGTACGAGCTCATCCACCGGGTCAACTCGATGCGCAAGGACGCCGGGCTCGAGCTGACCGACCGCATCTCGCTCAGGATTCCGGCCGCCGACGCAGATCTGCTCGAGCACGCCGACTGGATCAAGGCCGAAACGCTTGCGGTTGCCGTCGACGCGAACGGCGGCAGCGAGCCTGCGATCACGCGGGCCTGAGACGTCGAGGGTGAAGGCGCCGACACAGTCCCCTCCGGGACTCTCCTACGCGATGGTCGTCGATACGTGGGAGACAGCGCGTCGCGTGGTCGGACGCGTCGCGCGCCAGCTCGATCGCCGCGAGGCAACGCTCGAGCGACGGGGCGCGTTCGTCGTGGGAACGATCACAGAGAGCTCCATCGCTGCGACTCGGCGAGGGTCAGCTCGCGGCGGAGCTCGACGGGCAGCTTGAACGTCACGTCCTCGGCGACCATCTGAAACGCGTCGATGCGCTCGACGCCGCGATCCCGAAACCAGTCGCAGAGCCGAGCCACGAGGCGCTCCGGGGCGGAGGCCCCCGAGGAGATACCGACCGTGCGAACGCCTTCGAGCCAACGTTCGTCGATCTCCGTCTCGTCGTCGATCAGATGCCCGGCTACTCCGGAGGCGCGCGCGACGTCGACGAGTCGGTTCGAGTTCGAGGAGTTCTTCGAGCCGAGCACGAGCAGAAGATCTATCTCGGCCAGCATCTCCTTCACCGCCCACTGACGGTTGGACGTCGCATAACAGATGTCTTCCTTGCGCGGCGCGTAGACATGTGGAAAGCGGCGTCGGATCACCGCGATGATCTCCGATGTCTCGTCGACCGAGAGCGTCGTCTGCGTGATGTACGCGACCCGCGTGTCGGCCGGGAGGTCGAGAGCCTCCGCCTCGCCGACGTCCTGCACGAGGATCGTCGCGTCCGGAGCCTCTCCCATCGTCCCGACGACTTCTTCGTGTCGGGCGTGCCCGATCAGGATGACGGTGTACCCGTCGTCCGCGTAACGTCGGGCCTGCACGTGCACCTTCGTGACGAGCGGGCATGTCGCGTCGATCACGTTGTGCTGCAGCGCGGCGGAGTTGGCGTGAACGCTCGGTGCGACACCGTGGGCCGAATACACGACGGTCGCACCGGACGGGACTTCGGTCTCCTCGTCGACGAAGATCGCCCCGCGGGCCTCGAGATCGCGAACGACGTGGATGTTGTGGACGATCTGCTTGCGGACGTACACCGGCGCACCGTAGTGCTCGAGAGCGCTTCTCGACCGTCTCGACCGCGCGCTCGACTCCGGCGCAGTAGCCACGTGGAGATGCCAGCAGGACGCGCTCGACCATGCCGACAGGGTATCCGTCGTGCCCGAGTGCTCAGCGCGAGGTCTCGGCGAGCACGATGCCGACGAGAACGACGAGGCCGCCGAGGATCTGCACTGCGACGAGCGCCTCTCCGAGCCACACCCAGGCGATCACGGCGGCTGCAACGGGCTCGAACGTCGCCACGATTCCAACGGTGGTCGCGGGCAGGTGCTTCAGGGCGGCGATCGAGAGCGAGAAGGGCACGATCGTCCCGAGCACGATCCCCCAGAGCGCGAGCGCCCCGACGGGCACGGTGAAGAGGCCGTGTGGAAGAACCGCCGAGACGCGCAGCGCCTCCGGTCGGGAAGCTCCACCACGGAAGAACGACCGCCCAGACGAGCGATGCGAATCCGAGCCCGAAGCAGACGACCGAGATCGGGTCGCGCCGACCGACGAGGCGTTCGCCCATGAGGTAGTAGACGGCGAGCGCGACCGCGGCGAGCAGACCGGCGGCCACGCCGACGCCGTCGAGAGTGAGGCCCGCCCAGATCTGGGCCACGAGTGCCAGGCCGCCGATCACGAGTCCGAGGGCGGGCCAGACGCGCCGTCGCACCGGCTCGTGCCAGGCGAACCGGGCCCAGAGCGCGATCAGCACCGGGGCGGTGAACTCGAAGAGCAGCGCGATCCCGATCGGCAGCCGGTCGATCGCGACGAAGTAGAGCCACTGAACGAACGCAAAGCCGACGATGCCGTAGAACGCGAACCGGCCGAGCTCTCGGCGGGTCTCGATGCGCAGCCGCCGTGGGGCGAGGATCGCCAGTCCGACCGCAAGCCCGACGAAGGCGCCGGTCGACCGGAGCTCCGTCCAGCGCAGCGTCCCGATGTCGCTCGCGTCGAGGGCGATCTTGGAGACGGCGCCGTTGACGGCGAACATCGTGGCGGCGACGATCGTCATCGCGTAGCCGACCCGCGGCCGGCGCCGGCGGACGAGGACTCCCGGTGGCAAGGCCGGCTCGGTCACCGGCCGAGGCTACCCGTCACCGGGCAGTCGCCGAGGTAGGCTCATCGGTCGATGATCGATCGGGTGGCCCTCTTCGTCACGTGCCTCGCCGACACGCTGTTTCCCGGATGTCGGGAAGGCAACCGTGACGGTGCTCGAGCGACTCGGGGTCGAGGTCGTGTTTCCGCTCGAGCAGACGTGCTGCGGCCAGATGCACGCGAACTCGGGGTATCCCGGCGAGGCGGAGTCGCTCGCTCGCCGTTTCGTCGAGATCTTCGACTCCGCTTCGACGCCGTCGTGACTCCGTCGGGCTCGTGCGCGGCACAGGTGCGGGAGCACATGCCGGGCCTGCTCGGCGGGCGACGACGGTGGCGTGCCGGCGCGAACCTGGGAGCTTTCGCAGTTCCTCACCGGCGTCCTCGGGCGTCGAGGACGTCGACTCGAGCTACGAGGGCACGGTCGCCTATCACCCGACGTGCCATTCGCTGCGGCTCCTTCGTGTCGGCGACGCACCGCTGCGGCTGCTTCGCGCGGTCGCCGGGGTCGAGCTTCGTCGAGCTTCCCGACGCCGAGGAGTGCTGCGGCTTCGGAGGGACGTTCGCGGTCAAGAACGCCGGACGTCTCGACTGCGATGCTCGACGAGAAGCTGGCGGCGATCGTTGCGTCGGGAGCGGAGAGCGTCTGCGCGTGCGACAGCTCGTGCCTGATGCACATCGGCGGCGGCCTTCGCCGCCGCGGGCTCGACGTGCGGCCGGTGCACCTGGCAGAGATCCTGGCCTCGTGAGCGGCGCCGCTCGCGATGCGCGGCCGGAGAGCCTTCCCGCACGCGGCGACCGCCGCGCTCGCCAATCCACGGATGCGCGCCAACATCCGGCACGCCACGAGCACGATCCGCGGCAAGCGGGCTGCCGTCGTGGCCGAGGTGCCCGACTGGGAGGAACTGCGTCGAGCTGCCGCAGCGATCAAGGATCGCGACGCTCGCCCGCCTCGACGAGGTGCTCGTCGAGCTGGAGGCCTCCGTCCAGGCGGCCGGGGGCACGGTGCACTGGGCGCGCGACGCGGCCGAGGCGAACGAGATCGTGGTCGGCCTCGTCCGGGCCGAGGGTGCCGAGGAGGTCGTCAAGGTGAAGTCGCTCGCGACCGACGAGATCCGGCTCAACGAGGCGCTCGAGGGCGCGGGCATCCGACCGATCGAGACCGATCTGGCCGAGCTGATCGTCCAGCTCGCAGGGGAGCGCCCGTCGCACCTCCTCGTGCCGGCGATCCACAAGAACCGAGCCGAGATTCGCGACCTGTTCCGCGACCGCCTCGGGTTGCCCCGAGCTCTCCGACGACCCTGCCGAGCTCGCCGAGGCGGCCCGGCTCCATCTCCGCGACGCGTTCCTGCGCGCCCGGGTCGCGATCTCGGGCGCGAACTTCGCCGCCGCCGACACGGGCACGATCTGCGTCGTCGAGTCCGAGGGCAACGGCCGCATGTGCACGACGCTGCCCGAGGTGCTGATCACGGTGATGGGGATCGAGAAGGCGATTCCGCGGTTCCGCGACCTCGAGGTGTTCCTGCAGCTGCTGCCCCGCTCGTCGACCGGCGAGCGCATGAACCCGTACACGTCGCTGTGGACGGGCGTGCGGCGCGGCGACGGGCCACAGCGGTTCCACCTCGTGCTGCTCGACGCGGGGCGGACACGGGTGCTGGCCGACCCGGCCGGCCGGCCGGCGCTCCGGTGCATCCGCTGCTCGGCGTGCATCAACGTCTGCCCCGTCTACCGGCAGACCGGCGGTCACGCCTACCACTCGCCGTACGCCGGACCGATCGGCGCGATCCTCGCGCCGCAGCTCGCCGGTGAGAGCGGCGCGGTGGCGTCGCTTGCCGTTCGCCTCGTCGCTTTGCGGGGCGTGCTACGACGTCTGCCCGGTGCTGATCGACATCCCCTCGATCCTCGTGCACGAGCGGGGCAAGGTGGTGGCCGCGCGAGCGCGCGCGGCCTCGAGGGCAGGTCGCTGAAGCTGCTCGGCCGGGCGTTCGCGACGCGGGCCGGGCTACGAGCGGGCCCAGCGGCTCGGCCGATCGTTGCAGCGACCCGTCGCCCGAGACGGCTGGATCACGCACTTCCCGCCGGGGCCGCTCGCCGCCTGGGGCCGTTCGCGCGACCTGCCTGCGTTGCCGGCACAGACGTTCCGCGAGTGGTGGGAGGCCCGTGAACGCACGTGACGCGATCCTCGCGCGCATTCGGGTCGCGCTCGCCGACCGGCCGGCGCCGGCCGACGTGCCACGCACCTACCGGCAGCGAGGGGGAGCTCGACGCCGGCGGCGGTGCTCGCCCTCTTCGTCGAGCGGGTGCGCGACTACGAGGCGACGCGTCGTCGTCACGGACGACCCGCGGGCAGCGGCGGCCGAAGCCTTCGCCGCCGCGGGCGCGCGGCGGGTCGGCATCGCTGCGGATCTCGACGACGTCGCTTCGGCCCGGACGGCTCGAGCTCGTCGAGGACGACGGCTCTCACGTCGCGCGAGCTCGACGCGCTCGACGGTGCGCTGACGACCTGCGCCGCCGGCTGCGCGGAGACGGGCACGATCGCCCTCGACGGCGGCCCGGGCCAGGGGCGCCGGGCGTTGAGCCTCGTCCCCGACCTCCACGTCTGCATCGTCCGGGCCGACGCGATCGTGGAGACGGTTCCGGAGCTGATCGCCGCGCTCGAGCCGAGCGCGCGCGAGGGGCGGCCGATCGTGCTCGTCTCGGGCCCGTCGGCGACGAGCGACATCGAGCTGAACCGGGTCGAGGGCGTTCACGGGCCACGACGTCTCGTCGTCATCGTCGCGACCTAGTCCGTCCTCGATGTTGGCAAGTAATGGCGATGCACTGGATCACCTTCCCGGGGAGACGAAGAGGGGAGAACTCGGCCGGTTGGTGAACGGCCACGGTCGTCATTGCATCCTCGATGAGATCGCAAAGTGCGAGCTGGTCTGTGCTACCTGTCATGCTGTGCGAACGTACGAACGTGTGCGGGGTGTAGCTCAGCCTGGTAGAGCGCCCGTTTTGGGGACGGGAGGTTTCGTCGGTTCGAATCCGACCACCCCGATTTCTCGATGAAGGTTGAGCCTGAGAGACACAGGAGCGCGGCGTTCGTGCTCTCCGCGGTTCGTGCGTGGCCCGGGAGGAGGAAGCGGGTGGAGGGAATCGAACCCTCATAGCCAGCTTGGAAGGCTGGTGCTCTACCATTGAGCTACACCCGCGCACCGGGTATTCAAGCGGTCCTGCCCGCCGTCCGCCGCCGCCTCGACGCCCGGGAGCACTGCTGCCCAGATCGCAGATCGCCAGGCTCGGTCTCGCCGTCTCGCTCTGCCTGCTCTTCTGGGCGCCGGCTGCGACATCGGCAGCGGTGCCGGGGATGCTGTGCACGTTGAAGCCCGGGCAGTCGAACCTGCCGGGCGGTACACGGCATGGGCTTGCGCATCACCTGCTCCAGTACCCCGATCTGACGATCTCCACGCCGGCGCAGCGGCGAGCGGCAGAGCGGCTCCTCGCGAACCTCCGCTCCGCGACCCGACACTGGCGCGATGTCAAGGCGAACCGTCGCGAGATGTGAGCTCCGGGCGCCGCTTCGGTTTCGGCGCTCAGGCGTCCACACTTCTCGCAATGCCCGGGGGCCGTCCAGGCCCCCGCCTATGCTCGAACCGATGCTCGACGAGCGCACTCGTCCGTTTCCGCCCGCGCGCGATCCTGACCGTGATCGGCGTCGTTCTCGCAGTCGCGATCGTGCTCCAGGTCCTGTGGGTGACGCGCTCGGTGATCATCTGGGTGCTCATCGCGCTCTTTCTCGCCATGGCTCTCAACCCGGCGGTCGAGTTCCTCGTTCGGCGCGGCATGCGCCGTGGTCCCGCTGTCGGGATCGTGTTCGTGGGCGCGATCCTCGTGATCGTCGGGATCGCCGCCACGTTCGTGCCAACCCTCGTGCGCGAGGTCAACGACCTCGCCGACGCGGTCCCGGGGTACATCGACGACCTCACCCGCGGCCGCGGCCGGCTCGGCTTCCTCGAGCGGGAGTACCAGATCGTCGAAAGGGCGCGGCAGGCGATCGAGAAGAGCGGCGTCGGCGGCGTGCTCGGCCTCTCGAACACGGCTCTGAGCGCTGACGAAGAGCATCCTCAACGCGGTGATCGCGGTCGTCACGATCGCCTTTCTGACGCTCTTCATGCTGCTCGAGGGCCCCACCTGGGTCGAGCGGATCTACGGCCTGATCTCGGAACCGGCGCGGCCGCGCTGGCGGAAGGTCGGCGGCGATATCTACCGCACGGTCGGCGGCTACGTGACCGGCAACCTCGCGATCAGCCTCATCGCCGGCGTCGCCTCCACGAGCCGTCCTGCTGGTGCTCGGCGTGCCGTACGCGGTGGCGCTCGGCCTCGTCGTCGCGCTGCTCGATCTGATCCCGCTCGCGGGCGCCACGATCGCTGCGGTGATCGTCAGCGCGGTCGGCTTCCTCCACTCGACGACCGCAGGCATCGTGCTCGTGATCTTCTTCGTCCTCTACCAGCAGCTCGAGAACCACGTTCTCCAGCCGCTCGTCTACGGCCGCACGGTGCAGCTGTCGCCTCTGATCGTGCTCGTCGCGGTGCTCATGGGTGCCGAGCTCGCCGGCGTGATCGGCGCGCTCGGCGCCATTCCCGTCGCCGGGTCGATCCAGGTGATCGTGATCGACTGGCTCGAGCATCGCCGACAGAAGATCCCCGATTCGCCCGGGCCGCTGCCGTCGGCGATCGATCTGCCCTCCTGAGCGTGCTCCGCGGCTCCGGAGGCGCGTGGGCTCGCGCGCTACCGCGAGCTCTTCGCCAATCCGCACGCTGCCGCCCTGCTCTCCTGGAGCATCGTCGCCCGCCTGCCCGATCGGGATGGCGGCGCTGGCGCTCGTGCTGCTCGTCCGAGGCGCCGGCGCGGGCTACGGCGAGGCCGGTCTCGTCGCGGCCGCCTACGCGATCGCGGTCGCGATCGGTGCTCCCTACGGCGGCCGGCAGGTCGATCGGCGCGGTGCACGGCCCGTGCTGCGGCGACGGATGGTGCTCTTCCCGGCGCTCTTCGGCCTCGTTGCCGTCCTCGGTGAGATCGGTGCGCCGACTGCCGCGATCGCCGTCGCGGCGGCTGCCGCCGGCCTGACGATGGCGCCCGGTCTCGTCGGTGCTGCGCTCGATCTGGCCGACGGTCGCCGGCGTCGACGGCGCCAGGACGGCCTATGCCCTCGACGCAGCGCTCCAGGAGGTGATCTTCGTCGGCGGCCCGCTTCTCGTCGCGGTTCTCGCGACGGTCGGCCCGGTCGCGGCCGTCGCCGGTGCGGCGGTCCTCGCCGCCGTCGGGACGTTCGCGTTCTCACGGATCCCGCCCGTGCGCGACGCCGGCCCGGCCGAAGAGCGGCACAGCGCCCGGCTCGGGGCCCTCTCTGCAGTCGGTGTGCAGGACGATCGCGTTGCTGTCCCTCTGTCTCGGTCTCGGGTTCGGTCGGTCGAGATCGCCGTGCCCGCCTTCGCGGAAGCGGAGGGCAATCGCGCTCTCGCCGGCGTTGCCCTCGCCGGGTTCTCGGCGGGCTCGCTCGTCGGAGGTCTCCTCGCCGGCCTGCGGCCGTCGAGCGACGAGCGGCGGCGAATCATGCTCGGCACGTTCGCCCTCACCGGGCTGATGGCCCTGCCGCTCGCGGCGGGATCGATCGGCACGATGGCCGCTGCTGCTGTTCGTCGCCGGGCTTCCCGATCGCCCCGGTCGTTGCCGCGGTCTACGGCCAGATCGGCCGCGTTGCCGCCGCCGGCTCCGTGGCCGAGGCGTTCTCGTGGTTCGGCACGTCGGTCTCGTGCGGTATCGCCGGTGGCAGCCTCTGCGGCGGCTGGCTGATCGACCGGAACGGCTGGCGGGCAGCGGTGCTGCTCGGCATCGCGCTGCCTGGGCGTCGGCGCCGTGGTGACGACTCTCCGGCGCGGGACGCTCGCGCCGCCGGAAACCGCAGTTCGACCGGTGCGGGAGCGAGAGGCTCTAGGATCCGGGCTGAAATGACAACCGCTGCGTCTCACGGCCTCGAGCGCTGGCGCGCACGATGCGCTCGCACACCGGAGCGCAGCGGCGAGCTCTTCACGACGTTGTCGGGCCTCGATGTGATGCCGCTTTCGACCCCCGAGACCGGCGAGGTCGATTTCGAGCGTGATCTGGGCTACCCGGGAGAGTTCCCGTTCACCCGCGGCGTCTACCCGTCGATGTACCGCGGGCGCCTGTGGACGATGCGCCAGTTCGCCGGGTTCGGCTCGGCCGCCGAGACGAACGAGCGGTTCCGGTTCCTGCTCGATCACGGGCAGACGGGCCTGTCGACGGCGTTCGACATGCCGACCCTGATGGGGCTCGATTCCGATCACCGCGCGATCGCTCGGCGAGGTGGGGAGGGAGGGCGTGGCGGTCGACTCGGTCGAGGACATGCGCGCGCTGTTCGCCGGCATCCCGCTCGGCGAGGTTTCGACCTCGATGACGATCAACTCGCCGGCGGCGATGCTGCTCGCCTTCTACGTCTGTGTCGGCGAGGAGCAGGGTGTCCCGCGTGCGGCGTTGCGAGGCACGATCCAGACGGACATCCTGAAGGAGTACATCGCGCAGAAGGAGTACATCTTCCCGCCCGAGCCGAGCATGCGGCTCGTGACGGACATGGTCGAGTTCTGCACGCGGGAGATGCCGCTGTGGCACCCGATCTCGATCTCCGGGTACCACATTCGCGAGGCGGGCTCGACGGCGGCCCAGGAGCTGGCGTTCACGCTGCAGGACGGGTTCACGTACGTCGAATGGGCGCTCGAGCGCGGCCTCGCGATCGACGAGTTCGCGCCGCGGCTGTCGTTCTTCTTCAACGCGCATCTCGACTTCTTCGAGGAGATCGCGAAGTACCGCGCGGCCCGCCGGATCTGGGCCACCGTGCTGCGCGATCGCTACGGCGCGAAGGACGAGCGCTCGCTGCTGATGCGATTCCACGCGCAGACCGCGGGCGTCTCGCTGACGGCGCAGCAGCCCGAGGTGAACATCGTGCGAACCGCGATCGAGGCGCTGGCGGCCGTGCTCGGAGGGACGCAGTCGCTCCACACGAACTCGTTCGACGAGGCGCTGGCGCTCCCGACCGAGGACGCCGTCCGGCTCGCCCTCCGCACCCAGCAGGTGATCGCCCACGAGACCGGCGTCGTGAACGCCGTCGATCCGTTGGGCGGCTCCTACCACCTGGAGCAGCTGACGAACGAGCTCGAGACGCGGGCGTACGCGTACTTCGAGCAGATCGAGGATCGCGGTGGGATGGTCGAGGCGATCAAGCAGAACTTCCCGCAGTCCGAGATCGCGGAGGCGTCGTTCCGTTATCAATCGGAGGTCGAGGCGGGTCAACGGCTGATCGTCGGTGTCAACGCCCACACCGGCGGGCAGGACCAGCCCATCGCGCTCCACCGGAGCGATCCCGAGCTCGAGCGGCGACAGGTGGAGCGCGTTGCGGCTCTGCGGGCGCGTCGTAACGGCGCCGAAGCGGAACAGCGCCTCGGTGAGCTCCGCGAGGCCGCAGCCGGCACCACGAACCTCATGCCCCTCATCATCCGGGCCGCCAGGGCCGATGTGACGATGGGTGAGATGTGCGACGTCCTGCGAGACGTGTGGGGCACATGGCGCGAGACGCCGGTCTACTGAGGCGATGAGCCCGCTCGGCGACGAACAACGGGAGATCCTCGAGCTCGTGCGGCTCCTTGCGCGCGAGCGGATCAAGCCGCGGGCGGCGGAAATCGACGCCGCGCACGAATTCCCCTGGGATATCGTCGAGATCTTCCGGGAGCACGGGCTCTTCGGGCTCCTCTTCGACGAAGCCGACGGCGGCACCGGTACGGGCACACTGCTGGCGCTGATGATGATCGAGGAGATCTCGAAGGTGTGCGCCACCTCCGGGGTGATCCTGACGGTGCAGGAGCTGGGTGCGTTGGGGCTCAAGATCGCCGGCTCGGGCGAGCAGAAGAGGCGCTTCCTACCGAGGCTCGCGTCGGGGGAGTGGCTCGCGGCGTATGCGTTGACCGAGGCCGGATCGGGCTCCGACTCCGCCTCGATGCGAACGGCTGCGAGGCGCGACGGCGACGCCTACGTGATCGACGGGGGAAAGCGATTCATCACGAACGCCGGTGTTGCGAGCGTGTACACGGTGTTCGCGAAGACCGATCCCCTGGCTGGACACGAGGGGATCACGGCATTCGTCGTCGAGGCCGGGACGCCGGGTTTCGAGGTGTCGAGGCTGGAGCCGAAGATGGGCATCACGGGGTCGACGACGGGCGAGCTGGTATTCGACGGGGCGCGCGTGCCGGCGGCGAACCGGCTCGGGGAGGAAGGCGAGGGATTCAAGATCGCGATGCGCATCCTCGATCGCTCCCGGCCCGGCGTTGCGGCGCAGGCGCTCGGGATCGCCCAGGGCGCGACGGACTGCGCACTCGAGTATGCGAGGACGCGCGAGACGATGGGGCAGCCGATCGCTCAGCATCAGCTGATTGCCGGGAAGCTCGCCGACATGGAGACCCGCTGCGCGGCGGCCCGAGGCCTCCTCTACGCATTCGGCGAGCTGGTCGACAGCGGTGCCGACGGCGCCGAGCTGACGAAAGCCTCGGCGATGGCGAAGCTCTATTGCAGCGACACCGCGATGGCCGTCACGACCGACGCGGTGCAGGTGCTCGGAGGCTACGGCTACATCACCGAGTACCCCGTCGAGCGGATGATGCGCGATGCGAAGATCACCCAGATCTACGAGGGAACGAACGAGATTCAGCGGCTCGTGGTGGCGCGGGAGATGCTCCGGGAGAGGCGCGTCACCCCGTGGGCTGGGCTCTAAAGATGGTCAGGCGTGGCCCGGCCCTGTCGCCGGCGAATCAGGTGCCGACGACGACCTTCGCCAGCAGCGGCTTGTGGATCCGCGTGAACGCCGGATCGACTTTCTTCGTCGAGCCGAACCACCAGAGTACGAGGTTGGCGCCGTACTGCTTCTTCGCGAGCCAGTAGGTGCCCCCGCCGAGATACTGGCCGCTCTCCCAGTAGATGTTGGACGCACCGGGTGTCCCGAGCTCGCCCGTGTGGCCGTCGGCGAGGAGCTGCGTGATGTCCGCGGCAGTCGTTGCGGGGTCGACGACGTAGAGAGTGAAGCGGCCGTAGCGCCCCTGGTTCGTGATCGAAGGTGGGAGCGAGAGAGCGACGTAGTGACCCGCGTAGGACGATTGCTTGTCCACGAGGAGCTTCGAGCCCGTCGCCGCCTTGAAACGGGCGATCACCTGAGAGGCGGTGAGTGCCGTCGCGCCCGAGGCGGGGGCGACGGCGACCGCGAGAGCGACGAGAGCCGCCAGGAGCGCGAGTGAAAGATGTGCGCGCCGCATGACCGGAGCATGGTCGCCCCCGTCCGGGGTACGCAATCCCTCGTTCGAGGGTGTTGAGAGGCCTACGACCACCCGAACCCGCCCGCTCCGGCGAATTCTCTTCGGCTCTCGGAGCTCGGGCACGGCCCGGCGCTTGGCCTGAGCAACCGATGGCGTAGGGTGGGCCGGGAGGAGGTACGGGGATGCGCTCGATGGAGACGATCCGGCATCGCGGCAGCCGCGTCATGCTGCCGCTGGGTGTGATGCTGTTCGCGGCTCTCGCCGCCGCCTGCGGCGGCGGCAGCGGCGGCGCAAAGGACGCCTCTGCCCAGGCCATCGTTGCGCGGGCCGCAGCCGCAACGGATTCGCAGAAACGCTTCCACTTCGTCTTCGACGAGAAGAACGGGCCCAGGTCGACCTCCGGCGTCCACCTGGTGTTCGCCGAAGGCGACGTCATCGTGCCGGACAAGGTCCAAGCCGACGTCTCCGGCACGTTTCTCGGCCTCCCGCTGCGCTCCCGGCTCATCGCCGTCGCGGGGAAGTACTACCTCAACGACCCGTTCACGGGGAAGTGGCGGCAGGTGAGCATCAAGGCGAATCCGGTCGCCTTCTTCGACCCTGCCAAGGGGGTGCTGGCGGTGATCAAGGGCGCGACGCAGCTCGAGCTCCTCGGCAGCGAGCCGGTGGGCGGTGCGGACGCCTATCACCTGCGGGGGAAGACGAGCGTTCGCTCGATCACACCGCTGCTCGGCAATCCGCCGGGTGCACGTCTCGTCGACGTCGAGCTCTGGATCGACGAGAAGACCGACCGGCTCGTCCGCCTTCGCCTCGCCGGCCGGGTGGAGGGCGGTGATCCCGCCGGTGCCGCGCGCACGATCGAGCTGTCGCGCTTCGGCGCCGTCGTCCCGATCGTGGCGCCTCGGGCCGGCACGTAGCCGTGCCCGTGGTGCTGCTCTCGGCCCGGGGGGTCGCCCGCCGGTTCGGACGGCGGGTCGTGCTCGAGCCGCTCGACCTCGACCTTGCCGAGGGGGAGGTGGTGGCGCTCGGTGGGCCGAACGGCGCGGGCAAGTCGACGCTCCTCGCGATCCTTGCGGGCGCGCTCACTCCGAGCGGAGGCCGCGTCTCGACGGCCGAGCCGACGCGCGTCGGTTGGATGCCTCAGCAGCCTTCGCTCTACCGGCGGCTCACGCCCCGCGAGAATCTCGAGCTCTTCGCCCGCCTCGCCGGGCTCGCCGAGCCGGACGCCGCGGTGGACACGGTGCTCGAGGCGGTCGGCCTCGCAGACGAGGGGCGACGGGCGGCTCAGCTTTCCGTCGGCAACGTGCAGCGCCTGAACCTCGCCATCGGGCTGCTCGGCGAGCCCCGCGTCCTGCTTCTCGACGAGCCCACGGCGTCGCTCGACGTCGCCCAGCGCCGGCGGCTGTGGGGACTCGTCGACGGCCTTCGCGCGGCAGGTGGCGCCGTCGTCTTCGCCACCCACAACTTCGATGAAGCACGGAGAACGGCAGACCGTCTGCTCGTCCTGCAGGACGGCCGAGCGGCGTACGCGGGGCCTCCGGCCGACTACCGCGAGGAGGTGGCATGAGGCGTGTAGCGCTGCTGCTCCGGAAGGACGTCCGCACGCTGGGTCGCATGCCGGCCCTGGCCCTCGCGCTCGTCGCCTATCCCCTCGTGATCGCGCTGGTCGTCGGTCTCGTCGTCCGTTACGCCGGCGAGCGGCCGCGCGTCGCGCTCGTCGACGAGAACGGCGCGCTGCCCGGCCTGCTCGTCGTCGGCGAGACGCGGTTCGACGTCGCGCGGCGGCTTGCGCGGGCGACCGAAGTCGATCTCGTGCCGATGTCGCAGACGCAGGCCGACCGAGAGCTCGACACGGGCCGCGTGACGGCAGCGCTGGTCGTGCCGCCGGACTTCACCACGAAGCTGCGCGGGCTTCGTGAGAGCCCGACCCTGGTGCTTCGTACGACACGCGGCGGCCTCGGAACGCGCGTCGTCGAGAAGATGCGCTCGCTCGTCTACTCGACGAACCTCGAGCTGCAGAAGGCGTACATCGATGCGAACCTCGCCGCCGTCGACCTCCTTCTGCGCGGCGGCAGCGGCACCATCGGCCGGACGCCGTTCACGTTGCTCGGCATCCGACGTGCTCGTGCCCAGCTCCGCGCGCTCGAGCGCGCGCCCGATCCCGGAGTTGCCGGACGGGCGCGCGAGCTCGATGTCTTCATGGGGCAACTACAGGGGGCGGTCGGCCAGGTCGGCTCCTTCTTGCGCGCCACCGCGAGCCCGATCCAGCTGGTGCAGGAGGAGCGCGCCGGGCGCACCTGGCTGCTCTCGGCGCAGGTGCAGGGGTATGCGCTCGCGCTCGCTGTCGCGTTCGTGACGGTACTGCTCGGCGCCGGGGCTCTCGTAGCCGAGCGCGAGGAGAATGTTCTCGGACGGCTCGTCCGCGGACTGGCCGGACTCGGAGAGCTCGTCGCCGAGAAGGTCGCTTTCGTGTCGCTCGTCGGAACTGCCCTCGGGCTCGTCCTGGCGGTCGTCTTCGGAATCATCGTCGAGATTGGCGACGTGAGCGGTGGTGAGCCGTGGCGACGGGTGCCGATCCTGCTCGTCGGTCTCCTGCTCGCCGCGATCGCGTTCGCCGCGTTCGGCGTGCTCATCGGGGCGCTCGCACGCGAGGCCGCGACCGCCTCTCTCGTCGCCTTCCTGGTCGCTCTGCCACTGACTCTTCTCGCTCTCGTGCCGACGGGATCTATTGCGGCGGCAGAGTGGCTCGGTGCACTGTTCCCGTTCGGGCATGCGGAGGTCGCGCTGAGCGCGGCGCTCTACGACGAACGCCCGGCCGGGACCCTCGCTCGGCAGGGTGCCTGGCTCGTGGGTCTCGGCCTCGCGTACGGTGCCGCCGCCCGCGTCGCGGCCCGGCGGATGCTGGGCTGAGCCGTCCCGATCCGGCGTTCGCGACCGGCGGACCGCGACGCGGGTCGTGTCAGCAGCCTTCTGGGCGGGGTGGCACGGGTTGGTCGTCGGGTATCCCGGCCGCGATCTGCTCGGAGACGCCGATCTCCTCGACGAGAAAGCGGAGCCGTCGCCCGGCGTCGAGTGGCGACACCGAGAGCGAGCCGTCGGGGTCGAATGCGAACCGCTGCCCCGACGAAACACCGACGCTCGCGTCGCCACGCATCACCCTCACGCTGAGCTCGTAGTTGAACGGGCTCCACGCCCCGGTTCGCTGGTGCAGCGCATCCCATTCTTCGGCATCGGCGCCGATCCGATCGATCCGGCAGCGAAAGCCGTCCGGCGCGCCCAGCGTCCGCCACACCACCGCAGGGCTGTCGTCGAACCACTCGAAGCGGGGCAGAGGGCCTGCGTCGCCGCCGTCGACCGGTGCAGCGATGCGAATCGGCTCGCCGCTGAGAATCGAGGCGTCGACGATCCAGCTCTCGCTGTCGGCGGCGACGATCACCGAGCCGTGATTGGGCCCCCGCAGGTCCGGCGACGACAACATCGTCGCGATCGCCCGGTCCACGTCGAACCCGAGCGCCTCGAGCAGATCGTGGAGCGCCCCGTTGCCGGCCCAGCAGGTGCCGCCGGCGCCGTGCTCCAGCCACGTCTCGAAGAAATCGTCTGCCGTCGAGCCCGGCAGCGGCCCGGGCCGACGTTCTGCCGTGTGGATCATCTTGAGCACATTGTCGAACGGGACCGCGTTGCACCAGGCGGTGTAGATCGTGCCCAGCCCGGCGAGGTCCGGCGCCGGTGGGTCTACGCCCAGCCGCCCCAGAACCGCTTCGAGCGTGTCGCCTCTCATGGAACGTTCGGATCACGTCGGAAGCCGCGACCTCGTGCCATCCGGGCGTTTCTCACGCCTTGGCGGGAACTCCTCAACCCTTCAACGCTCGTCGAACCGCAGTGCGGCGATCGAGGAGGCGACGACGTCGGGGCGGCGGTCGGTGGGGAGTCGATCGGCGGAGGCTTCGTCGGAAACGCCCGTCAGGACGAGCGCGGTGCGTGCTCCGGCACGGCGGGCCATCGCGATCTCGAGGGTGAGGTCGTCGCCGACGACGAGCGTGCGGTGCGGTGTCGTGCCGAGGGCGCGGCACATCTCCCGCAGGGCCGCGGGCGACGGCTTGCCGAGCGTGAGCACCTTGACGCCCGTGGTCTGGCGAATTCCCGCCACGACGGCGCCGGACCAGCCGGGCGCAAGCCCTCCGCTGACGGAGAAGACGGGCGCGGTCGAGGTTGCGAGCAGGGGGGCGCCTGCCCAGATCGACTCGCATGCCGCCTGCAGCTGTGCGTAGCTGAGCTTGTCGTCCCACCCGACGAGGACGACGTCGGCCTGCGTGTCGACCGTGTCGATGCCGAGGTCGTGGAGAGGCGCGCTGACGCCGGCGCCGCCGAGCACCAGCACTGACGCACCTGCATGGCGGCGTGCAATCCAGCGGGCGGCGACGACGGCGGGGTTCATGAATTCGTCGTCCGCGAGATCGAAGCCGACGGCGCGTAGATCGGCGGCGTAGCGGGCAGGTGGCCGGCCGGTGCCGTTCGTGAAGAACAGGAGCCGTCGGCCGGTTGCGCGGACCCGGGCCACTGCCTCGACCGCGCCCGGAATCGGCCGGGCGCCGCGCACGCCGCTCGGGTCGTCGGAATGGAGGAGCGTCCCGTCGACGTCGAAGACGACGGCGTCGATGTCTTCGAGCAAGCTCATCGACGCGCCCGCAGGCGCAACCCGGGCGCTTCGACCTCGATCTCCTGCAACGGTCGCGCTGCGATGCCCTCGATCAGCTCCACGACCGGGCTCCGGAGCCGAGTCGGTCGCCAACCGGGCCGCATGGCGTCCACCTCCTCGGCGGGCAACGTCATGCGCAGCAGCAGCTCCTCGTCGCTCATCCGCTCGCCGTAGCGGGCACGAGCATCGGCCAGGTCGAGCCGGTGCTCCTCGTTCCGAAAGCGCTCGGCCTTCGAAGATACGAGTACCTTCGCTTCGACCTCGGGGTCGAGTTCGCCGGGCGGCGGCCCGTACTGGCCGAGGACGTACTTCACGACCTCGTCGGGGATCTGCGACCAGCGCTCGCCGGTCGTCACGTTGAGAAACGCCTGGACGCCGATGAACTGGGAGAGCGGCGTCACCATGATCGGCCAGCCGAGCGCTTCGCGTACGCGAGGCAACTCGGCGAGAACGGCGTCCCAGTGATCCTCCATCCCCACCTCGGCCAGCTGGCGGCGCAGGGTCGAGGTCATCCCGCCCGGTAGCTGGTGCCGGTACACGCCCGCGTCGTATTCCAGCGGCACGCCGACGGGGCGTCCGATCCGGCGCGCGAGCCGTTCGAAGTACGAAGACGTCTCCGCCAGGGGGCGCTCGTCGAGCGGGGTGTCGAAGCCCGCATCCTGGAGGTTCGCGAGCGTTTGCTCGGCCGACGGCTGGGACGTCCCGTTTGCGAGCGGCAGGACGGCGGTGCAGACGAAGGAGGCGCCCAGGCGGACGGCGTCGAGATAGGTCGGGCCCGCCATCGTCACGGTGTTGTGGGTGTGCACTTCGAGCGGGAGAGCCGGCGCGGCCTCGCGCAAGGCGGGCACCAGTGTCCGGACACGGTCCGGCGTCAGCAGCCCGCCCGGGTCCTTCAGGTTGAGGATGTCGACGTGCGGGCTTGCGGCGACCGCCCGTGCCCGCTCGGCGTAGTAGTCGTCGGTGTGTACCGGGCTGAGGCTGAAGACGAGGCCCAGGACGACCTCATCCGCCAACTCCTCCTTTGCGGTCCGGGCGACCTGGAGCCCGGTCTCGACGTCGTTCATCGACTCGGCGACCCAGATGCGGCGCACGCCGTTCCGGACGACGCAGCGCAAGGCCAGCCGCATCACGTCGTCCGGTGCGCGCTCCCACGAGATGAATCGCATCCCGGGGGTGATGAAGCCGAGCGGTGTCTCGGGCATCAGCCCGCGGATGACGCGAATCCGCTCCCAGGGATCCTCGCGGTGCCATTTCACCGTCATTGCCATGTGGGTGCTACTCGTGAAATCGATCGCTCGATAGCCGACGCGGTCGATCACGGGTGCGATCTCGGCGATCATCGACGTCGTGAGAGCGTTCGCGCTCCAGAGGCTCTGATGGCCGTCCCTGACCGTCGTGTCGACGAGGCCGATCACCGGGGCCGCACGCGGAAGAGCGCATCTCCGTATTGCACGGCGGTCGCGTTGTCGACGCACACCTCGACGATGGTGCCCCGTACCCCGGCGGCGACCGAGCTCATCAGCTTCATCACCTCGATGAGGCAGACGGTCGTTTCCTCGTCGACGGGGCTGCCGACATCGACGAAAGGCGGCTCGCCCGGCCCGACCGCGCAGTAGAAGGTTCCGACCATCGGCGCCGTCACCTCGACGAGTAGCCCGGCGGGCGACGAGGACGGTGTGTCGCGGCCCACGTCTCGTGATCCAGTGCCGCCAGCGCCTGACACATCGGTGCCGACCGAGTCGGCGCCGCGGCGAAAGCGGACAGTGAAGCGTGGCGTCTCGAGATCGAGCTCCTCGAGGCCCGACTCGTCGACCAGTCGGAGGATCTCCTTCACGTCCTCCGGCGTCAGCTCGGACCCGTCGCTCACCGCGTCGACCGGCCGCCCATGAACGTCGCCGCGATCGCAGCCAGCGGGCTCTCGACCTCGACCGGTTTTCGCTTCTGCGACCACACGGTCTCGGGTCGAGCCTGGAGGAGGAAGATCTCATCGAGCCCGCGGTCGATGGCCCATTCCAGGTCCTGCGGCCTGCCGTAGTGGCGCTCGACGCTGCGGCCGAGATCGGCGAGCCGCACGATCTCGTCGGGCGTGAGGCACGGTCGCAGCCGGCGATCCTCGTCGACGTCGCGCATCGTCGTTCCGCCGTTCTCGTGATCGGCGACACACTCGACTCCCTTTGCCCCGATCTCGCTACGGATCAGCTCGCGCGTCACCTTCGAGAACAGGAACGAGTCCGGCGTCACCTCGCCTCCGACGACGGTCACGCCGAGCCCGTAGCTCGCGTCGATCGCGATCGACGACGGGTCGCCCGAGACCGGGTTCAGCGTGAACATCACCCCCGCGACTCGGGCGTCCACCATGTACTGGACAGCCACGCTCATTCCGCTCCGACCTCCGTGCTGGGCGCGGTACGCAAGCGCCTCCGCGTTGAAGTAGCTCGCCCAGCAGCGCCGGACGCCCGCGAGCACCTCCTCCGCACCGCGCAGCCAGAGGTACGTGCTCTGCATCCCCGCGAAGCTCGCATCGGCCGCGTCCTCGGCGACCGCGCTCGACCGTACGGCTACCGGTGGCTCTTCGAGGCCGAGGTCGCCTGCGAGTTGCGTGTACCCGGAGGCGATCGCATCCGCGAGCTCGTCCGGCACGTCGAGCGACTCGACGACCGTGCGGACGCGCTCCGCATCCCGCTCGAGCGACGAGATGTCGTTCGGATCGATGTTCGCGAGCAGATCGTCGAGGTGCCCCTCCAGCACTGCCTCGAAGCAGTTCGTCGTCACGGCGAATCCCGGGGGAACCGGAAACCCGGCTTGCGTGAGGTCGCCGAGGTGGGCGCATTTTCCGCCGACGAGGCCGACCTGATCGAGGCCGAGCGCCGGGAAGGGGATCACGTACACGTCAGTCGAGGACCGTGACGATCCCGTGGTCGCCGTCGACCCGAACCCTGTCCCCCGTCCGGATCTGTTTCGTCGCGTGGCCGGTGCCGACCACGGCTGGAAGGCCGTACTCCCGCGCGATGATCGCCGCGTGGGACATCATCCCGCCGATGTCCGAGACGGCGGCCGCGATCTTGGGGAACACCGGCGCCCAACTCGGCGCCGTCACCGAGCAGACGAGCACCTCGCCCTGCTGCACCGTGCCGATCTCGTTCACGTCGCGGACGACGCGCGCCAGGCCCTCGGCGACGCCGGGCGACGCCGCGTATCCGTGTACGCCCCCGTCGTCATCCGCCCCGCTCGCCCAGGCGCGAAGCCGATCGGCTGTGACACCCCAGAGCAGCTGAACGGTGGGATCGTTGATCACCTCCGGAACGACGCCGAGCGCCGGCGGCGGCACCCACTCCGCCAACGCCGCCAGGATCTCCTTGCGACGCTCGACTCGTTGCGGCCAGTAGACCGTGCCGCGCCCTGCCGATCCGCCGGCCCACGCGAGCCCGACGTCCGACAGCGCCTCGTGCACCTCGTGGATGTTGAGGTAGAAGATGTCGTCCGCCTCCGGGAAGAAGCCGTTCTCGGCCAGCACTGCCCCGACCTCGCGGATCGCGTTGAAGAAGAGCGAGGTACCCCAGTGCTCGATGTAGAACTTGTGTGATTCCGCGTGTGGGAACACGTGACGGCAAAGGCCGAGCATCTGCTCGAATTGCGCGCGTTCCTCGTCGCTCGCGAGCAATTCGCGGTACTCGACGGCGATCCGTTCACGCTCGACGAGAAGCCGCTCGCGCGGCCGGTCGAGCTCCCGCCCGTCACGCAGCTGCGCGATGTAGCCGACGATCGCAGTGAACGGGAGCCGCAGGTCGTCGGCCCAGGCGCGGTGGTGGTGATAGAAGCCGTCGCCGGTCGACATCATGAACCACGGGTGCTTGCGCGCCTCGAGGTCCGCGACCCAGGCGCGGCCCGCATCGCTCGTCTCGAGCTCCTCGAGGATTTCCTCTGCCGACCGTCCCTCCGCGAAGGCGCCGTCGATGCCGAGCTCGATCGCCTTTGCGGCCAGTGCCTTCAGCTCGTCGTCGGGGCGCATCATCGTCGTGTCGTAACCGGCGATCATCTGCGACATCGTCTGCAGCCCCATGTCCGGGAACGCGTTCTGGCAGAACTGGAAGAAGGTCAGGTAGGCGCCGTATGCGAGCAACAGCAGCTCGAAATGCAGCTGATTGAGCTCGTTGTAGAGGTGGATGGCGCGGTCGTAACCGGCCATCAACCGGTAGTTCGAACCGAGCTTGTGGTCGTGGATCAGCTCCTGCTCGTCTTCGAGGTCCGGCAGCCGCGGAATCTCCAGTGCCGCCAGCTCGCCGATGCGCGTGTCGACCTCCGCCTGCCAGCGTTCGACCAGCGCGTCCCAGTTCTCGTAGTAGTAGCCGATTCGCGGCAGGAACGTCTTGAGCCGCTTTTCGATCTCGGTCGGGTCGCTGACCTCGTTGGAGGTGATGTAGACATAACCGTTGACGACCCGATGCTCGATGCCGAGCACGGTGGGAATCGAGAAGACGCGACCCTGGTAGAGGCCGATCGAGAGATAGCACGACTCGGCCGTGATCATGTCGAACGCCGGCATCGGCTCGGGGAAGTGCATTCCGTTGTAGAACCAGAAGCGGCCTTCCTCCTCGTCCCGGCGAGCCGGGTCGAAGAGCAGGTAGTACGGGTACATCTCCTCCCAGCCTTCCGCCCCCGCCGGTGTCTCGACGTCGAAGGGGCTCGGGAATTCGGCGCTCATGCGATCTCCTCGATTCTCGTCAGCGCGGGCTTCGTCACCTGGGTGGAAGAGGCACGGTCGTGCCGGTCGCAAACTCGCCCGGACCATATCGGCCACGGGCGAGAGCCGTTCGTCTCGCCGAGGCATCAGGGGTCATTGCCCCTCAGGTCGAGCCGGAAGCTCTCGCTCGAGGGCGCGGCCACAGCGGAGCAGGCCAATGCGGAGGCTCGTCGCCTCGTCGGCGTCGAGGTCGTCCAGCATCTCCTGCTCGACCTCGTCGACGGCGCGGTCGCAGCGTTCGAGTGCCCGGCTACCCGCCCTCGTCAGCTCGGTGCGGATGATGCGACCGTGGCTCGGATCGGCGCGACGCCGAACATAGCCCCGGTCGACGAGCTGTGTGAGAACTTCGCTCATCGATTGCGGCGTGACGAGCGAGCGGCGGGCGAGGTGAGCGTTGGACAGCCCATTCTGAGACCGGAGCACCGACAGGGCGGTGTAGGCGGGCAGGGTGAGGCCGTTCGGCTCGACCGCGGCAGCGAGACGGCGGCGCAGCACACGGTCGAGGCGGCCGATCACGTAGCTGAGCCGCGGCTCGACGCTCGTGTCCCGCACTAGAGGCTCGATGTGGAGTGGGACTCGGCAGGCCTCTGGGACGTGGTCGGCCGCTCGTAGGCCTGCAGGCCGGGCCTGATCCGCTTCTCGTCGAGGAACTGTTCGAGGCCCTGCTCCCTGCCGTGCTCGGCGTCGAGGAACTGCGACTGCTCGAGCTTGGCGTAGAGGTAGTCCTCCGCCTGATCCCAGCTCATCGCAGCGCAATGCTTGTACCCGAGCTTCGCCGCGCTCAGCACGACCGGGTTCTTCCCGAGCAGCTCCCGGGCCAGCGACTCGACCTCGGCCCGGAGCTCGGCGAGGGGGACGCTGGCGTTGACGAGTCCCATCGCGGCCGCCTCCCGCCCGTCGAATGGGCGACCCGTCATCACGTAGAGCAAGCCCGCCCGGGAGCCGACGGTGTCGGCGAGCGCCTTGCTGACGACACCGCCGGGCGGAATGCCCCAGTTGATCTCGGACAGGCCGAATGTGGCCTCGTCCGCTGCGATTGCGAGGTCGCAGGCGACGAGAGGTGTGAAGGCGCCGCCGAAGCACCAGCCGTTGACCATCGCGATCGTCGGCTTGGCGTAGGTGCGGAGCAGCCGCCACTGCCACAACGCTGCGTCGCGCCGGACCCTCCGTTGGACGTGCTCGGGCCCGCCGTCGACTTCTCGGAAGTACTCCTTCAGATCCATGCCGGCCGACCAGGCGTCGCCTGCGCCGGTGAGAACGAGCACGCCGCAGTCGTCATCCGCGTCGAGCGTCTGCAGGACATCGACCATCTCGGCGTTGAGGGTCGGGCTCATCGCATTGCGCTTCTCGGGGCGGTTCAGCTCGACCCAGGCGATTCCCTCGTCGATCGCGACCCTCACGGTCGTCCATCGGTCCGCGTAGCTCATGGCGCCTCCTCGCTCCGTCCGCGTTTCTCCCCTTATATCAGGCAGCCTGAGATTAGACGAGGAGCGCACCGCGCGTTTATCATCGCTCGATGGCCGACGTCGCCCTCCAGGTACTCGACGCCGGGGCCGCCGGCATGGTGGACGAGGTGTGCGACCTCATCGTCCCCGGCTCGGCCCGCGTCCGCCCTGCGGTCTACATCGATGCGTTGCTCGCGAGGATGGACGAGGGGACGCGAGGAGCGGCGATCGCGGCTTTTGCGTCTCTCGCCGACGGGATCGAGGAGAAGGCGGGGACGCCGGACTTCCTCTGGGTGCGTGCGCTTGCGATCGAGGCGTACTACAGCGACTTCGTCGCTCCCGGTGTCGACGCGACGGGTGCCTGGGCCGAGATCGACTTCAACACTCCCCTCGCCACCCGCCTGGCGAAGGATTGGTCCTACCTGGGCATCGTCGGATGAGCGAACGGTTCGACGTCGTCGTCGTCGGATCGGGTGCCGGTGGCGGCGTGGTGGCGGGCGAGCTCGCCGATGCCGGACGACGGGTGCTGCTCCTCGAACTCGGCCCGCACAAGACCGCCGCCGACTTCACCCGCTGGGAGGCCAAGGCGACCCACGACCTCTGGTGGCCGATCCGCTTCGCGCTCATCGACGGCGGCGCGGGCGGCGCGGTCGGGTTGATCGGCGGCCGCTGCGTCGGCGGCGGCACGACGATCAACACGAAGGTCGGACTGCGCGCACACCAGAAGGACTATGCGAAGTGGTACGCAGCGAGCGGCATCGTCGGGCCGTCGGGCTCGCCGTTCGGCGCCGAGGATCTCGACCCGCACTACGAAGCGGTCGAGCAGCGCCTCGGCATCCGCGAGCGCCACGACTGGGGCAAGTGCGTCCACACCGTCGCCCCTGCCTTCGAGGCGCTCGGCGCGCCGCTCACCGCGGTGCGCTCGTACACGGACGGCAACTGCATGCGCTGCGGCTCGTGCCTGCAGGGCTGCCCGACGAATGCCGGCAAGTCGACGCTCAACACGTACATCCACGACGCCTGGGCGCAAGGCACGCTCGAGCTACGCGCCGAGTCGAAGGTCGAGCGGGTCGTGATCGAGGGCGGCGAGGCAAGAGGTGTGGAGTACGTCGGCCCGGACGGGGTGCGGACGCGCGTCGACGCGGGCGCGGTGGTCGTCGCGGCCGGGACGCTGAACACGCCCCAGCTCCTGATGCGGTCGGGCTTGCCCGACAGCTCGAGCAGCCGGCTCGTGGGCAAGAACCTCGGCTTCCATCCGGCGCGCCTTGTGTTCGGGCTCTTCGACGAGCCGCAGGACACGCACATGGTGTACCCGATCACCGCACACGCGATGGCCCACCAGCACGACGAGGACGGCGGGTTCGTGATCGAGGCAGCGACGATGATGGACCCGATCGGCTTCGCGACGAGCGTCGAAGGGGAGAACGGGCCGCTCTGGGGGCAGGAGCTCGTCGACACGCTCAAGGGCTTCCGACGCTGGATCGGGGTCCTGGCAATGGTGAACGACGAGAACAATGGTGCCGTCTCGCTCGACGAGAACGGCAACGAGGTGTTCACCGCCGACTTCAACGATGCGGAAAACGCACGGCTGAATGCCGCGCTCGACTTCTCCCGTGATGTGCTGCGTGAGGCGGGGGCGACGAAGGTGAACTGGACCGGTCTCGTGACGACCCACGTGCAGGGAACCTGTCGGATGGGCAGCGATCCCGAGCGCTCGGCGGTCGACGCGGACGCGCAGTCCTGGGATGTCAGGAGGCTCTATGTCGGCGACGGCTCACTGGTACCGCGGACCGTGTCCGTCAACCCATCGCTCACGTTCATGGCGCTCGCGCATCGACTCGCCGCCCACCTTCACGCCGATCATCACGGCTATCTCTCGTGAGCGAGCGACCGCACGACCTCGCGCACATCTCGCACGTCGAGCTCTTCACCCCCAAACCGGACGAAAGTCTTCACTACTTCACGGAGATCCTCGGGATGGCGGTTGCGGGGGAGAGCGGCGACTCGGTGTACCTGCGATGCTTCGGCGACTACGAGCGGTCTTCGGTAAAGCTGACCGCATCGACGACCTCGGGTGTCGGTCATCTCGCGTATCGCACGAAGAGCCCCGAGGCGCTGCAACGGCGGGTCGCGGCGCTCGAGGGCGGAGCGGTCGAGGGCTCGTGGCTCGACGGCGATCTCGGGCATGGGCCGGCCTTCAGCTTCTGCGACCCGGACGGCCACCGGCTGGAGCTCTTCTACGAGTCGGAGCGCTATGCGGCGCCGCCCGAGCGGAAGCCGTCGCTCAAGAACCAGCCCGACCGTTATCCCGGGCACGGAGTGGGCGTGCGGCACCTCGATCACGTCAACTTCCTGGCGCTCGATCCCGGGGCCAACCGCGTGTTCTGCGAGGGCTACCTCGGGCTGCGGCTCACCGAGCAGATCGTGCTCGACGACGGCGCCGAAGCGGGCGTGTGGCTCGCGTCGAACCAGAAGTCCTACGACATCACCTACACGCGCGACGCGACCGGAACCGCCGGCCGGCTCCACCACATCGCCTTCTTCGTCGACCAGCGCGAGGACGTGCTGCGCGCGGCCGACATCTTCCTCGAGCACGGGATCGTGATGGAGTCGGGCCCGCACAAGCACGCGATCCAGCAGACGTTCTTCCTCTACACCTACGAACCGGGCGGCAATCGCATCGAGGTCTGTGCGGGTGGCTTCCTCATCTTCGATCCCGCGCACGAGCCCGTGGTGTGGAGCCAGGCCGAGCGCGCCAAGGGTCAGGCGTGGGGGATGCAGACGGTCGCGTCGTTCCATATCAAGGGAACACCCCCCGTGCCCGAGGAGGAAGTGCTGCTTGCCCGCGCCGGTCGCTGAGCACCTGGAGCCGTCCGCTCGTGCGCGCGAGCTCGTTCGTGGGGCGTACGACCTCCATATCCACGTCGAGCCGGACCTTGCCGCCCGCCGGATCGACGATCTCTCGCTCGCGCGTCGCTTCGCTTCGAGCTCGGGCTGGCGGGATTCGTGCTCAAGTCGCACTACGTGCCGACCGCCGAGCGGGCGGCGGTCGTGCGCGCCGCCGTGCCGGGTGTCGATGCGCTCGGGGCGATCACGCTGAACGCCGGGGTCGGGGGGCTGAACCCGCAGGCGGTGGAGATCGCGGCGCGGGGAGGGGCTCGCATCGTGTGGCTTCCCACCGTCGACTCGGAGAACGAGGCGAATGAGAACGGCCCCAAGCCTGCGAAGCAGCCGGTCTGGCGGAAGATCCAGGACGAGTTCGTCGCGGCCGGCGTCGGCAGCGAGCCCGTGCGGCTGACCGAGGGCGGACTTGCGGCGGTGCTCGCGGTCGTCGCGCGTCACGGCCTCGTCCTCGCGACGGGGCACCTCGGCAGGGCCGAGATCGACACGGTGGTCGACGCGGCGCTTGCGGTTGGCATCGAGGACGTGATGGTCACGCATCCGGACTATCCGACCCAGGCTGTCCCCGTCGACGAGCAGCGCCTGCTCGCCGGGCGGGGGGCAATCCTCGAGCGCTGCTTCGCACCCGTCCACACGGGGAAGGTCTCGTGGGAGCAGACCTTCGAGGCGATCCGCGCAACCGGGCCCGAGCACAACGTGCTTTCCACCGACCTCGGCCAGGTTGCCAACCCACCCGTCGAGGACGGGCTCGCCTTGATGGCCGACCGGCTCCTCGGGGCCGGCTTCTCCGAGGACGAGATCAATACGATGGCGGTCGTCAACACGAGAAAGCTCGCCGGTGCCTAAATCTCTCCTCGTCGTGAGCGCCCATTCCGCCGACTTCGTCTGGCGCGCAGCTGGGGCGATCGCGAAGGTGGTCGAAAGCGGCGGCACGGCGCACGTGATCTCGCTCTCCTACGGAGAGCGGGGGGAGTCCGGCGAGCTGTGGAAGGAAGCCGGGCAGACCGAGGTGCGGGTGAAGGAGATTCGCCGGGCAGAGGCGCAGACGGCCGCCGCCGCGCTCGGCGCCGACTTTCGCGCCCTCGACCGAGGCGACTACCCGCTCGTTATGGACGCGGGCGCGGTCGAGGTGTTGACCGACCTGATCCGCGAGCTCGAGCCGCAGCTGATTCTCACTCACGCGGCGCGTGACCCGTTCAACCCGGATCACGCGGTTGCCTACGAGGCGACCGTGCAGGCGCGCCAGCTCGCGAGCGGCGCCGGGGTCGCGAGTGCCTTCAAGACGATTGCGCCACCGGAGCTGCTGCTCTTCGAGCCGCACCAGCCCGAGCTGTGCGGCTTCGTCCCGACGACGTTCCTCGACATCACGTCCGTGTGGGGCAGAAAGGTTGCCGCGATGGAGGCCATGGGCGCGCAGAGCTACCTCGAGCAGTACTACTCCGAGCGCGCCGAGCACCGGGCCAACCACGCCCGGCGGATCTCCGGCCGCGGCGACATTCGCTACGCGGAGGCATTCCAGCGCGAGATCCCCGTCGTGATCGACATCCTGTGAGCGAGTACGCAACCCTCGCGCGCCTGGGCGTCGCCACCGTCCACGAGGCCGGGGGACGAACCGGCATCATCGATATCCCGCTGACCCAGATCGTGCCCGGCTCTCGCGTCGCAGGCCCTGCCCGCACCGCCCTCTGTGCGCCCGGCGACAACACCATGGTGCATGCCATCGTCGCCCATGCGAAGCAGGGTGACATCCTCGTCCTGACGAGCACCGAGCCCGCGCCGGTGGCGCTCGTCGGCGAGCTGTTGGCGACGCAGGCACAGGCTCGTGGCGTCGCGGGGATCCTGGTCGACGGGGCGGTGCGCGACGTCGATGAGCTCGCCGCGGTCGGCCTGCCGATCTGGGCGCGGTTCGTGCGCGCGCAGGGCGCAACGAAGGGCACGGTGGGGAAGCTGGACGTGACGGTCACGATCGGTGGCACCGACATCCGGCCGGGAGACGTGATCGTGATGGACTGCGACGGCGCGATGGCGCTGCCGCAGGCGCGGGTCGATGAGGTGTTGCCGCTCGCGGTCGAGCGGGCCGAGCGTGAGCTGGCCCTGCGGCAGCGCTATGCGGCGGGCGAGCTGTCCTACGACCTGACCGGGCTCCGCGGGGTCGTGGAGGACTGATGGAGGTCGCGGTGCTCGGCCTTGGCGAGGCCGGCGGCAGGATCGCCGCCGACCTCGTTGCGGCCGGCTGCGTAGTTCGCGGGTGGGACCCCACTCGTCGCGTCGCGGGAATCACCAACGCCCGAGATGCCGGCGAGGCGGTGAGCGGCGCGGATGTCGTCCTCAGCCTCAACACGGCGGCTGTCTCGCTCGACGCCGCGCTCAGCGTCGCCGGCGAGCTCGACCGGAACGCTCTCTACGCCGATCTGAACACGGCCCCGCCCGAGCTCAAACGGAAGCTCGCCGACGTGCTTCCGGTGCAGTTCGTCGATGTCGCCCTGGTCGGCATCGTCCCCGACACCGGCCTCGCAACCCCCGCACTTGCGTCCGGGGCGGGAGCCGAGCGCTTCGCCGAGCTCTTCCGCCCGCTCGGGATGCCCGTCGACGTCGTCGGTCGGGACCCGGGCGACGCCGCCGGCCTGAAGCTGCTGCGCAGCGTCTTCATGAAGGGCGTTGCGGCCGCCGCGATCGAGAGCCTCGAGGCGGCGGGAGCCGCCGGTGTCGAAGATCGACTCCGCGCCGACATCGCCGCCGTGATCGGCCGGCCGTTGCTCGATCGGCTGCTCTCGGGCACGCGAATCCACGCCGCCCGGCGCGTCGACGAGATGAGGGCGGCTGCCGCCTACGTCGAGGAGCTAGGCGTGCAACCGCGCGTCGCCTCGGCCGCTGCCGACTGGATCGAGCAGGTTCGCGACGCGGACTGAGCTCTCCGATCCGAGCCTCTAATCGACCTCGACCCGGACGAGGCCGTAGGCCTCGAGCGCTCCGAGTATCTCCCGGTGTCCGAACGCCTCTCCCGGCGACGCGAAGCCGAGCTTGCGCGGCTCCGCGTGGACGAGGTGGTGGGCGGCAAACGCCTGGATCAGGCCGGTCTGGAGGTATGCGCCCTGGCCGTGCGCAGAGACGCGTACCGTCTCGAGATTTCCTCGACCGACGACGACGTCGACGGTGCGCTGCTCGCGGCGATTCTCGCGGGGCGGTAGCCCCGGTTGCATCGAGTCGGCGATCTCGGCGAGCACCCGCCTCTGTTCCTCGGGCGGCAGCGGCTTGATGGTGTCCTGATAGCTCTGCTGGCCGGCGACGATGCCCTCCATGATGGTGCGGTCCAGCAGACCACCGAACGCGCGCACGTTCGCGATCTGCGGATGGTCCTTGAACCAGACCGGGTGCGGGAAGCCACCCCACGGCAAGGCGAGCTGGGTCGTGATGGCGCTCGGGATCGTCACCTCGAGCGTCGTCACCGGCGGCCACTCCTTGTACTCGTTTTGCTCGAGGTAGATCGACTCCCACTGGAGCTGGCCAAAGATCGTCTGAGTCGAGCCGTAGGTCGGGAACCCCTTGAACATCGAGAGGATCTCGAGCGAGTCGATCCCGGGCGACCGCTCGATCGCAATTCGCGCGCACGCCTCCGCGACCGCCGACATGTACGCCGTCGCCGGCGCGAGCAGCAATCCCGCCTCGGCGAACTTCGAGCCCCACTCCTCCCGGGCGAGCCGCACCCAGGGAGTCTCGCCGCCCGTGTCGATGTAGTGGCACCTTGCCTCGAGAGCGGCCTCCGCCACGGTCGAAGCGTGGTAGATGCAGGGGCCGACGGTGTTGCAGACGACCCTGGCGCCCTCGAGGAGGGAGGCGAGCGCGCCGACGTCGTGGTCGACCTGGACGATCTCGTAGTCGGCGGTGTCGATGCCGGGGACGTGCGAGAGAACGTCTTCGATCTTCTTGCGGTCACGGCCCGCGGCGATGAACGGGACGTTGTACTCCCGCAGGAACTCGATGATCAGCCGGGCGGAGAAGCCACTGGCGCCGTAGACGACGACGGGGCGCTTGCTCACGTTTCCTCCTCGGGAGATGTGTCCAGTCCGAGCAGACGGACGGCGTTGTGCTTCAGGATCAACGGCCGCACCTCCGGCTTGATGTCGAGCGCATCGAAGTCTGCGAGCCAGCGGTCGGGCGTGATGAAAGGGTAGTCGGTGCCGAAGAGCACCTGATTCGAGAGCAGCGTGTTCGCATAGTGGACGAGTTGCGGTGGGAAGTACTTCGGTGACCACCCCGACAGGTCGATGAACACCTGCGGCTTGTGCATCGCAATCGAGATGGCCTCGTCCTGCCAGGGGAACGACGGGTGTGCGAGGACGATCTTCAGATCGGGGAAATCCACTGCGACGTCGTCGACATGGATCGGATTCGAGTACTTGAGCCGGATGCCGCCGCCGCCGGGAAGGCCCGAGCCGACGCCCGAATGCCCGGTGTGGAAGAGCGCCGGGAGCCCGGCCTCCGCTATTACCTCGTAGAGCGGGTACGCCATGCGGTCGTTCGGGAAGAAGCCCTGCATGTTGGGGTGGAACTTGAAGCCGCGCACGCCGTGCTCCGTGATCAGGCGTCGTGCCTCGTCGACGCCGCGGCGGCCCTTGTGCGGATCGACGCTCGCGAACGGGATCAGGACGTCGGCGTTCTCTCGCGCGACCGCGGCGATCTCCTCGTTCGGCACCCGCGTCTGCCCGGTGAACGACTCCGAGTCGACCGTGAACACGACGGCCATCATCCGCCGCTCACGGTAGTACTGCACGAGGTCCAGGGCCGTCGGTCGCGCCGACTGACCCCGGAAGTGGCGCACTGCCGCGTCGCGCAGTTCGTCCGGGAGGGAGTCGCCGCCCGCCTCCGACATCTCGACGTGGGCGTGAAAGTCGATAGCGACCGCGTCGGCGAGGGAGAGGCGCCCGATCTCAGCCACGGTCACCGCCCGACGATGACGAGTGCTGCACGCCGGCCGGCTCTCCGGTGGCCATCGCGGCGAACAGGTCGAGCGCCTCGGGGTCGAGGAGCGAATCACGGCTGGCTACGGCTTCCACCGGGTCGCCTCGGAGGATGCGCTTGACGGGCGCCTCGAGCTTCTTCCCCGTCAGCGTGCGGGGGATGGCGGGAACCGCGCGAATCGTGTCGGGCACGTGGCGCGGCGACAGGTGCGAGCGCAGGCTGCGGCTGATGTTGCCGCGGAGCTCGTCGTCCAACACGACACCGTCGGCGAGCACGACGAACAACACGAGCTCGCCGGCGCCTCCCTCGTCGTCCTCGAGGTGGACGACGAGGCTGTCCGTAACGTCCGGCAACTCCTCGATGACGCTGTAGAACTCACCCGTGCCGAGGCGGACACCCCCGCGGTTGAGCGTGGCATCCGAACGGCCCGTGACGACGCAGCTGCCGCGCTGCGAGAAGCTGATCCAGTCACCCTGGCGCCACACCCCCGGGAACATCTCGAAGTACGAGCTGCGGTAGAGGGAGCCGTCGTCGTCTCCCCACAGCCCAACGGGCATCGACGGCATCGGCTTCGTGATCACGAGCTCTCCGAGCTCGCCGACGAGCGGCTCACCCCGTGCATCGAAGGCGTCCGCGGCGACGCCGAGCAAGCGTCCCGAGATCTCTCCTTCGTACACCGGGAGAAGCGCCGAGCCGCCCACGATCCCGCTGCAGACGTCGGTGCCGCCGCTTCCGTTGATGAGCAGGACGTCCGACCCGAGCTGTTCGTAGACGTAGCGGTAGCCTTCTGCCGGGAGAGGGGAGCCCGCCGTGCCGAAGACGCGAATCGAGCCGAGGTCGTACTCCTGTCCGGGCCTCAGGCCCGCCTTGCGGCAGGCCATCAGGAACGCTGGGCTCACCCCCATGAAGGTCGGCCGCGTTTCCTCGGCCACCCGCCACTGCCAGCCGATGTCCGGCCAGCCCGGGTCGCCGTCGAGCATCACGACCGACGAGCGCACGAGGAGCGCCGCGACGAGCGCGTTCCACATCATCCACGAGGTCGTGCTGAACCAGAGCAGACGGCCGCCCGGCTTCAGGTCCCAGCTCAGCGCATGCGCCTTGAGCAGCTCGAGCAGGATGCCCCCGTGCCCGTGGACGATCGCTTTCGGCCGTCCGGTCGTCCCCGATGAGAACAGCACGAACAGCGGGTGATCGAACGCGACGGGCAGAAACGCGAGCGGCCCGGGCTCGGCCAGCAGCTCGTGCCAGGAGAGCGCGTTCGGAAGCACGTGCTCGCCGTACGGAACGTGCACGACGTGGCGAAGCGTCGGGAGGGCGGCGCGAATCGTCGTCAGCTCCTCGCGCCGGTCGATCGAGCGATCGCGGAAACCGTAGCCGTCGACCGCGAGCAACACGGCGGGCTCGAGCTGCACGAGGCGGTCGACGACGCTGCGCGCGCCGAGCTCGGGCGCGCAGCTCGCCCAGACCGCGCCGAGGCTCGCCGTCGCCACGAACGCCACCAGCGTCTCCGGAATGTTCGGCATGTAGGCGACGACGCGATCGCCGGGGCCGACGCCGAGCCGGACGAGGCCGGCCCGCGCGCGGGCCACCTGCTCGCGGAACTCCCCGAACGAGAGCTCGACCGGCTCGCGCGTCTGGGAGTGGGAGACGATCGCAACCTGTTCCGCGTCGTCGTCACCCCCGATCATGTGCTCGGCGAAATTCAGGCGCGCGCCCGGGAACCAGACCGCGCCCGGCATGGTCTCGGAGGCGACGACCGTGTTGTAGGAGGCTGCCGACTTGACCTCGAAGAAGTCCCAGATCGATGACCAAAACGCTGAGAGGTCGTCGACGGACCAGCGCCACAGCTCGTCGTACCCCGGAAACGAAAGCCCGCGCTCGCTTTCGAGCCAGGCGAGATAGCGCCCGATCTCGGTCGTCTTCCGAACGTCCGGCGGCGGAGTCCACAGGATGCCGGAATCGTCACGGGCGGGAGGCACCATCAGGCAGGCGCCAGCCTGTGTCCCATGCCGAGGGAGATGTCGTGCGCCGTCCGCGTGACCGCCGGGCCGTAGCGCGCGATCAGCTCGTCCATTGCCACCATCGTCCGGTGGACCGCGAGGTTGAGCGCCGCGACGACCTCGTCCGACTGTGAATGGATCGGGGCCGCAATCGAGCGCAGGCCGTAGGCGAGCTCCTCGTCGTTCACGGCGATGCCCGATGCGCGGATCCGCTCCAGCTCCTCCAGGAAGGCTCCGGGATCGGTGAGCGTGTTCGGCCCGCGTGGCGCGAAGTCGATCTGCGCCATGATCTCCGCGAGGCGCTCTTCCGGGAGGAAGGCGAGGATCGCCTTGCCCATCGCGGTGCAGTAGGCCGGCAGCCGGGCGCCGACGTGAAGGTTGAGGTCGATGTCCCGCTGGCCCGGTCGAGCGGTGCGGCAGCGCTCGATGTAGACGACGTCGACCTCGTCGAGGATCGCGAGGTTGACGGTGTACCCGGTCTCGTCGCTGAGCTGTCGCAGGTGCGGGGCCGAGATCTCGCGCAGATCCATCGAATTGATCGCCGAGAAGCCGAGGTCGAGGACCCGCGGGCCGAGTCGGTAGCGCTTCGAGTCTGGGTCCTGCTGCAGGTAGCCGAGCTGGGCCAGCGTTGCGATGTAGCGGTGCGCCGTGCTGCGGCTCAGGTCGAGGTCACGCGAGAGCTCGCTGACTCCGATCAGCGGCCGGTCGGAATTGAACGACGAGAGAATCGCCAGGCCACGCTCCAGCGACTGCGAGGTGTTCGTGCTTCCCTCAGAGGGCGGCATTCGCTGATCCTAGCGCGTCGTTCCATCAATTGGAACACCGTCTTGACAAACGGGCAAAGCAGCTGAGACAGTCGGCTCGACCGCGGACCACGACCGCGTCCACAGGCGTGATCGCAATCGAGGTCGGAGTCTTGCACACCGAGCCGGTGGCTCGTCGACCGGTAGCCTGCCGACAGGAGGAGTTGCTTCGCCGCTATGAGTGCCCAAAGCCTCGAGAATCTCTTGCAGACCGTCGGGAATCCGGTCGCGATGGCCCGCAACTCGCAGATAGGCCCCTACGTGTATCCGGGGTACGCGAGCGAGTTCACGAACTGGCGGGACGAGCAGCACGCCTGGCGCGAGTCCTGCTGTCTCTTCGACCAGTCGTACCACATGACCGACATGACCATCAAGGGCCCGGATGCGCTCGATCTGCTCTCTGCCGTCGGGGTCAACAGCTTCGAGAACTTCGCGCCCGGCAAGGCGAAGCAGCTCGTTGTCTGCAACAGCAACGGGTACGTGATCGGCGACGCGATCCTTTTCTTCCTGGATGACGAGCTGCTCAACCTCGTCGGTCGGCCGTCGGCCCACAACTGGGTGCAGTACCACTGCGAGACGGGTGGTTACAGCGCGACCTGCGAGCGCGACGAGCGCGCCGCGGTCAATCCGAACAACCGCAAGGTCTACCGCTATCAGATCCAGGGGCCGAACGCGCTCAAGGTGCTCGAGAAGCTCAACGGCGGCCCGCTCCCGGAGACCAGGTTCTTCAACATGGACTGGATCACGATCGCCGGACGCCGAGTGCGCGCGCTGCACCACGGGATGTCGGGCGTTCCCGGCCGCGAGATCTTCGGTCCTTGGGACGACGGCGCCGAGGTCAAAGCCGCGCTGCTCGAGGCAGGTGCCGAGTTCGGCCTCGTCCACGTGGGCTCGCGCGTCTACGCGACGAACACGCTCGAGTCGGGCTGGATCCCGTGCCCGCTCCCGGCGATCTTCACCGGCGACGACATGAAGGCATACCGTGAATGGCTGCCGGCTAAGGGCTACGAAGGCACCGGCTCGCTCGGCGGGAGCTACTACTCGGACGACATCGCCGACTACTACTTCACGCCGTACGATCTCGGCTACGGGCCGTTCGTGAAGTTCGATCACGAATTCATCGGGCGCGAGGCGCTCGAGGCGATGGCCGCCGATCAGCCGCGGCAGAAGGTGACCCTCGCCTGGAACGGCGAGGACGTCGCGCGCGCGATCGGAACGCTCTTCCAGAAGGAGAACCGGGCCAAGTACATCGACCTGCCCCTCTCCAACTACTCGACCTGGCCGAACGACAGGATCATGAAGAACGGCGAGATGGTCGGCCGTTCGACCTTCTCGGGCTACAGCTCGAACGAGTCGTCGATGCTGTCCCTCGCGGTCGTCGGCAACGATGTCGCGGAGCCGGGCACCGAGGTGACGCTCGTGTGGGGCGAGGAGGGAGGCGGCTCGCGCAAGCCGGTGGTCGAGCGGCACGTGCAGACCGAGATCCGCGCGATCGTCTCGCCGGTCCCCTACGCAGAAGTCGTCCGCGCGTCCTACCGGCCGCGGTAGTCGGATGGCCGGCGACGTCGAGCTGGTCGGCCTCTACTGGACGGTCTCCGGACCGGTCGTGGTCCACTTCGGGCGCGAGTGGAGCCTGTTCAGCTGGGCCGACCGTTGCGCCGAGGCGCGGAAGGTCGGCTTCGCCGGGCTCGGCATCTGGCACGCCGACCTCGCGCACGTCCTCGAGACCGAGACCCTCGTCGAGATGAAGATGGCGATGGACGACAACGGGCTCACCCGGCTCGAGCTCGAGTTCCTGATGGATTGGTTCTTCGACCCCGGTGACGAGCGTCGTCTCGCCTCTGACAAGACGCGCAACCTGCTCTTCGACGCGGCCGCGGTACTCGACGCGCATCACATCAAGGTTGGGAACATCCCCGGCCACCCCGCCTCGCTGTCGCAGCTCTGCGAGCGGTTCGGCGAGCTGTGCGACGCCGCCGCCGAACGAACGGATGCGAAGATCGTCTACGAGTTCATGCCGTTCGACACGAACGTCAAGAGCATCGACGCAGTGCTCGAGGTGGTCGGAGGAGCGGCGCAGCCGAACGGAGGCATCGCGATCGACACCTGGCACATGTCGAAGCTCGGGATCGCGCCCGACGAGCTCCGTCGGATCCCGCTCGAATACATGAGCTGGATCGAGCTCTCCGATGGAAAGCTCGCGAACATGGACGACCCGATCGACGAGGTCATCAACCACCGCAATCTCCCGGGCGAGGGAGAGTTCGACGTGCGGGGCTACATCGAGGTCTGCCAGGATCATGGCTACACAGGGCCTTGGGGTGTCGAGACGCTCTCCGAGGAGCTTCGCAACAACACGATCGATGTCATCTTCCGGCGGGCCTACGAGACGACCGCCGCCCAGTTTTCCCCCGCAGATCCGGGATCTGCAGGAGCAGCTCCCCGGATCGCGACAAATCCCTGAAGCGGCCGCTCTCGCGGCCGGGCACGAGAGGAGCGTTGCATGGCAGCACCGGGAGGCAAGGAACTCGACCGCGACGGGCTCGTCTGGATCTACCACCAGATGTTGCGCATTCGTGAGTTCGAGGAGCGGGTCAAGCGGACGTTCCTCGACCACCCCGGCGTGATCCGGGGGCACACCCACCTCGCCGACGGCGCCGAGGCGTCGATCGTCGGCTCGATTGCCACGCTCGGTCCGGACGACCAGTTCTTCACGACGTATCGCTGCCATGGCTACCCGCTGGCGCGGGGAACCGACGCCAAGGCGATGATGGCCGAGATCTACGGCCGCAAGGACGGGCTCTGCAAGGGCATCGGCGGCTCGATGCACCTCACCGACGTCTCCAACGGGTTCCTCGGCACGTCGGGGATCGTGGGGGCCGGGATCCCGCACGCAGCGGGCGCTGCCTGGGCGGCGCAGATCCGCAAACGGGGGCAGGTCGTCCTGTGCTTCTTCGGCGACGGCGCGTCCAAACAGGGCGTGTTCGCGGAGACGTTGAACATCGCGTCGCTCTGGAAGCTCCCGATCGTGTTCGTGATGGAGAACAACGGTTACAACGTCCACACCCGCACCGAGCAGGAGGACGCGAACCGCGCCAACGGCGAGGACCTCTCCGTCAAGGCGAAGGCGTACAGCATGCCCGGCGTGACGATCGACGGCCGCGACCCGATCGCCGTCTACGAGACCGTCGGCGCGGCGGTCTCGCGTGCACGCGAGGGTGGGGGGCCGACGCTGATCGAGTCCCAGATGTACCGGCTCTCGGCCCACGGCAACATCATCGCCCCGCCGGGAGTGCCGCTCCATTTCCCCGAGCACGAGGCGATCGAGAAGTTCGGCGCGCCCGAGGAGTACGAGGCCGCCCTCGAGGGCGACCCGGTACCCGCCTTTCGGGGCCGGCTCGTGGCAGACGGCACGCTCTCGGCCGCGGAGGCCGACGCACTCGCGGCGGCCGTCCGGGACGAGATGCAGGCCGCAGTGAGCTTCGGTCTCGAGAGCCCGTTCCCGGAGGTCGAATCGGCCCTCGAGTACACCTACGCCTGAGGAGGACTCGATGTCACATGAACTGCCCTTCATCGCCGCCATCAACGAGGCGATCATGCTCGAGATGGAGCGTGACGAGACCGTCCTCTACTTCGGCCAGAACATGGCGACGACCGAGAACGAGCCCTACGTCGACGCGTTCGGCAAAGACCGGGTCCGCGTCACCCCGATCTCCGAAACGGCCGAGATCGGCATCGCGATCGGCGCCGCGCTCGCCGGCTTCCGACCCGTGGTGGAGCTCTACATGGCCGAGTTCATGCTCGTCGCCATGGATCAGGTCGTCAACGAAGGGAACCGCTTCCGCGCCATGACGGGCGGGCAGGTCAAGGTTCCCCTCGTCCTCAAGGCGGGTTACGGGTTCACCGCGGGGTGGGCGGGCCAGCACACCGGCACGATCAACGCGCTCTTCATGGGCGTCCCCGGTCTCAAGGTCGTTGTCCCTTCCACCGCCGCCGATGCGAAGGGGCTGATGGCGACCGCGATCCGCGATGACAATCCGGTCGTCTACCTTCACAACTATCTGCTCACCCTCGAGCATGGTGAGGTACCCGACGGGGAGTACCTCGTGCCGTTCGGTCAGGCGTCGATTCGACGCCGGGGCGGCGACGTGACGATCGTCGCCACGGGGTGGACGGTCGACCGCGCGCTCGCCGCCTCGGAGACGCTGGCGGAGGAGGGCATCCAGGCCGAGGTGATCGATCCGCGTACTCTGGCTCCGCTCGACATGCCGACGATCCTCGAGTCGGTCGCCAAGACCGGCCGGTTGGTGCTCGTCGACCAGGCGACCCGCCACGCGTCCGCGGCGACGGTCATCGCCGGCGAGGTGGCCGAGCACGGGTTCTCGTCGCTCAAGGCGCCGATCGTGCAGGTCACCGCACTCGACGCCACGATTCCCTACAGCGAGCCGCTCGAGGCGTGGGTCATGCCGAGCGACGAGAAGGTCGCGGCGGCCGTACGGCAGCTCGTCGGCACAGCCGCGGTAACAGCGTAGTTGTGTGCTTCGGTGCCGCTTCGTGGTGAGCAGGCCTTCCGCCTGCTCACCACGATGTGGCGGATCCGCCTGTTCGAGGAGCGGGTCGGGCGGCTCACCCGCGCCGACGAGGTCTACGGGCTGATTCATCTCAGCACCGGTCAGGAGGGCGTCGCTGCCGCGGTCTGCGCTCAGCTTCGCGACGGCGACGCCGTGTATTCGGGACACCGCGCGCATGGCCACGCGATCGCAAAAGGCGCCTCGCTCGAACGCACGATGGCGGAGCTCATGGGGCGCGACCGCGGGCTCTGCCGTGGGCTCGGTGGCTCGATGCATCTCGTCGACGTCGAGCACGGGTTCATGGGGGCCACCGGCGTGGTGGGCGGCAACATCCCGATCGCGCTCGGGAGTGCGCTCGCGGCGCGGCTTCGAGGAGACGACGCAGTGGCGGTCGTGTTTTTCGGCGACGGGGCTGTCCAGGCAGGGCACTTCAACGAGACCGTCAACCTCGCGGCGCTCTGGAAGCTGCCGCTGATCATGGTGTGCGAAAACAACGGTTTCGCAGAGTTCACGCCGCGCTCGGCGCACACCAATGTCGAGCGGGTGAGCGACGTGGTCGCGCCCTACGACATCGAGCGAGCCACCGTCGACGGCAACGACGTGCTTGCCGTATGGGATGCCTTCGGGGGCTACCTCGCCTTGGCGCGCGCAGGTGGCGGCCCATTTCTCCTCGAGTGCTTGACCTATCGGCTCGGCGGGCACTACGAGGGCGACGCAGCAAAGTACCGCGAGGCGATCGCTGAAGCCGAATGGCAGGCGAAGGATCCGATTCTGCGGCTCCAACGGCACGGGCTTGCGGAGGGTTGGTTCACGGAAGACGGGCTGGCGGCAGTCGAGTCAGATGCCGCCGAGGCGGTTGAACAGGCGGTGCTGTTCGCACGGGAGAGCCCGTTCCCATCGGTCGAGCTGGTCGAGGCGATGGTCTACGCGAATGCCTGAGACGACCTACGTCAAGGCGATCACGTCGACGCTGGCCGAGGCCATGCGCTCCGACGAGCGCGTGTTCGTCCTGGGGGAGGACGTCGCCGAGGGCGGGCCTTATACGGCGACAGCCGGCCTGGCCGAGGAGTTCGGCACCGAGCGCGTGATCAACACGCCGATCAGCGAGGCTGCGATCACCGGCGTCGCCATCGGCGCCGCACAGTCGGGCCTGCGGCCGGTGCTCGAGATCATGTTCATCGACTTCATCACGCTGGCACTCGATCAGCTCGTCAACGCAGCGGCCAAAGCGCATTTCATGTCCGGCGGCCAGCTGACCGTGCCGCTCGTGGTGCGAACCCAGGGCGGCGCCGGCCACCGTGGCGCCGCGCAGCACTCGCAGAGCCTCGAGAGCTGGCTCACACACGTGCCGGGCCTCAAGGTCGTGATGCCGAGCCGCCCGATCGATGCGGCTGGGTTACTCAGGAGCGCAATCGCCGACCCCAACCCTGTCGTCTTCATCGAGAACAAGACGTTGTACTTCCGGACGGGGGACGTGCCCGAGCCTGCTGCCCCCGTTCCGATTGGTGAGGCCGTCACCCTTCGGGGGGGCAACGACGTCACCGTTGTCGCGCTCTCACGCCTCGTCCACGATGCGCTCGCTGCGGCGGACCGCCTCGCGGCGGCGGACGGCATCGAGGTCGAGGTGATCGACCCGCGCACGCTCGTCCCACTCGACATCGCTGCGATCGTCGAATCCGTCAAGCGTACGGGCCGCCTCGTCGTCGCCCACGAGGCGGCCGAGCACGGCGGCTTCGGGGCCGAGATCACCGCGCAGGTACAGGCGGCGGCCTTCGACTACCTCGACGCGCCGGTCGCGCGCGTCGGTGCGCCGTTCGCCCCGATCCCGCTCAGCCCGCCGCTCGAGGACGCGTACCTGCCGGGCGCGGACGAGGTCGAAGCAGCGGTGCGCGCGGTGCGCGCGTGATGATTGATTCCCAAACCAGGCTGGCGTAGTATCAGGTGGCCTGATAATGAAGGAGGAGCGGTGTACGACTACGTGATCGTCGGCGCAGGATCGGCGGGCTGCGTGCTCGCAGCGCGGCTCAGCGAGGATCCGGACGTCAAGGTCGCGATACTCGAGGCCGGCGGCGAGGACAGCAAGCCGGAGATCGCGATTCCGGCCGCTTTCCCGATGCTCCTGAAGTCGAGTGTCGACTGGGACCTCTACGGTGAGGAGGAGCCAGGGCTCGGCGGCCGGCGCCTCTACCTGCCGCGTGGCAAGGTTCTCGGCGGATCGGGGTCGATCAACGCGATGATCTACCTCCGCGGCAACCGCGCCGACTTCGACGACTGGGCGGCGGACGGGGCCGTGGGCTGGAACTACGACGAGGTGCTGCCGTACTTCAAGCGCTCGGAGGACAACGAGCGCGGCGAGGACGCGTTCCACGGCGTCGGCGGGCCGATGAGCGTCTCCGACAGCCATTCCATGAGCCCGTTGATCGAGACGATGATCGAAGCGAGTGAGCTGGCCGGCCTCGACTACAACCCCGATCTCAACGGCATCCGCCAGGAGGGCGTCGGGCGATTCCAGTCGACGCAGCGCAATGGGCACCGCCACTCGACCGCGGCCGCGTTCCTGCATCCGGCGGCGTCGCGGCCGAACCTCGACGTGATCACGAACGCGATGGCGCTGCGGATCCTGTTCGACGGCTCGCGCGCGGTCGGTGTCGAGGTCGCGAGGGACGGAAGGGTCGAGGAGTTCCGGGCCGAGCGCGACGTGATCCTGTCGGCGGGCGCCTACCAGTCACCGGTATTGCTCATGCTCTCCGGGATCGGGCCCGCCGACGATCTCGCACGCTTCGGGCTGGCCGTTCGGGAGAACCTGCCGGTCGGCCACAACCTCCAGGACCACCTCATGTGCCAGCTCAACTACGAGACGGACGAGACATCGCTCTTCGGCATCTTCACGCCGGAGAACTTCGAGTTGCTCGAGCAGGAGGGTCGCGGGCCGCTGACGTCCGGGTACCCCGAAGCGGCTGCGTTCTTCCGCACCCGGCCGGAGCTCAAGGCACCGGACATGCAATTTCACTACTCGGCGTCGATGTTCTACGACGAAGGCCTCACCGCCCCGCACGACAAGGGCTACTGCTTCGGCCCGGTGGTGATCAAGCCGACGAGCCGAGGCCGCGTGATGCTTCGCACGCCGATGCCGGACTCCAAGCCGCTCGTGTTCTCGAACCTCCTGACGACCGAGGAGGACAGGGCGTGCGTGATCGCGGGAATCCGGAAGGCGCTCGTGATCGCCGAGCAGGAGCCACTGCAGAAGGCTGCTCGCCGGCCCTTCAGCGTCCCTGCCGGAGACTCGGACGAGGAGATCATGGACTTCGTCCGGCGCACGTCGCAGACCGTCTACCACCCGACCTCGACGTGCGCGATCGGGTCGGTCGTCGACCCCGAGTTGCGCGTGTACGGCGTGGAAGGCCTGCGTGTTGCCGACGCGTCGGTGATGCCGACGATTACACGGGGAAATACGAACGCCACCGCGATCATGATCGGCGAGAAGGCTGCGGATCTGATCAGCGGGCGCACTCCCGCCGTCTCTGCCGGGCTCTAGGTGGAGTTCGCACCGCCGTCGATGCTCTCGACGGCGGTGCGAACGAGCTCCGCCGACTCACGTAGCGCGTCGAGGTCGCCTGGCCCGAGCTCCCACTCGTGGACCTGCTCGGCTCCCTCGCGGCCGATCGTGACCGGCACGGTCACGGCGACGCCCTCGATGCCGTACTCGCCGTCGAGCACGACCGACGCGGGCCAGAGCCCGCCGTCGGTGTCGATGGCGGACACCATGCGGGCGACGCCGAGCCCGGACGTCCATGTCGACGACCGTCCCGAGTCGAGCGCGACGTGCCGCACGTACCAGGTGCGCGCGTACTCCAGCGCGACCGCAGCCTGATCGTCGGTGGGCTGCACCCGAACGCCGTTCACGCTCACCCGGTCGAGCAGTGGAACGCTCTTGTCGCCGTGCTCGCCGAGGACCCACGCGTCGACGCTTCCCGGCGGGACGCCCAGCGCCTTGGTGAAGCCCGTCCTCAGTCGCAGGCTGTCGTTGAGCGTGTAGCCGAGGATCCGGCGCCGGTCGAGGCCGGTTCGCCGGTGCAGACGGGTCACTAGCGGATCGACGGGGTTCGTGACGACGACGACGACGCCGTCCCAGCCCGCCGTGAGCTCGTCGCCGAGCTGGTCAGCGATGACCGCGTTCTTGCCGAGGTACTCGAGGCGCGACGTCCCTACCGTGAGCGGTGTCGACGACAGGAGCACGACGACATCCGCATCCCGCACGTCGCTCAGATCTCCACCGTCGACGCTGCAGCCGGGCGACAGCTCGAGCACCTGTTCGAGGTCCATGACGTGCGACGTGATCATCTCGGGGCGCGTGTCGACGAGGACGACCTCCCGGCGACCGCCCATCAGTGCGAGATTGAAGGCGGTCGACGCGCCGACGCCCCCGGCTCCTCCCACGATCGTCACCTTCATGCCGGGCATCGTCCCGCCTTGGCCGCTAAAAATCAAATGATTTGTGTATAGGCTTTCGCCGTGGCTCCACAATCTGTCCGTGACGCGACGTTCGACGTCTTCCGCGAGTACGGGCTCACCACTCTCTTCGCGAATCCAGGGTCGACGGAGATCTCGTTTCTCACCGATCTTCCGACCGACTTGCGATTCGTCCTCGGGCTCCATGAAAGCTCCGTCGTGGGCATGGCGACAGGCTGGGCGATCGGACGCGGTGAGCCGGCGCTCGCGATCCTGCACACGACCCCGGGCCTCGGGAACGCGGTCAGCGCGCTCGCGACGGCGCGCGTCAACCGGGCGCCGCTCGTCGTGGTCGTCGGCCAGCAGGACCGGCGCCACATCGCGACGGAGCCGTTCCTCGCGGGCAGGCTGCAGGGCCTGGCGGGCGACTACCCGGTGTGGGTCGACCAGCCCGTCCGAGCCCAGGACGTACCCGGGGCGGTCGCCCGCGCTCACCACGAGGCGGCGACCGGGCGCGGACCGGCCGTCGTGATCGTGCCGATGGACGACTGGTCGGCGGACGCGTCCGACCCCGGCGAGCGCGCCGCACCGCGTCGCGTCGTTCGAGCCCGGGCGGCGGACGAGGACGCCGTCTCGGAGCTCGCCGGCCTTCTCGGCGGCGCCGAGAGCCCCGCGCTCGTGGTCGGGGCGGGAGCCGACGACGCCGACACTTGGGCCGCCCTCGTCGCTCTCGCCGAGCGGCTTGCCTGCCCGGTGTGGCAGGAGCCGTTCAGCGCCCGTGCCGGGTTCCCGCAGGATCACGTGCTCTTCGCGGGCCACCTGCCGGCCGACCGGGCACGGCTGCGGCAGGCACTCGCGCCGCACGACGTCGTGCTGGCGGTGGGTGCACCCGTGTTCCGGCAATACCCTTTCGCTCCCGGCCCGTTCGTCGAGCCGGGGACGTACGTCGCGATGGTGAGCCAGGAGGCAGCCGAGGTACACCGGAGCACGGCCGACCTCGCGGTGCTCGCAGCACCGGCACCCGTCTGCCGGGAGCTCGCGCGGATCATTCCTGCACGAGGGACGGCGGCTCCGGGGCCGTTCCCGGGCCCCGAGCCGCCCGAGCCACCTGCCGTGGGCGAGCCGCTCCGCGCGGCCCACGTCTTCAGCGCGCTCGCCGAGCGCCTGCCGCGCAACGTGGTCGTGATCGAGGAGTCCCCCTCGAACCGGCCGGAGCTGCTCGTGCGGCTGCCTGCGCGGGAGCCGCTCGGCTCTCTCAGCCCGGCAATGGGAGGGCTCGGGTTTGCGCTCCCGGCGGCAACCGGCCTCCGCATGGCGCGGCCCGACCGGCCCGTCGTCGCGATCGTCGGCGATGGTTCGTCGCTCTACTCGATCCAGGCGCTCTGGAGCGCCGCGCATTACCACGCCGGGGCGCTGTTCGTGGTCCTCTCGAACGGCGGCTACGCGATCATGGATCGACTCGCCGAGCAGCACGGCGGCACCGCGCCGTGGCCGGGGTTCGGAATCGACGTGGCGGGTCTCGCCAAGGCGTTCGGCTGCCCTGCTCGGACAGTCGTCGACCACGGCGATCTTCTCGATGCTTTCGATGAGGTCGTTCCGGGCCTGGCGGGCCGTGACGAGCCGCTGCTCCTGGAGGTCGCCGTCGCCCCGGACGAGGACTTCGCCCCGTGACTCGCCGGTTCGAGTCGGAGCGCAGGGATGCGAGCGAGCAGGTCGCCTTCGAGATCCGGCGCTACGTCTCGACCCGCGGCCTGAACCCGGGCGAGCGCCTCGGGACGGAGCAGCAGCTCGCGGCCGAGTTCGGAGTGAGCCGACCGACTCTCCGCGAGGGGCTGCGGCTGCTCGCGGGCTCGCACCTCGTCCGGGCCGCGCAGGGGCCGGGGGGCGGCATCTTCGTGGACAGCACGGAGAACGAGGGGATGGGCCGCAACCTGAGCGAGTCGATCGCGACGATGTTGGAGACCGACAGCGTCTCGCTGCACGAGCTGCTCGAAGCCCGTGTCTATCTCGAGGTCCCGCTCGCAGGGCTCGCCGCGCAGAACGCGACCGAGCAGACCGTCGCGGATCTCCGGGCGGCCATCGCCGAAGCCGAGGGGCACCATCCGGCGGTCGAGGCGTTCCGGATCGCAGATGCCCGATTCCATCGCGTGATCGCGGCGGCGGCCCGGAACGAGCTGCTGCGGGCATTTACGAGCTGGACGCTGGACGTGCTCCAGCCGTCGCTGATCGACACGATCGGGGCAACGATCGACGGCGACGCGATCCTGCGCCAGCACGGAGAGATCGAGCGTGCGATCAGGCTGCGACCAGCCTGCAGCGGCCCAGCGGGCGATGCGGCGGCATCTCGAGTACCTGCGCGAGCTCGTCGACGCGCTCAACGGAGGAGGGACATGAAAGCGGCACTGATGCGCGAGTACCACCGGCCACTCGAGCTCGTCGAGCGGCCGCGACCCGAGCCGTCGGCGCCTCGTCGGACGTGCTCGTCCGGGTCGGGGGCGCAGGCGTCTGCGCCACCGACCTGCACGCGATCGAGGGGCTGATGGAGCCCGCCGGCGTGACGCTGCCGCGCGTCCTCGGCCACGAGAACGCAGGTTGGGTGGAGGAAGTTGGCGCCGGGGTGACGACCGTGGGGTCGGGCAATGCGGTGCTCGTCTACCCGCCGCATAGCTGCGGCCTTTGCCTCTCGTGTCGCCGTGGCAACGACATGCATTGCGCCCGTCACGAGTTCACCGGCCTTTCGGTCGACGGAGGGTTCGCCGAGTACGTCGTCGTCCCCGAGCGCTCTCTGATAAAGCTGCCCGACGGAATCGCGCCTGCAGACGTGGCGCCGCACTCCGATGCGGGCCTCACCGCATATCACGCGGTTCGCAAGCTGGCACATCTCGCCGAACCGGGAACGACGGCGGTCGTGATCGGCGTCGGCGGCGTCGGCCACATCGCGATGCAGCTCGTGCGTGAGCTCGGCTCGAGCGCAGTCATCGCGATCGACTCCGACCATCGGCGGCGCCTGCTTGCGAAGGAGCTCGGCGCCGACCATGTGCTCGACGCCGCAGGCAGCGTCGACGCGGTGCGCGAGCTGACCGGCGGCCGTGGCGCGGATCTCGTCTTCGACTTCGTCGGCGTTGACCAGACGCATGCGGACGGGACGGCGATGGTCGCTCGCGGTGGCACCTACTCGATCGTCGGTTACGGCGGGACGGTGTCGTTCCCATCGGTGGCGCTCGTCGTCGGCGAGAACGCCGTGGTCGGCAACCTCGTGGGAACGTGGATCGACCTCTGGGAGCTCCTTCAGCTCCACGCAGCGGGGAGGGTCATCCTCAAGACCGAGACCCACCCCCTCGATGCGGTGAACGACGTCCTCGACGCCCTCCGCGAGGGCGAGGTCACAGGCCGTGCCGTGCTGGTGCCTTAGGCGGTTTCGCCTCAGGCGAAAATGACCTAGGAGAAAGGCTTCGCGCCATGTTGATCAGCCCGCCGCTCTGACGGCTAGCAACTTCTCGATCGCATCGGCGACGCGAACGCCCTCGTCCCAGTAGCTCGCGCCCCAGACATGGCCGTAGTTCTGCAGGGCTCCGGCTGGAGGAAGAAGATGTGCTCGTGCATCGGGGTCGGGCCCAGGTCGGTCACATCGACTGGGCCGCGCACGGTCTCAACCTTCACGACGCCCACTCGCCTAGCTCTCCGGCTTCGGGCTCGCGATGTGCTCGGTGTGGAGATACGCAGACTGGAGCAGCTCGGGCTCGTCTTTCAGCTTCTGGGCGGAGCCGCTATAGCGAATGCGCCCACCCTCGATCACGTAGGCCGTCTGTGCAAGCGCGAGTGCGACGTGCGCGAACTGCTCGATCAGAAGCACGCCGACGCCGTTCGCGGCGACAGCCTCCAGCGTCGGCACGAGGCGCTTGACGACGACCGGTGCGAGGCCGAGCGAGAGCTCGTCGACGAGGAGGATCTTCGGCTGGGAGACGAGAGCCTGGGCCAGCACGACCATCTGCTGCTCGCCACCCGACAGCAGGCGCGCCGTGGCGCCCCAGCGCTTCTCGAGCTCGGGGAAGAGCTCGAGCGCGTAGGCGATCCCCGTCTTCGCGTCCTCGCGGCGGAGCGCGTAGGTCGCGACGCGGAGATTGTCCTCCACGGTGAGCGCCGGCAGCAGCCGCCGCCCCTCGGGAACGACGGCCACCCCGGCCCCGCGCACCTGCTCGGGGCGGAGCCGAGTCAACTCGCGGTCCCCGAGCATGACCTTGCCGCCGCTCGGGCGCAGGACGCCGGCCACCGCGAGCACGAGCGACGACTTGCCCGGCGCCGTTCGCGCCGAGTAGTGTCGTCACCTGCGCCGGCGGAATCTCGAGTCAGACGTCTCTGACGACGACCGCCCACCGCGGGCGACCGACAGCCCCTCGAGGCGGAGATCGATCACCGGGGGCCGGTTCGCTCACCGCGCTCACAGCACGTCCTCGGTGCCCAGGTAGGCGCGCATCACGTGCTCGTCTCGCAGCACCTCTGCCGTCGGCCCGGCTGCGATCAGCTTGCCGAAGTCCAGCACCGCGGTGGTCTCGCAGCAGGCGGAAACCAGGCTCATGTCGTGGTCGACCAGGATCACGAGCGCCCCGTACCGATCGGGGATCTTCTGAATCACCTGCCCGAGCAGGACCGTCTGCTCGTCGGGAAGGCCTGCAGCGGGCTCGTCGAGCAGCACGATGCGCGGGTGCCCGACCACGGCGCGAGCGACCTCCACGAGGCGCCGCTCCCGGGCGCCGAGCCCTCCGACCCTTGCCTTCGGCGGCGCCTCCAGGCCGACGAAATCGATCGCGCCCAGCACGTCCGCTTTCCGGGAGGCTCGCGTGGCGCCCGAGTGCTCGTGGATCATCGCCACGTTGTCGTAGACCGACAGCTTCTCGATCGCCATCTCCGTCTGGAACGTGCGCCGGAGCCCCCAGCGCGCCCGCCGGTAGTCGGCCATCCTGAGCAGGTCGTCGCCGAAGGCCCTGATCGTCCCGGCGGCGGGCCTGACGAAGCCGCTGAGCACGTTGAAGAACGTGGTCTTGCCGGCGCCGTTCGGGCCGATCAGGCCACAGGTACCGCCGGGGAAGACGACGCTCATGTCGTCGACCGGGGTGACGCCGCCGAAGCGGACCGTCAGTCCCTCGACCTCGATCACGCCGCTCGGCTCCGGGCGCCCGCGAGCCGTCGTAGTCCGCGGCCGAGCCTCTTCATGTCCTTCGGAACCTGGTCCACGAGGCCTCCCGGGGCCGTCGCCAGCACCTGGATGACCCCGACCCCGAACAGAAGAAGCAAGAGGAAGTACGACAGTCCCCAATTTTCCAGGAGCGCGGGTAGCAGCCTGATCAGAAGGCCGGCCACGACCGCACCCCAGATGCTGTAGATCCCGCCCATCAGAATCACGGCGAGGAGCACGATCGAGTCCTGCGTCGGGAACTCCAACGGCGTCAACTGCCCTCCGCTCGCGCCCATCAGGCCGCCCGCGACCCCCGTCATGAAGGCGGCGAATGCGAACGCCCAGAGCTTGTAACGGGTGACGTTGACCCCGGCCGCCAGCGCCGCCGGCTCGCTTTCGCGGATCGCCGCCCATGCCCGCCCGGGCTTGCCGGCGATCTGCCATAACGCCAGCAGGAACATGATCGTCGCCGCGATAACCGTGTAGCGGAAGTACGCCGTATCGCTCGTTGCGATCGCGGGTCGACGGATGTTGGGACCTGCCCCAGCCTGCACCACGCCCAGAAAGCCGCCGCCGCCGTTCGGGAAGTGGAGGATGCTGACCACGAGCGTGATCGCCCCGGCGAACATGAGCGTGATCAGCGCCAGGTGGAGTCCCGAGATGCGCAGCGCCGGCAGACCGACCAGGGTGCCGATCATCCCCGTGATCAAACCGGCGAGCACGAGCACCAGCGGAAAGGGGAGTGAGGTCGCATACAGGAGCCGCGAAGCCACCCAGGCGCCGATCGCAAGCAGGGCGATCTGACAGAGCGACACCATCCCGACCCGTCCGTACAGGAGCCCGGCACCGAGTGCGACGACGGAGTAGATGGCGGTCGCGGTCAGGATCTTGATCCAGTAGACACCGATGAGCGCGGGAGCCGCGATGAGGACGAGCACGAGTAGCCCCGCGATGACGGCTGCGCGGACGACCGTGTCGCGGTCTACGTCCCTCGCTGCGGTGTGAGCCAAGGCCGCGCGTATTCCGCGCGGGTTGCGGGCCTCGCTCATCGTGCTACTGCCCGGCCCGCGCTACCGGACTGTTGCCGCGCCGCCCGAGCAAGAGGAGCGCAACAATCGCTAGAACGAACGGCGTCATCGACCGGTACTGCGAGAGCGGCTGGGCCTGCGTGGGCCACGACGCGAATGCCGACAGACAGGACTCGACGACCCCGATTACGAGAGCTGCACAGAGGGTCACCCATAACGACTGCAGCTGACCGATGAGCGCTGCGGCCAGCGCCGAGATGACGAAGAACGTCAACGTCACCGCTTCGAGCGAGTAGATGAGGCTCGGAAGCAGTAGCCCGACCGTGCCGCAGATAACCCCCGACGCGAACCACGCAGACGCCTCGACCCGTCGCACCGGCACGCCGAGCATCGCCGTGATCTCCCGGTCGTTGGCCAGCGACCGCATCGCCGTACCCAGCTTCGTGAACCGCAGAAAAGCGGCCGTCCACGCGGTGACCCCGACGGCGAAGGCCAGCGCGATGATCTGCGTCCAGCTTACGCGCACGTCGCCGATCTGGTACCCGAAGTTGTGCCAGTTGTTGCTGGGCAGCGTCAACGACTTCGCCGAGCTGGCGGGCCACACCCAGCTCATGATCGCCAAGAAGATCAACGTCAGCCCCAGCGTCGCCGAGGCCTTGACGAGTGGGTCGCGGGCGGCGAACACCGGCCCGAACACGAGCCCGTAACTCAGGCTCGCCACTCCACCGAACGCCACACACGTCAGGTACGCAAGCCAGTCCGGGCACCACGACGTGGTGTTGATCAACTCCCAGGAGAGGAAGGCACCCAGAGCTCCGATCGCCCCGTAGGCGAGGTTGAGCACGCCTGTCGTCCGGTATAGGACGACGATCCCCACACCAGACACGCCGTACACCGCACCAAGGGCCACGCCCAGGGGGACGTACTGCATTAGATCGTGGAGACTAGGCATCGGGAGCTCCGGGCGCCTTGAACATCCTCTCTAGAAGACCTCGCTTCCTATCGTTTCCACGCTGGCGGGGGATACGACGTCCCGCTCACGAGCTTGAATTGCCTCTCCGCCACGCGGGCGGCCTTGATCTCCGGGGTGACGGCCGCGATCGGGAAACACCCCTCTCTCTGCACCATCTGTCCGTCCTTCGGTGTGACGGTGATGTCCCAGTTGCTCGGAACGTGCCCCGGGAGGTTGCCGTAGTACCACGGCTTGCAGAGAAGGTCCGAGCTCCAGTTCTTGATCTTCAGGAATGCTGCGTTGACACCCTTCGCGTTGAGCTGGCTCGGCTTCAGCGTCAGCAGGACCTCGGTCGCGACTCTCGCATCGAGGAAGCCGAACTGGCCGAAGGTCGACTGCCCCCACTTGGTGATGTACTTGTCGTGGACTTGGCGGTAGAGCGTGGCGTCCCTCCCTTTCCCCTGGAGGAGGGTCAGTTCCGCGTTCACGCCGATCTTGCCGTTCCAGAACGAGCCGGCCTCCTTGGCGAAAGTCGTGTCGTTCGAGGGGGTCGACGCCGCCCAGAGCACCTTGTTCGCGATCCCGAGCGACTCCGCGGCCTTGATCACCTTGAGCGTCTCCGACGTCGTGGAGTCGAGGATGACCCCGCCGCCGTCACCCGCCTGCTGCACGTATTTGAGCGCTTGCTGCGGGCCCTGGAACGGGTACGGGTCGTGGACGTCGATGGCCTTGATGCCCTTCGACTGGAGGAACGCGACGGCGGGCTTGTTCCATGTCCCCGCAGCGTCGACTCCGGTCGGCGAGACCACGACGACGGTCGACTTGACGCCCGCCCTCCACAGGTACTGGGCCGCGCCGAGAGTGCTGTAGGCCGGGCCCATGTTGATCGGTGAGTGGTACGGCGTCCCGCCGTAGCACGTGTCGTGGACGCCGTCGCCGATCACGTAGAACTTCTTCTCCGCGTAGTACTTGCCGTTGACTGCGCAGTCGAGGACGTCGATCGTCCCGACGAGTGCGACGACCTTCTCTTCCTCGATCAACTTCTTCGCGAACGCTGCCACCTGCTCGGGATTGATCTGCTCTACATGGACGATGTAGTTGATCGGCCGGCCGTTGATGCCGCCGTTGTCGTTGACGCACTTGAAGTAGGCCCCGGCGTTGTCGGTAATCTCGTCCCAGTTGAGTCCCGGTACGACCGTGACGATCGCACCGATGTTGATCGGCTTGCCCGTCGCCTTCTTACCTGTCCCGAGGCCGCACACGCTCTTCTTCGGGGATGCCGTGCCGGACCCGACCGGCCCAGCGGCTCCTGCACCGCCGGTTGCCAACAAGGTCAGCATCAGTGCCAGAAGGCTACTGACCGCACACGCAACACCGACTCTGATCTTCGTCGATCTCATCAGGTCTCTCCTCCGATTCTCCACTGTCGTAGGACTTGTGACTCTCTCGTCTTGTGCGACTTCGGACTCTCCAGTTCGTTAGGGCTGAACAACGAGGCGGTCGGCGCGACGAAGCCGCCGCGTCCCTCCGATCAGGATCTCGTCAAGTGCGTCCTCCTTGGCTCGGATACCTCCCGAGGGACTCGCTCGTTCGCGCTGCGACCTGTCCGAGGTCGCACTGCGAACGACGGCGCGACCGGGCGACCGTATTCCGGTCCGCCGCGGAGAGTCAAGTGTCGGGGCAGCGGCTGTCGGGTCATCGCGCGCCCGCAGCCCAGGTGACGAGCGCAGGCCGCGCTCCGGCGGGCCGACATCGGCCCGCGTGTCAGATCCTCGGCTGTCACGTCCCGCATACTAGACCACTGTCTTGACGAATGGAACACTCCGGCGACTTTTCGTCCCTGCCCGGGGAGTATGTCCCATTAGACGGGATCGCGTCTTGACAGGCGGGAAGGTCTGCTCATAGGCTGCGGAGGCACGTGGACAATGCACTGCAACGTTTGCCGACGAGTCCGGCCACGCGAACGGCTCTCCTGGACCGTCGGCGTGACGGGTCGAGAGGCGTAACATCACCGAGCAACCCGCGACGCCCGGACGGCACGCCGGTAGACGCCGTCATGCTCATGAGTTGACCACTGTTCTTCGAAAGGAGCGAGACCATGACGCAATCGACAGAGACGGCAACTGCCCTCCGGGAGGCGCTCAACTTCGTCGGCGGCGAATGGGCCGCCGCAAGCGGGGGAGCCACGTTCGACGTCAGCGATCCGTTCACCGGCGAGACCGTCGTTCGGGCGGCCGCGGGCACACGGGAGGACGCGCGGCGCGCGATCGAGGCGGCCGCGGACGCCTTCCCGGCGTGGGCCGCAACGCCTCCCGGCGCACGTCAGGCGATCTTCCTGCGCGCCGCGGACATCCTCGAGAGCCGACGCGACGAGGTGGTCGAGCTGCTCGCGCGGGAAACCGGCAGCACCTTCGGCTTCGGCATGTTCCAGATGTTCTTCACCCCCGGGCTCCTCCGTCAGGCTGCGGGCTCGGCCTATGGGCCGGTCGGCGAGGTGATTCCGTCCGACATCCCGGGAGCGATGGCGATGGGCCTGCGTCAGCCGGTGGGAGTCGTCGGCGCGATCGCGCCGTGGAACGCGGCTCTGATCCTCTCTCTGCGCTCGATCACGGCACCCCTCGTGCTCGGCAACACCGTCGTGTTGAAGCCGTCCGAGTGGTCGCCGGTCTCCGGCGGCACGCTCTGGGGTGAGATCTTCGCCGAGGCCGGCCTTCCCCCCGGGGTCCTGAACATCGTCACGCATGCTCCGGGTGAGGCGACGGGCATCGGTGACGAGCTCGTCGAGAACCCTGCCGTGCGGCGGCTCAACTTCACGGGCTCGACCCAAACGGGTCGTCGGCTGGCGGAGGCATGCGGCCGCCAACTGAAGCGGGTGGTGCTGGAGCTCGGCGGCTCGAACCCGCTGATCGTGCTCGGGGACGCCGATCTCGAGTACGCGGTCGACGCCGCGGCCTTCGGCTGCTTCCTGCATCAGGGGCAGATCTGCATGTCGACGCGGCGGATCATCGTGGAGCGTTCGATCGCGGACGCGTTCACCGAGAAGCTCGTTGCGAAGACTGCCGGCTTCAAGGTCGGCGATCCGAAGGAGCACGACACGATCATCGGCCCGCTGATCAACCGGCAGGCGCTCTCGGCCGTGGCGGCACGAGTCCAGGATGCCGTCGACCGGGGGGCGAAGGTACTCGTCGGCGGCGAGACGGATGGGCCCTGTTACCGGCCGACCCTCGTCACGGACGTGCCCGCCGACTCGCCGTTCGCGCTCGAGGAGACGTTCGGCCCGGTTGCCTCGATCGAGATCGTGGACGACGCCGAGCAGGCGGTGCAACGGGCGAATGCGACCGGCTACGGGCTCTCGGCCGGGATCATCACCGGTGACAACCAGCGTGGCTTCGAGCTGGCAGGCCGGATCGAGTCCGGGATCGTGCACGTCAACGATCAGACGGTCGGCGACGAGCCGCAGATGCCGTTCGGCGGTGTGAAGGATTCGGGGTGGGGGCGGTTCGGCGGCAGGGCCGCTGTGGAGGAGTTCACCGAGTTGCGCTGGGTCACCGTCCAGACCGGCTCCAGGCACTTCCCGTTCTGAGGCCCGTGATCGCGGCGACGAGGCGAATGTGACGACGAGCGCGGTGATCACGGCCGAGGAGGCGGTCGCCCGGATCCGGTCCGGCGACACCGTGATGGTGGGCGGGTTCGGTCTCGTCGGTGCGCCTCTCGGCCTGATCGACGCGCTCGTCGACCATTCGGACGCGACGGACCTGACGATCGTCTCCAACAACATCGGCGAGCCGGGCCGAGCGCTCGGCCGGTTGCTGCGACAGGGCCGCATCCGCCGGGGAATCTCGTCGTACTTCACGTCGAACCCGGAGGCCGTCGCAGCGGTCAACGCCGGTGAGATCGAGGCGACGCTCGTCCCCCAGGGCACGTTCGCGGAGGCGATCCGCGCGGGGGGCGCCGGCATCGGCGGCTTCTTCACCCCGGTCGGAGCCGGCACGCTGCTCGCCGAAGGCAAGGAGGAACGCCTGATCGGCGGTGTGCGGCACGTCCTCGAGGAACCGATCAGGGCGGACGTCGCTCTCGTCTACGCAGCGCGGGCCGATGCGCTCGGGAACCTCTGGTACCGGCGGACGGCGCGGAACTTCAACCCGTTGATGGCCACCGCGGCGACGATCACGATCGCCGAGGCCGGCGAGGTCGTGGAGGTCGGCGGGATCGAGCCGGAGGCAGTGGTGACGCCGCACCTCTACGTCGACTATCTGGTGGCGACGATATGAGCGGCGACCTCAAGTCGCGGATCGCGGAGCGAGCCGCCCGAGAGCTCCGTCCGGGCGAGATCGTCAATCTCGGAATCGGGATCCCGAACCTGATCCCGGGCTTCCTCGCGGCCGATTCGCGGGTCGTCCTGCACACCGAGAACGGCCTTCTCGGCGTCGGCCCGCGCCCGGGCGTCGACGAGCTCGACCCGGACATGATCGACGCCGCGAAGCAGCCGATCACGGCGCTGCCGGGCGCGTCCTACTTCGACAGTGCCTCGAGCTTCGCGATGATCCGGGGTGGCCACATCGACGTCGCCGTCCTCGGGGCGCTCGAGGTGAGCTCGCGAGGGGACATCGCCAACTGGGCCGTCCCGGGCAAGGACGTACTCGGCGTCGGCGGAGCGATGGACCTCGTCGTCGGCGCCCGACGGGTGATCGTCACGATGACCGCCACTTCGTCTCGCGGCGAGCCGAAGGTCGTCACCGAATGCACGTATCCGTTGACGGCCGCGCGGGCCGTCCACGTGATCATCACCGAGCTGTCGGTCTTCCGCCTCTACGACGGCGAGCTGCACCTGACCGAGTTACTCGCGGACGCGACGGTCGACGACATCGCCGCCGTCACGACCGCCCCCTTCGTCGTCAGCCTGGAGGAGAGCCATGCCCGTTGAGCAGAACGCGTTCGTCGAAGTCGTCGATGCCGACCGTGTCGGCGTCGACCCGCCGTACGACTACCACGACTACGTCGGGACGCGCCTGCGGGCGCCGAAGGAGCCGCTCGTGATCATCCCGGCCACGTTGTCGGAGTTGACCGGCCCCGCATACGGCGAGTCGGCGATCGGCCCGCTCGACAGCGACCTCACCCGCCAGCACGCGGGCGAGCCGCTCGGCGAGCGGATCATCGTCACCGGCCGCGTGCTCGGCCAGGACGGCAGGCCGCTGCGCGGGCAGCTGGTCGAGATCTGGCAGGCGAATGCGTCCGGCCGCTATCCGCACGTCGTCGACACGCACGACGCGCCGCTCGACCCGAACTTCTCGGGGGGCGGTCGCTGTCTCACGGACGACGACGGCTGGTACCGGTTCGTGACCGTGAAGCCGGGGTCCTATCCGTGGGGGAACCACCACAATGCCTGGCGACCGAACCACATTCACTTCTCGCTGTTCGGGCGGGCGTTCACGGAACGGCTCGTGACGCAGATGTACTTCCCCGGCGACCCGCTTTTCGCGTACGACCCGATCTTCAATTCGATCCCGGACGAGAAGGCCCGGGAGCGGCTGGTCAGCCGGTTCGACATCGAGTTGACGGAGCCCGATTGGGCACTCGGCTTCCGGTGGGACATCGTGCTGGGCGGCCGCGAGGCCACGCCCCTGGAGGAGCCGCACGATGACTGAGATCCTCGGTGTCGCCCCCTCGCAGACCGTCGGCCCGTACCTCTCGATCGGCCTTCTCCGCGACCTCATCACACCCGAGCTCGTCGACTCGAGCGACCTACGCGCAGTGCGTCTCCGCGGTACGCTCCTCGACGGCGCCGGCGAGCCGGTGCCCGACGGCATGATCGAGATCTGGCAGGCGAATGCCGCCGGCCGGTACGCCCACCCGGCCGACGACCGAGCCGAGCTCGAGCTCGAGGACGGGTTCCTCGGTTTCGGGCGCTGCGGTACTGCGCCGGACGGCCGGTTCGAGTTCGTGACCGTCAAGCCGGGCCGCGTACCGTGGCCCCGCGGCGGCCTTCAGGCACCCCACCTCGAGGTGGGGGTGTTCGCCCGCGGGCTGCTCAAGCGCGCCGTCACTCGCGTCTACTTCCCGGACGAGGCGGAGGCGAACGCCGCCGACCCGGTCCTCTCGCACCTCGCCGAGGCCGCCCGTGCGACGCTCGTCGCGGTCGCCGAGGACGGCGGCCTTCGCTTCGACGTCCGGCTGCAAGGGTCGGGGCAGACGGCATTCTTCGCAGTGTGAGCACGTTCTCGCCCCTTTTCGTCCCTCGGGAGCTACGGGAGGCCGTCTCGGGGCGCTCGTGGCTCGCCGCGATGTTGGCCGCCGAAGCTGCCCTCGCTCGCGCCGGCGCCCTTGCGGGCGTAGTCCCCGAGCCCGCGGCGGCCGCGATCGCTGCGGGCTGCGCCTCCGACGCCTACGACTGGGATCGGCTGCTGCTGGAGGGGCAGCAGGTCGGCGCGCCGGTCGAGCCGCTGGTGCGCGCTCTCGTCGAGCGTGTCGGGGAGGAGGCTGCCCGTTGGGTGCATCTGGGTGCGACGACGCAGGACGTGATGGACACGGCGGCGATGCTTGTCGCCCGCCGGGCGGTCGGCCTCGTGTTGGACGAGCTCGATCGCGTCACGGAGGCCTGTGCGCGGCTGGCCCGCTGTTACCGCGACACGCCGATGGCAGGTCGCACGATGCTGCAGCAGGCCGTGCCGACGACGTTCGGGCTCAAGGCGGCAGGCTGGCTCGTGGCCGTGCTCGACGCCCGCTCGCGGCTCTTCCAGCTGCGGCGAGGAGGGCTCGCAGCGCAGCTCGGTGGAGCGGCCGGAACGCTGGCCGCGATGGGCGAACACGGGCCGGAGATCGCCCGTCTGTACGCCCGCGAGCTCGATCTCGTCGAGCCGACGCTGCCCTGGCACACGAATCGCGTCCGGATCGCCGAGATCGGCGCAGCCCTCGAGATCGCCTCGGGGGCCGTGGCGAAGATCGGCCTCGACATCCTTCTCCTCGCCCAGACGGAGATCGCGGAGGTACGCGAGAGCGGGGAGGGAGGCGGTTCCACGGCGATGCCCCAGAAGCGCAACGCGGTCGGTGCCATGAGGGCCCGCGCCTCTGCAGGGCTCACGCGGGGGCACGCGTCGGTACTCACTGGCGCACTCGCCCAGGAGCACGAGCGGGCGGCGGGGGCATGGCAGGCGGAGTGGGAAGCGCTCTGCGGTGCGCTCCAGTACGCCGGAGGCGCCGCGGCTGCCCTCGCAGGGTCGCTCGAGGGGCTCGAGGTCGACGAGGCTCGCATGCGGGCGAACCTCGATCTCACCGGTGGGCAGATCGCCGCGGAGCGGATCGCGGTCGTCCTCACCGAGCGGCTCGGCCGCACCGTTGCACGCACTCTCGTGCGAGACGCTTCGCTGAGCGCCGGCCGGACCGGTCAGTCGCTGGCCGAGGAGCTCGCCGGTCTCGACACGGGGCTGACGCCGGAGGAGATCGAGGACGCGCTCGAGCCGACGACGTATCTGGGCTCGGCCGGCGTTCTGGTCGATCGCGCCCTCGCCCGATACCACGACGAGAAGGCGGGCGGCGCATGAGGCTCCACCACGTCAGCGACGGTCCCGCCGGTGCTCCCGTGCTGGTGCTCTCGAGCTCCCTCGGCACGACGCTCGAGATGTGGGAGCCTCAGGTGGCCCGGCTCGCGGACAGGTTCAGGGTTGTTCGCTATGACAGGCGAGGGCACGGCCGCTCACCTGTCGCGACGGGCGCGGCGACGATCGACGACCTCGGCGGCGACCTCGTCGACTTGCTCGACGAGGTCGCCGCCGAGAGGGTCTCCTTCTGCGGCCTCTCCCTCGGAGGCGTCGAGGGCCTGTGGCTTGCCGTGAACGACCCGGAGCGGGTCGAGCGCCTTGCCCTCTGCTGTACGGCCGCCGCGTTTCCACCCCGACAGGGGTGGATCGACCGCGCCGCCACCGTGCGGGCCCAGGGGATGGAGGCGATCGCCGACTCCGTACTCCGCCGCTGGTTCCGGCTGACGTACCACGAAGCCCACCCCGAGGTGGTCGCCCGGTTCCGCGGGATACTCACCGCGACCCCCGCCGAGGGGTACGCGGTCTGCTGTGGTGTCCTCGCGGACGCCGACCTCACGTCCCGGCTCGCGGAGATCACGGCGCCGACGCTCGTGCTGACCGGCTCCGACGACCCCGTGGTGACACCCGCCGACGGAGATGCACTCGCTGCGGCGATCACGGGCGCCGGGCACACTGTGATCGAGGGGGCGGCGCACATCGCGAATGTCGAGCAACCGGATGCCTTTACGGCGGCGCTGCTGCGCCACCTCGGCGGAACCAGGAGGACGCATGAGTGACGAGACGCAGGCGGAGCTCCACGCTCGCGGAATGGGCGTGCGCCGGGCGGTGCTGGGGGACTCCCACGTCGACCGGGCGATCGAGCGAACGACGTCGTTCACCGAGGACTTCCAGGATCTGATCACACGCTATGCCTGGGGCGAGATCTGGGCCCGTCCGGGCCTCGACCGACGGACGCGCAGCTGCATCACGCTCACCGCGCTCGTCGCCTCCGGACGGGAGCACGAGCTCGAGATGCACGTGCGGGCGGCACTCCGAAACGGGCTCACCCCGGACGAGATCGGCGAGGTACTGCTGCAATGTGCCGTCTACTGCGGCGTCCCGGCCGCCAACGGGGCATTCGCCATCGCGCAGCGCGTTCTCGAGACGGCAGACACGGGCGGGGCTGGGCGGTGAGCGACTACGTCCTCATCCACGGGGCCTGGCACGACGACGTCCGGGCGCCGACGCTCGCCGGGCAGGGCCGCGGCGACGTCTGGGCCTGTACCGCCTCGTTCGGATGCCGGGGGCCACGAAACGCTCTATACCAACCCGCGACTCCTCGCCGCGAAGATCCTGGAGGCAGGACGTGACTGATCTGACAGCCCTCTCCGTGCCGGCCCCGACCTCTCCGACCTCCGGAGGACTTGCGTGACTCGCGCGGTTGTGCTCTCGGCGGTGCGCACCCCGGTGGGGCGCTACGGCGGTGGGCTTGCGGGTGTGCGGCCCGACGATCTGGCCGCTACCGTGATCGCCGAGGCGGTCTTGCGAGCGGGTGTCCCGGCTGCCGAGATCGAGGATGTGTGGCTCGGCTGCGCGAACCAGGCCGGCGAGGACAACCGCAACGTTGCGCGCTTCGCCGCGCTGCTCGCCGACCTCCCCGAGACCGTGGGAGGCGTCACCGTCAACCGTCTCTGCGCGTCCGGACTGTCGGCGATCATCGGAGCCTGTCACGCCGTCATAGCCGGGGACGGCGATCTCTTCGTCGCGGGCGGCGTCGAGTCGATGACCCGGGCCCCGTTCGTGACCGCCAAGCCCGAGGCGGCCTACGCGCGTGGCGACCGCACCCTCCACGACACGACGCTCGGGTGGCGCTTCGTCAACCCTCGCTACGAGGCGCGCTACTCGCGGGCCGCAATGGGTGAGACGGGCGAGAACGTGGCAGAACGATGGCACGTCACGCGTGAGGAACAGGACGCGTTCGCATTGCGCTCGCAAAGGCGTTGGGCGGAGGCGCACGACGCGGGCCGCTTCGCCGACGAGCTCGTGCCGACGGCTGACCTCGAGCACGACGAGCATCCGCGACCCGAAACGAGCCTCGAGAAACTTGCATCGCTCAAGCCGGCGTTCCGCGCAGACGGGTCGGTCACAGCAGGCAACTCGAGCGGGATCAACGACGGCGCCGCGGCGCTCGTGATCGCCAGCGAGGAGCGCGCCCGCGCTCTCGGAATCGAGCCGCTGGGCGTGTTCGCCGGTTCGGCGGCTGCCGGCGTGGACCCGGCGGTGATGGGTATCGGGCCCGTCCCGGCGGTGCGCAAGCTGCTCGACCGCACCGGGGTGACGGTGGATCAGCTCGACCTCGTCGAGCTGAACGAGGCCTTTGCGTCGCAGAGCCTCGCCGTCGTGAGAGAGCTCGGCCTCGACGAGGAGCGGGTGAACGTCAACGGCGGCGCGATCGCCATCGGGCACCCGCTGGGCATGAGCGGCGCACGACTCGTCACCACGTTGTTGCACGAGCTCCGCCGACGAGGCGGGCGCTACGGCCTCGCGACGATGTGCATCGGCGTGGGCCAAGGGCAGGCTGCGCTGTTCGAGCGAGACACCACTGCTTGATGCGGACGCAGGTGGCGATCATCGGGGCGGGGCCTGCGGGCCTGACGCTCGCGCAGCTGCTGCACCTGGAGGGCATCGAGTCGGTGATCTTGGAGAACAGGAGCCGCGAGTACGTCGAAGCTCGAATTCGGGCGGGGGTGCTCGAGCAAGGTGTCGTCGATCTCTTCACCGAGGCAGGCGTGGGTGAGCGGTTGGCGCGCGAGGGGCTCGTGCACGGAGGCATCGAGCTGCAGTTCGCGGGCGAGCGTCATCGAGTCGACATGACGGCGCTCACCGGGGGCAAGGCGATCACGGTGTACGGGCAGACGGAGGTCGTGAAGGACCTGATCGAGGCGCGGCTCGGTACGGGACGGCCGCTGTTCTTCGAGGTGGACGACGTCCGGGTCGAGGAGATCGAGTCGGAGCGGCCGCAGGTGCTGTACGAGCACGAGGGCACGCAGTTCGTTCTGGAATGTGACGTCGTCGCGGGGTGCGACGGCTTTCACGGCGTCTGCCGCCCGACCATTCCGGCGGGCGTCCTCCGAACGTTTTCGCGCGAGTATCCGTTCGGCTGGCTCGGGATCCTCGCCGCGGTGGCGCCGTCGAACGATGAGCTCGTCTACGCCCACCACGAACGGGGCTTCGCGTTGTTGAGCCTCCGCTCGCCCGAGCTCAGCCGCCTCTACGTGCAGTGCCGGCCCGACGAGGACATTGCCGATTGGTCGGACGAGCGCATCTGGGGGGAGTTGCAGGTCAGGCTCGGGCTTCCCGGCTGGACGCTCACGGAAGGCCCGGTACTGGAGAAGGGGATCACGCCGATGCGCAGCTTCGTCGCCGAGCCCCTGAGGCACGGCCGCCTCTTCCTCGCGGGCGACGCGGCCCACATCGTGCCTCCGACCGGGGCGAAGGGCCTGAACCTCGCCGTTCACGACGTGCGCCTTCTCGCCGACGCCCTCGCCGAGTGGTATCGCACGGGGAACCAGGGGTTGCTCGACAGGTACTCGACGGATTGCCTGCGCCGCGTCTGGCGGGCCGAGCACTTCTCCTGGTGGATGACGACGATGCTGCACCGGCCGGAAGGGGGCGATCCGTTCGATCTGCGCCTCCAGGAATCGCAGCTGCGGTACGTCACGACCTCGCCGGCGGCAGCGACGTCGCTCGCCGAGAACTACGTCGGGCTCGAGACCGTCTGACGAGGGAGTCGGCCGCGATCGAGCTAGGATTCGACCGGATGTCCACGACCGCCCGTGCCCGCCCGCCGTTCCGCGCCGACCACGTCGGCAGCCTGCTGCGGCCGCCGGAGCTGCTCAGAGCGCGCGAGGATTTCGCCGCCGGCCGCATCGACGGAAACGCGCTCCGGCGCCTGGAGGATGACTCGATCCGCCGGGTCGTGCGGCGCCAGGAGGAGGCCGGGCTCGCGTCGATCACCGACGGTGAGCTCAGGCGCGCCTCGTGGCACATGGACTTCATCTACCAGCTGGACGGTGTCTCCAAAGAGGCCGGACACCTCACCGTCAAGTTCCACAACGAGCAGGGCGACATCGAGTTCACGCCGGCCGCAATGCATGTCGAGGGGAAGCTCGGCGTTTCCAGCACGATCTTCGCCGAAGACTTCGGTTTCCTGCGGGAAACGGTCGAATCAGGCATCCCGAAGCTGACGATTCCCTCGCCGAGCATGGTGCACTACCGCGGTGGCCGCGCGGCGATCGACCCGAGTGTGTACCCCGAGCTGGCGGAGTTTTGGGCCGATCTCACGGCCGCCTACCGCGAAGAGGTGCGCCGGCTCGGCGAGCTCGGCTGCACGTACCTCCAGCTCGACGACACGAGCCTGGCCTATGTCAACGATCCCCACCAGCGTGAGCACCTCGCCTCGATCGGCGCCGACCCGGACAGCCAGCACCTCGAGTACATCCGTCACATCAACGAGGCGCTCGCCGGCCGTCCCGACGGGATGGCGGTGACGACGCACATGTGCCGCGGCAACTTCCGTTCTTCGTGGGTGGCCGAGGGAGGCTACGACTTCGTGGCCGAGGCGCTGTTGAACGAGCTCGACGTGGACGGCTTCTTCATGGAATGGGACGATGAGCGCTCCGGCGGCTTCGAGCCGTTGCGGTTCCTGCCGAAGGGTGAGAAGCAGGTCGTGCTCGGCCTCGTGACGACGAAGCGTGGCGACCTCGAGACGAAGGACGGGTTGAAGCGTCGGATCGACGAGGCGTCGAAGTACGCTCCACTCGACCAGCTCTGCCTTTCGCCGCAGTGCGGCTTCTCCTCGACGATGGAGGGCAACGCTCTCTCCGAGGAGGAGCAGTGGGCAAAGCTTCGCCTCGTCGTCGAGGTGGCGCACGAGGTGTGGGGGTAGCAGCGTGAGAGTGTGGAGGTAGCAAACGTGAGCCGTCGGTCGCGAGAGTCGCGTCCGTGGGTCTCGGGTACTGTTGGGCCCTGATGGTGACGCTCGTCGTGTTCCACCACGTCCGCGACTACGCCGCCTGGAAGTCCGTCTTCGACGAGCACGAGGGCGTCCGTCGTAGCCATGGCCAGCTCGAGCACCGGGTCTATCGCGGCGTCGATAACCCGAACAGGGTGATCGTGCACAACGACTTCCCGAGCGAGGACGCTGCCGGCGGGTTCATGGCAGACCCGTCGCTAGCTGCCACGATGGAGAGGGCAGGCGTCACGGACGAACCGTGGCTCGGACTGGTCGAGCAGCTCGAGCGGAAGCGCTACTTCGAAGGCACGGCGGGCGTGACGGTCGCGGTGCACCACCGGGTTCGCGACTACGAGGCCTGGAAGCCGGTCTTCGACGACCACGAGGGTGTCCGGCGCAGCTACGGCCAGATCGAGCACCGTCTCTATCGCGCCTGGGGCGACCCGCTTGCAATTGTCGTCCACAACGACTTCCCGGACGTCGAGGCAGCCGAGGCGTTCGGCGGCGATCCCAGCCTTCCCGAGGCGATGGCGCGAGGCGGCGTCGAGGGCGAGCCGGGTATCGGTTTCATCACGCTCGCCGAACGCAAGACCTACGCGTCCGGTTCTTAGCCAGGACGGCTAGGAAATACGTCGCGCACGTGGAAACAGGATCGGGGGTAGTCGTCAGATGATCATTCTCGGGATACGAGACCCATACGGTCGCGGCCTCGCGGCCATCCTGCTCGCGGAGGGAAGGCCCGTCGGGGCTACATCGTTGAGAACGGCGCGAGCCGCCGAACCCGAGCGCTCGGTGCCGTCACTACCGTGAATATGACCTTGAAGACCCTGAGACGTTCGGTCATCGGCGTCGCGATCATCGCCGTCGTCTCGATGTCGGCGTTGACAACCTCCGGGTCGGGCGGCGTGATCTGGCGTGGCGACTACGAAACGGGCAACTTCGACCAATGGGACGGCGGCGTGCAGGAGAAGGTCGACGGGAGGGCGACGATCGTGACGAGCCCGGTGCGGCAGGGCAAGTACGCGGCCCGCTACGAGGTGCAGCCCGGCGACAACAACGTGGCGGGGTCGGGCAACGGCGAGCGGACCGAGGCGCTGGTCCTGCGCAGGACGCGGGGCCGCGAGGGCGAGGAGCAGTGGTGGGCCTGGTCGACGATGTTCGCACCGGGCTTTTCGGCCAGCAACTCCGACTGGAACATCTTCACCCAGTTCCACAACTCGGGCACGACCGGCGGCAGGGTCGAGTTCTACGTGAACGGCAACAGCCTCGGCTTCACCACCCACGGCGGTGAGATCAACAACCCGACCGCCCACTCCTGCAAGATCGCGGACAAGGCGAACGGGAAGTGGTACGACTTCGTCTTCCACGTCAAGTGGTCGTCCTCGAACAGCGGCTTCGCCGAGGTCTGGCTCGGCGGCAAGAAGGTCGTGCAGTTGACGGACGTCCCGACCCTCTACGTGGGCCAGGACGTCTACCTGAAGCAGGGCTATTACCGTGACGGCCAGCCGAACGTGGGAGTGATCTACGACGACGGGATGCGGCAGGGCACGAGCTACGCCGACGTCGCGGCCGCATTCCCTGGCCACACGACCGGCCGGGCCCCGAAGGCGACCTGGGGCGCCGGGCCGTGCCTCCCCACGGCGCCGAAGAACACCCAGGCTCCGCTGATCGTCGGGGTCGTCAAGCCCGGACGGGTGTTGAAGACGTCGCAGGGCAGCTGGTCGGCGACCCCGACCCGGTTCCGCTACCAGTGGCAGGCGAGCCGTGACGGCTCGGCCTGGCGCAACCTCCGCGGCGCGACCCGGCAATCGCTCGTTCTGCCGGCGACGTTCGCCGCCGCCCAGGTGCGGGTCCGAATCACGGCCCTGAACGCAGCCGGGTCGGGCACGATCGTCAGCGCCCCCGTCGCCAAGGGCCGAGTCGGCAAGAGCCCGGCCCCGCGACCGGCCGGGTCCGCCTCGATCGCGCAGAGCATCCGTGCCGGACAGACGCTGAGCGGAACCGTCGTCTGGAAGGCAACCCCCGCCTCACCCGTGAAACAGATCGATTTTGCGATGGACGGCAACAAGGTGAACCACATCGACACCACGGCTCCCTACGAGTACACCCTCGACACGACCAAGCTCGCCAACGGCCAGCACACCCTCGGGCTCACCGTCACCCGCCCGGACGGAACGATCGTCTGGAGGCCGTACCAGATCGGCACCGTCACGATCGACAACCGCAAGCGTTGACACGACCTTCCGGCCGCTGGTCGTCGACACTTCAACCGGTCGGGCTCTCGTCGCGACCGCTCGACTGCATGACGTCCGGCTCGAAGAATCCAGCTTGGAAGGCGAGCACGACTTCCTGGGCACGGTCACGGAGGTCCGGTTTCTAGGGATCGTCTGCTGAAGTGCTTCATACCGATCGGTGACGAAACAGTTGCCGGCCGCGTGGGCTTTCGAGCTGTTCTCCGTCGTCCCGGGGTTCCCTGGTCTAGAGTCGAGGTCATGCCGACGACGTCCTTGCGCCTTGCCAGCGCGCCCTGCACGTGGGGCGTGTGGGAGCGGACGGTCGACCGCGACGACCTTGTGGCGCCGCCGCAAATGCTCGAGATGGTACGGGAGGTGGGATACACCGGCATCGAGCTCGGCCCCCCCGGCTACTTCGGCAGCGACGCAGCTTCCGTCTCGGCACTTCTCGACGAATTCGGCCTTGCGCTCGTCGGGGCGTTCGCGCCGCTGCGGATTGCAAGCGAGCTGGGGTTCCGGGACGACCTGCAGTTCCTCGACAGCACGATCGACATACTCGCCGCCACCGGCGCTGCGGGGCCTGTGGTGTTGGCAGCCGACGAGAACGACGCCCGACTCGCCGTCGCGGGGCGCCCGGAGGCACGAAACGCGACCTCGCTGCGGGGTGACGACCTGAAACATGCCGCCGAGCGCGTGCAACAGGCGTCCGACCGCGCAGCAAGGCGCGGGGTCGCCGTTGCCTTCCACCCGCACACCGCAACCTACATCGAGAGCCCCGAAGAGGTCGCTGCGCTGCTCGAGCTGACGAGCGTCGACATCTGCTTCGATACGGGACACTGCATCGTCGGCGGCGGTGATCCCGTCGAGATGGTTCGACTCGCCGGCAACCGCATCACGCACCTCCACCTCAAGGACGTGGACCCGGGCATCCTCGCGCGCGTCCGGTCACAGGAGCTGACCGTCGAGCAGGCCTGGGAGCAGGGTCTCTTCTGCCCCTTCGGGGAAGGAAGCGTCGACTTCGCGGCCGTCCTCTCGGCTCCCGAGCTCGCCGATCTGGACGGCTGGGCGGTGATCGAGCAGGATCGCGTCGCGGTGCTGCAGGACGATCTGGCAGCTGTGCGCGCCGTCGAGGAGCGCAATCTGTCGGTCGTCCATCAGGCGCTGCTCGCTTGACGGCGGCTTCGAATCGTCTCGGTTCTGGGCGGCCTTCCCGGCGCGGCCCGCGCTACGACGCTTCCATCGACCGCCGACCTCTCGCGCAAGCCGAAGGTGCGGGTAGGTGATCGACCGTGGGAGGCCGAAGGCTCCGCGGTTGGCCCGCGGTGAGCGCCCACTGCAGGGGTTGTAGGCTCTCACCCGTGGCGCGTACGGTCGGCATCGGCCTCGTCGGGTTCGGCTGGATGGGTCGAGTGCACAGCTCGGCGTACCGACGCGTGCGCGAGCACTTCCCCGAGTGTGCCGGCCGGCCCAGGCTCGTCATCGCGGCCGACGAGACCGAATCTCGCGCGCGCGCCGCCGTCGACCAACTCGGATACGAGCGGTGTACGACCGATTGGCGTGCCGTGATCGCCGACCCGGAGGTGGAGGCGATCAGCATCACTGCACCGAACCGCCTCCATCGTGAGGTCGCGCTGGCCGCAAGTGCTGCGGGCAAGCACTTCTGGTGCGAGAAGCCCGTCGGACGTTCCGCGGCCGAGACCGCCGATGTCGCCGCGGCTGCAGAGAGAGCGGGCGTGAGGACGATCGTCGGTTTCAACTACCGGCAGGCGCCGGCCGTCCAGCACGCTGCGCGGCTGATCTCGTCGGGAGCCCTCGGCCAGGTGCGCCAGTACCGCTCGCAGTTCGTCGCCGGCTACGCCGCCAACCCGCGGGGCGCGCTTTCGTGGCGATTCCTCCGTTCGGTGGCGGGCCAGGGCGTCCTCGGCGACCTGATGTCGCACGCGGTCGACCTCGCGCAGTTTCTCCTCGGGCCGGTCGACCGCGTCGTCGCGCACCTCGATACCACCGTCGTCGAGCGGCCGCGGCTCGCGACGGGGGAAGGCACACATTTCGCCGTTGTCGAGGGCGGAGAGCTCGCGGCGGTCGAGAACGAGGATACGGTGGTCAGTCTCGTCCACCTCGCATCGGGTGTCACAGGGACGATCGAGTCGAGCCGGGTGACCGTCGGCCCACAGGCCCGGTACGCGTTTGAGGTGAACGGCGAACACGGCGCTGTGGCCTGGGACTTCGAGCGAATGAACGAGCTACTCGTCTACCTTCCGCTCGAGAGCGGCGATGTCGGGTATTCGCGCGTCATGATGGGGCCGCGGCACCCGCCGTTCGGGAGCTTCCAGCCGGGAGCCGGGCTCGCGATGGGGTACGACGATCTCAAGGTGATCGAGGCGTCCCTCCTACTCGAGTCGGTCGTCGACGGCGTCCAGCGCGAGCCGGGCGTGCGTGAGGCGCTCGCTGCAGCCAAGGTACTGGCCGCGATGGAGCGCTCGTCCGTGTCGTGTGCTTGGGAGAACGTGAGCGACTAGGCCTCTAGGGCCAGGGCCAGTCGATCCCGACGGCGAGTGGCTTGCCGCAGACGGCGCTGGCACGCGCCGCAATGCCGATCGCGACGGCGCGCCGGTCGTCCACGAGGCTTGGTCCGGCACGTTCGTCCCCCGCGCAGGCGGCGACGAATGCCGCCAGCTCGGCGCGGTAGGAGTCTGCGAACCTCGCCCGGTAGTCCTGCGGGAACGTCGCACGGTCCTCTCCCGTCAGACACACGACACCGTCTCGGCTAGCGGCAGTTCCGATCAGGACGGAGCCGTCGCTGCCGACCACCTCGCAGCGAATGTCGTGACCGAATGCGCACGTGCGCGACACGTGAGTCGTCGCGATGCCACCGCCGGCGAAGCGGATCGTCACGGCGGCGTTGTCGAGGTCGCCGAGGTCCCCGAGCTCGGGGTACACCGCAGATTGACGTGCCGCGAAGACTTCGAGGGGCTCCTCGCCCAGGAGCCAGCAGGCGGCGTCGTAGTCGTGCGACGCCATATCGACAAGGAACCCGCCGGCCGGGACGGGATCCTCCGGCTCCGGCGTCCGGATGTCGCGGCTCGTCGCGAGCACCAGCAGGGGCTCGCCGATCGCGCCGCTCGCAACGAGCCGGCGCGCCTCGACGAAGGCGGCGTCGAAGCGACGGTGGTATCCGACCTGAACGACCTGCCCGGGTCGCCGGGTCGCCTCGGCGACGAGCATCTCGTGTTCGGCGAGCGTCGTTGCGCCGGGCTTCTCGAGCAGTACGTGCTTGCCCCGGTGTAGCGCATCGATCGCGATACGGGCGTGATCGATCGAGCGCGCCGCGACCACGACTGCGTCGATGTCATCAGCCGCGAGCAGTTCGTCGTAGGAACAACTGCGGACGCCCAGCTCGCGAGCCACCTCGGAGGCCCGCGCACGACGAGTCGACGCAACCGCAACCAGCATCCCACCCTCGAGCGCGCGCGCGTTCCGTGCGTGCAAGGTTCCCATCCCTCCGAGGCCGGCGATCCCGATCCGGAGCATGCCGTCCATTCCGCTTGACAACCCGATCCAGACTATGTCAGCGTAGCCCGCGATAGCGCAAGCAAGCTCAAGATCGTCGATCAGCAACGAAAGGGGACACGCCCCGAGTGCTTCCGACCACGCGGTGTGGGGTCATTCGTCGTCGGCATGCCCGACGATGACTCAGGCCGCTGCTCCGGCGATCTCTCTCCGTGCCGTCTCGAAGCGATACGGCACGCAACAGGCACTGCATCCCTCCGATCTCGAGATCGCCGAGGGTGAATTCTTCTGCCTGCTCGGGCCCTCGGGATGCGGCAAGACGACGACGCTGAACCTGATCGGTGGGTTCGTGAACCCGACCGGCGGCGAGATCTATATCCGCGACCAGCGGGTCGAGCGGCTGCCGCCACACCGTCGCAGCGTCAACACGGTCTTCCAGTCGTATGCGCTCTTCCCGCACATGACGGTGCGAGTGAACGTCGGGTTCGGGCTCAAGATGGCGAAAGTGTCTTCCAGCGAGTCGGCAGTCCGCATCGACGAGGCGCTGGCGCTCGTCGGGCTCGAAGACTTCGCAGACCGGGTTCCCGGTCAGCTCTCAGGCGGCCAGCAGCAGCGGGTCGCGGTAGCCCGCGCGCTCGTCAACCGCCCTGCCGTGCTATTGCTCGACGAGCCGCTTGGAGCGCTCGATCTGAAGCTCCGCAAGCGCCTACAGCTCGAGTTGGCCCAGATCCACCGCGACGTCGGCACCACGTTCGTCTACGTCACCCATGACCAGGAGGAGGCGATGTCGATGGCGACGCGCATCGCCGTGATGAATCACGGGCGGATCGCCCAGATCGGGACGCCGGCGGACATCTACCATCGCCCCTCCTCGCAGTTCGTCGCCGACTTCATCGGCGAATCGAACTTCCTGGACGTCGACGCCAGCCGGGCGTCGAGCGGGGTCGCCTATCTCGACGGCGGGAGCGGGGTTCCCTGCGCGTCGGACGGATGGCAGGGCGGCGCGCGCGCGACCCTGATGGTACGGCCCGAATCCATCCACATCGGCCGACCCGAGGACGCAGCGGACTCGGCGCTGCGCGGCCGAGTCGTCCAGACCTCGTTCCTCGGGAGTCAGACGCGCATCGCGGTTCGCTGCGACGGAGTCGAGACGCCAATCGTCGTCTCACAGTTCGGACGCGACCGCGTCGCAGCCCTCGACCTCACGCCGGACAGGGAGGTAGTCCTCTGGTGGGATAGCTCGGATGCATTGTTGTTGTCGAAACAGACGACCAAGGAGGAGTAAGTGTCACTTTCGGAAAGAAGGATCAGCCGCGCCGACTTGCTCAAGATCGGTGCCGCCGGCGCAGTCGGGCTCACAGCAGCCGGCCCCGCGTTCGGACGCTCGTTCTCGCTCGAGGCGACGACGCTCAACATGCTGACGTGGTCGGACCACTATGCAAACGACCAGTTGAAAGCGGTTGCCAAGGCCACCGCCTTGCAGGGACGCCCTACGCTCTTCAGTGACAACGCTGACGCCTATCTGAAGATCAAGCAGACCGGCAGCCAATTCGACATCGTCTCCGGCGACGCGCTCTGGGTGCCGAAGTACCTCAAGGACGGGCTGACGGAATCGTTCGACCTCTCGTCTCTACCGGTCTCGAAGCAGCTCTACTCGATCGCGCGGAGCTTCCCGTTCTGGAAGGACGGGTCGAACTACATGGGCTACCCGTTCTCGTGGTCGACGGTCCAGATCTACTACAACCCGAAGTACGTCACGGTGAAGCCCGATTCGTGGCACGCGATCCTGGACAAGAAGTACGCGGGGAAGATCTCACTCGAGAACATCCCGACCGACATGATGGCGATCGCCGGACGGGCAACCGGGGCGAAGAAGCCCTACGCCATGACGCCGGCCGAGATCTCACGGGCCAAGGCCTATCTGAAGGCGTTGAAGCCGAACGTGCTCAAGCTCGCCTCTCAGAACAACGAAGTCATTCGTGCAATGGCCGACGGCTCGGCGTGGATCGGGATCACGAACCTCGGGTCCGACGATCGTGTCAAGGACGCGGGCGGCCCGGTCGTCAAGCAGGCGTACCCGAAGGAAGGCACCATCGGATTCATCGACTCGGAGCAGATCGTCAAGGCCTCGAAGAACAAGGCCTCGTTCGAGAAGTTCGAGAACACGATGCAGCAGGCTCCATGGATCGCGAAGAACTTCCTCACGAACGGGCGGCCGCTGTTCAACGAGAAGGCCTACAAGATCCTCGTCAACCAGGGCCACGGCGATCGCGCTCGCCGGCTGCTCTACAACAAGCCCCAGAACGCGCTGAAGATGACGCTCAAAGGCCCGGCGGGCAACGAGCAGGCGTACGTCGACGCCTTCAACGAGGTGTTCGGCGCCTAGATGTCGGCTGGCGTTTCTGATGCTCCCGTGCTTCCTCCTGCCGACGGGCGGGAGGAAGCACGGGAGAGCGCCGTCGAAGGACGGCTTGCCGGCCTCTTGCAATACGCGGGGTTCGTGCCGGCGATCCTGCTCTACGGGCTCTTCTTCGTCGCGCCGCTCGCACTGATCGTCGCCTATAGCTTCTGGCAGACGGTCGACTACAACGTCGTCCACGACTGGACGCTCGACAACTACCGCTACTTCTTCAGCGTCCCGACCTATCTCCGGACGTTCTGGGCAACGATCTGGGTCTCCGTCTCCGCCACCGCGATCACCATCTTGATCGCATTCCCGTTTACCTACTGGCTCGTCCGCTACGTGCCGAGGAAGCTCCAGGGCCTTCTGCTCGTGCTCGTCATCTTGCCGTTCTGGACGAGCTACCTGCTCCGCGTCTACTCGTGGCTCAACATCCTTGGGGAGGGAGGAGCGATCAACCGCTTCTTGCAGCGGGTGCATATCACGGACAGACCGTTGTCTTTGTTCCTGTACGACCGCCCAGCCGTGATCCTCGTGCTCGTCTACCTCTACTTCCCGTTTGCGGCCCTGACTCTCTACGCGTCACTCGAGCGGTTCGACTGGAACCAGTTCAAAGCCGCGATGGACCTCGGCGCGCCACCGCGGACGGCGATCCTCCGCATCATGCTGCCGCAGATGCGTACCGGGATCACCACTGCGGTCATCTTCGTCTTCATCCCGATCCTGGGCGAATACCTGGCGCCCCAGCTCGTCGGAGGCGCGCGCGGCGTCATGATCGGGAATCTGATCGTCAACTTCTTCAGCGGCGGCCAGTACACGCGGGGGGCTGCGGCTGCGCTACTCATCGCCGGCCTCATCATCGCGCTGCTGCTCGTATTCCGCCGGTCGCTCGAGGTGGAGGACCCCTACCGTGCGTGAGGTCGAGGTCGTCTCGCCCCACGCGGGCCTCGTCAAAGCGTTCTTCGGCACCTGGGCGGCGCTCGTCTACATCTTCCTTTTCGCGCCGATCATCCTGCTCGTCCTGTTCAGCTTCAACGCCAACAAGTACGGCACGTTCCCCTTTACCGGCTGGACGACCCACTGGTACTCGGAGGTCTTCGGCAACTACCAGATCAAGGACGCCCTCACGACGAGCATCAAGGTCGCCGCGGAGGTGACTTTCATCTCCACGATCGTCGGGACCGCGGCCGCGTTTCCGCTCGTGCGCTCGCGCCTCCCCTTCCGCAGCGGCATCACGGTCGGAATGACACTGCCGATCATGATCCCCGGCCTGCTGATCGGGGTCAGCCTGCTGATTCTGATGACGAGCTTCTTCCACATCCAGCTTTCCCTCCAAACCGCGGTGATCGGGCAGGCGGTCTACACGACGCCGTTCGTTCTCCTGCTCGTCGCGGCGCGCCTGCAGGGCTTCGACACGTCGCTCGAGCGCGCGGCGAGCGACCTCGGGGCGAACACGTTCAACCGGTTGCGTTACGTCGTGCTGCCACTGATCATGCCCGCCGTCTTCGCCGGGGCGCTGTTCGCGTTCACGCTGTCTCTCGACGAGTTCATCATCACGCTCTTCCTGATCGGAGCCCACAACACCCTGCCGATCTACATCTACACGCAGGTGAAGTTCGGCATCACGCCCGAGGTGAACGCGCTCGCGAGCCTGCTGCTGGCCGCCTCGCTGATCTTGATCGCCTTCGCGTTCCTGCTGCCGGCGGTGTTACGCCGCGGCCGCAGTGCGGTGCGGGCGGGTCGCGCCTAGCCAACTAGACCTTGGGCTGCACCCAGGCGCCGATGCGTGCGCTCTCGACGGCGGCCTCGACGGTCGCCACACCGCGGTGGCCGTCGGCGAAGGTCGGGAACGGGTCGTGCGGCAGCTCGCCGACCGCGCGGTAGACCTGTTCGAACAGGTTCCTGAACGCTCCGCCGTAGCCCTCGCCGTGCCCGGCGGGGTAGCGTGACAGGGGTCGGGCACTGGCGACGTTGTGGAGCGGGTCCCTGACGACGACCTGCTTCGGCCCCTCGGCGGGACGGAACAGGAGCTCGTTCGGCTCTTCCTGGTCCCAGCTGAGGCCGGCCTTCGTGCCCTCGAGCTCCAAGAGCAGCTGGTTCTTGCGCGCAGCGGCTCCTGCTGAAAAGACAACCGAGCCGACCATGGCGCCGTCGAAGCGCAGCAACAAGGCGGCGTAGTCCTCGAGCGGCTCGGTGGCGAACGACCGGAACTCCGCCAGCACCTCGGTCACTCGGTGTCCGGTCACGTGTTCTGCGAGGTCGAGCCAGTGCGTGCCGAGGTCGCCGACGACATAGGACGGTCCCGAGCGATCCGGCTCGGTACGCCAGCCGGAGGCAGGGAAGAGGAGGTCATCGCACAGATATCGCCCGTGCGCGAATGCGAGCTCGCCCAGTGCGCCGTCGGCGACAGTCGCGCGCATCTGCTCCACGAGCGGGTAGGAGCGGGCGTGGTAGCAGGTCGCGTGCACGAGCCCTCGCTCGGTGGCGCCTTCGAGCATCCGCCGGCTCTGCTCTGTCGAGACCGCGAGCGGCTTCTCGCAGACCACGTGGATCCCACGCTCGATCGCCGCCGTCGCCTGTTCGGCGTGGACGGCATTCGGCGTGCAGACGTGGAGCACGTCGACGGCCTCGCTGTCGAGCAGCGCCTCGAGATCGTCGTACGGGGCTCCCTCTCCGAAGGCCCCGGCGCCTTCGAGCGTGCGCCCCGATACCGCAACGACCTCGACGCCGATCGCGCGCAACGCAGTGGCGTGCACATGGGCGATGAACCCCGAGCCGGCGATCGCGGCGCGCATCAGGGCTGTGCCGCGCGGAACATGCTCGTCAGCACGTCGATGTCGAGGCGTCCACCCTCGGGTGGTGTTCGGCAGGTCGTCCCGTTGACGATGCAGTCGTGAAAGTGGCGTAGCTCGCGGGCGAACGACTCGTCGTAGGAGCGGGCAATCCTGACGACGTTCGTACGGCCGCTGTCACCGGTGCGACGGTAGGTCGTCGGATGCTGTTTGAGCCACGGCGAAGGGAACTCGAGCGTGCGCACCGAGTCGGCGAAAACGAACTGGATCGTCTCGCGGTACTCGAACGTACCGAGCACCTGAATCCACGCGAGATCGCAGCGGGCCCCGTTTCGAAGGCGCAGCGAACCGGTCACCGAGCTGCCCTCGTTCCACCAGTCGCCTGCGACGACCTTGCTCGGCAGCGGCTCGCCCATCTGCTCGAGAGCGCCGTGAACGACGTTGAGGTCGTGCAACATGCTGCCGAGGAAGCTCTCCGAGAAGGCGCGGACGACGTCCTCTGTGCCCGCGCCCACTGCCTCCTCGACCTGGTCTGCCTCGCTGCGGCGGGTGGCGACGATCAGGTCTCGCGAGACGTCGCTGCCGCGAACGATGTCGCCCGGCTCGAAATAGGGCTCAAACTCGGGGTCGTAAACGACCACGCTCACGTAGCGCAGATCGGCGGAGCTCTCGGGCAACTCCGAGATCAGCTGTTCCACGGCCGGGTCGTAGCGCTTCATCGTCCCGACCTGGACGACGCGCCCTGTCTCGTCTCGCGAGGCGACAATCCTGTCGGCGTCGGCGAGCGTGATGCACATCGGTTTCTCGACGAAAACGTGCACACCGGCGCCGAGCGCCGCGAGCACGACCTCCGCATGCGTCCCGGCCGGCGAGCAGATCACGATCGCGTCGACCTCGCCCGCAGCGAGCAGCGAACGGTAGTCCTCGTGGAGGCCCGCGATCGAATAGCGCGCCCCGAGTGCCTCGCGCACGGTCGCGCTCGGCTCGGCCAGGGCGCTCACTGTGAAGCGGTCGCGGAGCGCGGAGAGGTACGGGAGATGCTCGGCTTGAGCGACGAGCCCGCCGCCGACGACTCCGACGCGGACCGTCACGAGATGACCGCGGCGGCGGCCTTCTCGAAGGCGAAGGCGATCTCGTCGATGTCGTCCTCGCTGCAGAGTGGCGATACGTCGACGTGGATCGAGCGCTCAAGCAGATCGAGGGTACGCGGGCGGTTTGGCGCGTCGCGCCCCGACGAGTCGATCAGATCGAGCACCGGCTTCCAGTACGGGTAGACGTGGAGATCGATCGTGTCGGGGTCGTAGATGCGCATCGCGGTGACGCCCTCCCAGCGAAGCACGTCGACCAGATCTGCGGCGATCTCGGACGTCCGTGCAAACGCGACGAGGCAAATACCCGCGTCGCCCTCGGCGTCGTTCGGTCTTCGCAACGAGAGGCCGGAGATTGCACCCACGCGTTCGGCGAGCCGAGCCTGGTTCGCCCGCATGCGCTCGAGCAGCCCGTCGAGCCGCGTGAGCTGCACGCGCGCGATCGCGCCCTCGATCTCCGAGGCACGGAAGTTCCAGCCGGCGTAGTGAGGCAGGCCGGCGCCCCGTCGCACGGAGCCCGCGCAGTCGTGCACGTCGATCGCGAGGTCGAGCAGGTCCTCTCTGTCGGTGATCATCACACCGCCTTCGCCGGTGGTGATGATCTTGTTGTACTGCAGGCTGAAGGCACCGGCGTCGCCGAATGTTCCGAGTCGCTTGCCACGATACGATGCGCCCGCCGCCTGGCAGACGTCCTCGATCAGTGCGAGCCCCCGTTCACGTGCGAGGGCGGTGAGGGGCTCCATGTCGGCCGGGGCCCCCCGCATATGCACGGGCAGGATTGCGCGCGTCTTCGACGTCACCTGTCGTTCGACATCCGTCGGGTCGAGCGTGAGAGAGTCGTCGATGTCGGCGAGAACGGGGATCGCGCCGATTGCGACCACGGCGTTCGGCGTCGCGTTCCACGTGTAGGCGGGGACGATCACCTCGTCACCGGGGCCGACGCCCGCGCCGATCAGGCCGCAGATGAGCGCCGACGAGCCGGCGTTGACCATCAGGGCATGCCTGGCGCCCAGATGTGTGGCGAACTCCTGCTCGAAGTCGGCGACCTCGTGCGGCCCTTCGCCGACGCCGTAGTAGCGGAACGGGTTTCGGCTCCGGATCACCCGCGCCGCGGCCTCGACCTCTTCCTCGCCGTACTCCATCCCGCCTGGGAACATCGGCGGCTCCGGCCGCGTACGGGCGGGCGTGCCGCCGTCGCGCGCGAGTTGGGAGTGCAGTCTGGTTTCCGCCACCTCGCGACCCATCATGGACATCGGCCGGGACGCACGCAACCCGCCGTGGGCGGTGGTCAGACGAACGGGCGCTGCTGCATTTTGGCCTGCTCGTACGCGTCGCGCGCCGCGATCGTGGCATCGATCTCGGACACTGCCGCGATCGGGACGTCCCACCACGCCTCGGAGCTCGGCGCCCCGATGAGCGGATCGGTCTCGACGTGAACGACGGTCGTGCGCTCCGCAGCACGCGCCGCGCGCAGGGCGTCTTCGAGCTCGACCACGTTCGTGACCGAGATGACGGCGGCACCCAGGCTGGCTGCGTTGGCCGCCAGGTCGATCGGCAGCCGGTCGCCGTCGAGCATGCCGGTGGCGACGTTGCGGTGCCGATAGCGCGTGCCGAAACGGTTCGAGCCGACTGCCTCGGAGAGCCCGCCGATCGAAGCAAAGCCGTGGTTCTGGACGAGCACGATCGTCAGCTTGATCCCCTCCTGGACCGCCGTCGCGATCTCCTGGGCCATCATCAGGTACGAGCCGTCACCGACCATCACGAACACTTCGCGGTCAGGGGCGGCGAGCTTGACGCCGAGCCCTCCTGCGATCTCGTAGCCCATGCACGAATAGCCATATTCGACGTGGTAGCCCTTCGGATCACGGGTGCGCCACAGCTTGTGCAGGTCGCCGGGCATGCTGCCCGCCGCGCACACGACCACGTCACGTGGCTCGCTGACGCGGTTGACGGCGCCGATCACCTCGGACTGGGCGGGAAGCGGCGTGTGGGCGAGGGAGTATGCGCGCTCGACCTGCTCGTCCCAGTCGCGGGCGAGCCGGTGGGCCCGCTCGCGGTGGTCGTCGTTTACCGACCAACCGGCGAGCGCGTCTCCGAGCGCCACGATGCCTGCCCGCGCGTCGGCGAGGAGAGGGACACCGGCGTGCTTGAACGCGTCCACGGGAGCGACGTTCAGGTTCACGAAACGCACACCCGGGTCGGCGAACAGCGAGCGCGAGGCGGTCGTGAAGTCGCTCCAGCGGGTGCCGATGCCGATGATCACGTCGGCCTCGCGGGCGATCGCGTTGGCCGCTGCGGTGCCGGTGGCTCCGACGGCGCCGAGTGCAGCAGGATGGTCGTAAGGCAGTGAGCCCTTGCCGGCCTGGGTCTCGCAGACGGGGATTCCCGTCTGCTCGGCGAGCGTGCGCAGAACGTCGGTCGCTTCGCTGTAAACGACGCCGCCGCCGGCGACGATCAGTGGTCGCTCGGCGCCTCGGACGAGCGCGGCCGCCTCGGCGAGGGCACCCGGTTCGGGTGGCGGCCTGCGCACGTGCCAGACACGCCGGTCGAACAGCTCTTCGGGCCAGTCCCATGCCTCGGCCTGAACGTCCTGCGGCATGGCCAGCGTGACGGCGCCGGTCTCGACCGGATCGGTGAGAACCCGCATAGCAGCCAGCAAGCTCGAAGGGAGCTGCTCGGGGCGGTTGACCCGGTCCCAGAACTTGGATACGGGCTTGAAGCAGTCGTTGACCGAGATGTCGTACGAGCGGGCGTCCTCCAACTCCTGCAGCACCGGGCTCGCGGCTCGCGTCGCGAAGATGTCGCCCGGGAGGAGAAGAACCGGCAGGCGGTTCACCGTCGCGAGTGCCGCGCCGGTGACCATGTTCGTTGCGCCGGGGCCGATCGAGGTCGTACACGCGAGCGTCGCCATGCGGTTCTTCATCCGCGCGAAGCCGGATGCGGTGTGCACCATGGCCTGCTCGTTGCGCGCGAGCGTGTACGGCATAGCGCCCGCATCGCGGCGCGCGGTCTCGAGCAGCGCCTCGCCGATCCCCGCAACGTTGCCGTGGCCGAAGATCCCGAAGCAGCCTGGCACGAGCCGCTGCTCGACGCCGTCGCGCTCGCTGTACTGGTTGACCAGGAACCCGATCAGCGCCTGCGCCACGGTGAGGCGACGGACGTCTGTCATGAGTCTCTCCCTTCCGCCCGAGCCGAGGTCATGGGACAACGCGGGTCGAGCGCCATCCCCGCCCACGAGTCGCGGATCCAGCCCTGCGACGGGTCGTCGGCGATCGCCATGCGGCGCTCCGGCGCCGGGCCGGCCATGATGTTGAGGTAGTAGAGCGGATAGCCCGGCGCGGCGGCACAGGGACCGTGGTAACCGCGTGGGACGAGGAAGACGTCGCCGTCGCGGACGGTCACGGTGGCGTCGATCGCCCCGTCGGCCGTGTAGGTCCGGTGCAGCCCGTACCCGTCCGGGGCGTAGCCGCTCGTACCAGTACGGCCGACACGGAAGTAGTAGATCTCCTCGTTCCATACCGGGCTCCCCGGCGTGTCGTCGTGCTTGTGCGGTGGGTAGGAAGACCAGTTTCCGTCGGGGGTCAGAACCTCGCAGCAGATCAACCTGTCGGCGCCGGCAAACGTCTCCGGCGTCATGAAATTCGTCACCTGGCGTGTCGCCGTGCCCGCCCCGCGGGTCTCGACCTCGACCGTTTCGGCCGCCACGTACGCCGCGTCGAAGCGACGGGTTGCTCGTGCGCTGGCGAGGGCGAGCTCGCAGCCGTCGGCGCTCGTGAGCCTCACCTCCGCATCGATCGGCACATACGCCCAGTCGCTGACCCGGGCAAACACGCCGGCGCGGCCTTGCAGGTCGAATCGTTTGCCCTCTGCCTCGACTGTGACTCCGGCGCCCGAGAGCGGCAGCACGGCAAACTCCTCGGCGTGTGTTGCGAACGTCCGGGTGCCACCGGCAGCGAGCTGCACGACGCGAAGACCGCAGTACGACCATGAGGCTGATTCGGGCGTGACGACCACCGCGTCACCGTCCCGTGACGCCGCCCGGGCCGGCAGGTGCAGGTCAGCTCCGCGCACGTGTCCGCTCCAGGGTCTCCTCGAGTTCCGCGACTGTCGGCATGGCGTCGGCACAGAGAAGCCGCGACGCCACGATCGCCCCTGCGGCGTTTCCCAGTTCGACGGCGTCGAACGGGCTCAGGCCAGACAGGAGGGCGTGGCAGAAGGCTCCGCCGAAGGCGTCCCCGGCGCCGAGTCCGCATACGACAGGGACGGATACCGGAGGGACAACACGTCGCTCGTCCGGCGTGACGACGAGCACGCCGTCGCCTCCGAGCTTCACCACCGCGACCCCCACGCCATGCGCCAGGAGGGCGTCGGCAGCTTCGTCTGGATCGGACGACCCGACGGCGATCTCGCACTCGCTGCGGTTGCCTATCGCGATCGTCGCGCAGTCGACGGCATCACCGATCACTCGCCTTCCCTCGTCCTCGGTTGCCCAGAAGGTCGGGCGCCAGTCGAGGTCCAGCACTACGTGGTCGGTTCGTCCGTGCGCCTCGAGTAACGCCAACGACGTCGCTCGTGACGGCTCGACGGCGAGGGCAGAAGCGGATATCCACAGAATCGGGACGAGCTCCGCAGCGTCGAGCAACTCGTCGGTGGTCACGATGTGGGCGTCGGGCGCTTCCGGCGCCCGGTAGAAGAGGAGCTGCGGGTCCTCGGGAGGATCCATGGCCGCGAACGCGAGCGGTGTGTGCAACCCGGAGTGTGTGCCAACGAAGCGTGTGTCGACGCCGAAGCCCTCGAGCGCGTCGCGTACGTACCCCCCGAACGGATCCGCGCCGACGGCCGTAACAACGGCTGAGCAGTGCCCGAAACGGGCTGCCGCGACGGCGACATTCGTCGGGCTTCCACCGACCGACTTGGCGAACGTGCGTGCCTCCGCAAAGCCGACCCCCGATTGTTCGGCGTAGAGATCGACGCTGACGCGACCGACCGTGAGGAGTTCCAGCGGGCGGGTCATCTGCGATCGAACAGTGGGCGATGTTCCTTGGCGATGTGCACATCTTCTACCTTTCGCGGTGCGCTGTCAGGGCCGGCGGCCGGTGGACCCTGCATCGGGCCGGAGCGCGCTCGGTGACCTCGTTAGGCTCATTTCACATGCTCCTCGAACCGTGGCCCTGCACGAGACCCCAACGGCCGATCGAGGGGAGTACGACTCGGCTGCCGGCGACAAGAGACAAAGGCTTTGCGGAGCGTGTTCCTCGTCACGATCGCGGGTGTCGTTCGGGTCGCGGTTGGTAACGAGAGCGACGTCGTCGATCGCGGAGCACTCGTCTGGACGGAGCGTGCTCGCGAACCCCTCCCCTGTGGCAGATCAGAGCACCGTGTCACACTCTCCGGATGCCCGACCGTCCGGTGCCGTGTAGTTGGCAATCGATGCTCGGTGAGGAGCCGTAGCCCGTGCCGCGGGTGAAGAGCGGGCTCATTGGGTGCCTGCTGGTCACGGTCGTGGTCGCCGGATGTGGTGGAGGGACGACGATGAAGACGCCGTCCCAGGCGGTACAGCGTGACGTCGCCGGGCGCTTCGCAACCGCCCTCCTGGTTGGCGACGCCGCCCGCGCCCGTGCCCTGCTCGTGCCTGCAGACGAGGGGGCTCTGGTTTTCCTTGTCCAACAGGCCGTGGCACGGTGGAGGACACAGCAGGGGTCGATCCAGCTCCGGGCTCGGCGCGTCGGTCCGTGCCTCAATGGTGACGTTGCGTGCAAGCGTTGGACGTTGAGCTACGGTCGCAGACGCACGCACGGTGACGGGAGGTTCGAGGTGCAGAGAGGAGATCTCGTCTTGTTCATCGCGCCGTCGGCTGCCGGAGCACGCGTCGAGTTTTTCGTGTTCAGGAACGTCCGCACGCGCTTCAGCACGCACCACGACTCACAACTGCTGCCGTCCAAGCGTTAGCCGACCCTGATGGGACGAAAGGGCTCCTGAGCTCGCAACTCATGCTCCGTTCTTCGAGGTCGGGGGTCATGCTCAGACGCTCCCTCTGGAGTTGCTTCGCGAGCGTGGGCCAGACGTGGGTCAGACCCACGCCGGCGTCGGCGCGGCCGAGCAGACTTACCCTTCGGCCAACACCTTCATCTCTCACCGCTGTTCACGTGTCGGTGCTACACCCGACGGTAGCTATCGGAGTGACGCGCCACGGTTTGCTGCCGTTTCCGCTGCAGACGACCGACACGATCCCGGCCGGCATGCGATCCCAGTCGTGGCTTCAGCAGGCGGTTCGACTGAGATCATGCTTACGTAGGCCGGGAGTTAGCCGCCCGGTATTGAGTGCCGGTCGACGGTTGGCTTGGTGTGCCCCGGTTGGCTGCGCGGGGCATGATAAGCGCGTGGCACGAGCAGTCGTCTGTCTTCCGACCTACAACGAGCGCGAGAACATCGAGCCAATGGTTCGAGCGCTCGGAACGGTCCTCGACCTGGAGCGTGACCGCGTGGTCGTGATTGACGACAACTCTCCCGACGGCACCGGGAGGTTCGCCGACGAGTTAGCCGCTGAGCTTCCATGGCTCTCCGTCGTGCACCGCCCTTTCAAGGAGGGACTCGGACGTGCCTACCTTGCCGGTTTTCAGCAGGCACTCGCGTTCGACCCGACGTTTGTGCTCGAGGTCGACTGTGACTTTTCGCACGACCCGAGCGACGTGCCGCGCCTGATCGCCGCGTGCGATGCCGGCAGCGATCTCGCGCTCGGCTCGCGCTACGTCGCGGGCGGCGGAACGGCCAATTGGAGCCGGGTTAGGCGATGGATCTCAATCAGCGGGTCCTTCTACGCGCGTGCGGTCCTCGGCGTCGACATCCGCGACCTGACGGGTGGATTCAAGTGCTTCAGGCGCCGCGTTCTGGAGACCATCGACCTTGAGAGTGTGGCGACGCGGGGCTACGCGTTCCAGATCGAGATGACGTATAGAACGCTCCTCGCCGGCTTCATCGTGACCGAAGTGCCGATCACCTTCGTCGAACGTCAGGTGGGCACGTCGAAGATAAACTTCCGGATCGTGGCGGAGGCAGTCTGGAAGGTTCCCGCGCTGCGCTTCAAGCACGCCGTTGGACGGCTGTGATCCCAGCGGCCACCAGACCGCGGAACCGCGGGCGCCCATGTCTGCGAGCACCGATCGCGTTCAGGCCGTCACCGGACACCGGTCACGCCAGCGGATTCGAGGGGAGGCGCCCGGGAACCAAGAGGCCTCGCCGGGGTGGCGAAGGCGGTGTACATTGTCAGGCTTGGCGGCATGGTCGCCAGGCCGCAAGGCGAGGGAGATTCACGGGGGTGCGTCCTCTGGACGCTGCGGCGCGGCAGCTGACCGCCCACGTGGTTCGCGCTCAGGGGCGGGATGCATCGACCGTCTCCGCCGTGTTCCCGGGCTCGTGTTGCCCCGTCTGTTGCCCCCTCTGCCTCCCAGGCGGGGGACGAAGGCCCGCAATGCCGCATCAATACGTATGCGCCCGGCAGGATTCGAGCCTCCGGCCCGCGGATTAGAAGTCTGTTGGTTCGAGGCACGCCCGCTGTTCTAAGCCGTTCTGAGGTGCTGTGAGGTGCGCTCAGTTCCCTCAGATGACGGCAGTTCGGGACACGGTTGGGACACGCTCTCGGGCGGACGTGGGTCAGGTGCCGCGTCGCAGCGTCCAGAGGACGGCGGCAGAGCGGTCATCCCGCTGCGGAGCGTCCACAGGACGGCGTTAACGTCTGGTGGCGCGACTTCACTCTTGACACGCGTTGTGACATGCTGCTTCGTTGGGACGGCAGGGCGTCGGCCGTCTATACGGGGATAGCGGGCCGGATTATTCGGATCCGCAGAAGGAGGTAGCAGCGTGCGTAAGAAGCTTGCCCTACTCCTCGGGGCCGCAGTCGTGGCCCTGGTAGCGATGGCGTTTGCAGGCTCGGCGTTCGGCGGTGACCAGAATCACGATCAGCGCAGCCAGGGTCAGTCCGGCGACCACGGGCAGAACGACCAGGGTCGCAAGGATGATCAGGGTCACGGAGGCAACAAGGGTGACGGGGTGACCAAGGTGACCAGGGTCACAGGTGACCAGGGTCACGGAGGCGACCAGGGTCACGGAGGCGACCAGGGTCACGGAGGCGACCAGGGTCACGGAGGCGACCAAGGTCACCCGCTAAGCTGCACGAGCGGAGACATCGCTCCTGGCACCTACAAGGGCCTGATCGTGTCCGGCAACTGCACGATCATGAGCGGCCCCGTGACGATCAACGGCGACGTGACCGTCGCTGACGGCTACCTGAACGCGGGCTGGCTCGGCACGAGGCTGACGATCAACGGCGACGTCAAGGTCGGCAAGGGCGCGACACTCGGCCTGGGCTGCGCCTACTTCTACAACGACTGCGGCTTTGCGCCTGGGCCGCCTCCTCCCCCGTGGGGCGGGGTCGGGAACGTGACGGTGAACGGGAACATCGACGCCGAGAAGGCGTTGACGATCTACCTCGACTCCACCATCGTCCACGGCAGCGTGGTCGTCAGCGGCGGCGACGCATCCATGGTCGATACCGGAGGCCAGGAGAACGGACTCGTCCTGCCGATCAAGGACAACGTCATCGACGGAAACCTGAGCGTCCATGACTGGGCGGGCGCCTGGTTCGGCATCCTGCGCAACCATGTCGGCGGCAACGTGGTCGCGGCCCACACCGTCGGCGCCAGAGTCGGCACAGAGGCTCCGTACGTCGGCGTGCCTGACTCCACCGAGATAGGAACCAACACGATCGGCGGCAACCTGATCTGCTTCGGCAACACACCTCACGCGCAGATCGGCGACGCCGCGCTCGAAGGGGCAGTCCCGAACACCGTTGGCGGTAGCAAGATCGGGGAATGCGCCGGACTCTGACATCCACCTAACGACACAGTCGAGAACCACGACAGACGCTAAGGTAGGCCCGCTCCGGCGGGCCTACCTACTTCCCGACCCCGACCTCCCGCTGCCAGCACTCCGGGCAGAACGTCACGAGTCCGCCCGCCCCGTCAGACTCGACACGCCACCCGTCGTCGGGGTTCTCGTTGGGGCTAGGGGAGCGACCGCAGTTGGCGCAGACGACCTCCTCAACGCGGTCGCCGTCCACGGTGGGTGGGTCAGACGTGTCCAACCCTCCTCGTCTCTAGGTCACGCAACTCCGAGCGGAGGATCACGCGGAACGATATGGAGCCACCGCCCCTGGGAGAACGTCCTGACCCGCTCGTGAGCTTCCGCGTCCTCCATCAGAGCAATAGTCGCGAACCATGGGCCTTCGCTAACGGCATCTCCGCCGAAGCTTCAAGCATCGACGACTCACCACGCTTGGCACCCTGGATCGCCTCGCGAACCGACCGGCGCGTTGCCTTCGTGTCCACTCCATGAGCATCGCACAGAGTGGTGGTTCGGACAACCAGGCCAGGTCGGGGGGCGAGCCACACGGCCGCACTCCGAGCAGGCGAGACTCTCGCTGTCGTCAGCGCCGCGTCGCAACCGCGTTGTACGGGTCGTACGGGGTTCTCGGACACGCACCCCAGAGGCCGAGCCGCCTGGCCCTCGCCTGTTTCGCAATCTCGTTGGGACACGGTTGGGACACGCAATGTCAGCCCTGACACCAACAGAAGGCCAGGAACCGCATGCCCAGACCACTCCGACGATGCGCCCGGGAGGATTCGAACCTCCGACCCGCGGATTAGAAGTCCACCCTCGTAGGCTGCAACGAATGCAACAGACTGAATCTGCCTGCAAATGGGCACTCTCAGCACTGCAACAAACTGCAGCCTGCGGAGACAGGCCGGTACGCTCAGCGTACGCTCGGTCCGGCCTCCTCAGCACTTGCGCGAGAGCACGCTGGAGCATGCCGCAGCCACGCTCCCCTACGATTCAAGAATGGCTGCGCAGGCTGCGCACGGGCAATACAACAACGTGCACCCGGATCATCTCCGCTTCGTGCAAAGGCATAGCTTCCTATGAAGGGCCTGGCAAAGCTAGGCCCCGGTCCTGAGAACGTGGGCATCGTCGAGCGTGACGATCCGGTGGTCACGTCGGGGCACGTCGTTCTCGCCGTGCGAACGGCGGGCATCTGCGGCACCGACATCCACATCGTCGACGACGAGTTTCGCTCGTGGCCGCCTGTGACGATGGGCCATGAGGTATGCGGCGTCGTCGAACAGATCGGGGATGGCGTGGAAGAGGCGCTGCTCTCTGCCCGCGTTGTCTCGGAGACGTACTACTCCACCTGCGGCGCCTGCGATTACTGTCGCTCGGGCCGCGTGAACCTTTGTCTCGAACGCCGCTCGATCGGATCCGCCAGAGACGGGGCCTTCGCGCCACGGCTACTCGTCCCGGCGAGCGGTCTTCATCGGGTGCCAGACTGGGTGGCCGACGAGGCGGCAGCACTGACAGAACCGCTCGCGTGCGTCTGCAACTGCCTGCTCGATCCGCCTGTGATCTCCGCAGGCGATCGCGTGCTCGTCGTCGGCCCCGGCCCGATCGGCTTGATAACAGCCCAGGTCGCCAGAGCCTGTGGCGGTCAAGTCCATGTGCACGGCATCCCACGAGACGTTGTCCGTCTCGCGAAGGCGGAAGAGCTCGGCTTCACGACATCCGTCGACGACGGAGAGGTTCCCGCCCCGTTCGATGTCGTGATCGACTGTTCCGGGCACGAGAGAGCAATAAGGACGTGCCTCGAGTCCGCCCGCCGCGGTGGCCGCTACGTCCAGGTTGGCCTCGCCGGCCGGTTGGTCTCGCTCCCGCTGGACGAAATCGTCTACTGCGAGCTCACTGTCACTAGCGGCAATGCGAGCACGCCCACGTCGTGGCGGCGCGCCCTGGAGTTGATCGAACAGCGGTCTGTTGATCTCGGCACCCTCGTCAGCGATGTCGTTCCGCTCGAGAGATGGAAGGAAGCGTTCGCGGCGACGCGGGCGGCGACAGGAATCAAATTCCTACTCGACCCCCGCTGACCCTCGCACCGGTCATGCACGGCAAGCCTGCGCTAGGCCAAAGACGGCGATGGACGAAGCCGTGTGGGCAGTGCGGTGAGGACAACGCCCGCGGCGATAAAGCCTCCGCCCAGAACTTGGATGGGTGTGAGTCGCTCGCCGAGAACAAGGTATGCGAGCGTAATTCCTTGAGCTTCGCGAGCGCGCCGCCCGTCGCCGTCAGCGCGAGGCAACCGATGCCCCGGCAGGAATCGAACCTGCGCACGCGGTTTGGGAAACCACTGCTTCCCGCAAATGCATTGCCGCTCAGCAGTCAGCGGATGCTCAGTCCGCGACTATGCGAACGACACATGCCCGCTCCCCGCGTAGCCTCAGTCCCAGGAGCCACCGCAAGCGTGCCGGCCCGGCCGTGATGCGTTCGTGAAGAGCGCCCCTACGCTCACTGTATCAAGACAGACAACACGATATGGAATATATATGCCTATTTGCAGGCATTTTAAGTGCGCCCGGGAGGATTCGAACCTCCGACCCGCGGATTAGAAGTCCGCCGCTTTGTTTACGAAAACGCCGGTTCAGCCGCCTATTCAAGCCAAATCTTGCGGCTTGGTCGAGAATTTCTTAACCGAAGATCTCTCGTCCCTCGTTCGCTATTCTGAAAACGGAGAACTCTGCATCTTCGGATGCGTCCCACGCAGGCGGAGCCCGATTCGGCGGCGCGGCCAGACCGCCTCCGCGGACGATCGCAAGGCCGGTGAGAGGAAGATGTCGCCGAGATGTCTAGCCGGCCGACGATGAGTCGCGCTGTCGGATACGCCTCGCCGAGGGTTTCGTCATCGAGATCGTGGTCTGGCCCGCCGCCGGCACTGCTTTGGCGGGGAAGGTGCCTAGTCGCTTCCGTGAGCGCCTCATGGCCGCTGATCGAGGATCCGACCGGCAGTTCTCTCGGCGAGGGCCATGATCGCGATCATCGGGTTGACGCCCGGGGCGGTGGGGAGTGCCGATGCGTCACCGATCCAGACTCGGCGCGTGTCGTGGAGTTGGCCATCGCCATCGGCCACCGAAGTGGCCCGGTCGTTGCCCATGCGGCAGGAGCACATCTGGTGAGCGGAGTACGCAACGGCCTGCGTGTAGTCGAAGGCGGTGAGGCGGTCGAGGAAGCCTTCGAACGGCTCTTCGTCTCTGCGCCATGTCAGCCCGGGAGGATCGAACGTGAAGATCTCCTCCGCGCCCGCCGCCTCGTGCAGCTTCGCCATCTCGACGTGGGCCGCAACGGCCGTCTGGCGGTCGATCGGATCGGTGAGTTGCCAGCGCACGACCGCCTCACCAGCGGGGCCTAGCACTGACCTCGCCCGAGCCGAAGTCGTGGGTGACCGCGTGCAGCTGGCGACGCGGGAGAGCTTCAGCATTGCTTCCTTGTGGCGGGCGCCGTCCTGCCAGGGGAGCGACGAGCCCCAGAAGGTGGGGCTGAGGATGACGCACTCGGGCAGGAATCCGCCTCCGTGGGGCAGTTCCTTGAAGTCGGTCGAGGTGACGGATTGGATCTGACCCGTCCAGGCGTCGAGCCGCTCCGCGTGGACGCCGCCGACGAACCAGGCGGGGTGGAGGCGGAGATTCTTGCCGGCCGCCGGGCCGCCGATGCCCGATCGGAGCAGGAGCGCGGGAGATTCCACGGATCCTCCTGCAACCACGACGACAGGCGCGTCGACGCGAAGGGAGGCCGTCGTCCCGTCGCCGCGGGTCACGACCGCCGCCACACCGACTGCCCTTCCGTCCTGGACGAGCACCCGCTCGGCGCGGCAGCCGACGACGAAGCGGGCGCCGGCGTCGGCGGCGTCCTGCAGGTACGTGACGAGCGTCGACTGCTTCTCGCCGCGCTGGCAGCCGGCGTTGCAGTAGCCGCAGTAGCGCGGATCGTGCGGCCCGGCGTTGCGAGGCAGGAGCTGCCACGAGCGACCGGTTCGCCTCGAGCGCCGTCGTCATCAGCCGATTGCTTGCGTTGGGGACGGTCGCCTCGGTATTGACGCCGAGGCGCTCCCACACCGTGTCGGTATGGCGGTCGAACTCCGGCCCGTCCAGCCCCTCGAGGCCGGACGCCGCCCACTCCTCGCGCATCTGCTGCGGCAGCCTGCAGACAGACGAGAGAGTTGACGAACGTGCCGCCGCCGAGCGTGCTCCCGGCGAGGATGCCCACGCTGCCCGACTCCGACCAGAACAGGCCGCCGTTGAGGTACGTGCGGGCGCCGTCGTGCAACTCGAGCTGGAGCAGGTCGGCCTCGCTCGTGTAGGCGCCCTGCTCGAGCACGACGACAGACCGTCCCGCCTGCTGCAGTCGAGCGGCAATCACCGCGCCGCCGGCGCCCGAGCCGACGACACAGACATCCGCTTCCAGCATCGAGCTTCCTCGGCAGCGATCTCGAGTACCGAGATCCGCTTCGGTTGCTCCTCCGCCGACGGAGGCGCAGAGATGGGGCCCGGGTAGCCAATCGCATCCCAGTTCGGGTTGCGCCCCTCCTCGGCGAGCCCGTAGAAGAGCGCGATCGTCGTGCCCCTGAAGCCGGCGGAGCTGGCCGGCCCGAGGCCCACCGGCGGCGAAGATCGCCTCGTACGCGCGTTGTCCTCGGCCGCCGAGGTCGAGCTCGGCGAAGTCTTCTCCGACGATGTCGAGCAGCGGGTCGATCGCCGCGGCTCCGATCACGGCCGGAACACGAAGCACGCTTGCCGCCCTTGCCAGAAACGCATCGCCACCCCCAAGCGAGGGGGGACGAACGTGTCGCACAACGCTTCGAGAACCCGTTCCCCTCGGCTCTCGGGAGGAACCGAAGTCGGCAGCCTCTGCATGGCTCTTCTTATCACCTGCGACGCATCGCTCCGGCGATGTGGCGACAATCACGGAATGTCGCTGCAAGCCTCGTGATCGCAGGTGCGGGCGAAACCGCCTACCGCCGCCACGCCGACGCCCATCTCACGACGCCCCGGCTGCTCGCCGAGGCGGCGCGGCTCGCGCTCGGAGACGCTCGAATGGAGCCCGCGGACATCGACGGGCTGGGGGTGGCGTCGTTCTCGCTCGCTCCCGACCGGGCGATCGACCTGGCGTTCAGGCTCGAACTGCAGGTCTCGTGGCTGATGGACGACGGCACGGGTGGTGCGTCCGCGGTCGAGCATGCTGCAGCACGCGAGACGGGCGGTCGAGGCGGGTGACGCGCAGGCGATCCTGCTGGTCGCGGGTGACCGGATGGAAAGCGGCGACTTCGCCGGCCTCGTGGACGGCTACAACACCGCCACCCGAGATCATCTGGCGCCTCTCCCCGGCCGGGGGGCCAAATCCGCTGTTTGCCCTTCTCACCCGGCGCCACATGCTTCGCTACCGGCTGGACGGGAGGTGTACGGCAGGCTCGTCGTGGCGCAGAGAGCATGGGCGGCGACGAGCCCCAACGCGGCCTACCGGGCCCCGCTCGAGCTGCGCGACTACCTCCGCGCACCGATGGTCGCAGACCCACTCGGTCTGTTCGACTGTGTGCCCGTCGTGTCGGGCGCAGCCGCTGTCGTCGTCACATCGAGGGGCGTCTCGGGCGCCGGGGTGCGTGTGTGCGCCCTCGTGGCCGCCCACAACACGGACGGTCAGGAAGGCGACGGCCTCGCCACCGGGCTCGCGGCCGGCGCAGACCGGCTCGGGCAGGAGGCCGGCCTGGGCCAGCGACATCGACGTCGTCTCCGCCTACGATGACTATCCGGCGATGGTGCTCGTGCAGCTCGATGACCTCGGGTTCGCCGGAACGCAGGGGGTGGAAGCCCTTGTCGATCGGATTGCTGCGTGGGAGCTGCCGGTGAACACGTCAGGGGGTCAGCTGAGCGGGGGCCAGGCTGGGGCGGAGGGCGGCATGCTGGGCCTCGTCGAGGTCGTGCGCCAGCTCCGGGGTCAGGCGGGCGAGCGTCAGGTCGACGGCGCCCGCCTCGGTCTCGCAACCGGGTACGGCATGGTCGCCTACCGCCACGGCGCCTGCGCCAACGCTGTCGTCCTAGAGCGAGTCGAATGAGCGGCGTCCCGGTCAGCCTGTGCAACGCCTGCGGCTGGCGCGGCTTTCCCGCTCGCCTCTGGTGCTCCGCCTGTGGCAGCGCCGATCTCCGCACCGTGCTCGTCCACGGCGGGCGGGTGGAGGACTCGACGATTCTGCGCCGGGCTGCGGGACGGGAGATCGGAGCACCCGTGCGACTGGGAACGGTGCGGTTGGCCGGTGGCGGAAGCGTCATCGCCCGTCTCGATCGGGTCAGCGCCGGCGATCGTGTCCGGCTTCATTTGGACGGTGGAGCGCCCGTCGCGGAGCCGATCCTCTGATGTTGAAGCGAGACCGATGAGCGAAGTCCTCGTGGCCGGCGCGACCGGTGCTCTCGGGACCCGGATCTGCTCCCTGTTGCAAGAGCGAGGGGCGGGTGTGCGCGCTCTCGTGCGCGCGAGTGCCTCTGCTGAGGCGCGCGCGCGGCTCGAGGCAGCTGGGATGGGAATCGTTCCGGGGGACATCGAGGACGCAAAGTCCCTCGCGCGGCCTCTGGAAGGCGTCACGTGTGTCGTCTCGACGGCGACAGCGTTCCCTCTCGCGACCAGCGGGCAGACGCGATCGAGCGCGTCGATGCAGCTGGGAACATCGCGCTCGTGGACGCGGCCGAGGCCGCTGGCGTCCAACGGTTCGTGTTCGTCTCGTTCCGGCCGGTGGCGATCGACTTCCCGCTCCAGCGTGCGAAGCGTGCCGTCGAGCAGCGAGGATCATCAGCCAGATCGGCATCGCGATGCCGAGGAAGGTGCCGAAGCCCAGGAAGTCGACCAGCGGCGAGGTGATGTAGGTCGTCTTCGTGTCGGACCAGATGTTCACGATCCCGCGGTAGAGCGAAAGGGTGCCGAGGGTGACGACAAAGAAGGACAGTCTGAACCGGCCGATCAGCACGCCGTTGACGGCGCCGCCGAGCAGGCCGCCAGCGAGCACGGTCAGGATGACGGCGAGCCACGCCGGAAGACCGACGCTGTTGAAGAGTTCCGAGAGGATGATCCCGCAGAGCGCGAGCAACGACCCCACCGAGAGATCGATTCCGCCGGTGAGGACGACGAACGTCATCCCGATCGAGACGATGAAAAGAATGGAGACGCTCGTCAGCAGGTTCTCGATGTTCGGTCGCGTGAGGAAGTTGGCCTGGGTGACCGAGAAGTAAACGGAGAGAGCGATGAGCAGCACGAGAACAGCCGCGTAGCGGCTCGTCGCCGACCAGACTCCGGCTGCGTGGTTGCGGACACGCTCTCGGTGACGATCGTCGATCGGTCGGTTGCCGCTGGTCACTGGTGTCCTCCAGCGAAGTAGGCGATGCGGGCCTCGGTGGCCTCGGAGCGGGACAAGATGGCTGCGACACGCCCTCGGAACATGACGACGATCCGGTCGCAGAGCGTCAGGAGTTCGGGGATCTCCGACGAGGAGGCCACGATCGCGATACCCCGCTCTGCCGTCTCGAAGAGGAGACGGTAGATCTCGGCCTTCGCGCCCACGTCGACGCCGCGCGTCGGCTCGTCGAGCATCAGCACCCGGGGACTCGCGGCAAGCCACTTGCCGAGCACGATCTTCTGCTGGTTGCCCCCCGACAGCGTCGACACCGGAACCCGCGAGGAATGCGCGCCGATCTGGAGCTCGTCGATCGACTGCGCCACGAGAGCGTCCTCGCGCTTTCGACTGGGCCTTCGCGCGCGGGCGAGTCCGGAGGTCGACGCCATCACGAGGTTCTCGTGCACGCTCATCTCGAGCACGAGGCCCTGGAGCTTGCGGTCGGCCGGCACGAAGGCCAGGCCGCCCTCGATCGCGTTGCGAGGGGTGCGGAACGAGCACGGCTTTCCGTCGAGCTCCACGGTCCCAACGTCGGCACGGCGCAGCCCGAACAGGGTCTCGAGGAATTCGCTCCTTCCTGCCCCGACGAGGCCGGCGAGGCCGATGATTTCGCCGGGGCGGACGTCGAGGTCGATGTCAGCGAACGCTCCGGCGAGGGTGAGCCCGCGAACGCGTAGGCACGTAGCTCCCTCGCCGAGCGACTCCTCCGGCGGCACGAGCTCCTCCAGGGCGCGCCCCACCATCAGGTGAATCGTGCGCTCTCGGTCGAACTCCGCCGCCGGCCCGGCTCCGACGGTGTGCCCGTCGCGCAGGATCGTGACGCGATCGACGATGGCGAAGACCTCGTTGAGCCGGTGGAGACGAAGATCGTCGCCACTCCCTGCTCACGCAGCCGCCGCACGAGACCGAAGAGCGCTTCGACCTCGTCGTCTGTGAGGGAGCTCGTGGGCTCATCGAGGATGAGGACGCGCGCCTCGATCGAGAGGGCGCGGGCGATCTCCACCATTTGCTGCTGGTCGGGCCGCAGGCGCCGCACGGGAAGGGACGGGTCGAGATCGAGCCCGAGGCGCTCCAGCGCGGCCTCCGCCCGTCTTCTCGTGGCGCGCCAGTCGATCAGCCCACCTCGCCGTGCCATCCGGTGGCCGAGGAAGACGTTTTCCGCAATCGAGAGGTCGGGCGCGAGGGTGGTCTCCTGAGTCACCGTCGCGATGCCCTGACGCAGCGCCTCGGTCGGGTTGCGAAACGACCGCGTTCGGCCGGCGAAGGTGATCACGCCTGCGTCCGGCTGAACCTGGCCCGAGAGCACCTTGAGCATCGTCGATTTCCCCGACCCGTTCTCACCCACGAGCGCGTGCACCTCGCCCGGATGCACGATCAGGCTGGCGCCGCGGAGGGCGTGGACCCCGCCGTAGCGCTTGTGCATTCCCTCGGCGCGAAGGATCGGCTCGGACGTCGCGTGCATTTGGCTACCAGCTTCTTCATGGCGTCGTCGAGTGGTGGAAGGCGGGTGCAATCCAGCCGCTGTTCGATAGCGGCCGCGGCGGCGAGCGCGACGTGGTCGCGGAAGGCCCGGGCAATCACCTGCACGCCGACCGGCAATGATCGCTCGGTTCCGGCGCGCACGACGGCGACGGGGAGGCCGGCAAGGCTATAAGTGTGGGTGTAGTTGAAGGGGAGGTAGCTCTCGATCTCCTCGTCGCTTCCCGGCGTGCAGCCGTGCAACGGAGCCGGGCCGGGGGCTGCGGGCGCGACGACCACGTCGAAGCGGTTCACGAACGCGCGCACCGAGGCCCGGAACGCGGCCCACCGGCGCACGAGCGCGAAGTACGCATCCGCGTCGAGCGCGAGCAGCCGGAGATCATCGAGAAGCCTGCTCATCTGCCGGACGTGCCGGCCGCCGGCGGCAGCGAGGTCCTCGCGCGCACGAGCGCCGCCGTCCGCGGCCATCAGTGCGAAGAACAGCTCGGTGGCCTCGGAGACGTCGGGCGGGGACGCCTGCTCGACCTCGCATCCCGCGTCGACGAGCGCCGCGCCTGCGGCCGCGACCGCCTCCCGTGTGCCGGCAGAGACAGGCCAGACGCCGTCATCGTCGTAGATTCCCACGCGCAGCGAACCGACCGCCACCGAGGCCGGGTCTCCGACCGGGCATCCCTGCACGAAGGGATCGACGTCGTCGCGCCCCGCGATCAGCGGGAGAAGGAGCGCAAGATCGTCGAGGCAGCGTCCCATCGGCCCGACGGCGCTCATGTCGAGCATGCCGGTGTCACGGGTGGGCGGCCAGCAGCCCGTCTCCGGCACGAGGCCCGCCGTGGGCCGGAGGCCGGCGATGCCGCAGTAGTGGCTCGGCACCCTGATCGAGCCGCCGCCGTCGGTGCCGATCCCGAGCAGGGAGGCGCCGGCGCCAATCAGTGCAGCCTCGCCGCCGCTCGAGCCACCGGGGGTCCTGTCCCGGTCGAGCGGGTGGCAGGTGCGGCCGTGAACGACGTTCTCCGTCTCGTATGACCACGTGTACTCGGGCACGTTGGTCTTCGCGACGACGATCGCCCCGGCCGCTCGCAGCCGTGCCACCACCGTCGCATCGGCCGCAGGGAAGTGGCCGGCACGGGCGAGGGAGCCGCCGGCGCACGGCAAGCCCGTGACCTCGATCGAGTCCTTCACGCTCACCGGCAGTCCGAGCAGCGGAGCCTTTCTGCCGGCGCTGCGGGCTGCGTCGGCCGCGTCGGCGGCCTCGAGTGCTGCCGTGTCGTCACGGGCGACCACCGCCCCGAGCGCCGGGTCGACAGAGTCCATGCGCCGAAGTACGAGCGAGACGAGTTCCCGCGACGAGACCTCACGCCGGTGGAGCCGGCCGAGCCAGCTTCGGGCGGCGCTTTCGGGAGCCGGGAGTGTCTGCACAGGGCACACCGAGGTGCGGCAGGCGCTCCCAACGAGAGCACCCGCCGCACCTACGGGAACCGGTCAGTGAATGGCTTTGACCTGAGCGTTCCAGCTCGGGCTGCTGGAGACGTTCGCCTTGGTGATCAGTGTTGCCGGCCGAACGATGATCTTCGGCAGAGGCAGGTTCTGCTTCGTGATCAGGCTGTAGGACGCGAAGACCAGCTGGCTGCCCCAGCCGACCGGGTCGACCTGGACGGTCGCCGCGATCCGGCCCGTCTTCACGCTGGCGATGCCGTCGCTCGAGCCGTTGAGGCCGACGGCGACGATCTTCCTGCTCACACCGCGAGCGGCCGTGGCAGCACCGAGCGCGCTCGGGTCGTTGTACGCGATCACGCCGTTCATGTCGGGGTAGCGCTGCAGCAGGCCGTTCGCAGCCTTCTCGCCCCCTGTCACGTCGTCGGAGGGATTGTCCTGCGAGCCGAGCACGGTGAGCCCTCTCTGCTTCGCGTAGTACGCCTCACGCTTGTTCAGGTACTTCAGAGCCGGAACCGGGATCCCGATGCCGATCAGGCCAATCTTGCCTCCCTTGTTGGCTGCGGCCATCGCGCCCGCCTGGAGGTACGCCTGGGTATCGCGTCCCTGCCACACCTGGCTCGCGATGTTCGGCGCGGGGAGCTTCGGGTTGCCGAAGGTCGCGTCGATCGCGAGCACCGGGACGCCCTGGCTCTTGGCCTGCTTCAGTACGGGCTGGGTCGCCTTCGGGTCGAGCGGGTAGAAGATGATCACGTTCACCTTCTGCGCGAGCAGCTGCTGCATGTTGCTGACCTGGGTGTCCGGGTTGCCCTTGTCGTCCAGCGCGATGACCTTGCACTTGAACGCGGCAGCCTGCTTGATCACGGCCTTCTGCAGGTAGCCCAGCGTCTCGTTCGCGCCAACCGGGTTCTGGAAGCCGATCGTGCAGCTCGTGCCGGCTTTCACGGAAGGCCGCTTGTACTGCGTCGGCAGGGTGGACTCGACACCGGTGTAGCCGGGAGGCGACGCCGACGAGTGGGCCGGTGCTGCCCCGACCCCGGAGACCCCGATCGCCAGTACGGCGAGACAGGTGGTACCGATCAACGTTGCGACCATTCTGGGACTCCTCAGCACGTTCCCTCCTCCTCGATTCATGGGGACTTGGCAAACACCGGGGTGCGACGTGGCCGACGGCCGGAGGTCGCAGGGCCCACGTGAAGTTCGACCGGCCTTCGCCGTGCGCTACACGACCTCCCGCCGGAAGGCGCTCGGCGCAAGAGGTGCGAGCCACGTGAAAGACGCGATTCGCTGCGCAGGTGACCGAACGACCTCACGTGGCAGCAATACCACCACGGCACCCGTGTCATGTCAAGGGTTTGATCAAATATCAACAGGTGGGATAGTGTCCGGCTGTGCCGCTCTCCGACTCAGCCGCCGCCGCGTCGCCGGGCGAGCGCACCGTCGTCTCGCTCTTGCTGCGTCAGGCGCAGACACTCGGCAAACAGACGTTCCTGCAGGCAGGATCGACGACCTGGTCTTTCGAGGGGATGGCGGAGACCGCGGCGCGACGGGCAGGCACGCTCGGTGACGCGGGTGTCATGCCGGGCGACCGGGTCGCCGCGATCCTCCGCAACGGGCCCGAACTGGCCGAGCTGTTCTTCGCCTGCGCCTGGGCAGGCGCCTTGCTCGTGCCGCTCAACGTCGCGAGCAAGGGTGAGCAGCTCGCGCACATGCTGCGGAACGCGGCGCCGCGGATCCTCGTTGTCGACGGCGAGTTCGTCCCGCATCTCGACGTGCCGGGAGGTCTTCCGGCGGAGCTCGAGCAGGTCTGGCTCGTGGGTGCGTCGACCGTGGGGCACGTGGGGCAGCATGAGCTCGCTCCCGTGCCGCAGCCGTCGGCGCCGGTCGACGCTCATCCCGCCGCACCGGGGGATCCGGTGGCCGTCCTCTACACGTCCGGGACCACGGGGCCGTCGAAGGGTGTCGTGTGCCCCAACGGCCAGTTTTGGTGGTGGGGCGTGAACACGGCCGCGGCACTCGGAATCGGCGGAGACGACGTGCTCTACAACTGCCTGCCGCTCTTCCACACGAACGCCCTCAACACGATTCTGCAGGGGCTCACCCACGGAGCACAGGTCGTCATCGGCGACCGCTTCTCCGCCTCCCGTTTCTGGCAGACGCTGGCGGAGACGGAGGCGACCGTCACCTATCTCCTCGGCGCCATGGCGACGATCCTCGCCGAACGGGAGCCCTCACCCCTCGATCGCGGGCACAACGTGCGTGTGGCGCTGTCGCCTGCCACTGCACCGGCGCTCTACCCGGTGTTCTCCGAGCGGTTCGGGATCCGGCTCGTCGAGAGGGCACGGGATGACCGAGACGAACCTCGCGATCGGCGCGCTCGACGGTGAGCAGCGGCCGGGGACGATGGGGCGGGTGATGCCGGGCTACGAGGCGAAGCATCGTCGACGAGCACGACGACGAGGTGCCGGACGGCACCGCCGGCGAGCTCGTCCTCCGCGCCGACGAGCCGTTGGCGTTCGCCACCGGGCTACTGGGGAATGCCGGAGGAGACGGTCGCGGCCTGGCGCAACCTCTGGTTCCACTCCGGCGACCGTGCGGTGCGTGACCCGGACGGACTGGTTCCGCTTCCTCGACCGGATGCAAGGACGCGATCCGCCGCCGCGGCGAGAACATCTCGGCCTGGGAGGTCGAGCAGGTGCTGCGGCCCACCCGAGGACGTCGCCGCCGCGCCGTCGTGCCCGTCCCGTCGGAGCTGGGCGAGGACGAGGTGATGGTCTTCGTCGTCCGCGCGACGGCGCTCGCCCGGAGCCCGCAGAGCTGATGCGGCAGGCGAGCGCGACGGCTGCGCGTACTTCGCGGTGCCGCGCTACGTCGAGTTTCGTCGACGAGCTGCCGCTGACGGCGAACGGGAAGGTGCAGAAGTTCGTGCTCCGCGAGCGCGGCGTCACGGACGCGACCTGGGACAGAGAGGCGGCTGGCATCAAGGTCGAAAGGCCGTGAGCTTCGTCCACAAGCCTCAACGCCCTTCCTCGAACAGGGTCTCGAACACCCGCGGTCTGGCGCGGAGTGCTTCTTCTGCGGCGTCCGGGTCTCGCGCCTTCACGGCGATGACGATCTCGGTGTGCCCCTCCGCCTCGACGGCGTAGATGTCCGCGGCGCCCTCACCGTGGATCAGCGCGGCGCTGAAGCGCTCTGACGTCTCCAGCGTCGGGCGCAGCAGCCGGGCGATCCAGCTCGATCCGGATGCCAGCGCGAGCGCTGTGTGAAATGCCGTATTGCCGTGGACGATACGTGCTCTGTCTTCGCTCGGGTACGCAGCGGCAAGGCTCTCGAGCGCTCCGTCAGGAGAGTTGCGCTCTCGTCCGTGAGCGTCTCGGCAGCGCGGCGCGCAGCCAGGCTCTCGAGTGCCACGCGGGCCTCGTAGACATCGCGCAGCTCGGCCGTGTCGAGCAACGTCACGCGGGCGCCCCTATAGGGAAGGTGTTCGGCAAGCCCCGGGCCTCGAGTTGACGCACGGCCTCTCTCACGGGAGAGATGCTCATGCCCATTGACGCAGCGAGATCTCTTCGAGTCGCAGCGGTGTCCCGGGAGGTATCGCCCCCTGCACGATGAGCTCGCGCAGCATGGTGGTCGCCTCGTGCGCCATGGTGCCGCGACGCCGAGGCTCGGGCGCTATGAGGGCCGAGAGCTCAGGGGGCGGAGAGGGGGCAGCGTCGGCCATCGCTTGTGATATTTGATCAAAATGAGGAGAGAGACGCGATGACACCGCCCTCAACGGCGTTCCCGGCGGCGGCGATCCAGGACTCGTCTTACGTGACTCGATCGTGGTGCCTCGACCGAGGGCACCCGCCCCGGTTGGGGGGGCGCGCAGAGCCAGGCCCGCGAACAACGCGGCGCGTCATCCCCGACACTCACCTCCCATCCACAACGAGCGCCTGGAGGTCGGACTCGATGATCACCTTGCCGATCACGCGGCCCTCCTTCATCAAGCGGTGCGCCTCCACGACGCGCTCGAGCGGCAGCACGGAGCCGACCAGCGGATGGAAGCGCCCGACGCTCTGCTCCGTCCGTGCGGTTTCATGAGATGCTCGGAGGGAGCGAGATCGAGACGAGCATGCGATCGAGGACGAGCATGCGATCGAGAGGGACATGGCTGAGGCAATGACAAACCTGACGACGTTCCGGGCTGCGGCGATCCAGGACTCGTCCGTGTGGCTCGACCGTAGTGCCTCGACCGAGAAGGCGTGCGCCCTGATCGAGGAGGCCGGCCGGGGCGGGGCCGACGTGGTGCTCTCCCGGAGAGCTTCATTCCCGGCTTTCCGTACTGGGTCTTCGTGAAGCCGATCAACGACGCGGACGGTGGTGGGCGCGCCCGCCTGCACGAACAGGCGGTGGAGATTCCGGGGCCCGAGATCGAAGCCCTCGCCGCAGCAGCGGCACGCGCAGGGGTGGTGGCGGTCGTCGGGATAACCGAGCGCGACCCTGGCGGCATGGGCACCCTTTACAACACGAATGTCGTCCTCTCCCCGGACGGTTGCCTGGGCAAGCACCGGAAGCTCGTGGCCACCTGGGGCGAGCGGGCGGTCTGGGCCGGAGGAGACGGATCCACGTTGAACGTGTTCCCCACACGCTTCGGTACCCTCGGCACGCTCAACTGCGGCGAGAACCTGAACACGCTTGCCCGGTATGCGCTTCTCGCCCAGGGCGAGCACATCCACGTCGCGAACTTCCCGTCCGCCGCGCTTGCCGGAGCGCGTCACTCGTCGAACGAGCTCTACCTCCACGTCGCGCCCCATGCCTATGAAGGCAAGCTCTTCGACTGCAGCAAGGAGTACGGCACTCCGGAGGTCGCGGAGCAGCTCGGGGTTCCGTCGAGGTACCCGAGGACGCAACTGCGTCTCAGGAATCGTCGGCCCTGACGGCGCCTGGGTGACGCCTCCTCTCGTCGACGAACCGGGCATCGTCTACGCGGACTGCTCGTTCGAGGCTGTGCTGCGCGGCAAGCTATTCCACGACATCGTGGGTCACTACAACCGCTTCGACGTTCTGCGGCTCGAGATCGACCGCACGGCCCGCGGCCCGCTCAAGGATGTCACGGAGGCTGCAGCCGGACAGGTGGAAGCGTGATCAGCGACCGCGGGGTCGTCCGGATCATCGACGAGCGTACGATTGCCTTCCCTGACCACCGCCCGGACTACTGAGCCGGCTCAGCTTCCGCCGGCACTCCGCGCGGCGTGGAAGCAGCGAGACTCGAAACCGACCCACTCGGGCTGATCCCAACCGGAATACGACTCGAGCACGCGCTGCTCGAGCGCTACCGCTGCATCGTCGGCCGAGAGCCCCTCGTCTGCCAGCTTGAACGTCTCGGCGCGGAGCATCTCGTGGTACTCGCGAGCGGTCGCGATCACACCGACGTCGCTCGGCTCACCGTGCCCCGGCACGACGATCCGCGGCTCGAGTTCCTCGAGGTGCCGAAGAACGTACTCGATCCAGCCGAGACTACCGTCGACATCTGCGTCGTCGGGCAGGAAGAACCACGGGTAGATCGGGAAGATACGCAGCTCCACCAGGTCACCCGTGAAAAGCACCCCTGGTCGGGACAGAGCACGATCTGATCGCTGCGCGTGTGGGCGAGCCCAAACGTGCGCAGCTGGACGGTGCGCCCGCCCAGGTCGATGTCCGCTTCGCCGTCGTAGACAACGTGGGGCTCGACGAGCTCGACTCCCTCCAGCGCAGCGGCGACCAGCTCGGGCCGAAGGTGCGGAACATCTGGAGGTACCCGTCGCCCTTGTTGCGTGGAACTCCTCGAGTTGGGCGCGGTTGTAGACGATCGTGGCCTCGTCGCGGAACACCTGCGCGCCGAATCCGTGCTCGGGGTGGAAGTCCGTAATCGTGAGCAGCAACTTCCGTTCCCCGGCCTTCTCCCGGGCCGCAGCCAGGATGCGTGCGCCGTTGTCCGGCCCCATGGCCGTATCGACGACGAGTACTGCATCATCGCCGACGATGATGCCGACGTAGGACGAGCGGGATCCTGCGGTCCGGAATGATCCAGATTCCGTTCGCGATCTCGGTGATTCCGCTTTCGTCTACCTCGGGCGCGGGCGGGCCGACCTCAGTGTCGCTCATCATCTCTCCTCGGGTGGTGGAACTGTCTACCATTATCGGCATGCTGGAAGAGTCGCGCTTTCGGTTAGGCGTAGACTCCCGGCGGATGGCATCTGACGACCGCTTCGAGCGGGGCCTCGCGGCCTACGCTAGCCAGTTCGGAATGCCGGCGGGGAAGTTCCGGCTGGTTCGCCGAGCGCTACGGGGAACGTTTCGCAGCCGAGGCGATCAACGCCGCCGGAGGCGCCTGGCCCGACGACGCGTTGTCGCTCCACGATCGCAGCCTGGTCGTCGTGGCGGCGCTCGTGGCACAGGGTGGGGTGGGAGGACAGGCTGCGTGGTCACGTCCGCTGGGCGATCGTTCACGGATCCAGCCGGGAGGAGCTCGAGGCTCTCGTCACGCTTCTCGCCGTCTACGTCGGATACCCGAAGGCTTCCGTCGCGATGGAGGTCGTCCGGGAGGAGCTCGACAGGTTCGAAGGCGGTTCCTGAGGTGCGGATCCGCTGGCAGAGCTTTGTCGACCCCGACCAGAACCGGCCCGATCTCGACCGTCTGGACGCGTATCTGAACGAGATCGCCGACCTGGGCACCGATGTTGAGGTCGTCGGGGTGAGCCCACCCGACCGTTGGTTCGGGCGCCTCACCGAGTTCCGCTGCGCCGTCCTGGCCGTGGACAACGCGATCGAGGCCGACGAGCAGGGCTTCGATGCCTTCGTATTCGGTCACTTCCAGGACTCGGGTCTCTTCGAGGCTCGATCGGCTTGTCGCCTACCGGTCGTGGGGTTGGGGGAGTCGTCCCTGCACTGGGCTGCGCAGCTCGGTCGCCTAATCGCCCTCGTCTCGATCGACCCTGTCTTCGTCTCGTGGCACCTCGAGCAGGCCGACCTCTACGGGCTCGGCAGCCGCATCCTGGGCGTGACCGGGTTGGGTGCTCGAGTGGAGGACTTCGCTCCGGCCTTCGCGGGAGATTCAAATGCCTACCGGCGCATGTTGGATGATTTCGATGGCGCGGTGCGCCCCCTCGTCGAGCGCGGTGCCGACGTGGTCGTGCCCGCGGGCGGCCTCTTCAGCCTGCTCATTGCCGGCGAGCGTGATTTCCGCATCGGCCACGCGCCCGTCGTCAACTGCGTTGCAGTCACGCTCAAGTGCGCCGAGGTGGCAGTGAAGCTCCGCGGGCTTTCCGGTCTCGAGCCGAGTCGAGGTGCCCTAGTTCGCCCTTGCGCCGTCGGAGGCGGTGGCGGAGTTCCGGGCTTTCGTCGCGGGCGGCCGTGACGTCCGCATCTCGGATACAGAGGGTTCGAGTTCGAACCATGCCCGCCAGTCCCACGCCCGGCTGAGGCGACTTAAGAAATCTTCCCCGAGTGTGGAGCTCGGTCGCGAGACCCTCGAATGACGCGCCAAATTATCCCGATTTGCAGGCAGTTCGATGCGCCCGGGAGGATTCGAACCTCCGACCCGCGGATTAGAAGTCCGCCGCTCTGTCCACTGAGCTACGGGCGCATGCTCCTAAGGGTAATCGGCAGGTCAGGCAGTTTGTAGCGAGGCAGCAGTAGGCTCGCGGCGTCCTCCCCGGCAGGCGATCCCGGCAGGGGTGTATGAGCGCGGGCTCCGCAGGTGACCGTGCGGGCGAGTGCTACCGGGGGAGCCGGAGCCCGAGGCGTCGGGGTAGCGATGCCACGAAGTCGGTCAGGGCGTCGGGCTCGTCGCCTCGTTCGTGGGCGGCGTCACGCCGGACGAGAGCCCCCCGAATTGCGGTGCCGCCGGCCCACCGGAGAGGCTCTGGTGGGAACAGCTTGCGGTCGGGCTCGACGATGCCGAGCCCGGTGATCTCGTCCCGACGATCGAGCGCCAACCGTGCGAGGATCTCCCCGCCGAGGTAGGTTGGCCCGACGCCGTTGCCGGTGAAGCCGAAGCCGTGATGCACGCTCCCGCGGGATCCGAAGATCGGCAGGTGGGTGGGTGAGACGTCGATGGGGCCGCCCCATGCATGCGTGATCCGGCGGTTCGCGAGTTGCGGGAAGAAGCGGCGCAGCGCGGTCGCGGCGTGCCGTGCTGCCTCGGGATCGATATCGAGCCGTTCGCGATGCCTGCCGCCGACGCCCATTCGACCGCCGCCCCAGCCAAGCGCGATCCGGCCGTCGTTGGTCGTGCGGAAGTAGTGGAGCAGCGTGCGGCAGTCGTGGATGTTCTCACCGGCGACCCATCCGATCTCGTCGATCACGTCGGGCACTGGCTCGGTGATCACCATGTGGCTGGACGCCACGGCCAGCGCCAACCTATGGCCGCCGAACCCTGCAGTGGCCGTGTTGACCGCCAGCACCGCCGTCCGCGCCCGAACCGTGCCGCCGGCCGTTCGCACGATTGCGTCGCGCGAGAGTGTGCGCACGGGCGTGCGCTCATGGACGCGAACCCCGGCCTCGATCACCTGCGCCCGCAGGCCGAGAGACAGCCGTGCCGGCTGCACGTTCGCCGCCACCCGCAGCAACATGCCGCCGAGGAACGCAGTTGAGGCACACCTCGCCGTGACCTCCTCCCGCGACAAGGGCGTCGCTTCCTCGCGGGCGCCGACTGCCTGACATGCCTCGACGACGTCGTCCCAGTCGCCGAGCTGTGCCTCGCTCGTAGCCACCTGCATCGTGCCGCCGGCCCGGTACCACGCATCGATGCCCTGTGCCTCGCACCAGGCGCCGATCCCGTGTACCGCCCGCTCGGAGGCCCGGCACACCGCGACCGCTCGAGTGTCACCCACGCGGTCGCGCAGGATCGGGAGATCGTCCCAGAGCGTCGAGACGAAACCGCCGTTCCGTCCGCTCGGTCCGTGGCCGGCTAGTCCCGCCTCGAGCACGACGACGTCGAGCCCGGGCTCGAGCGCCTTCAGCTGCCAGGCCGTCCAGAGGCCCAGGTAGCCGCCTCCCACGACGACCACGTCCGCCGTCGTGTCCGCGGTGAGCGGCTGGGTCGGCTCGACCGGTCCCGCTTCCTCGAGCCAGAAGCCGTAGCGCGTGTGCCGCACGTTCTCCACCGCTCGTGAGCCTACTCGCGCGGGCGCAGCAACAGGCATCCGGACCGGTAGCAGTGCTCTTGCGTGCGATCGAAGGATCCGCGTTCGCTGGTTGGAGATCTGCGGATCGGGCAGGCCGGCGGGCCGCCCTCTCCAGGGTCTTGCGTGCGACCAGAGGATCCGCGCCAGTGGGTTCGAGGCCTCGCCGAAACAACGGTCATGGAGACCGGAAGAGGTGGCGGACGGGACTTGAACCCGCGACCACCGGGATCACAACCCGGGGCTCTACCAACTGAGCTACCGCCACCACGCGCCCGCACAGGATACCGTGCACGCGAACAGCGGCCCCGTAGCTCAGTGGATAGAGCGGTGGACTTCGAATCCACGCGCGGAGGTTCGATTCCTCCCGGGGCCATTCGTCGGAGAGGTCTTCGCCGAGGTGCTCGTCGCGGTTGCCCTCGTCGTGGCGTTCAGCGTTGCTACGGCGAACAAGACGTGTGTGACAGAAGGGCCGATCAGGCTGATTCCGTCCCGACACGACCTACGAGACATGGTCGCGCCACTTCTGGTGGGACTGCGGATCTTCCTCGGCTTCCTGGTCGCCGGACTCGCGCTCGGGGCGGCGGTGTCGTTGCACGACTGGAAGAGCGAGGCGGTGCATGGCGGCGGAGACGACGCCGGAAATGCCGGGGGATGACACGCGAGACATCTGCGTTCTGCCCGGAGTGCTGGCAGCGGGAGGTCGGTAGTTCTGGTTCCTGCTGCGCTTTCGCAAGATCAGTGATTTCCCTGACAGCAAAGCAGGGATCGAACCGATGTGCGGCCAAACCCAAACTTTGTACATTGTGTTACAAAGTCAAATACTTGCTAAGGAGGCTGATCGTCATGAAGCTGCCCAGACTCCTCCTACCCGCCCTGGGTGTCGTTGCACTGGCCGTCGCGTTCGCTCCGACTGCGGTGGCTCAGACGGGAGCTCCCGGTCTCCGTGCGAGCGTGATGCCCCCCCAGAGCCTCGCGATCGCGATTCGACCGGCCAGCGGCATGAGCCATGGCGAGCACGTGACGCCATCGAATTTTGCCGTCGCCCCCGGGATCCATATCCACGTCACCTTCACCAACTACACCCGGATGAACCACACGTTCACGGTCAAAGGGCTCGGCGTGTCCGCGCTGATCCGCGCGGCGACCGGAAACACGCCTACGAAGACGACCGTGACGTTCACGGCCCACCAGTATGGCTCCTTCAGCTGGGCGTGCCTGCTGTGCCCCGGCCAAGACGGCATGAACGGTGCCCCGATGGGTGGGGAGATCTACTCCATCGTGCAGGTCTGACTCGACGACCCGACTCACCAGGGGAAGGCTTCTAGCTCGTGGCGGCCCGGTCATCCGACCGGGCCGCACAATGCCTTCGCACAATCAGTGATTCCCCTGACGGCACAACAGGGATCACGCCGATGCGCGCGCAAAAGCAGCATTAGTATCTTGTGTCACAATTACAACGCAAGGAGGCAGATCTCATGCAACTGCCAAGACTGCTCCTCCCCACGGTGGGCGCCATTGCACTGGCCGCCGCGTTCGCTCCGAACGCGGCGGCGCAGAACGTAGCGCCCGGCCTCCGTGCGAGCGTGATGCCTCCCCAGAGCGTCGCAATCACCATTCGACCTGCAAACGGCATGAACCACGACGAGCACGTCACGCCGATGCACCTCGCGGTCGAGCCCGGGCTCCCGGTACACATCACGTTCACCAACTACACGGGTAAGTTCCACACGTTCACTGCTCCAGAGCTCGGCGTCAATGCTCTGATCCGTCCGGCCCACGGAAACACGCCGACGCGAACAACAGTCACGTTCACTCCGCACGGGTACGGCGCCTTCAGCTGGACGTGCGTGCTCTGCCCCGGTCAGGACGACCAGAACGGAGCGGCGATGCGCGGCAAGATCTACGCCATCGTGCAGGCCTGACTCGACAACCCCGCTCGCCCGGGAGCGTGGCATGAGCTCGTGGCCCGGTCATCCGACCGGGCCACGCAGCTGGACCAGCCGTGTGGATGGCCAACGGCATCCCGTCCTGAGGACGCGGGGCGCGGCACCTGCCCCCTCGCGAGTGAGTGTCTCAACCGTGTCCAGAGCCGCCCTCCGTGCGCTCATGTTCGAAGCGAATAGGCGAGCTGCTGGACCAAAAGAAAGGGAAGGCCCGCTCCGGCAAGCTTGCCTCCTTCAAGCCAGCTCTGCTGCAAGCACTCCGGGCAGAACACGAACCCGTCAGCAGTCAGACGTGGGGACGGTTTCTGACGGATAGTCTCTGTCCGACCATCCGCGAAGGAAGGGAGATGCATCTATGCCGGCACTGGCAGCACCGCTTGCGACTGACAAGCTCGATGCCTGGGAAGCCTGGGTTGCCGAGCTCAATGGGCCGCGAAAAGCCGCATTCGACGATATGAACGCTCGCCATGGGTTGACGGAGCACCGGGCGTACCTGCAGCCGACGCCCGACGGCAACTACCTCGTCCTGGTGATCGCGGAGGGGACTGGCGGCGACACTTTCATCGCGAACGTGATGTCGTCCGACCACGAGTTCGATCAATGGTTCGCAGGGTCTGTCGCCGATTTACACGGTATGGACACGAGCGGCCCGATGCCGCCGATGGCCACCCGCAAGCTGTAGAGCGAACTCTCCGCTACAAGGGGGGCGCGGTTCTGGCCGCGCTCCCCTTCGCACGGTCCGGTAGCGACCCCGGGAAGAGCTTGCCCGCAGAGGGCAACGTGTTGACGGTGACGATCGTTGACGGTGACGATCACAGGTTTTCGCTCCGGGAACGGCTCGCCCCGCGCCTTGCCCGCCCCATTCGAGATCGTCACGACCGCCACCGAAGACGGACGCATCGACTGGGGCGGCGGACTGTTCTTCTCACGTGTCTGGGTCGAGCCGGTGCTCAACGGGCTCCGACCGGCGTTGACGCCGGGAAGGCCCGCCGGAGCTCGACGAGTCGACCCTAGAGGACGGGACCAGAGCCGAGCTTCGCGGCCGCCTGCCTGAGGATGCGCGTCTGTTTCGTCCCGCAGTCGATCAAGCCGGCGGCATCGAGCAGAGGATCCGCCCGCAGGCCGTACGAGTCGGCTTTCTTCATCGAGGATTCGAAGGCCGCGGTGGTCGTTGCGTGTAGGCCCTGGTCGATGGCACGCAACGCCTCGCGAAGCAACTGCGAGATCGGCGTCATCTTGATCCGCGCCGCAGCCGGAACAGGCATCGCCAGCAGCGTCCTCGTGCCGGCGGCACCGTCCCGGATTATCGCGAGGTAGGCCGTCGCCACGGCTTTCCGATCGCCGGCGGCGATAGCGGGCTTCATCTCCTGAAGGTGGCCGAGCTGCACCGAGGTCATCGTGCGGCAATAGGCGTTCGCCCGAGCCTTGTACGCCGCCACAGGCGAGGCATTGGCGCGCGCCTCGGCGTCTGACGTGGCGAGGAGAGCCGCGGCGAGCAGGGACAAGGCCAGTAGGCGCACACCTCTACCGTATGGACGATGGCGCGTCCGTCAACCCCCGTAAGGTGGCCGGGTGTTCTTCCGCCCTGGTCAGCCACACGGACTGAACGGGAACCCGTTCAACCAGCTCGTGCTCCCGCGCCCGATCGGCTGGATCTCGAGCGTCAGCGCCGACGGGTACGTCAACCTGGCGCCGTTCTCGTTCTTCAACGCGGTCGCCTACGTCCCGCCCCAGGTGATGTTTGCGACGACCGGCCCACATCGCACGGGCGGCGCCAAGGATTCGCTCGCAAACATCCGGGAGACGCGCGAATTCGTCGCGAATCTGGCGACGTGGGAACTCCGCGATGCGGTGAACGCCTCGAGTGCGCCGGCGCCCGGCGAGATCGACGAGTTCGAGCTTGCCGGTGTGACCAAGGCTCCTGCTCGAGTCGTGCAGGCGCCGTACGTCGCCGAGAGCCCGGTACACCTCGAATGCGTCCTCACCGAGATCGTCGAACTGCCGACCCCCGACCCGGCCGACCCGAACACCGTCGTCTTCGGCGAGGTCGTCGGCATCGACATCGCCGACCGAGTGATCCGCGATGGTCGAGTCGATGCCCTCGCGCTCGACCCGATCGCGCGGCTCGGCTACGACCAGTACGTGCGCGTCGCCGACCTCTTCACGATGACACGACCCGACTGGCCACAGAGCTAGCGATCGGGGTCGACGTCCGACCGGTGGAGCGTGGACGCAGACCCGCGCACATCGAGAACGCGGAGTCGGCCGGCACGCAGAGTGACTGGGCGGATGCGGGCGAGAGGACTCGAACCTCCAAGAGCCGAAGCCCAACGGGACCTAAACCCGCCGCGTCTACCAGTTCCGCCACACCCGCAAGGTGTGATCGAAATCTAGTCGACTAGCGGCCGAGCAGCAGCTCGACTGTCTCGCGCACCGAGTCGGCGACGAGCCCTGCGAGTGAGATGAGCGCGAAGACCGCGAACCCGGCCAGCGGCTCGTGCGTTTGCACGACGAGCAGCGCGACGAAGGCGGCGACCACGAGGGAGGCGGTCGCCAGGGGTCTCCGGGTCACCGTTCCCAGGGCGAGCCCGACGAGGAACACGGCACCGAACACGACGATTCCAAGCACCATGTGGCGAGGGTAGGACCCCCGTCGGACGGACCGGACCGACGGTCAACCCGGCGGGAGGCCCTACCGAGTCTGCTTGAATGGCGCCCTGATGTCCTCGCAGGTGGAAGAGCTCGGAGAGAACCGCGTCCGCCTGACGGTCGATGTCTCGGCGCACGAGCTCGAGCACGCAGTCGAGCACGCGACGAACGATCTCTCGGAGTCGGTCAAGATCCCCGGCTTCCGCAAGGGCAAGGTGCCGACGCCCGTGCTCGTCTCGAAGATCGGAAGGGATCGAATCTGGGCCGAGGCGGTGGAATCGCACATCAGTGGTTGGTTCTGGTCGGCGGCGTCGCGCACGCGGCTGCGCCCTGTCTCGCCACCCGAGTACGACTTCGAGCTGCCGACGACCGACAAGGACGCATGGTCGTTCTCGGCCACGATCGAGGTGCAGCCGACTCCCGAGATCGTCGACTGGACGACCCTGGAGGTGCCGCGCGCCGAAGCCGAGGTCCCGCAGGAGCTCGTCGACCAGGAGCTCGACGCGCTTCGGCAGACTGTCGCGGAGCTCGTGCCGGCCGACGACCGGCCGGCCCGGGAGGGCGACACCCTCGTCGTCGATCTGCAGAGCCCCTCGGGAGAGGCGCAGTCGGACACCGTCGTCGAGCTCGGGTCGGGGCGTCTCGTCGAGGAGATCGAGGCTGCTCTCGTCGGTGCGAGCGTGGGGGAGACGAAGGAGGTGGCGTACGACCTCGCAGACGACTCCGGCGCTGCCGTCACGATCACCGTCAAGCACGTCAACGAGAAGGTGCTGCCGGAAATCGACGACGAGCTGGCGCGCTCCGCCAGCGAGTTCGACACCCTTGCCGATCTCCGTGGAGACATCGAAGGGCGGATTCGCGTAGCGGTCGAGGAAGAGATCGACGCGGCATACCGGGCTGCCGCGGTCGACGCGCTCGTGACCGCGTCGAACGTTCAGGGGGCCGGGCCGCTCGTCGAGACGCGGGCCCGCGAGCTGCTCGACGGCTTCGTGCGGTCCCTGGGTCGGAGGGGCATTGCGCCCGACACCTATTTCGAGGTCACGGGCCAGACGCCCGACGTTCTCGTCGCTCAGATGCATGCGGAAGCAGCCCGGTCCGTTGCCCGTGAACTGGCGCTCGAAGCGGTGGCGGAAAAGGCGGGAATCGAGATTTCCGACGACGACGTCAACGCGCTGATCCGTGAGCAGGCCGAGGAAGCCGGCGACGATCCCGAGCAGGTGATCGAGGATATCTGGACGCATGGCCACCAGGAGTCGCTGCGCGAGGACCTGCGCCTCCGCGGCGCACTCGACCGGCTCGTTGCCGACGTGAAACCGATTTCGGTGGATCTCGCGGAGGCGCGCGACAAGTTGTGGACGCCCGACAAGGAAAACACCGAACCCGAGAAGAAGTTGTGGACACCCGGCAGCAAGGAGCCCCAATGAGCCCGTTGATTCCCATGGTGATCGAGCAGACCTCGCGCGGCGAGCGCTCGTTCGACATCTACTCACGCCTGCTGAACGAGCGAATCATCTTCCTCGGAACCCAGGTCGACTCGCAGATCGCGAACCTCATCAACGCCCAGTTGCTCCATCTCGAGTCGGAGGATCCCGACAAGGACATCTCGCTGTACATCAACTCGCCGGGTGGGTCGGTGTACGACGGGCTCTCGATCTACGACACGATGCAGTTCATCAAGCCGGACGTTTCCACGATCTGCGTTGGGATCGCGATGAGCATGGGCGCCCTGCTCTTGACCGGCGGCGCTAAAGGGAAGCGGATGGCGCTGCCGAACTCGAGAATCCTGATCCACCAGGTCTGGGGCGGCTACCAGGGGCAGGCGTCCGACATCGAGATCCACGCCAGGGAGACGATCGCGCTGAAGCGCAAGCTCGAGGAAATCATGGCCCACCACACCGGTCAGGACACGGAGAAGGTGCGGCAAGACATGGATCGTGACTACTTCATGACGTCGGAGGAGGCGGTCGAGTACGGCCTCATCGACCGGGTGATCGCACACCGCTGAACCTGGCGGGATAGCCAGACAGGCGATTTCGGAGTAAAAGGAGAGACGTGGCCCGAGCGAGCGACGGAAACGAGCAGCTGCTCTGCAGCTTCTGCGGCAAGAGTCAGCGGCAGGTGAAGAAGCTCATCGCCGGTCCCGGCGTGTACATCTGCGACGAGTGCATCGATCTCTGCAACGAGATCATCGACGAGGAGCTCACCGCCCCCGTCTCGCTCGATCTCGACAACCTGCCCCGCCCGAAGGACATCTACGCGGTTCTCAACGACTACGTCGTCTCGCAGGAAGAGGCCAAGCGGACACTGTCGGTCGCGGTCTACAATCACTACAAGCGTGTTCGCATGGGGCAGGTCGACGATGGGGAGGTCGAGCTCCAGAAGTCGAACATCCTTCTGCTCGGCCCGACCGGATGCGGCAAGACGCTCCTGGCGCAGACGCTGGCCCGCATTCTCAACGTACCGTTCGCGATCGCCGACGCGACAGCCCTCACCGAGGCCGGGTACGTCGGCGAGGACGTCGAGAACATCCTCCTGAAGCTGATCCAGGCCGCGGACTTCGACATCAAGAAGGCGGAGACGGGGATCATCTACATCGACGAGGTCGACAAGATCGCGAGGAAGGCCGACAACCCGTCGATCACCCGTGACGTCTCGGGCGAGGGTGTGCAGCAAGCGCTTCTGAAGATCCTCGAGGGAACAGTGGCCTCCGTGCCGCCCCAGGGCGGTCGTAAGCACCCGCACCAGGAGTTCCTCTCGATCGACACGACGAATATCCTGTTCATCTGCGGCGGTGCGTTTGCCGGGCTCGATCGGATCATCGAGCGTCGGGTCGGCTCGAACTCTGTCGGGTTCGGCGCCAATGTCCGGTCGAAGCACTCGGAGGAAGGTGCCGAGCTGCTCTCGTCCGTGATGCCCGAGGATCTCGTCAATTTCGGTCTGATTCCGGAGTTCATCGGCCGCCTTCCGGTCGTCTCGGCCGTGCACCAGCTCCGGCGCGACGATCTCGTGCAGATCCTGACCGAGCCGAAGAACGCCTTAACCCGCCAGTATCAGCGGTTCTTCGGATACGACACGATCGAGCTCGTGTTCACGGAAGATGCGCTCTGGGAGATCGCCGAGAAGGCGCTGCAGCGTGAGACGGGCGCCCGGGGGCTACGGTCGATCATCGAGGCGGCGCTGCTCGATGTGATGTTCGAGCTGCCGTCGCGCAAGGACGTCTCCAAGTGCGTGATCACCAAGGAGACGATCTCGAAGGGGCTCAATCCGACCCTTGTCACGAGCGGCGCTGCCGATGCGGCAGACGACTTCGAAGCGGCCGCCGGCAGCGCAGCATCGTAGGCACCGTGGGCTCGCCACGGTGGTTCTCGCTCCGCTACGGCACGATCGCGAAACAGTTGCTGAAGCTGGTCGCGTCGGGCCCTGACCGCTCGGGGATCGCGGTCAACGACGCGGACGTCGCCATCGAGATGGGGCGCAGCTTCGGTGGCCGTGCGCCGCGTGGGAGCGTGACCTCTGTCCGAGCAGTGGCCGAGACGGTGCTCAGCCGCGGCGTCCACGGCTGGGGCGGGGACTGGCTCGTGAACGGTGCCGGTGATGGTCTCGTCGAGGTCATCTTCGACCCCCCGATGAGGGCGCGTGTGCTGGCGTTCCCGGTGCACGTCCGGCGACTTCGGATCTCGGTCGACGATCCCGCCGGCCTCGTCCAGGCCCTCGGCGGGGGCCAGGATGGCTAGGCGAACGAGAACCTACACCTGGGACGACCCGGGTGAGCTGCTGTCGCGTGCCGGAGGTCTCTCGGGCCTCGAGGCACTGCGGCTCATTCAGGCCGGTGAGCTGCCGCCGCCCCCGATCGCGCAAACGCTCGGCTTCGGGGCGATCGAGGTCGAGGACGGGAGAGCGACGTTTCAGATCGAGCCGGCCGAGTTCCACTACAACCCGATCGGGGTGGTGCATGGAGGGCTCGCGTTGACGCTGCTCGACTCGGCGATGGGTTGTGCCGTCCACTCGACGCTCCCGGCCGGCGTTGCCTACACGACGCTCGAGGTGAAGGCGAATTTCGTGCGCCCGCTCACGTCGTCTACCGGGCTCGTGCGGTGTACCGGAACCGTGGTTCACGCGGGACGGACGGTGGCGACGGCCGAAGGCCGCCTCGTCGACGGCGAGGGGAAGCTGTACGCGCACGGAACGAGCACGTTGCTCATCAGCGGTCGCTGATCGGCTTGCCGCGAGGGCCTTCGTCCGCTCGCCACGCTGCGCCGTACACTTTGCCGTCCGATGGAGACGCACGGTCAGATGGAATCGCTCTACGAGCCCGGGGAGGTCGAGTCTCGGTGGCAGGAGCTCTGGGAGACCGAGGGACTCTACGCCGCCGGCGCCGGAGCTACGCGCAAGGAGAGCTACGTCATCTGCGTGCCGCCGCCGAACGTCACCGGTGACCTGCACCTCGGCCACGCGCTGAACGGTGCGATTCAGGACGTCCTCGTGCGCTGGCACCGGATGCGCGGTTACCGGACGCTCTGGCAGCCAGGGTACGACCACGCCGGGATCTCCACCCAGAATGTCGTCGAGAAGCAGTTGGCTCGCGAGGGCGTGACCCGGCACGACCTCGGCCGCGAGGCGTTCATCGAGAGGACCTGGGAATGGCTCGAGCAGACAGGGCGCACGATCATGGGCCAGTACCGCCGGCTCGGCGCCTCGCTCGACTACGGTCGCGAGCGGTTCACGCTCGACGAGGGCTATTCGCGCGCGGTGACGGCATTCTTCGTGCGCCTCTGGGAGCGCGGCTGGATCTACCGGGCTAACCGGATCGTCAACTGGTGCCCCTTCCACCAGACGGCGATCTCCGACCTCGAGGTGGAGCACGCCGAGATGGATGATGTCCTCTCGTACATCCGCTATCCGTACGCCGACGCCGACGCCGACGCGGCGGGGGACGGCGACGATGGCATCGTGATCGCCACGGTGCGACTCGCCACGATTCTCGGCGACGTCGCCGTCGCCGTGCACCCGGACGACGAGCGCTACCGGGGCGCGATCGGCCGCGAGGTCGTCGTTCCTTACGTGGAGCGCGTGGTGCCCGTGATCGCGGATGCGCGCGTCGAGCCGGCATTCGGCTCGGGCGCTCTCAAGATCACGCCGGGTCACGACCCTCTGGACTTCGAGATCGGCCGCGAGCACGGGCTTCCCGAGCCGATCGTGATCGGGCCCGACGGCAGGATGAACGACCAGGCCGGCGATCTCGAGGGCCTGACGCAGGCCGAGGCCGACGCAGCCGTGCTCGCCTGGATCAAGGAACGAGGGCAACTCGTCAGGCGCGAGAACCATCGCCACGCGGTCGGGACCTGCGAGCGGTGCCACTCGCGCATCGAGCCGCTGATCTCGCTGCAATGGTGGTGCAGGATGGAGGAACCGGTGAAGCCGGCAATCGAGGCGTTGCGCGAGCGGCGGGTGCGCTTCCACCCCGAGTCGCAGCACCGGTTCGCGATCGCCTCGCTGGAGGAGACGCCCGACTGGTGCCTGTCGCGCCAGCTCTGGTGGGGCCACCAGCTGCCGCTCTGGACGACGCCGGACGGCGAGGTGATCTGTGCGGTCACCGAGGAGGACGCGCAAGAGCGGGCGGGCCAGGGGGTGGCGTTGACTCGCGACCCGGATGTGCTCGACACGTGGTTCTCGTCGGCGCTCTGGCCGTTCGCGACCCTCGGCTGGCCGGATGACACCCCGGAGCTCGAGACGTACTACCCGGGGAACGTCAACTCCACGGCGCGGGAGATCATTCGCCTCTGGGAGAACCGGATGATTTGGACGGGCCTCGAGGTGATGGGCGACGTCCCCTTCACCGACGTGATCATCCACTCGACCGTGCTCGCCGCCGACGGCCGTCGGATGTCGAAGAGCCTCGGAACGGGCGTCGATCCGCTCGAGATGATCGACGCGCACGGCGCGGATGCGACGCGGTACGGGCTCCTCAAGATCTCGTCGACACAGGACGTGCGCTTTTCCCCGGGGGCGATCGAGGAGGGGCGCAAGCTGGCCAACAAGCTGTGGAACGTCTCGCGCCTGATCCTCCAGAACGCTGGAGGCGTCGAGCCCGCCGTCGAGCCGACCGCGCTCGAGGAGCGCTGGATCCTCGCCCGGCTCGATGCAGCGCGCGAGCAGGTCGAAGCGGCGTGGGGGACGTTCGACTTCGCGACCGCCGCCAACGTGCTCTACCACCTCACGTTCGACGACTTCTGCGATTGGTACGCCGAGGCCGTCAAGCCGCGACTCTACGAACACGAGGTCGCTGCCTGCGCTACCGCGCTTGCTGCCCTCGAGCGCCTGCTCGCGCTGCTGCATCCGGTCGTGCCGCATGTGACGGAGGAGATCTGGTCGTTCCTGCCCGGCAGCCGGAGTCGCCTGATCGTTGCGACCTGGCCGGGGCCCGACGGAAGTTTTGGCTCTGACCGCGCCGCGCTCGCGCGTGTGCAGGAGGCTGCCGTGACGTTTCGGCGGAGTGGTGTCCAGGTCGCGCTCGACTCCGACGACGAGCGTCGGATCTTCGCCGCCGTGGTGCGGCCCGAGCGGCAGAAGGCGCCCGGCGATGCGGGCCCGGAGATAGCGCGGCTGCAAAAGGAGATTGCCCGCGCGGAAGCGATGCTTGCGAACGAGCGGTTCGTCGGCAGCGCCCCACCTGCCGTCGTCGACGGGGAGCGTGCCAAGCTCGAGCGATTCACGCGCGAGCTCGAGGCGCTCGCCGGCACCGGTGCCTGAATCGTGGAGGTGCCGTTCGAGCGCGGCATTGTGAGCGTGCGCGCCGCGTCGGGCGGGGTCTCCGGATGACGGGTCGGTGGAGAGTGGTCGGGAACGGTGCCTGACGACGTCGCCTGGCTTGCCGGGTTGAGCCCCTGGCCCGAGGACGGCTTCGGCCTCGAGCGAATGCACGCATTGCTCGCCGGGCTCGATGACCCACAACACTGCTATCCGGCGGTTCACGTCGTGGGCACCAACGGGAAGTCGACCGCAACCGTGACCGTCGAGCAGTTGCTGCTCGCGGACGGTTTCACTGTCGGCTCCACGATCTCACCTCACGTGCGCTCCTGGGACGAGCGGATCCGGGTCGGCGGGCGCCCCGCCGACCTTCCCGCGGCCCTGCGCCGGGTCCGCGCGGCGGCGGAGCAGGTCGGCGCGACGCAGTTCGAGGTGATCACCGCAGCCGCTCTCGGCGCATTCGCCGAAGCACGGGTCGACGTCGCGGTCGTGGAAGCCGGCCTCGGCGGACGTCACGACGCGACGAATGTCCTGCGCTCCCGCGTCGTGCTGCTCACGAACGTCGGGCTGGAGCACACGGATGTTCTCGGCGAGACGGTCGAGGCGATTGCGACGGAGAAGCTCGCTGTTGTCCATACGGACGACACGATAGTGGTTCTACCGGACGACACCCTTGCCGTGCTCGTCCCGCGTGGGAAAGTCGTTCAGGGGGGCGCCAGGGCGGCGGCCGAGGCGTTCGCGGGCCATCCCATCGCCGCGGCGGTCGACGTCGCCCTTCCTGGGCGGTTCGAGCACCGCGCGGGCGAGATCCGCGACGGAGCGCACAATCCCGACGGCATCGCATGGCTGTGCGCACGCTTGCCTGTCGCCGACTACACCGTTTGCGCCTCGATCCTGGGAGACAAGGATGTCGACGAGATGCTGCGGCGCCTCGCGTCGGTCGGCGACCGGTTTGTCGCCACGTCGTCGTCCAACGCGCGCTCTCTCGATGCCCGGGCACTCGCCGACCAGGCCGGCCGGCACTTCCGTCTCGTGGAGGTCGAAGCCGACCCGGCCGCCGCCGTACACCTCGCCCACTCACTCGGAGAACCGGTTCTCGTGACCGGCTCGCTGTACCTTCTCGCCGATCTCGAAGCGGCGGCGACGCCGTGAGCCGGCGCTCGCGCATGCGCGAACTTGTCACCGTTCTCGCCTTCGTCCTCGTCGTCCTCGTCGGCCTCGTAGGAATCGCGTTCGCCGCCGGGTATATCCTCGGCAAGCTCCTTCTCTGACTCTCGCCTGTGCCCATCGCCGACACCTTCTTCGACTCGAACACCTGGGCGCTCGCCCGCAACCTGAGCGCGTTCATCGTCGTCGTCTTCTGGCTCGCGACCGCATTCTGGGTCTTCAAGGACGCCCGCCGGCGCATCGACGACCCGTGGCTCGTGGCCATGGCCGCCGTGCTCGGGCTCGTGCCGCCCTTCGTCGGCCCGATCGTCTACCTCTTCCTGCGGCCTCCCGACTCGATCGAAGAGCGTCGCGACCGCGACCTCGAGAACCGCGCGCTCGAGGAGCGCCTGGCCGAGCGTGACCTTCGTTGCCCCGTCTGCCGTGGTCGGGTCGACGCATCGTTCCTCGTCTGCCCCGTCTGCACGACCCGCCTCAAGCAGGCGTGCACCTCGTGTGGCTCACCGCTCGAGCCGATCTGGCAGGCCTGCCCCTACTGCGCGGCTCCCGTGCCGCCGGCCGCGGCGCTGGGCGAGGGGCCGCTCCAGCCGTTGCGCGCGCGACGCACGAGCTAGTCCCCCGGCGGCCGTTCAACCGGAGCGACTACGCTTCCGCGCCTATGGCTACCGAAACCACACTCGTCCTCGTCAAGCCGGACGGCGTCCGCCGCGCACTCTGCGGCGAGATCGTCGCTCGCTTCGAGCGTCGCGGCTACGATCTGCGCGGCGCCCGCCTGTTGAAGGTCACCCGCGCACTCGCGCAGCAACACTATGCCGAGCACAAGGGAAAGCCCTTCTTCGGCGAGCTCGTCAGGTTCATCACCTCCGGCCCCGTCCTCGCCCTCGCCGTTAGCGGCGAGAATGCAATCCTCGGCGTGCGCGGCATGATGGGAGCGACCAACCCGGCCGACTCCGCCCCCGGCACGATTCGAGGCGACTTCGCGACGCTGCTCTCGGAGAACATCGTGCACGGCTCCGACTCGAGGGCGAGCGCGAAGCGTGAGCTCTCGCTGTTCTTCCCCGACGGGTTGGTCTGACCCACTCGTCGGCCTCGTCGGCCGGGCCTCCGGGGCTCGGCCGACGGAGGACGAGCCTCTAGGATCACGTCGTGGCGACGATCTCCGACGACGCGAAGCGCAACCGCGAGGGCTGGACCCGGGCGAACGCGGACTACACACACGCGCGAGCGAGTCACGCCTGGGCTGCCGAGGTGATCACCTGGGAAGCCTTCGATGTGCGCGAGGACCCGGTCGACACCCTCGGCAATGTCGACGGGCTCGAGGAGATCTGCGTCGCGAAGAAGCCCGGATGAGCCTGGTTCTCGCGTCGACCTCGCCTCAGCGTCGTGCGATTCTCGAACAGCTCCGGATCTCGTTCGTGCTCGCCGCGCCGTCGTACGTCGAGCACGATCCGCCGAGTGCCGACCCCGTCACTCTCGTGCGCGACCACGCGGAGGGCAAGGCTCGCTCCGTCCATGTGGACGCGGCGATCACGCTCGGCGTCGACACGACCGTCCACCTCGACGGCCGGCTCTACGGCAAGCCGACCGATCGCGACGGCGCGCGGGCGATGCTGCGCGAGCTTGCTGGACGCACCCACCTCGTACTCTCGGGCCTGTGCCTGCTCGGCCCCGGCTTCGCGGTCGTCGAGCACGACGTAACCCACGTGACGTTCCGCGAGCTTTCCGAGCCGGAGATCGACGCCTACCTCGAATCCGGCGAATGGAATGGGCGCGCCGGCGGATACGCGATCCAGGGCCTGGGCGCCCGCCTCGTGGCGCGGATCGACGGCGACTACCTCAACGTTGTCGGGTTACCCGGATCGCTGCTGATCGACCAACTTGCCGCGCACGCCCCGAACCTGCTGCAAGTCCGCAGCTAGACTGCTGCGTCCATGAGCTGGTTCAACGCTCTCACCGGCTTCGGCGGCCGCGACATGGCGGTCGACCTCGGGACCGCCAACACTCTCGTCTACGTGCGAGGCCGCGGCATCGTGCTCTCCGAGCCGTCCGTCGTCGCGATCGACCAGCGCACGGGCGACGTCCACGCCGTCGGCGTGGAGGCGAAGCGCATGCTCGGCCGCACGCCGGGCACGATCTCGGCGATCCGGCCCCTGAAGGACGGAGTCATCGCAGACTTCGACGTCACCGAGCAGATGCTGCGCCACTTCATCCAGAAGGTGCACCAACATCGCTTCGCCCATCCGCGCGTGATCGTCTGTGTGCCGTCCGGGGTCACCGGCGTCGAGAAGCGCGCCGTCGAGGACGCCACGTTGGCAGCGGGTGCCCGCCAGGCATACCTGATCGAGGAGCCGATGGCCGCGGCGATCGGCGCCGGACTGCCGGTCGGCGAGCCGACAGGGAACATGATCGTCGACATCGGCGGCGGCACGACCGAGGTGGCGGTGATCTCGCTCGGGGGCATCGTCGTCTCGCAGTCGCTGCGAGTGGGTGGCGACGAGATGGACGACGCAATCGTCACCCACATCAAGAAGGAGTACAAGCTCCTCGTCGGCCAGCAGACGGCGGAGGAGATCAAGCTCGAGGTGGGCTCCGGCTTCCGGCTGCCCGAGGAGGTGCAGGCCGAGGTGCGCGGTCGCGACATGCTCACCGGTCTCCCGAAGACGGTGATCATCTCCTCGGAAGAGGTGCGGCGCGCACTCGACGAGCCGGTCTCGCAGATCATCGACGCGATCAAGTCGACCCTCGACAAGACGCCGCCCGAGCTGGCGGCGGACATCATGGACCGCGGGATCGTGCTCGCCGGAGGGGGAGCGCTCCTGCAGGGGCTGGACGAGCGGCTGCGCCACGAGACGCAGATGCCCGTGCATCTCGCCGAGAGCCCGCTCACGTGCGTCGCCGTCGGTTCGGGTCGCAGCCTCGAAGAGTTCGAGGCGATTCACCGCTCGGAGCGCTCGCGCAAGCGCCGCAACGGCTCCCGCCGCTAGGGGAGACACCCCGTCCGTCTGTTTGTGGCCGGTACAATCGGCCGCTGTGCCCCGTCATCGCACCGCACGCACGGCGGTGCTGGGCGTCAACGTTCGGCGTCCTGCCACCGGCAAGCCCCCCTCCCGAACGACCTCCGCCTTCCGGCGGCGCGTCGTGGTGGGTGTCCTCGTGGTGCTTGCGCTCGCGCTGATTACGCTCTCGTTTCGGAAGCCGGACACCGGCCCGTTCGCCTCCGCAGAGGCCGCTGCCGCGGCCGGTCTGCGGCCTTTCACGATTGCCGGCGAGCGGATCGCGCAACCTTTTCGAGATGTCTACGGGTGGGCGGACTCGCTCCTCACTGCGCGCTCCGACGCGAAGCAGCTCCGTGAGGAGAACGAGGCACTGCGCCAGCAGCTGATTCAGAACCAGTTCGCGGCGAACGAGAACGACAAGCTCAAGGCGCTGCTCGCGTTCCGCGACGGTCCGCGGTTCCCCGGCGACTACACCGGCCTTGCCGCGGCCGTGATCGCCCGTCCGACGGGAAGCTTCGCGCAGGACGTCGTCGTCGCGGTTGGATCGAACGACGGCGTGGCGCTCGACGCCCCGGTCGTGACCGAGAACGGGTTTCTCGGGCGAGTGACGCGGGTCTACTCCCGCTCTGCACGCGTGACGCTCCTCACGGACGAGCAGCTCGCGGTATCGGCCATCGACGTCAAGTCCGGTGCCTCGGGCATCGTCAAACACGGGCGCGCGTCCGCATCGACGCTCATCTTCGATCGAGTTCCGAAGAAGCTGAAGGTTGCCGTCGGCGACACGATCGTAACCGCGGGTTGGCGCTCCAGCAAGCTCGCCTCGCTGTACCCGAGGGGTATCCCGATCGGCCGTGTGACGAGCGTCGGGCAGGCGGACACCGACCTCTGGAAGCAGGTGCAGGTGGAGCCGTTCGCAGATTTCGACCGGATCGACGCCGTGCTCGTGCTCGTGCGCAAGGGCGGGCAACCGTGAGCCTCGGTGTCGGCCTTCGGATCGCGGTGACGGTGTTCGTCATCGCAATCCTCCAGGTCTCGGCGTTCTCGGCGGTCGGGATCGCCGGAGGCGGGCCGGACGTCTTGCTCGTGACGCTCGTCTCGATCGCCCTCCTCCGCGGCTCCCTCACCGGCGCGATCGTGGGCTTCGTCGCCGGGCTGATCGTCGATGTCGCGACGCTCGGGACACTCGGTCTCACGTCCCTCCTCCTCACTCTCGCGGGCTACTGGACAGGTCGCTACGGCGAGACGACGGGACGAAGCCGGGCTCACGCGCCACTCGTGGCCACCGTGGCGGCGACCGTCTTCATGGAGGTGGGCGGCTACGCACTCCATGCCATGCTGGGCGAGCCCGTCGCGGCGCGCACGGTTCTCGTCGCGTTGCCGGCCACCGTGCTCTGGAACGCCCTTCTCGCCTACCCCGTCTTCGGGCTCGTTCGCCGGCTGATCGGCACGACCGAGCGCGTGGAACGGGTGCGGGAGGTCGAGTTGCTTGTCTGACGCCCCGTACGGCGAGCGGCGTAACACCTCGCCCCGCTTCCTTCCGCCCGATCCGGGCGTCAGCGCGCCGTACCGCCTGACGCCGGGGCTGGCCTTGCGAGTCGGCGTGCTCGGCATCGTCGCGATCGCCGTCTTTGCGGTCCTCTTCTTCCGGCTCTGGTCGTTACAGGTGCTCTCGGGTGCGCAGTATCTCGATGCGGCCCAGAACAATCAGCTGCGGACGATTCGGGTCGAAGCCCCTCGCGGACCGATTCTCGACCGAACCGGAAAGGTGATCGTCGGAAACGTTCCGGGAACCGCGGTCAAGCTGTGGGTCGGCGACATGCCCAAGAAGGAGGGGCGCTACCGGATGATCAAGCGCCTCGCCGCTGTCCTCGACGTGCCGACGGGTCGCCTCGCTCGTGAGGTGGAGGGCCGGCGCGTCGATCCTCTCACGCCCATCACGGTGAAGACGGCGGTTCACGACGACCAGGTCTACTACCTGCAGGAGCACGCGTCCGAGTTCCCCGGTGTGCAGATCCAGCAGACGTACCTGCGTGACTACCCCTACCAGTCGCTCGCAGCGCAGGTCCTCGGGTACGTCGGCGAGATCTCACCCGCGGAGTTGAAGCGGAAGCAGGCGGCGAACGCCGATTACCGAGGCGGCGACAAGATCGGGAAGTCGGGAGTCGAGGCGGCGTACGATGGGTATCTCCGGGGCAAGTCCGGAGTTGCCCAGATTCGGGTGGACTCGCTCGGCCGTCCGCAGAGCCCGCTCGAGATCAGACGGGACGCGCGACCCGGAACGGCGGTCCGGCTGACGATCGACATCGGCGTCCAGCGCGCCGCGGAGCGTGCCATCCGCGAGGGGATAGCGCTCGCGAAGGCCAACAAGCAGTACAACGTGGCCGGCGGTGCCATCATCGCGCTCGACCCTCGCGACGGCGCCGTGCGGGCCATGGCGTCGTACCCCACCTATAAACCCTCGGTGTACGTCGGTCGCATCGACCCCGACAAGCTCGCCCCGCTCGTGAACGACGCCGCCGCCAAATCGGCGAACTTCCCCGGCCTCAACCGGGTCACCCAGGTCGCCTACCCGCCCGGATCGACCTGGAAGCCCGTCACGGCTCTGGCTGCGATGCAGGAGCATCTTCTCTCGCCCTACTCCTCGATCCAGTGCACGCCGACGGCAGAGTACGGCCGCGACAAGCAGGTCTTCAAGAACTGGGATCCCTACGTCAACCGGCCGATGAACCTGCCGGAGGCACTTGCGACGTCGTGTGACACCTACTTCTACAACGTCGGCAACCGGTTCTACGAGGGTGGTCCGGCGGCGCGGAGCCGCCTGCAGGAGTGGGCTCGAAGGTTCGGCTTCGGAGCGCCCACGGGTCTCGACATCGGCAACGAGGCACCGTCGTGGCAGACGATCGTGCCGACGCCGGCGTGGCGGAAGAAGACCTTCAAGAGCGACTGGGACAAGGCCTGGAACCCCGGCGACTCGATCCAGCTCGCGATCGGTCAGAAGGACGTCACGGTGACGCCGCTGCAAATGGCCCGCTTCTACGCGATGATCGCGAACGGGGGTAAACTCGTGACGCCGTACGTCGTCTCGGGCGTCGAGCAGCCGGGCCCCAATCGGCAACAACCCGTCACGATCCGCCAGTTTCCGCCCGACCCGCCGCGCGATGCGGGTGTCGACCCGGCGGCGCTGCAGGCGGTGCGTGAGGGACTGTGGACTGCGACGCACTCGAGCGAGGGAACGTCGTCCGGCATCTTCGGCAGCTACCCGATCTCGATCGCTGGCAAGACAGGGACCGCCGAAAAGGTCGTCAATCTTCCGGGCTACCCGGTGGGGCACCTCGAGGATCAGTCGTGGTGGTGCGGCTACGGGCCTTCCGACAGCGCCGAGCTCGTCGTCTGCGCCGTGATCGAGAACGGTGGCCACGGTTCATCGGCGGCAGCGCCGGCCGCGCTCCGAGTCTTCGAGAAGTTCTTCAACCGAAAAGCCGGCTCCCAGGCGCTGGTGAACGTCGATTGATCGCCGACACGCGCCATCGCCCGCCGTCGCTCCGGTCGCCGTCGCTCGGCGTCCTCGACATGGGTGCAGTCGTGCGGCGGCTCGACTGGCTGCTGCTGCTCGCCGTTGCGACTCTCGTCGGATACGGCCTCTGGGCCATCGGGGGGATCACGAGATTCGACATCCCGGGCAACCCCGGTTACTTCGTCACCCGACAGGCCCTCGCCGCCGGCGTCGGTGTCGCCGGCATGCTCGTCGCGATCCTGATCCCGCCGTCGGTCTACCAACGCCACTGGCGGTTCCTCTACGGCGGCACGATCGGCGTGATGATCTTCGTCTTCGTCTTCGCCGAGGCGGTGCGTGGCTCGAAGCGCTGGATCGACCTCGGTCCGTTCCAGTTCCAGCCCTCCGAGTTCGGCAAGCTCTTCCTCGTGCTGGCGATCGCCGGCTTCCTCGTCGAGAGGGGGCGTCGCGTCGGCGAGTTCGGTACCGTCGCGGCCGCGATCGGCCTCGGCCTCCTGCCGATGGGCCTCGTCTTTCTCCAGCCCGATCTCGGCACCGCCCTCGTCTACGGTGCCGCTCTCACTGCCGTGTTGTTCCTCTCGGGGGTCCGATGGCTGCACCTGGTCCTGCTCGGTGCCGGCACCGTCCTGCTCCTGACCAGCGTGCTCTGGTTTCTCCCGGCGGCCGGTGTCGAGGTGCTCAAGCCGTACCAGACCGCCCGCCTGACCGGCTTCACCAACCCCGCCAGCGATCCGGGTGGGCTGACGTACAACGTGACACAGTCGCGGACGGCAGTCGGGGCCGGCGGGCTCTCGGGCCGTGGGGTCGAGGGTGCGAGCCAGACGCGTCTCGACTACCTTCCCGAACACGCGACCGACTTCGTCTTCGCCTCGTTTGCCGAGCAACGAGGGTTCATCGGCACCTCGATCCTCCTGCTGCTGTACCTCCTCGTCGTCTGGCGCGGACTGCGCGTCATCACGGTGGCGGGAGACCTCTACAGTGCGATCGTCGCGGGTGGGATCGTCTTTGCGTTCCTCTTCGAGGTATTCGTCAACGTCGGCATGACGATGGGGATCGCCCCGGTAACGGGGATCCCGCTCCCGTTCGTCACGGTCGGCGGCTCCTCGATGGTCGCGAACCTCCTCGCCGTCGGCGTCCTGCAGGCGATCCACGCCCGCGGCCGCGATGAAGGTGGTCGCTAGTGCCCTTTGGCATCGGGATCGGCCAGGTGATCGGTCTCGTCCGCGAGACTCGTGGGCTCGAGAGCTCGGCGGCACAGATCGTCGTCTCGGGCGTCGGAGCCCGAGAGCTCGCCGCAGCGCTCGCCGCCGGTGGCGACCCGGGCGCAGTCGTCGTCGACGGTGACCCTTCGCGTGCCTCCGTTGCGATTCGACTAGTCGAGGGCGACCCGTCCGCCGCCGAGACGGCAGCCCTCCGCCGCATGTCGCGCGCCGGAGCGCCGCTGATCGTGGTGCAAAGCGGCGGGATCGTTCGCATCCCACACCTCCTTGCCGGGAACGTGCTCCAGGCGGGGACGGAGTCGCCGCCGATCGCCGAGCTGGCAGCTGTGATCGCCCGTGTTGCGAACGACAGCGCACCGGCGTTGGCCGCCCGGCTACCGGTCCTCCGGGACGCGGTCACACGGCGGCTGATCGGGACGACCGCACTGGCGAACGCCGCGATTGCAGCTGCGCCTTGGCTGAAGGAGGCTCACCTTCCGCTGCTCACGCTCGCGCAGAGCCGCATGCTGTTGCGGCTCGGGCTCAGCCGCGGAGACGTCCTTCCCCGCGACCCGCAGGAACTGGCGCTAACGGCGGCTCCGGCCGTGATCGGTGCGCTCGGGCTCGGGCTCGGCGCACGGGCGTTCGTGCGGCGGCTGCCGCTCAAGGGACCGCTCGTCAGAGCGGCCGTCGCATATGCCGGTACGCGCGCGCTCGGCGCTGCACGCCTCCGTTTCTGATCGCCTCCCAGGAGGTCCGTCCGGACCGGGTCCTAGGATCGCATCGACACTGAGACGCGACGTGAGACGCGAAGGGAGTGCCGGTGCCGGATACGGAACTCGCAGTAGAGCTGTTGCAGATCGAAGAGGCCGACTCTTGGTTCGAGTATCTCGAGGCCACGCGCGCGCAGTCCGCGACGCGCTATGCGGAGGTCGAGCCGTGGGCTTGGGCACGCCTCAACCAGCGCTTGCGCGCGGTTCGCGCCCGGCGCGCGCGGCTTCGCCCGGCGGCCGCCTGAAGTCGACTGTCGTCGGCGCCAAGCCTCCAGGCCCTTGCGCTGATACGCTGCATGCGAGGCCCAATTGAATATGGCCATGGTTTTCGACATCCGCTGCGCGAGGCCGGTATCCCGGTGGGGAGCTGTGTGCCCGCGCGCGCTACAACGAGGAGAGGCACTCTTTGCCCTGGTTCCGATGGAAGAACAAGAAGAACGAGCAGAACGCACCCGAGAGCGCAACAACAGAAGCTCCCGCCGCCCCGGCTGAGCCCGAGGTCGCGCGGGCGAGCGCGATTGCTGAGCCGAACGAGACAGGGCCCGAGGCCGAAGCGCTGAGAAGCAAGCGGCGGCGCGGGAGCCGCGGCGGCCGCGGTCGGAAGCGCCCGGCGGGCACAGGCCCGGCCGAGTCGGCAGCGGCAACGGACGAGAAGGCCGCTAAGGAGCCCGTGCGGGATCAGTCCGAGCGGAGTCAGCGGGCGGAACGGGCAGCCGACAGGCGGCGTACCGGACAGAGCGGCGGCACCCAGCGACGCCGTCAGCCCCCGCGCCGGGCGCCGTTGCCCGCCGCCAAGCGCGAGCTGCTGATCTCGGTCGACATCGGCGAGCAGCGCGTCGCCGTGATCGAGGACGATCGGGTGGCCGAGGTGTACCTCGAGCGGCCGGAGCGGCGTTCGATCGCAGGGAACATCTATCTCGGGGTCGTCGACAACGTGCTTCCCGGGATGGAGGCCGCGTTCGTGGAGATCGGGCTCGAGAAGAACGGGTTTCTCTACGTCGACGAGATCATCGTCCCCGAGCTCGAGGGCAAGCGGCACCACGGGAAGAAGATCCAGGATCTGATCTCGCGCGGCGAGCAGCTCCTCGTCCAGGCCGTCAAGGACCCGATGAAGACGAAGGGCGCGAGGCTGACGACCGAGATCTCACTTCCCGGTCGCTTTCTCGTCTACGTCCCGAACGGGGAAGGCCTCGGGGTTTCGCGGAGGCTCGAGGACGCCGAGCGCGCGAGGCTGAAGGACATCATCAAGGGGCTCGAGGTGAAGGAGGGTGGCGTCATCGTCCGCACCGCCGCCGAGGGCGCCTCCGCGGAGGACGTCGAGCGCGACCTCGTCTTCCTGCAGCGGCTCTGGAAGACGATCCAGGCCCGGGCCAAAGGGGCAACCGCTCCGACTCTCGTCTACCAGGAGGCCGAGCTGCCCCTGCGGATCGTGCGCGACCTCTTCGCCGGCGACTTCGTGGCAGCGCACGTCGACAGTGAGCGGACTCACAAGCGGATCGTCAGTTACCTGAAGAAGACCTCGCCTCACATGATCGAGCGCGTCCACCGCTACAAGGAGAAGGAATCGCTGTTCGAGAGCTCGGGTGTGGAAAAGGAGATCGCGTCCACCCTCGACCGGCGTGTCGACCTTCCGTCCGGTGGATACCTCGTCTTCGACTATGCGGAGGCGTTCACCGTCATCGACGTGAACACGGGCCGCTTCGTCGGCTCACGCTCGAAGAACTCGAACCAGCGGCTCGAGGACACGATCACGAAGAACAACCTCGAGGCGGTGAAAGAGGTCGTGCGCCAGCTCCGGCTGAGGGATATCGGTGGGATCATCGTGATCGACTTCATCGACATGGCGAACCCGAAGAACAGGGCGTCCGTCGAGGACGCGCTGCGTGGCGAGCTCGAGCGCGACAGGACGAAGACCTACGTCGTCGAGATCTCTCCGCTCGGCCTGGTCGAGATGACCCGCCAGAACGTCACCGACGGCCCGCGTGAGATCCTGACCCGAAAGTGCCCCACCTGTGCCGGTGACGGCATCGTCGTTTCGGACCACACCGTCGCGATGCAGGTCGAACGCCGGTTGCGGGCGCTGCCGGCGCCCGGGAGCCGCGTTCAGGCCTACCGCGTCGCGTTGCATCCGCGCGTTCTCGAGCTCCTCGCCGGGCCGGGTGGTGCCCGACTCGCCGCGATCGAGGAGGCGACACGCCGCCGCTTCTTCCTCGTGCCGGCGGAGGGCCATATCCACACGGATCATTTCGACGTCGTGGCCGAAGGCAAGCTGGTGGATCTGCAGCCGGTTTCGTCGCTGGTCGAGGGTTCCACGGTCGAGGTCAAGCTGGGGGAGGTGGGCCGCTACGACGCCACGTCCGCCGCCGGCAAGATCGACGGCATCGACGTTCTCGTCGCCGACGCGGCGAAGCTCGTCGGAAAGAAGGCCAAGGTCACGATCGGCCGTGTGCTCGAAGGACAGGTGTTTGCCACGCTCGTAGCCTCCGCTGAGGTGGGCGACGGACCGATCACGTTCGAGAGCGAGGCCGAGAAGCCGACCCGGGCTCCTGCCCGCCGGAAGCAGACTGCGGCGCCGGGTGAAACCGACGAGGGGTCGATCGGCGACGAGGAAGAGGCTGTCGCCGACGCGCTCGAGCCGACGGGGCACGACGTCGACCTCGAGGACGGAGGCGACGTCGAGGAGGCCGCTGCCGAAACCGACGTCGATGGGTCCGACGCCCTCGAGTTCGAGGGCGCGGAGCGAGATCCCGCAGAGCCCGCTGCCGACGGAGCGACACCTGCGAAGAAGCGGACGCGCCGTGGATCCCGCGGCGGCCGCCGCCGACGCAAGCCTTCCGTGGCCGGAGCCCCCGCCGAGCTCGATGCCGACGGTGAGGCAGTCGCCGACGCCGCCGGCGTTGCAGACGATCTCGCCGAACTCGAGTTGACAGAACCCGCCGTTTCCACGGGGAACGGTTCTTCCAACGAGAAGCCGAAAACGCCTGCTCGACGCCGCGTACCACGCATCCATGTGCCTGTCGACCCGGCGGACACGCCGGCCTCGCCGGACGTGATCCAGGAAGCCGTGACCGATGCGGCGGCCGAGCCGGTGGACACCGACATCGAAGGTGCGCCCGACGTCGAGCCCGGGTCCGAGATCGAGGCGGGGCCGAACGGAGCGATGCCTGGGGAGGACGGCGACGCGCCTGTCACGGTGAAGCGCAAGACGCGACGGGGGAGTCGCGGCGGCAAGAACCGCCGCAAGAAACCGGCCGTCGTCGCAGGCGCCGAGGCAGAGCTCGAGGCAGACGCCGAAGGTGGCGTCGTCGCAGTGGTCGAGAGCTCCGTCGACGAGGCCGATCTGAGCGGCGATCTACCGGAGCTCGGAGTCCCCGAGCCTGTCGCCGAGGCGGCCGCGCCGAACGAGCCTCCCGCTCCCGGCTACGTGCCGATGTCGGAGTGGCTCGACGATTTCGACCGCAGGTGAGGCCGGCGTTTCGCTACACTCGATCGGCTTGCGGGCGTCTGCCCGCATTTTCCGCGCCAGAGACCGCACTCGCATGAGCTACGCAATCATCTCCCTCGGTGGTAAGCAATACCGCGTCAGCGAGGGCGAGCGGTTGCTCGTCGATCGGCTCGCGACCGAGGACGGCAAGACGTTCACGCCGGACGTGCTGCTCGTCGGCGGGGACGGCGCGCCGTCGCTCTCACCGGCGGACGTGATCGTCACGGTCAAAGTTCTCGGCCGGCAGCGCGGCCCGAAGATCCGGATCGGCAAGTACAAGAAGCGCACGGGTTACAAGCGTCACACGGGCTTCCGTGCCGCGCTGACGCAGATCGAGATCGAGTCGATCGGCGCCAAGAAGCGGGCCGCAGCCAAGGCGAAGCCGGCTGCCGCGGCCGAGCCGAGCGCGGACGTGTCGCCGGAGACCGTCAAGGAGGATGAGGGCTAGATGGCACACAAGAAGGGTCTCGGCTCCTCGAGAAACGGTCGTGATTCCGAGAGCAAGCGCCTCGGCGTGAAGATTTTCGCCGGTCAAGAGGTCAAGGCCGGCATGATCATCGTGCGCCAGCGCGGAACCCGGTTTCGGCCCGGTGACGGTGTCGGCCTCGGTCGTGACCACACGATCTTTGCCAAGCGCGAGGGCGTCGTCGAGTTTCGCCGGTCGGGCGACAAACGCTTCATCTCGGTCAACGAGCTCGCAAGCTAGCCCGCCGCGCCTCTCTGGGCGCGTGGGCGGCTTCGTTCGGCGATGAGGTGAACAGATGAGCATGTTCCACGATCGGGCACGCATTCGTGTCCATGCGGGGCGCGGCGGTGACGGCGGCCTCAGCTTCCGTCGCGAGAAGTTCGTGCCGAAAGGCGGGCCGGACGGCGGTGACGGTGGCCGCGGGGGAGACATCGTTCTCGTCGCCGACGCCGATTTGCGCGATCTGTCGGCGTTTCGCGCCAAGACGGCCTTCGACGCGAAGCGGGGTGGCAACGGCCGCGGGACCCGCAAGCACGGTGCCGACGGCGCCGACATCGTTCTCGCCGTTCCCGTGGGGACACAGGTGACCGATGCCGACGACGGGACGCTCGTCACCGATCTACGGCAGGACGGAACGCGGATCGTGGTGGCCCGCGGCGGCGGCGGCGGCCGCGGGAACTCGCATTTCGCCACGCCGACGAGACAGACGCCGCGATACGCCGAGACCGGGCTTCCGGGAGAATCGTGCGAGCTCGAGCTGCACCTCAAGTTGATGGCAGACGCCGCGTGCGCAGGGCTGCCGAATGCCGGCAAGTCGTCGCTCCTGCGCCGGATCTCGAATGCGAAGCCGAAGGTCGCCGACTACCCGTTCACCACGCTCGCGCCGATGCTCGGGACGATGGACGGCCCCGACGGGCGGCAGCTCACAGTGGCCGACGTTCCGGGCCTGATCGAGGGCGCGAGCGAAGGCGTCGGCCTCGGGCACGAGTTCCTCGCGCACCTCGAGCGGGCACGCATCCTGCTCCACGTGATCGACGCCTCCGACGGCGACGCCGACGAGCGGTACGGTGTGATCGATCGCGAGCTCGCCGCCTACGGCGCCGGCCTCGGAGAACGCCCGCAACTCGTCGTTCTCAACAAATCGGACCTCCAGCCGGAGCCGGCTCCGTTCACCGTGCACGACGAGAGGATCCTGGCGGTGTATCGGATCTCGTGCGCAACGGGCGCCGGAATCGAGGAGCTCGAAGCCGCGCTCTTCCGGTACTGCCCCAAGGAGCTGCCCGCGGAGGCCGTCCCGGTGGCGGTGGAACTGCCGGCGTTCCTCGACTATCGGCCAAAGCCACCCGAGCGCCGCCGGTTCCGGGTGCTTCGTACCGGCCAGGGATTCCGGGTCGTCGGCACGGCACCCGAAGGGGAGGAACTCGCGGAGGCCCTGCGGGCTGCGGGTGTCAGGGCGGGCTCGGAGGTCGAGATCGGCGACCAGGTCATGATCTGGCAGTGAGCCGCGTCGGGATTCTCGGCGGCGCCTTCGACCCTCCGCACAACGGGCATGTTGCACTCGCCCGCGAGGCGATCGATCACTTTCGCGTCGATCGCTTACTCATCCGCGTCATCGCTGAACCGGGGCACAAGGACGTCGAAACGGCACCGCAGATCCGACTCTTGCTCGCCGAGCTCGCCTTTGCGGCGATCGACGAGGCAGAGGTCACGCTGGACCCGTTTCCCCGCACGGTCGACTCACTCGAAGCGCTCGGCCTCGACGACCCCCTCTTCCTGATCGGCGCCGACGAGCTTGCCGCATTCCCTACCTGGGTGCGCCCGGAGCGCGTCCTCGAGCTGGCGCGCCTCGGCGCCGCGACACGCCCGGGGAGCGACAATGCGGAGTTGGAGCGCGTCGTCGCCGCGCTGCCCCGACCCGACCGGGTCGAGCTCTTCCCGATCACCCCGCTCACCGTCTCCTCCTCGGAGGTTCGCGACCGGGTCGCCGTCGGGCTCCCGATCGACGAGCTCGTCCCGGCGGCGGTCGCCGCCGAGATCGAGCGCCTCGATCTGTATCGCGGCAGCTGATGTGTCCGTGAGCCGCCGGTACACTCCGCTCGACCGTTCCAGGGGCGGCACGATCACGATTCTGCCCTCTCCCAACCGAGGAAGCTGACCGACCTGACATCGCTCGAGCAAGCTCGCCGCATCGCCGCCCTCTGCGAGGAGAAGCTCGCGACCGACGTCACCATCCTCGACATGCGGGCTGTGTGCGACTACACCGATTTCTTCGTGATTGCGACGGGCGGTAACACGCGCCAGGTGAAGGCGATCAGCGACGAGGTCCATTTCGCCCTCAAACGCGACGAAGGACTCCTGCCGCGTGCCGTGGCCGGGGAACGCGAGGCGACCTGGATCGTCGCCGACTACCACGACTCCGTCCTGCACGTCTTCACCCACGAGACCCGGTCGTTCTATCGGCTCGAGGATCTCTGGAGCGATGTGCCGAAGCTCGAGGCCGTCGCGACGGCCTGATCTTCGTTCATCAAGCTCGGGTTGAGCCGTCTCGAAGTCGTTGTATCCATCCGCTGTTATCCGTGCCGACGCCCACGCGTCGGGCAGTTGAAGCGGGGCTACTCCGGCGGCCAGATCGATGCGATAGCCGCATACTGCGGCGATCTCGGCCGCTGCTTGTTCTTCCCGATGAGCCGGCTCGGAGAACGAGCGACGATCCAGCTTCGTCTCCGACCCACTCGCCACAACCAACGGGCAGGGATCAACTGGGCGGACGACTTTGGCTTCGAGCATCTACAATGCCGGACTCTGGGGCCGTAGCTCAGCTGGGAGAGCGTCTGACTGGCAGTCAGAAGGTCAGGGGTTCGAGCCCCCTCGGCTCCATCCGTTGTAAGAAACACAACGACGCCCCTGCAAAGGAGCGATTTTTCAGGTCTGATCGCTCGGTGAGGAAATGCGTCTCGTGCGAACCCTTCGTTCTGGACGTGAGGCCTGCTGTCCGGCCGGGGCCATCGGTCGATCACCTTCTTCACCAACTGCGGGTCGTTGGAGAACTTGAACGACCGGATCTGGTGCGGCTTGAGCTTGTGCTCACGCCGGATCGGGTGCACGGTCGTCGGCGAGATGCCTTACGCTGCGGCCATCTGGTGCATGCTCCAGTGCCGTGCCCCGTCCGGGTGACGGCTCGGGCATCGTGGCGAGCAGGGGCTGGTCTCCGGGGGAAGCGTGAATCGGCCCTTCCTCTTTCAGCCGGCAGACCTGCCGGGTTCTAGAGGCGTCAGCCGCCTCCGGGTGGTCGTTTCCACCCGAGCACGATGACGATCACGATGAGGCCGATCAGGATGGCGATGCTCAT